>CAYNSS010000001.1:0-20414 GCA_964400275.1 uncultured Pseudomonadota bacterium
TTCACCTGTTAGACCTGTAAGACCTGTCAATCCAGTAAGCCCAGTTAAACCAGTTAATCCTGTTAACCCTGTTAAACCTGTTAGTCCTGTTTCACCTGTTAGACCTGTAAGACCTGTCAATCCAGTAAGCCCAGTTAAACCAGTTGATCCTGTTAACCCTGTAAGACCCGTTAACCCGGTTTCACCCGTTAGTCCTGTAAGTCCAGTTAGGCCAGTAGCACCTGTCAACCCTGTAAGACCCGTTAGTCCTGTCAAACCTGTAAATCCTGTTGCACCTGTTAGTCCAGTTAGACCAGTAGCACCCGTTAATCCTGTTAAACCGGTTAATCCGGTTTCACCTGTCAAACCCGTTAATCCTGTAAGACCTGTCAATCCAGTCACACCTGTTAGTCCTGTTAAACCCGTAGCTCCTGTTAATCCCGTTAAACCAGTTAATCCAGTTTCACCTGTCAATCCAGTCAATCCTGTAAGACCAGTTAAACCTGTTAGTCCTGTAGGACCGGTTAGACCTGTTAGACCTGTTAATCCTGTAAGACCAGTTAAACCTGTCAAGCCCGTCGCTCCTGTATTACCTGTCAATCCAGTAAGACCTGTAACTCCTGTTTCTCCAGCACCAGTAACACCTGTAGCACCCGTTGCTCCAGCAGCACCAGTTAATCCTGTTAACCCAGTTTCACCTGTACCACCGCCTGCAGGTCCCGTCGGTCCTGTTGCACCTGTAACTGATGTTCGTTCTAATGCTACTAAAGCTAGATCATAAGCTACTGTTGCCAAAGCAAGTGCTTCTTGAGCTGTTGGATCCCCTCCAGGACTTTTTTTTAAATCATTTAATAATTGATCTTCAGCAAAAAAATTTGTCGTAACAACAAACATTAATATTCTTAATAAAATTTTCATAAACTATCTTCCTATATTAAAAATTCAATGATCCCTGAAAGCCTAGACTCCATAATTGAATTATATTATTAGTTGTATTAGTAAATTCTGCACCATAAACCAATGCCACAGATGGCGAATAATCATGATCTGGCCAAACATAACCACAATGGCCAAAGATTTTTCCTGTAAAGACACGTGAAACTTCTGCTCCACAAATATCAAGCGCTTCTTCCAGCTTTGCAGGAATTCTATTTTCAGGAAGACGTGCATCTTTAATACCTTCTGGAACTGTTACTGGTGCTGAAAGACCATTTGGATATGTTCCAGCAAGCCGCACTGGATCTTGAGATTTATTAATTCTTGCAAGCGGTTCACAATAATATGTTTTAATAGTATTTGGAATATTATTTGGAATAGTATATGCGCTAAGTTGACGACCAATTACTGCAAAATCATTTAAATTTTCATCTGCTTTATCAAGTGCTGATACCATATCAATAGAAAGTTTCTCTCGAGATCTACCCCAAAATTCACAACCAAGGGCTACGTTCCAATTATTCCATCCATAATCTAACATTACAGCAACTGCACCTTCTACACTAAAACTTGCAAGCACAGGCAATGTTGTTTTATTCACAGCTACAGTCAAAGAAGCTGGCAATATCTGTTCTAAATCACTATTGAATTCATAACTCGCACCATATCTTTGAAGTAAAAGATATTTCGATCCTTTACCATTTAATTTCAAATCAAAAGAACGCATGCTCGGTCTTCTTCCAGGCATTAAATGTTCTGCTTCGCCCTGTAAAGAAACTGTTAAACGACGATTACCTGTTTCATTTTCCCACAATTTATAAAAAGCCGAAACTTCACCACCAACACCCCATAAACCTGCTCTACCATATATTGGCTCTAGCATATAAACCGCCAATGGTACGTTACCCGTAGGAAATGAAACTTTAAATCCTGCTCCTGCCCAACCTTTTTCATTTTCATACACATTATATCCCAATGTTACCGCTATATCAGTAAGTCGAATAATTGCTTGTGCCTCTGGCGCAATACGTCCATAATGTAATGAAAAATCTTGTGGATTTAAAATACCACTACATATATCTCCACCAGAAAAAGCTTCTAGTACTGTTTTATATCTATTTGATGGAGGTGGATAACTTGTAAATTCATACTGAAATGATTGACCACCACCCAAGGGAACTTGAGTAAAAGTCACATTGTTATCAGGATCAATTTTTTTAATATCTGTTAATCTTGGTTGAATTCTAATACCACCAATTGGTGCATGAATTCTAAAATATACCCCTGGTTTATAACAATGCTGCGTCCAATACATCATCATATCAGCACCAATACTTTGGACAAACGGATTAAGCTGAATAATCCCACCAATCCCATTTTCATCTGTCTTGATATTTCCAAGACCTAATTGATATGCATCAAGGTTTGCTCTGCCATCATTATTTCCAATTGTTAGTTGATTAGTACCTGACCAAAAAGGCATTGATCCAAGATTTTTGCAGCTTTTACATTTACCTCCAAAATTTTGCATATATTCTGTAATGCATGAAAGATTTAATTTACCTCCACGTTTTTTACTTTTATGCGTATGTTTCATTTGAAAAAGATCATGATATTGGTAAGAAGAAAAAGCCCGAGGATACCAAAAGTTTTTACTAAAAGAACATGATGTGTCGCATTTCTTATCTAAGCAATCAGTATCTAATGTGCAAGTCCCCGCTAAAAAGCTTCCCAGATTTAACAAAAAAGCAATAGCATACAATATAGCCTTATGCTTCATTTCTTTCCCTTTTTTATTTTTTAAAAATTTATATCAAATATTATTATTTAGTAACTCTCTTGCTTTTATACAAGGATAAATTATATTGCAAATCCTCAATATCTGGCGCATACAAAAGAGCTTTCTCAACAGCTTTTTCTCCTATTTCATATTCTCCTACATACCATGCAGACATTCCAAGAAAATCATATCGCGTAAAATCATAATGTACTTTATCTACAAAAAGTACTTCTGTTTCCCTTGGAGTTATTTCTACAGCTTGCTTTGAAAACATAAAAGCTAAAACAAAGTTATGTTCTTTTAAATAATGCATTCCTAATGCAATTAATGGCTCTACCCGCCATGGACGCATACTATATGCCTTAAGATAATTATATAATGCATTTGGCCAATCATTTAATGCGTCATAAACAGTTGCAAGTCTAAAAAATGCCATATAATTTTCTTCATCCCAACCTTGCTGCTGAGTTCTAAATTGATACCAATACTTAGCATTTTCTAAATCTCCTAAACAGGCATAGGTTTGAGCAAGATAAAATGTTGTACGAGGATCTTCTGGATTTCTTTTATGTTCATCGTATAAAAGTTTTGCATCACGCTTCCAACGATTTTGCGATTGCTCTCTACCTTTTACTGACGGATCATAAATCGCAATCACTGAACCAGGTATTTTTCTACATGATGCACTATTTAAATATTCATGCACAACACCTTCAAATTTAAGTCCTTTATTTGGTCTAAATAAACGAGGTAAAGAAATTTCAAATCCTTTATTACCAACTGTTAGAAAAAATGAATTTTCTGCTGTATATTTATACTCTTCACAAAAATCTAATACAGCTGACACATTTTGCACATACCATTCCGCATCGATCATCAACAAAAATCCAGCATACGGAAATTTTTCTTCTGCAAATTTTATGGCGTCATTACGAGAAACTGCAAAGTTTACAAATGGCTTTTCTACAACAAAACCATGTGCTTTATATTTTTGAAAAATATCTAAGGTAACTTGGACAGTATTATCTGTAGAACCGGTATCTAAGATTAAATAAGCTATTCTTGGATCATTAATTTCTAAAAAAGGAGCTAGTGTTTTTTCCATCACATGCTCTTCATTTTTAACCATTATGGTAACAACTAAAAGAGGGTCATAATCTTGAATCGCTTGTGTATGGATTTCTGAAATTGCTGTAATAAAAAGTATAGACAATATTGAACTAATCAGACGCACTTGCATAATATCTCTTTTTTTAGCTAGAGTTCTTTTTACCCAGTACATATATCACAAATTTTATTTTTTATAAAATACAAAATTTTAAAAAAATTTGTCATATATAAAAACGATATTTAGAAATTCATAACCCGTAATAAGGAAAAAAAATTATATTTACAAATACAAAAAAATAATAAAATTATATTTATCTAAAAAAGATTTTATTTATCAAAAATTATTATTAACGCAGATCGTTTTCGATATGCTTTAAGATTTTTGCAAGATTTTCATCTTCCATGCGCAATTTAGCAATACGACCAACTGCATGCACAATAGTCGTATGATCCTGACGGTCAAGATACTTGCCAATTTCACTTAAAGATGCATTTGTATAACGTTTCATCAAATACATAGCTACATGGCGTGCAAGGCTAACTGCTTTACTTCTATCCTTAGACCTAAGAAGTTCAAGATCAAATGAAAAATATTTCTTAATTTGAGTTGTAATTATTTTAAAATCAACAGGATTTGCTGTTGGCCCAGCATCTTGTCCTATAGATAAAACTTTTTTAACCAATTCAACAGAAAGTGGTTGCTTTGTTAATGATGCATATGCAATAACTCTAATCAAAGCTCCTTCAAGCTCTCTGACACTTGCTATATTTTGCGTTGCAATAGCATGAGCAACCTCTGGAGATAAAATTTCTTTATGCTCGTATGCTTTACGCTTTAAAATAGCAATTTTTGTTTCTATTGTTGGAACCTGCAAATCTGCTACAAGTCCCCACTCTAAACGAGATTTCAGTCGATCAACAAGTCCTCCTAAATAACGAGGTAAAATGTCGCATGTTAAAACAATTTGCTTGTTAGTCTCATATAACGTATTAAAAATTTGGAAAAAAATTTCTTGAGTTTGTTCTTTTCCAACCATAAATTGAATATCGTCAATCAACAAAAGATCTATATTTTTATATTTTGCTTGAAATTTATTAATACTATCAAATCGCACTGATGAAATAAATTCTGTTACAAAGCGATCAGTAGTCTGATATAAAACAGATAAGTGAGGCTGCGTTGCCTGTATATGATTTCCAATAGCATGCAATAAATGCGTTTTACCAAGCCCTGATGCCCCATATAATAACAATGGATTATACAAAGTTCCTAATTTATCAGCAACTGCATGGGCACTAGCATAGGCAAACTGATTGTTATCACCAATAATAAATGTATCAAATTGATATGAGGGATTTAAGCCCACAACAGTTTTATTTGAAATTTTTGATCGTACTGCAACCTCTGTTCTCTTTTTTTTCTGAGGCATTTGTACTGCTGGTACAATTTTTGAAGATTCATGCAATGAAATAACAGGCTCTACTGTTTGAAGTGTAAAATAAACAGTAAGTGTATCAACACCTAAGATTCTTATAAAATGGCGCTTAAATAAATCTTTATAATGAGTCTCTACCCAATTTTTAACAAAATGATTTGGAGCTGTAATATACAGCTCCTTTTTAAAATTATCAAAATAAGAGACAGTAACTGCTTTAATCCATGTTTCGACTATGCGAGTACCAACCTCATCTCTTATAATTTTTAAAAAATCTTGCCAAGCCTGATCAATCATTACATTCATAGTACCAATTAAACTTTATTCATTTTTTAACAGATATCGAATAGATATACTACGATATTTTAGGTAAGTAAACGTGATTGACAGTTTAGCATAATTTATAATATTTAATATCACTTTAATAGAAAAAAGTTCTTAAGATACCTTAATTGTTATAGCAACAAGCCCATTAGATGATATTTTATTAACTAATTTTCCAAATAATAAAATTTCTACTCCACTGCTCATAACTTCCATAGTTCCAGCAAGAGGCTCTACAGATGGAGCCACTATTGTATTAGGCATAAAGATTCGTATTTGTGACGGCTCTAAACTTTCTTGATAACTGGCTGGAGCATACACAGCAATAGGTTCATTATTGCTACATTTTAAAACTAATGTATACGTTGTTACACCATGAATTTCTTGAATTTCTGTAATAGTATTTTGATAATAGGGCATCATCGAAAAAATCGATGAAGAAACCAATAATAATCGACTAAAAATAAAATATTTAAAATATACATTTTTCATAACTAAACCCTCCATAAAAACATTAACTTCTTACTTATATAGTACGAAAAACAGATACTAAAATTCAATAAATTTATAAAGTTTTATATCTCAACATAAAAAAATAGCCCTAGATTTTCGATCTAAGGCTATTTTTATTCTATAATTTTATTGCTCAAAATTGATTTAGAAAAGATATCCAATGATACAAAAAAGTATTTAATTGTGATAATACCGATAAAATGTTTTACATTTCATATTGATGTTGGCTATTTATCCTATCTTAATTTTCTTCAAGAAGACACTCTCTTTGCCTATCTAATTCTACAACTGGCTGACTAGCTGCTAATCCAGAAACAATTGGCGATGTATCAGGTGCAATTTGTCCATTATCTTCAGGCATTATTCTTTGACTTACTAGAAAAATAGATGCTCTTTCTCTGATAATATCGTTTACCGTAAAACCATCTACTATCATTAAATCACGAACAGATCCTCTAAAATGATAATAAACTCCTTCTCTAAAACTTTGTCGATATCCAGAATGATTTCCCGAATTTACAGAATCATCTTTTTCTTCTTGTTCTAAGCATTTTGGAGCACATTCTATATATTCTATAGAAAACATCCTCCAACACATTACTATTAAAATTTTTTTGATCATTAAACAACTATTACTTTGATTGTATATATTTTTAACAGACTACTACTCTAAATCGTGCTTCTCAGAAACTGTAGTCTTTGTATTTCTTGCACGAAATTCTTCTCTTTTTCTTTGTATAATTGCTTGTATTCTTTCTCTTTCTTCTGCCATAAATTGAGCAGCTTGAGCAACTGACCTTCCTTTAAATTGGCCACTTTGCACAACAGATGATCCTATTGCTTCTTTGATTACAAGATTTTTTCTTTGTTGATCTTCACCTAGCTCTAGTCTTCCTTGGCGAAGAATACTTTCAGATCGATGTGCTTGGTCTTGCTGTTGTGATTGTTCAAAAATCTCTAAACTCCTAAGAATATCGCATTTTGCAATTTTTTGACTTTGCGCATTATTATCTGATGTAACAACAACCATTGACTGAATAATAAAAATGCAAAAAATGATAGCTTTTATTCTTGGTAACATAGCAAAATAATCCTTATTTCTTTTTATAAATAACTTTTAAGATAATTCCTATTAGTTCTTTTGATTTCTGTTAGTATATTCCCCCTAAGGAATTTTCTTTATTATCTATTTGCAATAGGATTTTTTTGATCAAATAATAAAAAAAGTGGCTTTCCTAGATAAAAATTTATTATTTGTCTAGAAAAGCCACATAATATCAATTTATTGTATCTAAAACTGTAGTAATATTTTCAAACAAGCCAGATTAGATTTCTGCTTACTGGAAAGACTTATTATCTACGTTCAGATTTAGCTCTTTCACGTTGCTCTTTTAAGTCTTGCGCAAGGACTATTGCAGCTTCAGCTTCTGTCATACCTACAAAACGTCCTGTTGAGAAATCAGCTTTTTTCTGATAAGTTTGAGGACGGGGTGTTGATACTGGTGCTGGTAATGACGCTGATAAAATTCCTTGTAACAAGGTTACAGAAAAAATTACTGCTAAAAAACTTTTATTCATATATTTATCCATTATTTTATAATAAAAAACCCTTATCAAAATAATAGCATATTTTGATAAAAACTCAATTTAGTAGTTGTTTTTAACACGTTTCTTGAGATAAATATATTTTTTTAAGCTCGGCAACCCGTGAAACATCCCCAACCAAAATAAATCCCTTAAGGATTTGATTTTGAATAAAAAGAATTTCTAAATCATGCTGAGTCTCTTTATGCACAGTTCTTAAAAATCCTGACTTGCCTGATGTATCCCCGCAAGCATAAAAACTTTTATTAAAAAAATATGAATCACGAAGACCTATCATACCTGGATATGCTCGTGAAGCCTGACTTAATGTTGTAGCTGCGCAAAGACCCTGCAGCATAGCGTCTGACCATGTAGTACTTCGTGTTAATTTTTTACTGATCATGTCAGGAGCTGCACAAATATCTCCTGCTGCAAGAATATTTGAAATATTGGTTTGCATATTCTGATTTACTACAATAGAACCATGTTCAAGCTCAATGCCTGTTCCATCCAAAAGTTCATTATTTAAAGCTGATCCAGCAGCGATCACCAGAATTTCTGCTGTAATCTTAGTACCTGTCTCAAGTTTTATAGCCTTTAACACCTTGCCCTGCTGACAAATACCAACAGCTTTGCGCCCTTGAATAATTGTAACTCCTTGGTAGCGGGCTTGATCTGCTATCCATTCTGCAGTTTGATGATCTACCTGACCAGGTAGAATAGTTTTTTGTGCCTCAATAACTGCAACCGATAATCCTTTTTGAACTAAGCTTGATACCGCTTCAATTCCATTAAGTCCAGCACCAATAACAACGGCCGACTTAGGTTTTTCTTGCTTGATAAAATTTTCTATTTTTTGCATATCTTCAAGTGTATGAAAAGTAAAAATTCCATCACATACTATATTTTTAAATGTTGGTGGAATAAATGGACGAGTTCCAATTCCTAAAAATAGATAATCATATGTATATTGCTTCTCTTGAACAAAAACAGAATTATTTTTTGAATCAATTCGATCAACTCTGGTGTTAAAAAAAACTTGTATATTATTTTGTTCAAAAAAATCTTGAGGCTTAAGCGCAATATCCTGAAGGCTACTCTCACCAGTTAAAAAATCAGCCAATAAACATCGGTTATAAGGAAAATCCTTTTCAGCAGAAAATGCTATAACCTTTGAATCTTTATCAAAAGTTCTTAATTTAGTGATAAATGCCATCGATGCAGCTGAAAGACCTACAACAATAATAGTTTTTGACATATAAATATAATTTTCTTTTTAGGTTTATATCATAATTACTTTGATTAATATCGTACAATCAAAAATAAGGGTAATCAATTTTTCTTGTAAAATTGGTATCGCTTTAGACATAAAGGATTGTATGTAAATTATATTTTGTTAACTGCGTTGGCTGTTTTTTAGGTTCAAAATCTTGTATCACCTACCCGGTGAAGGGGCCAAAGTGCCCTCGCCGGCACTTTGGAATCAGGCGCTTAAGAAAGTATTCTTAATAATCTTCTGACGCGAATAACAACCCGTTCACATACGGCATTACATGCCTCGTTAGAACGGGTAAGGATCAGCTTACTTCCAAATTTTTTCAAGGAACTCATTTTTTGTCATTTTTAGAAATTAAGTCATTGTTGCTCTTAAAATTATGTGAAAAAATTTGGCGCTGATCAGACCAGATTCGCTCATAAGGCCTTTAATTATTAATCAAAGTAAGAATTGTAAAAAAAATTATAAAATCGTTCGTGCTGAGTTTTTTGCATCGCAAAAAGTATCGAAGCATGAAACTAATAGGTCTTGCATGATGCATCATGGATAGAGTTCAAAATGACGAGGGTAAAAGCATATCTTTGTTCTCTTGTCATCCTCGCACTTGATGGGAGGATCTATTTTATAAAAAAAGACCTCATAAGCGCAAGTGGTCCGATTTGCGCCAAATTTTTTCAATACCCATAGATAGTACAATTGATTTCCAATGTAAAAGAAACAAAATGAAGTTTTACTTGGAAAAATTTGGAAGTTAGCAAATCCAGACACGTTCTAGCCGATAGGCGAACGTGGCCGTTTTGCGCGTGGGCGATTTCAAAGAGGGTTTCCCTCTTTGATGTGTGATTGTTAAGTATGCACAAACATACTTAACAGCCAAGTCCCCGGCTTGAGGGGACAATATAAAATATATATTTTTATATGACATAAAAAGCTTTACACAAAAAAAAGGATTCCTAAAAAAATACTTTTTTTTAAGAATCCTTTAAAAAATAATTTTTAATAATAATTTTTTTAAAAAATTATGACCAACAACTATTCGTTGTCCAGTATGAAACTAAATCTGGATGCTGCGGCGAACTTGCAAGATATTCAACACTGTAAAATTGAGGATTTTGTGAATACTGTATCTCTATATTATCCATTAATGTAGTCACATTAGAAAATTTACCATTCATCATCGTTTTTACAGGGAAAGCTAAGTTGTTTGCATCTGCTGGATTAAATGGCACAAAATAGTTTGAATTATTAAATACTGAACATTTATTTCCTTCTAAGACATTTTTCATGTATAAATTTGCACTATGCGCTGTTCTATCTTGAATTCCAACAGAAACTCCATACACGTTTGCAATATTTCCTGATATTAAATTCGAATCAATAGTAACCGAACAAGTATTATCAAGAATTACTCCTGAACAATATCCTGCATTACCCAAGTTTGCATACAAATTACAATTTTGAACAACACCCTCTAAAAGTAAATCTCCCATTACAATTCCTGCACCCACAGGACCAACTGGAGAGATTAAAGCACGATCTTGAGATTTTAAGCGAATGAAAACATCTTGTCCTGCAGATTCATTACCATAAGTTTTTTGTCCTTGAGCTGTAAAATATATTGATGGATTATAAATTCCTGCCTGAGTCGTTGTTGTAGCCTTACTAAAAATATTAGTACTATAAAATTTTGCATAGCCATCAAGAGCACCTGAAACTATTCTTCTACCATCTGCCGACCATGCAAGCGATGTTGCAGAATTTGTATGATCAGTAAATGTTTTTACAGAACTACCATCAACTGTTAACCAGATACGCAAAGAATTATCAGCATGACAAGATGCCAAAAGTTTTCCATCATTTTTAAAACTAACAGCATTCACATCACCAGCAGAAGCGGTAATTGTCTGTGATACAATCCAAGAAGTTGTATTCCAAAGTTTAATCAAATCATCCTTTGAAGCTGAAGCAAGGCGTGTTCCTGCAGGATTAAATGCAAGAGATGTTACAGAATCTGTGTGAGAAGAAAGTGTTTGTGTATTCGTCCAACCAGAAGTTTCCCAAATTTTAATATTATTTGTTGTATCATCTGCACCAGTTGCAAGTAATGTTCCATCAGGGCTATAGACAACTGATAAAACTCCCACTGATGAATGAGTTTTTGAAGTTACCGTTGACCAATCAGCTACTAACCAGACTATTAAATTATCTGTTGCAGCTGTTGCACCTGAAGCCAACTGTGTTCCTGCTGGATTGAAAGCAAGCGATAATACACCTGAACTTAGATGTGTCAACGTTTGCGTATTTGTCCAACCAGAAGTCTCCCAAATTTTAATATTATTCGTAGCACTTGCACTTGCTGTTGCAAGCTTAGTTCCATCAGGACTAAATGCAACGGCTTTAATTGAAGCAGTATGACCAGAAAGAGTTGCTATCGTTGCTCCAGTATTTGGATTTAAAATTTTAACATCATTATTAGCAAGACCAACTGCAAGATAATTTCCATCAGGACTCATAGCAACAGAATTAACAGCAGAGCCCATTGAATTATTAGTTATATTCGTCCACACATCAGTCTGCAAAAGTGTTGCCCAAAATGGTTTCATGCCCATCAGATTATAGCTATATGAATATTCTGATGCTGGATTAGTCGCTTTGGTAACAACTGATGCAAGTGACCCAATATTAAATAATAAATTACTATCAACTACTGAGTGATTGGTGTTACGGCCTGTAAAACATATTCCTATTCCATTATCAAATAATGATAAGTTTCCTGCGCAACTACAATTTTTAAGTAAAAATCCCGTAACATTATTTGCATGAATTCCAATTCCAACACTCCATAAACGATATCGAGCGATCATAGCCTCTAACAATGTTGTTGTTGCAATTACAGCAACTAAATCACTATAACTTGGACTATTTCCTGCAACCTGTGATGCTCGTATCGAACTCATTTTTTCAAGAAATAAATCAGTTGCAGCTACTGCATCAACTGATGTCTTTGTGACTCCGCCAAAAAGAAGTGGCAGATGTGCTGATTTAATTTCTATTGCTCTTGGATTTGCAATGTTATCCGTTTGAAATGTTGCATCAAACATATAACCGGTTGCATACTGCGTTGAGGCAAACGTATCATACACAGCAACTGATCTGCAATTTTTAAAATTAAGACCAATAGCACGATGTGCTGTATTGCTATTTGCTAAACATTTTTCAAATTTAATATTATTTGTAGCTGTTATAAATGCTCCATATGCACCAGTACTTGTCGCATCTACAACTGGAGCATACTTAGAAATCTCTGTAGTATCTTGAGCTGATCTAATAGCAGCAGCTTCTCCCGAGCGCATTTGAGTAGCGGTATTTGCTACAAACTGACAATCTGTAAATAAAATACTTGATGAATTAGCAACATAAACTCCATAAGCAGAATTAAGCGCTTGCATTCCATTACAACGTGTTGTAAAAAACTGCATACCATTAATATTATTTCCATAAAAACCATAAGAGGCAATACCATTTGTTGTTGCAACATCATTGGTCAAATGAGTCGTAAAATTTTCACCAAAAGAAGATTCTTTAATACTCACCGTATAACCTTTATCAAGGTACAAACCATAGGATTTCAAAGCGCCCTTATTAAACTTAGAGCTCACATTTTCAAGTAAAAGCCCACGAACTGATGATACATCAATACCTATAGCTGTATCATCTGATGTATGACTTTCAGTTTCAACATCTTGGACCTCTAATGCTGCAACAGAATAAGCCGCTGCAGTTTCATTAGTAATTTCAATCCCGACTGCGCGCTTTCCACCTAAATTGTATGAACAATTCGATTTTTTTATTGAAACTCCAGAACAATTATCTAATACAATACCAGAGGCTTTAATTTCAGAATATACATCATGCACAATCGCTCTAAAAATATTTATTTGTTTACAATTTTTAAAAACCAAACCCGATGCCTGAGTTCTATTTCCATTACCTTCACTACCATTCGTATATTTATAACCAATATCTTTTATAAAAAGATTTTTGATCGATAATTTAAAAACATTATTAAACCATAAACCATAGTAAGTATAAACATCAACAGTATTACTATTAAATGGATCTGCTACTAATTTATTAAAATAATCTGATCCATATCCATACGTCGTTTCAACTAATGTTTTTAAACCAACAATACAATCATGATGATTTTGCTCATCATTTCCAAAAATTGAAACATTAGAAATATTTACTTCTTCTATTCCTTTAGAATTTGTTCCAGCAAAAACCATGCCCAAACAAGTATCATTAATTGCTATAGTATCAATAGAAACCCTAGTAACTCCTTTATGAACAAATACAGCACAATCAAATTTACTCAATGAGACATTTTTTAATATAATATTTTTTGGCTGCACTCTTGTCGGATCTGCTAAAATTTCTTCAGGAGACCATCCAACTTCAACAGCAACTAATTCATTAAGATTTGAAATATTCGTAATTCCAATATTATTAAAATCAACAACAACATCTGAAGCAACTATCTTAATCATAGGCCTAGAATATGAAGGATTAAATTCATAAACCATATTATTATAAAAAGTATATCCACCAGAACTAGAAATAATAAAATTACTATTTTGTAAATCAGTAGGAGCATAATATACTAAATTATATCCCCCATTTAAATCATAAAAACGGATAACACAATTAACTAAAAAAAATATTTTCAAAAAAATTTTCATCTCTATTTTCCTTTTTTTTATTGCTTTTCATACCAACTTAATCCTACTGCAACAGTAGGAGTTCCAGCTAATGACTGAACAGCTACCACTAAACTATCCCCTGGAGCAAGTGAAATTTTTTGATCCGATAAATTCATATTTAACACTCGATTATTTACACTTGAACCAACCAAAGGAATTGACATAATTTCTTTATTTCCTGTAATACCTGTTCTTGAGGTATCAAAACTAACTACTGAATTTGTATTAATATTGGTATAACTTGCACCACTCACACTAGGATTTATAAATAACCTAACTAAAATAGGACTTGTTGTACTCGGATTATTTAATGTCAAAACATCTGGAAAAACCATTGCCTGGTTATTCGATCCATTATAAGTAAGATTATTACGAATAGATAAAAAGGTTTGCAAAGTAGTTGTAACTGAATTTGCTACTCCTGTTGAAAACCTTGAATATATTTCAGGACCTGCTTGATACCCTTCTATAAAGGCAGACATGCTTGGTATTTTTAATTCAACATTAGAATTAGTACTAGAACCATTACTATTGACAGCTAATAGTTGCAAAGAAGGATTACTCAAGCTTGGACCTGTTCCTTCTGTTGAACTAGGATACTGAATAGTATGAACAAGAACCCAAGAGCCATCTGTTGGATTTTGTACATAAAATTTAATCACCCCAAATCCAAGCCAATGATACTGAATTTTATACACATTTCCATATTCAGGAATTAAATTAAAAGCACTTGTTCCACTAATTCCAGTATTAACAGGATCACCATTCCAAGAAGATTGACTAATCCAATTTTCTTGATTGTTTTTTTCATGCAATATTCCAAAACTTGTTCCTGTATATCCAAAGAAAAATCCATCACGAGCATTTCCTATACCTACATATTGTTTATTTCCAGTAACACCTGTGCCAAAAATAACTGAAAACAGCATCTCTGCTCCAGCACCTGCTTGATAACTAAGTCTTGCTTTACTTGCAAGAATAGCCGCTGAACCTGTAACATCTGATCCTGAATTAGTTCTTAAAAAAGCCATTCCTGTACCCTGAACAACAGCACCTGAACCACTCGTTGAAAGACCTGTTATACCGCTACCACCTGTAACTGTATAATCGGGCAATAGATTATATACAAATTGTAATTGAATTACAGGTGTTGATTCTGCTACCAAATATTCCTGCAACGATGAAATATAATTTTCTTGACTAGAAAATATTATTTGTGGCGTTAAACAGATCATTAAAAAAATATAATTTATAAATTTCATACTACCATCCTTCAGTCCAACTCAAAGTAGCATCTATAGTTAAATTTCCTGTTCCAATTCTTTGAAGGCATGCCGACAAAATTTGTCCTGGAGCTAAACAAATACCTAAATCAGATAAATTTATAGAATAAGTATTAACAACTCCTTGTATAGGAATTGAACAAAGAACTACACCAGGTGTAATTATAACATTTGATAGATCATATAAAATTACAGAATCAGAAGATAAAACAGTTGCAGGAGTACTACCAGTCCCATTTATAATAAGATATAAAACACCATCTTGCGCTGTTCTATTAACAAAAGTTAATAAATCTGGATACATCATAACCTTATTTTGCGTTGTAGTCCCATTTGGATAAACATAATTATTGAGTATAGTAAAAACATTTCTAATAGTACTTCCAGAACTTGTTACTGACCCTGACAATGAAAAACGACTATTAATATCTTTAAAAATTTTTCCTTCGATTGCTCCCATCATACAAGACGTTTTTAAAGTAATATTAGATGTTGATCCTGCAGAATTTGAGCAAACAGCAAGCAATTGCATAGAACCATTTGTTAGCATAGGACTAACTCCATCTATAGCTCCATTTAAAAACCTAAGCGAATGAACCAAAACCGATGACCCATCTGCAGGATTTTGTACATAAAATTTTACAACTCCAAAACCTAACCAATGATATTGAATTCTATAAATATTTCCTAAAGTAGGATCAAAATCAAGTACAGTTCCATTCCAACTTGTTTTACTATACCAAGTATCACTTCCATTATTTCTATATAAAATTCCAAAATCAGTTCCATTATATCCAAAGAAAAAACCATTAATTGAATTACCAATACCTATATACTGAATATTATTCACAGCTCCTATATCAAATATAGCTGAAAAAACAGAATTTAATCCTTGCCCAGGCCTATAACTCAATTGATTAATACTTGCCAAAACAGCCGCTGAATCAGCTGTTGTATTAGTACTAATTAAAGCCATACCAGTTCCCTGAGTAACAGAACCAGAGCCACTTGTAGAAAGCCCTGAAATAGAAGTCACTACATAATCTGTATCAATATTATAAGGAAACTGTAATTGAACTATTGGCGTTGGCTTACTATATAAATCTTGATTAAATATTGATTTACTTAAATCACTGCTCATAATTAATATATTTTGAAAAGAAATAATAAAAAATAATACAAAAAACTTCATAAGAAGATCCTTTAAAATCTTTCTGTCCAACTTAAAGATGCACTTGTTGCAGAAGAAGTTCCACTCGATGTCTGAAAAGTAACAGTTAATGTCTCGCCTGGAGCTAACGATATTTTTTGATCACTTAAATCTATAGCTATCGAACTTGTTAATGGAACATAAAATGTCATAATGGTCTTTCCTCCGGTAAAAACTGTACCAGCTGTTGTATCAAAATTAACCACAGAATTTGTTCCTACTGCATTTGCATAGGTAGATCCAGTAATTGTTGTATTTAATATAACTCTAACGGTCGCAAAAGAACCTGCTGTTGAATTAGAATTATAAACGGTTAAAACATCTGGATATATCATAACTTGATTAGGCAATGATGAAAAAATTGTATTGTTACGTATACTTAACAAATTTGTTTGTGTTGTACTAATTGAAGCAGCTGTTCTAAGAGCTGAATATCGAGTATCGTTTTGAACAAGATTAGAATACCCTTCGATTAACCCTGCCATAGATGAAGTTTTTAAAGTAACGTTAGCAGTTGTTCCTGCATTATTTCTATTAACAGCAAGAAGTTGTACCGATGGATTTCTCAAACTTGGTTGAAGTCCTGTCTGATTACCATAACGAATTGTATGTACTAAAACCCAAGATCCATCGGATGGATTTTCCACATAAAATTTAATAACACCAAATCCAAGCCATTGATATTGAATTTTATACACGTTACCAAGTGTTGGATTTAAGGTAAATGCACTAGTACCACTAATTCCAGTATCAACAGGATCACCATTCCAAGCACCAGTCACTCCGTTTGGTCCAACTGTTCCACTTTGTGGCAACCAAACATCTCCTGTCGCATTGCGATACAAAATACCAAATTCTGTTCCCGTATATCCAAAGAAAAATCCATCTTGCGAATTTCCAACACCTATATATTGAGTATTACCTGCAGTACCAGTATTAAATATAGCAGAAAAAACTCCTACAGCTCCCTGACCAGCTTGATAATGTAATCGTGCTTTACTTGCAAGAACAGCTGCTGCTGCATTACCACTATTAGTTCTTAATTCAGCCATACCACCAGTTTGAACCAAAGATCCTGCTCCGCTTTCATTAAGATTGCCAGATAAAGAAGTCACAACATAATCAGTATTAATACTTGTATAAGGGAATTGCAACTGAACTACAGGCGTTGGTTGAACCATCAAAAGCTCATTAAATGCTGATAACACAGAGTCATCTAACCCTCTACCTCGAGGGCCAGTTGCACCTGTTGGACCAGTGCGTCCAGTTAAACCCGTTAATCCAGTATTTCCAGTAGCACCAGTAAGTCCTGTAAGACCAGTTGCACCGGTGTTACCTGTAAGTCCAGTTAATCCTGTAGCACCCGTATTCCCCGTTAATCCCGTAAGACCAGTAGCACCTGTTCTTCCTGTAAGACCTGTTAAGCCGGTAAGTCCTGTAAGACCAGTTGCACCGGTGTTACCTGTAAGTCCAGTTAATCCTGTAGCACCACTAGATCCGGTTAAACCTGTCAATCCTGTTGCTCCAGTATTTCCAGTTAAGCCCGTAAGTCCAGTTACTCCAGTAGATCCGGTTAATCCAGTCAATCCTGTTTGACCTGTAAGCCCTGTTGTACCAGTGTTACCCGTAAGTCCTGTTAAGCCTGTAGCTCCTGTATTTCCAGTAGCACCAGTAAGTCCTGTAAGACCTGTTACGCCTGTAGCACCAGTTAATCCTGTCAATCCTGTTGCACCCGTATTCCCCGTTAAACCTGTAAGACCAGTCGCACCAGTCAATCCAGTAGCACCCGTAGCACCAGTCAATCCTGTGAGTCCAGTTGCACCGGTGTTACCTGTTAATCCAGTCACACCTGTTAATCCCGTAAAACCTGTCGCTCCAGTATTACCAGTCAATCCTGTTAATCCTGTAGCACCCGTTAATCCTGTTAAACCTGTGGCACCTGTTAATCCAGTAGCCCCAGTGTTACCGGTTAGTCCAGTTAAACCCGTTGCTCCAGTTAATCCAGTAAGACCAGTAAGTCCAGTCAATCCGGTTGCTCCCGTTAATCCTGTTAACCCAGTAAGACCTGTCAATCCAGTCAATCCTGTTTGACCTGTAAGCCCTGTGACACCAGTGTTACCAGTCAAACCGGTTAAGCCTGTTTCTCCAGTCATACCTGTTAAACCAGTTGCACCTTTATCCAATTTTGCACCAGTAATATTCATAGCCCCTGTAAAACTACCGGTTACTCCACTTGGATTTGTCGTCATAACTTCAAACGGAGCACTCCAAGTAAGAGTTGTAATTACAGAAGAAACTGCCCAAATTTTACTATATTGCGAAGAAGGATCATATTCAGTCCATTCAATTAATGCATTATTATTTTCATCTAAAAACAAAGATATCTCAGGAAGACCCTGTGCTATAGTATTTGAAGAAATAGTATTAATAGTCCAAGTCGTATTACCAGCTAATAAAATAGCAGTTGCTATCTGACAAATATCAAAAGAATCCATATAACCCCATACAACAAGCACATTACCTGAATTATTGGTAATTATTTGCGGTGTGAAATTTTGGGCTGTACTCATAGCCCCTGTAGAAAGTACAGACCTTGTCCATGCTGATGGTGTAGATCCTATAGTACCAACTGTGCCGACTATTTGATTAAAATTAATGTTACTTGAATTCACTACCTGATTTACAGAAACTATCTGAGTAGGAGTAATCATACATCCACCTAAGTTTGAAGTAGATGTATAATTAGGAATTACTACGATTAACAAAATTAAAATTATTTTTATTTGTCTTAAAAACTCTTTCATCTATATTCCTTTTAAATTTATCATCTACCTAAGAGCCTTCTAACCTAATCTTTATCATAAATAACATTCATGCATAATTTTATTCTTAAGACATTTGTATAATATCTAATGTACGATCTACTGAACTTGCAGTACCAGCTGTTCGTCGCCATCGAACTTCAATAGCTTGACTACCATTTACAGAAACAATTGCATTCGTAGCAACTACACAACGAATACTACTATTATTCGGTGCAGTAAAAACTCTTTCACTACCAGGAACAGCTGTACCATTCACAAAAATATTAAAAAAAGTTTGAGCGTTATTATTAGTATTAAAAGCATACGTACTAAAAGCTACAAAATATATCCCTGAGGCTGGCGTAATCGTCATTCCCGTAAGAGCTACGTATGTAGCTGAAGCATTCGTCAAAGTTGTTGTACCACTTACTCCTGAAAAACTCATAGGACCTGTAGCACCTGTTGCACCCGTAAGACCCGTTAAGCCTGTATTTCCTGTCAACCCTGTAAGACCTGTTAAACCCGTTAGACCAGTTAATCCTGTGAGGCCTGTAAGTCCTGTTAAGCCCGTAGCACCAGTCAATCCTGTAAGTCCTGTTAATCCGGTTAAACCTGTAGCTCCGGTATTACCCGTAAGCCCTGTCAATCCTGTAGCACCAGTAAGACCTGTAACACCTGTTAAGCCTGTGAGCCCTGTCGCACCCGTAAGTCCGGTAAGACCAGTTAAACCTGTAGCACCAGTTAATCCAGTTTCACCCGTTAATCCTGTCAATCCCGTTAATCCAGTGAGACCTGTAGCACCCGTTAAACCTGTAAGACCAGTGAGTCCTGTTTCACCTGTTAATCCAGTAAGCCCTGTTAAACCTGTAGCGCCAGTTAATCCTGTGAGACCCGTTAATCCTGTGAGACCCGTTAAACCTGTAGCACCAGTAAGACCTGTTAGTCCTGTTAATCCTGTCAATCCAGTTAGACCTGTCGCACCCGTTAATCCTGTGAGACCCGTTAATCCAGTTTCCCCTGTTAATCCTGTCAATCCAGTTAATCCTGTTAACCCAGTTAATCCAGTAAGTCCAGTCAATCCTGTTTCACCTGTTAGACCAGTGAGACCAGTTAATCCGGTTTCACCAGTTAATCCAGTTAAACCTGTAAGACCTGTAGCACCAGTAAGACCTGTTAGTCCCGTTTCACCCGTTAATCCTGTGAGACCTGTGAGACCCGTTTCACCTGTTAATCCAGTAAGTCCTGTTAAACCTGTAGCACCAGTAAGACCTGTGAGACCAGTCAATCCAGTTTCACCCGTTAATCCAGTTAATCCAGTTTCACCTGTTAAACCAGTAAGACCCGTTAGACCAGTTTCACCCGTTAAACCTGTAGCACCAGTTAGACCCGTTAAACCAGTTAATCCTGTTTCACCTG
>CAYNSS010000001.1:20514-703842 GCA_964400275.1 uncultured Pseudomonadota bacterium
TTAAACCTGTAAGACCCGTCAATCCAGTTTCACCTGTTAACCCAGTTAATCCAGTAAGTCCAGTCAATCCTGTTTCACCTGTGAGACCAGTGAGACCTGTAGCACCAGTAAGACCTGTTAGTCCCGTTAGACCTGTTTCACCTGTTAAACCTGTAGCACCAGTTAATCCTGTCAATCCCGTAAGACCAGTAAGTCCCGTTAATCCTGTTTCACCCGTCAAACCAGTTAGACCTGTGAGACCTGTTTCTCCAGTGAGACCTGTAGCACCAGTAAGACCTGTAAGTCCCGTTAGACCAGTTTCACCTGTTAATCCTGTCAATCCAGTTAATCCTGTTTCACCGGTTAATCCAGTTAGACCTGTTAAACCTGTAGCACCAGTTAGACCCGTTAAACCAGTTAATCCTGTGAGTCCCGTTTCTCCTGTTAAGCCTGTAAGACCAGTTAAACCAGTTTCACCCGTTAATCCTGTGAGTCCTGTAGCACCTGTTAATCCAGTTAATCCTGTAAGACCTGTCAGACCTGTTTCTCCAGTCAATCCAGTTAGCCCTGTAAGTCCTGTTAATCCAGTTGCTCCAGTAAGACCTGTAAGCCCTGTCTCACCCGTTAGACCAGTTAAACCCGTTAATCCTGTGAGTCCTGTTAGACCTGTAAGACCTGTAGCACCAGTTAATCCTGTCAATCCAGTTTCACCAGTTAATCCTGTCAACCCTGTGAGACCTGTGGCACCAGTGAGTCCAGTCAATCCGGTTTCACCTGTTACTCCAGTAAGACCTGTGAGACCAGTCAATCCTGTTAAACCAGTTAGACCCGTAGCTCCTGTAAGACCAGTTAATCCAGTTTCACCAGTTAATCCTGTCAACCCTGTGAGACCTGTTTCTCCGGTTAGTCCTGTTAATCCAGTTAATCCTGTTTCTCCAGTGAAACCTGTAGCACCCGTTAATCCTGTTATACCTGTAGGTCCTGTTTCACCAGTAGATCCCGTTAATCCAGGTGCACCAGTTGCACCTGTAAGTCCCGTCAATCCTGTTGGACCTTTTATATTAGATTTTGCACTAGTAAACTGCTGATTTTGCTCAAAGTTATAATAAGCACTATTAGACAAAGCGGCTCTTGTTATTTTTTCCGTTTTTAATAATTTATCAACACTAATCACAGCACAACATTTAATTAGATTTTGCTGATTATCTTGATTAGCTCTAAAATCATTAAAATGAAATTTTTTAATTTTATGCTCACTTAATAATTCTTTAATACTGATCATTAAGCATAGATTAGATTCTTTATTTATATTTTTTTGATTTTTTTTATTTGATTGATTTGAAAAAGTATCATTCGTTACTGAAAAAATTAAATAAATCAAAAAAAATATACTTTTAAGCTGCATTACTCTTTCCTTTTTTTGATTATTTCATGTCTATATTTTTTTTAAAAACTGTTATAGTTCATAACATAAAAATAAAAATTTAAAAATACTGAATTTTAAATTTTTAAATTTTTACTCTAATCAAAATATCCAAAAATTTAAAAAATCAATGTACCGAAAAAATATTAATGTTCTAGTAATAAATAACAAAACACTAATCTAATCTATATAAAAACTCATTTCTAATAGATTTTATAACTACATTTTGCATATAATATAAAAAATATCTGAGCTTAAAGATCTGCTGTAAGCAAACATTTAAACTCAGATATTTTTAAAATACAGATTTACAAATAAAAATGAGTGATTATTTTTGGTAGACTATCTTTAAATTTTTCTTCTTGATTACAACGATCAACAATCTGTTGTGCTGTCATCCAATACCAATCACCAATTTCATCTTTATTCCAATTTTCTGGCCCTGAGTCAACTTCAAGTTCATATACTGCTGCAAAACAAAATGCACCATGTTCATGTGGTGTCATTTTTCCTAAAAATTTAAAATTAGATTTCGATATATCAATTTGAATTTCTTCTTGAGCTTCACGAATCAAAGCTTGTTCGTATGTTTCACCAGCTTGCACATGTCCAACAACTGAACCATCAAGGTGCCCAGGAAGTCTTTTAACGGTCATGCTTCTACGGGTAATCCAAAATTGACCTTCTTTATTTTTTAAAAAAAGCCAAACTGATCTCATCTGTGAACATAAATTATTTTGATAGGCATATGAACGAGGAACAGTTTGAACAACACAATCATTTTCATCAACTAAATCTAAAAATTCTTCTTGAATATGCAATATTTCTTCTTGCTTATTTATTTCATTATGTTTCATACAATCCCCCTTGGATTCTCTTACGAAAATCTATTGGATTCTCTTACGAGAATCTATTTGATTAAAATTATTTTGCATAAAATGTTTACAATATTTTATATACATAAAATAGACTTACTAAGTAAATAGTATACAGATTATTATTTAATTATTTAATAATCTATTTATTGTATACAGGTATAAAATAAAACTATTAAACAATAGTCCTGATAGTACCATTTTTCCTCATATTATTTTTACTTTTTTGGAAAAACAGTATTTCTTGAATTTATAATTCAATAATTATATTAAAGGCAAACAAATACACTATTTATTTTTTTTAAAAATTATCTCTTTGTTATAAGTTAAATCATCATGAATCTTTTATGACTTTTCTCATTTTGCTACCATCATTTGCCATAATAAGTCCACGAGCTTCAAGAGTTTCAATAATTCTTGCTGATCGATTAAAACCAATTCTAAAACGTCTTTGTATCATTGAAATTGAAACTTCATCACATTCCTTAAGCATATCAACAACCTGTTGATATAAATCTTGGTCAGTTTCATACAATGTATCATCGGCCTGTTCTTGTGCAAAAAAATCTGAAATATCTAAAAATTTTACTGTTTGTTGCGACTCAATATGTCTGACAAGATATCCAATTTGATCATCTGAAACATATGCTCCATGCACACGTTTAATATGAGGATCTTTTGCATCGATAAATAACATATCCCCTTTACCTAAAAGTCGCTCTGCTCCAACTTCATCAAGTATCGTTCTTGAGTCAACTTTTGAAGTCACTTTAAATGAAATTCTGTTAGGAAAATTTACTTTAATAAGACCGGTAATGACATCAACCGATGGACGTTGAGTTGCAACAATCATATGAATTCCAGCAGCACGTGACATCTGTGCAATTCGTGCAATAAAACCTTCAATTTCTTTGCCTGTTGTCATCATCAAATCAGCAAGCTCATCAATCATAAGAACAATAAATGGCATATGTTCTAAATCATTTCGCTGTTCTTCGAGTTTATGATATTCAAATATATTTTTGACTCCCACTTCAGCCATTTTGTCATAACGCTGCTCCATAGTCATTACGAGCCACTTTAAAATAGGAAGTGCTTTTTTAGGGTCATTTACAATTGGAAATAAAAGATGGGCAACGTGTTCATATGAAGTAAATTCAATCTGCTTTGGATCAATAATAATAAGTTTCAAATTTTCAGGCTTTTTTGCACAAAGAAGTGACACTAACATACAATTTAAAGCTACTGATTTACCAGAGCCCGTTGATCCTGCAATCAAAAGATGTGGCATACTTGCTAAATCTACAACCACATGATTTCCGCCTGTATCTTCACCTAAAATAAGCGGCAATGAACCTTTAAATTTTGTCCAGGCAGCGCTATGAAATATATCTGATAAAAGTACAGGTTTTCTATTTTTATTTGATACTTCAAAACCAACTACATCTTTTCCTGGAATTGGCGCAATAATTCGAATTGAGAGTGCCTGAAGTGCCATTGCAAGATCATCTTCCAATCCTATGATTTTACTTAATTTAACAGAATTATTTGGTTTATATTCAAATAAGGTAATAACTGGCCCAGGATGAATACGAACTACTTTTCCTTTTACGCCAAATAATTGTAATTTTTCTTCTAAAATTGCTGCTTGTTCAACCAATTCTTGATTACTTGCTTCCGTCACTTTTATATGAACTCCATGTGCAAGTAGTTTTTCGATATCAGGTAAGAAATATTGTTTCTTAACAGGTTCTTGGGATTCTACGACTTCTATGCCTGCTGAAATGGATGCATGAGAATCAGATATTTTTTTCACTTCTTCAGGCAAATCAATATGAACACCCTTTACCGCATTGCTATCCTGAAGCATGCGAAGAATTTGATCAACCTCAAAATCAAGCTTTTTATCTTCACGTTCAAATTGCATGATAGATTCTTGAGATTTTGGATGAAATGTTTGTTTAACTAAATTATATAACCATACTAACACATGGTTAATTGCTATCACCAACCAAGCAATTCCAGTAGCTAATGCTCGGACCAATTTTGCTGGTAAATTATCAATTTGCATTACATATGAAAAAAATATTTTCAATCCTTCAAAAACCATCGCCGCTAATCTTAAATGCATAAAACGAACTACTAAAATTGAAGCCGCAAAAATAATTGAATATAAAATAACAGCTTGAGCCTTATGATCAAAATAAATTAAAGATTTCATTCCCCAAAAACCAATAAGTCCACCATATCCACTAAAATTAAAAGAACCTATCTGATGATATGAACATAAAATACAACCAACTAAAAAACTAATTCCTACGCCTACAACTCTATCAATCTCTTCGTGTAAATTTTGTAAACGTAATGTAAAAGATGCTGCATATACAAATAATAAAGGAATCATGTAAGCCATCGAACCAAAAAAATATATCAATAATGCTGCAATTGAAGATCCCAGATATCCAAGTCCATTTTGACAATTCCCTTGCATTGCATGACGCAAAATAGAAAGATCATCTAGCTTAAATGTTTTTAAAGAAATAAAGGTTACAACAGCACCTATTATCATTAAAAATGTTGGTAAAATTATTTTTAAATAATGAACAATGTATACTTTTAATTTATCGTTCATACACCACCCTTTTATACTAAAATTGCAAGAATTATCGGAATTATCATATATAAACTAAAATACCAAATTTTATTTTGTTCTATCATAGTTCCCATAAAAGAAAATATTTTATAACTTACAAAACTCATACCAACCATAGCAAAGAGCATGAGTAAATTAAAGTTTTCAAAAAAGATTGTGGAACTATCTTGTATCTGTAAACAACCATAGACAATCGCTGCGCATACTAATGGAAACTGAATTAAAAATGAAATTGCAAATGATTGTTTTAAGTTATAACCAAGAATACGTGCTGCAAAAAATGTAGAAGCAAACCGAGAAATTCCTGGCAAAAAAGCAATCCCTTGGATTATTCCTAAAATAACCGCATTTGAAAAACAAAAAATATTTTTTAAATCTTTATCTAAAATATTTTTTGTTACATACAACATTATTGCTGTAATAGAAAATCCAATAGGCAAAAAATATTTTTGTACATAAAACATATTGGCTATTTCGCTTTTCCAAAATAAAAATGTAATCACATCTGCTATCAAAATAAAAATAAATGGTCTAATAACTTTTTGATACAAAGAAATTTTTATTACATCTAACAATTCAAAATTTTTACCCAAAATCATACCTGACCATTGATTAAAAAAATAATAAAGCATAATAAAAAATGCTGATATATGAAATAAAAATTGTATAGATTCCATATCATGGTAAGGCCAAATAAAACCCAAAGCCTGATATATTTTTTCAAGAAGCATTACATGTCCAGAACTACTAATAGGCAAACTTTCTATAAGAATTTGAACTATCATCCATAAATACATATCATACCTTTTACATAATGATATTTATTATAATAAAAAAGAGTTTTCATTAGTGTAACTAAATGCGAAATTTATAAAAGAATTAAATTAATTTATTTTTATTTTTTCTCATGTTATACAAAATTGAAAATGCATATATTTTTTTATTTTTTAAAAAATAAAAAAATCAAAAAATAGCTATAGAATAATACTTACTATAGATAAATCATCTGAATCAACTGACTAGATCAATATAAAGTACTTTACAAAAAATAATTTTGAATACTATACTAACAACGTTTAAATAAAAAAAAAGAAAGAGAAACAAAGGAGGAAGAATAAGCATCTAAAAAAATATTAGGTACATAGACTTGTACAAACTAATAAACAAAGACATTTGTTCTACAAAACTCATTAAAGGAGTTATATGGTTCATAAATTCAAAAAATTTCTATCAGCGGCAATTCTTTTTGCCTCTTTTGCAATGACTGCAGACAATGGTAATTGTTCATCTTGCTCAGTTTGTCCTGACACTTGTGCACAAGGACAAAACACATGGCAACCACATGCGTTCTCAGCAAGCTTTGGTCGTGAAGTATTGGTAACAAAACATGCTTGGGCTCCAAATACTGATGAAGAAGGCTGGCATGGAATGGTTGGTATTGCTGGTGAATACCAAAAATCTTTCAATAGCTGTCCTACTTCATGTTGTAGCTATATCGGATCACTTCCTTTCTGGGGTGTAAACCGTGCAGACAATACTCCAACATATAATAACGTAATGACTGTTGGTAACGCAGTAACTACAGCTGATGAAGCAGGAAGCAAATTTGATGTTGACGCATACCAAATCGGTATGGGACCTGTATCTGCTGAACAAAGCGGTACAATGACATTAAAACCTTGCATCTATCAAGCTGGTGCAGACTTCTACTTATACGTTGGTGCACATAAAACAGAACGTGGCTTCTTCTTTAAAGCTCACGGTCCTGTTGGGGTAATGAGTGTTAACCCTGGATTTAGCTTCTCAGGTGATTTAGAAGCTGCTGCATATCCAGCTGGTTCACTTACAAGCTTAACTGGTTCAGCTACTCCAGCTCCAAACGAAACTATTGGCGATGCATTTATGAATCCAAAATCAGCAGGATTCTTAAAAGCTATGAACCGTGGTTTAATCAGCGGTAAACGTACATCTTCAGCAAAATTCGGTGATCCAGAGTTCACTCTTGGTTACAACGTATTTGCAGATGAAAATAAACATTTAGGTCTTGGTGTTCGTTTTGCAGCTCCTACAGGAAACAAAGCTGATGCATTCTACATGCTTGAGCCAATCTTTGGCCGTAACGGTCACTGGGCAGCTGGTGCAGAACTTATCGGTCACTGGAAATGTTGGGAATCTGACAATGATGACAAATACCTCAACATCATGCTTGATGGTGACGTAATGCATCTTTTCGGATCAAAAATCCAACGTTCATTTGATCTTAAAAACAACGGCGCTGGTTCAAAATATTTACTTCTTGCAAGATTCGACCGTCCTGCTGATGGCGCACTCTTCCAAAATGAAATCCTTAACGCTGTAAACATAACTACTCTTGGAATCAATTCATCATTTGCAGTTGAAGGTAACTTTGCATTAGTATTCGATTTCCACTGGAAAAACTGGAGCATGGCTATCGGTTATGAAGGTTGGGGAAGATCATGCGAAAAAATCTGCATTGATTGCTCATGCCCAGGATCAGTTGATTACAACGAATATGCTGTAGTTGGTCGTCAATTACAAACATATACTACTGCTCCTCAAACTCCTCTTTGCCAACCAGCTGCAACTATGCATAACGTTTTAGCTGCTTCAACTACTGGTATTCCAAACACTGCTGGTACAATTGTTGATGCAACAGTATCTGCTAACCGTCTCTCATCAAACGTTGCTGATGCATTAGACATCGAAGGTCAAATCGCTCGTGCTGTATACACAAACAAACCATTTGCACAAATTCAATACACATGGACTGATTCAGACTACAAACCGTTCCTTGCTATCTCAGGCGGTGCTGAAATTCCAACAGGAAAAAACAAAAAGAACAGCGCTGTAAGATTCTGGAACGTTGGTGCACAGGCAGGGATCGCTTTCTAATTGATTCCGTAATTCATTGAGTTATTTTGAAATTATAAAACAAAGTGCTCAGTCAAAAACAAATACAACCCGTCATTTATTTTTAAATGACGGGTTATTTTTTTAAAAATAATTAAACTTATTTTAAAAGCTAAAATTAAAAATCTTTGTGTAATAGATGCTTGAAGTTTGATGGATGCTCGAAACCGTCTTTGCTTACTGCTATGCAGCGGACACTTCAAGTTCGAACAAGACACTTAAATCGATTATGTTCTTCTCTTTTTTTGTAAATAAATAAAGCTCTCCCATCTTGTTTTCATTCGCTTTCGCTTTCAGCTTCAAAACAGACACTCTGGAACTTACTGTCTGCTGCGTAGTTGAAAACGAAGACATAATTCGATGATCCATCTTATAAAATTCTTATGATTGATGAAAGATATTTACTATGCTTTTATATAGGTTTGAGAATAGATCTATTCTTTTTCATCTTCTTCAATATCAAAATCCGTTGGCTGTTCATTGGCCAAATCAGCTTCATACAAATCGCTTGGCAACTCTTTTTCTAAATTATCTTCTTTTGATAATTGATCTGAAGATAGAACGGATTGTGATTCCTGAGCTGATTTTTCTACTTCTTGCTTTGTTATGTATTGATCTAATAATGCAATATCTTTAAGTTCAGAAATCTGATGATATTCTTTATCTGGATATATTTCTTTAAACCATTCAATCAATTGAGTTCCTGGTCCAACACTAACAATAACATCACAACCTTCAAATCCTTTCATCACCTCATACCATTGAATTCTTGTATTCACTTTTCGCATGATTGCTGATTCTAAAGCGTCCGAGGTTGTTACATACACTCCATCAACATTAGTTATTAATGGAACTTGAAGAGGACCAAATTTTATTTTATGAAAATATAATTTTAATTGATCAAATAATTCATCAACTAAGGTACTTTGCATTCCATATGCAGGACCAATAATACGAACTTTTCGAATTACTTCTTTAATACAAAATTCCTGAATTTTTTCAATGACCTCAACATGCCCTGCAACATAAAATGCATTTTCACTATTTTGCGCTGACACATATGCTTTTTTTGTTTCTGTTGATTTTTGTTCACACAATTCTTCTATTGATTCTACTTCAAATTCGCGAACAATACGCAAAGCTGTATACGACTTATCTTTTATAAATTCATTATAAAACTGTGAGTATTTATTTAAAATATATAATCCATCAACAAATGATAACGAACCTGTTGCATGAGCAGCTGCATATTCACCAATTCCATGTCCTGCAACAAAATCAGGACGAAGACCTCGTTCAGATAAAACTGCATACAACGAAGTTTCAAAAAGATAAATAGCTAAATATGCATATTGAATTGATGAAATCTCTTCATCTGAAGATGCAAAAAGAAGTTTTACAAAATTCATTTCAGCAGTACCGGCTGCTTGTTCAAAAAGCTCTTGAACTATTCGCAATTGATCATAAAGATCTTTGCCCATGCCAATATACTGTTCCCCGTACCCTGGAAATACTACTCCAATACGTTTTTGTTCCATACTCTCCCCCTAACCCTTATAATCTTAATTCTGTTTAAAAAGATTTTTTCAACTTCTTTTTAAACAGAATTAAAGTTTTTTAAATCTCTGTAATCACCATTGATATCCGTTTTTGAACTTCCTGCTTGCCTAAAAGTGCCATCATTTCAAAAACTGATGGTCCAGATAATAACCCAATCATAGCAAAACGAAGTAACTGAGTAACATCTGACATCTTATAATCATGTGATTTACAAAAAGCTTTTACTTTTTCATTAATTTTACTTTTTTCAAACTCAAGATTTGCAAATTCTTGTTGAAGTAATTGTAAAATAATAACTGCATCTTTTGCAATTAATTTTCGTAAATTATCCCAATCATACGCTACAGGAAGGAAATACACTTGAAGAATATGATCATATAATTCTTTTAATGTAGAAGAACGATCTTGATACAGCGTTATCATTGCAAGTCTTTGAGCCTCAGTCCAATCTGGAGTTGTGGCAACAAGGTCCTTTTCAAGATCTATTTCGAAATGTTTTATAATTTGATTTGGTGTTAATTTTTTAATATAAACACTATTAACCCATTTCAATTTTTCTATATCAAATTTTGCACCACTTGCATGAATATGTTCTAAAGAAAAATATTCTATCATTTCTTGCTGTGTAAAAATTTCTTGATCACCATGAGCCCAACCAAGTCGAACTAAATAGTTACATAAAGCTTCTGGAAGATACCCTTCTTTTTTATATTCAACCACAGAAGTTGCACCATCACGCTTACTTAATTTTTGACCTGATGAACCTAAAATTAATGGAATATGTGCAAAAATAGGAGATTGATATCCTAAAGCTTGATACAATAAAATCTGCTTTGGTGTATTAAAAAGATGCTCTTCTCCACGGATGATATGAGTAATATTCATATCATGATCATCAACAACAACTGCAAAATTATATGTTACAGTACCATCTGAGCGCAATAAAACAAAATCATCAATCTGTTCTGATGGAATTCTGACTTCACCTTTGATTCTATCTTCAAATACAAATTCCGGTGTTAATATTTCAATTTTAAACCGAACTACATAAGGCTTATCTTGATGCTCAATGTTAGCTTGTATATTTCGACAATGCTTATCGTACTGATACATAACTCCAGCTGCTTCTGCACGTTCTCGTTTTTTTTGAAGCTCTTCTTGCGTGCAATAACAACGATATGCTTTACCCGCTAGAACTAAATCATGAGCAACTTTTTGATACTCAGAAGTACGAGCACTTTGATGCACTAAAGGTTTATCAGAAATAATTCCTGACCATGAAAGACTTTCTAGAAGTGAGTCTTCAAATTCTTTAGTTGATCGAACTACATCAGTATCTTCTATACGTACTAAAAAAGTTCCTTTATAATGCCGAGCAAATAACCAATTAAACAATGCTGTTCGAAGTGACCCGATATGCAAATTACCTGTTGGAGATGGAGCAAAACGAACACAAACTGGACGATTATTTTCAGATTTCATACACAAACACACTTTTATTAAATAAATTTCATTTTATAGGTAGATCTCTGGTCAAGCCAGGGATAAAAGTAGATCAAATCTACTTTTATTTTTCAGAACCTAACCCTAATTTTTCTTGAGCAAGTTTTATCCAACTTGATTTTAAAAGATCTGATTCTTCTGAGCTATCAACTAACTTTTTCCAAATTTCTTGTGCTTGAGCAATTTGTCCATGAGCAGCATAATAAATACCAAGTAAATATTGTGCTTCTTCTTGAACTACACTTGTCTGATCATTTGCAATAGCCTGAAGTTCTTTTAAAGATTTTTCTTGTTCTTTAGTATCTGTTGAATCAAAACCCATTTTGATACGCTTTAAATAATACAAGCTACCTAAATCTGTTTTTTTATCCATCCCGTCAAGCGCTTGATCTAAAATAGTAAGTGCTTCTTTATAATTATCTGTCTGTTCTAAAACGATTTGAGATTTTAAGGCTAAGAAATATGGAGCTAAATATGAACTAATATGTTCTTTATACAACGCATCAATTAAAACAAGTATATCTGTATACATTTGATGAATTTTTTCTTTATCTTTTTCCGGATCTAAAGCTTGAATCGTTTGCTCATTTTGTTGTAATGAAACAACAATTTCTGCAAATGCATTATAAGCTTGCTCTTCTCTGTTTTTCACATACCAGTTGTTTAAAAAATATCCTCCTACAAGTGCAACTAAAAGAACAATACCTATTGTTGCTTCTTTAACATATTTTGCAGAATACTGTTGAGAAATTTTTGTATAATAAGAGACAACATTATTTTTAAATTTTGCATACACACTCATCGTAAAATCCTATTTTTGCGTTCTTTTTTTATCAGAACTAGTTGATATTTTAACCTTTTTTGCACTAAGACAAAGTTATCAGATACGTGAAAAAATTCAATAAAAATAGGCTTTCTTTCATGACAAAAAATTATATTGCTCTTAAGAATAAAAAAAAGGATCTTTAATAACTTCGATTCTTAATAGTTAAAAACCAACAATAATAAAGCTAGAAAAAATGCTCTGTATAATGAATAGTAACCTTGAAAGACTGATTTCATTATCTTTTCATATTAGCAGTCAGCTTATTTCTTTCTTTAGCTTTATTAGCGGCCAGCTTATCTTGTTCTTGAGCTTTTTTATCAGTGTCCTTAGTAAAAACAAAGCGCTTTTCAAACTCTTCATCTTCTTTCTCATGCTTTGTTCTTTCTTGATTATTCGAACCTAAAACAATTAAAGAATTTAATAACAAAATAGTAATCATTGAATTTTTTTTTAAAAAAAACATATCAAATCCTTAGTTTACGTATATTTATAAAAACAATATTTTTTAATATTTATGACAAAAAGAGAAGGCTTTTAAACCTTCTCTTTTATTTATTCTAGATTAGTAATTCACTAAATTACTTAGCTTCTTGTGAACCTTCTGCATGTTCAGCTTGAGCTGTTTTCATCTTAGCATCTTTACGAGCTTGAGCTACTTGAGCTTTTTGGCTACGTTTTGCACGACGATCTTCTTTAGTTTCAAAAACTTTTACACCCTTGTAATAACCGCTTGCAAGACAAACAGTATGTGGCATAACTGGAATACCACTATTTGGGCACTTAGTAAATGTTTGTACTTCTAAACCTTTATCCGCTGATCTTGAATTTCGACGGGATCGAGATGATTTACGTTTGGGACATGCCATACTAATTCCTGACTGTTAAATATTTAAATTTATTGACTTAATTTCTTTATAAAATCTATTAATGCTAGATATATTTAGTTTACAAAAAGATACGTTAAAAAGCAAAAAAATCTATACTGATGCTTTCAAATAGTTAAATGCACAAGGACCATTAACAAGCATTTTATCAGCTACCCACTCTATAATACCTCCAGCAAGTATCTGCACATCGACAAATCCAAGTTTTTTAATGATCTGATAGGCATATTTACTTAATGGACAATCCCCACCGGCACAATATACCACAATCTTACGACCTCGAGGCCACTTTTTAGCATTAGCCAGCTTTTTTTCTAATTTATGAACAGGAATATTAATAGATCCAGGAATAGAACATTCGCTGCAAAAGTCAGTAGGTAAGACATTTATAAGATACCAACGAGGCAGTTTTTTTCCATGAATATTATCTTGATATGCAAGAATAACATCACTTGAAATATATGATGAATCGACTAAAGACTCCTGAATTCGACGATCTACAGCTAATATAAAAAAACTCTGAACCTGACAAATAATAAATATCATGATCAATTTCAACTGCATAACTTTCCCCCTCTAATCGAAAAAAGCTACTAGAGCTATGCCTTATAAGGTATCAAAATCAAAAAAAATAATGCAATATTTTAATTATTTTAATCGCCAAAAGCCCATACCATCTTGAAGGATAATCCCCTCAAGGCTTAGATTAAAAAGAGCTGACTGAAGATCCATCATGTCAGCTTTAGTCTTAGAAAGTAGATGATCAAAAGACATAGGAATTGAAAGTATCATTACGATAGCTTGTTCCAATGGATCTTTACGCTGTAATCTTGAAATAGGTCTTATATCATCAATTTTCATTTGGACGTGATTATCATTATTATTTTTTAAAGATTTGAATTGCTCAAACTCACTCAAAATATCCTGACTACAAGTGGTTAATTTTGCTCCCTGTTGAATTAAATCATGACACCCAGCACTCAATGGGTCAAATATAGATCCCGGAATTACAAAAACCTCTCTGCCTTGATCTAATGCCTGCTGAGCAGTAATAAGCGCGCCACTTTTAGATGCTGCCTGAACAACTAAGCACCCATGAGAAAGACCTGAAATAATTCGATTTCGAGCAGGAAAAGTCGTTACATCGGGACGAATATTCATAGAAAAGCAACTAACAATAAGACCTTGTTGCTCTACAACTTGCTTAAATAATAATTTATTTGATGGAGGATATTGATGGCAAAGACCTGATCCAACTACCACAATAGTACCAGCATTTGCTTCAAGGGCAATTTGATGAGCATAGGTATCAGCTCCTGCAGCTCCGCCACTGACCACAACCCATCCTTCATGCAATAACGGCGATACAACATGTTTAATTACATCATGGGCATAAACATGTGCTTTTCTTGCACCAACACAAGCAATCGTTTTTTCATGCCGCAAAAGAGCTATATTTCCCTGACAATATAAAATAACTGGTGGAATATGAATTTCAGCTAAAAGCGGACTGTATGATAAACACCACCTCGTAACAACCGTTACATTATGTTCTTCGATCAGCTTAAGTTCTTTTTCAAGCAAATTTTTATCCGCAAGCCCTGTAACTATTTTTTGAGCTTTATGCTCTGCAAAACCTATAGCAATAAAATCTGATAGTGAAAATTGATATACATTATGTAATATATCAACTCCCACAGCTTCTACTATTTTTATAATCGAAGCTGGCCCTACTCCTTCAATAAGGCTAAGATGCAAAATAATATTTTGATTCCTTTGTAAGAAGTCTATTTGATAATTCATATTTAAATTTTTTATTATCCTATTTTTTCAACGCCAAGCTGTACACAGCTTACAAAACAACCTGGAACTACTTGTTCTACAGCTAACTTTTGAGCTTCATACAAACCAACAAGTTTATTGATAATTGATTGTTCAAGATTTTGCATCTGTTCTGGTGACATATCAGACAATACAAAAGAATCTATCTCTGCACATAGCAATACATAATATATATATGATTGATTGCTAGGTTCTTTTGCGGTAAAAACAAAGCTTACCGTAATAAATGAATAGAATCTCATCAATGTATCTTTTTTATCTTGCGCAGTTTGCATTAATTGATGTACTTGTGTTTTAATTTGATCAATATTTTCTTGCGAACAATGTACATAATACTCTTGAACAACTTCTACGATATCAACCATAACAACACTTGCTGAATCTAGTTTATTTTGTAAAAAATCTTGTTGCTCTGTATACAAATAAAAAGAAGAGAAAAAAATTACTGATACTATTGCATACAATTTCATAGTTTTACTTTTTTTAAAGGTATAAGAATGTTTTACTGAATTTTAGATTTTGCTTCTGTTATTTCTTGTTCTGTTGGTACAAACTTAGAAAAATCAACCGACTTAACAGTACCTTCTTCAACTCTTTTTTGCATCTTATTTTTAAAATCTTTGACTAAGGTTAATTTGACAGGACAACCTTGTACAATATACGTACCATACTGATATTTATTCATAAGCGAACGTATAGAATATGCAAAAAGAACTGGGTCAATATCAGAATTAATAAACTTTGGATCAATAGCTACAGCAACAGCATCTTCTTGATTATTCCATGTAGCATAAAACATTACGTGTCCTTGCTTTAAAGAATTTCCACGAACTTGCAGTTTTTGCAAATATTGTTTTTCAAATTTATCTGCTAGAGCAAGAGAAGTTTGCTCATCTGAAGAACATATAAAAATAAATTCATTATTATCTTCATCAAAATCCTGGAATACTACCGATTTACCAGCTTTACATCTTTCTTTCATCTTCAAATACCCAGCTGTTGACTTTGCTGATAATTTTGGGTTTTCAACTTCTGATAACATAACAAAGTTATCAATATCTACCGTAGATCCAACGAATCGTTTCAACAATGGTTCTTTTTTATATTTTTCAAATATATCAGATTCGTTTTTTCCCAAAGAAAAAACTGATACCAATAGTACTGCCAAAAACATTAATGATACATTTTTCATAAAGATCCTTTTATTTTGCAAAAAAGGAGACACTGTTAAAAGCATCTCCTTTTTTTATTACTTCTTTAATTTTAACTATTCTTGGCTATCACCAGATTCAAAATCACCTGATATAAAATCAGCACTATCTCCGCCTTCAGATTTTGATAAATCTTCAGGATTTACTTCGAAAGCTACTACTGATGATAATTCTTGATCAGAATCAAGTCTGATTAAGCGTACACCCTGTGCCTGACGACCCATAGTACGAACTTCTTTTGGAGAAATTCTAATAATTTTACCAAATGTATCAATAAGAAGAATTTCTGAATTGTCACCAACTTTAACCAAGCCTATAACATCTCCATTACGTTCACCTGTTGGAATAGTTCTAACACCAACTCCACCACGGTGCGCAACACGGAAATCTTCAATGCTTGTTCGTTTACCAAAACCACGCGCTGTTGCAAACAACAAGTCACTCTTATCAGAAATAACTTCCATTCCAACAACCGCATCACCTTTACGTAGACGAATTCCTCTAACTCCTGCAGCTTGACGACCCATTGCTCGAACTTCTGGAGCTTGGAATCTAATTCCTTGTCCAAGTTTAGTTGCGATCACAATTGAATCTGTATCAACACAAACAGAGCAGAATACTAACTCATCGCCTTCATTCAAGCCAAGTGCACGAATACCCGTACAACGAATCTTAATAAAGTGCTGTCCAAGTGTACGTTTTACACTTCCATCTTTAGTTACCATGATAATATATTTATCAGCAATACCTGCAGAATCGAGAAGTTTTACGATATACTCACCTTCTTGAAGTGGAAGTAAATTCACAAGAGCACGTCCTTTAGCGATACGTGAGCCTTCTGGAATTTCATACACTTTCATACAGTAAACACGACCAAAGTTAGAGAAGAATAACAAGTCGCCGTGTGTTGTGGTAACAAAAAGATCTTGAACGATATCTTCTGAATCATCAAGCGACGTCATTCCCATTTTACCTTTACCACCACGATGTTGCACTTCATATGTTTTAAGTGTAACACGCTTGATATAACCCTTACGAGTCAATGTAACTACTACGTCTTCTTCTGGAACTAAATCTAAATCAGAAAGAACATTAATCGGACCTTCAATGCGTGTACGACGTTTATCTGCAAATTCATTTTTAACATCTTGAAGTTCTTTAACAATCTCTTTATCAAGCGCTGCTTTATCTTGTAAAATAATTTGAAGTTGTGCAATTAATGCTTTAACTTCTTTCATTTCATCTTGAAGTTTTGCATATTCAAGACCTGTTAAGCGCTGAAGTCTCATCTCAAGAATTGCTTTTGCTTGAATCTCTGAAAGCATATATTTTTTATTAAGTGCTAACATAGCTTCTTCAGCTGATTGAGACTTTTTAATCAATTCGATTACTGCATCAATATTATCAAGTGCAATTAAAAGACCTGAAAGAATATGTTCACGCGCATGCGCCTTTGCTAAGTCATATTCAGTACGCTTATAAATAATAGTACGACGATGAATTAAGAATTCATCAAGCATACGACGTAACGTAAATATAATTGGTTTATTATCAAGCAATGCCAACATCAAAATAGAAACACTTGTTTGAAGTGACGTATACTTATAAAGTTGATTTAAAGTAACACTTGGAATTTCACCCTTCTTGAGTTCAAGCACCAAGCGCATACCTCGCTTATCAGATTCATCTCTGATATTTGAAATTCCTTCAACAACTTTTTCTTTTACTAAATCAGCAATTCTAATAATCAATTCTGACTTGTTAACCATATACGGAAGCTCTGTAACAACGATCTGCGTTCCGCGCTTACCTTCTTCTTCAGAAACTACTGCACGTAAAATTAAATTGCCACGTCCTGTTTGATACGCTTTAACAATTCCCGCACGACCACAAATGATACCACCTGTTGGAAAATCTGGTGCTGGAATATACTTAAAAAGTTCGTCGTCCGTTATATTTTTATTTTTCAAAAGAGCTAAACAACCATCAATTACTTCACCTAAATTATGAGGCGGAATTGATGTTGCCATACCAACTGCAATACCAGCAGTTCCATTCACTAATAAATTTGGAATTTTTGTAGGAAGTAAAATTGGCTCAACTGTTGATTCATCAAAGTTTGGTACAAAATCAACCGTATCTTTAGCTATATCAGATAAAAGATCTGAGCTAATTTTGGTCATCTTTACCTCGGTATAACGCATTGCCGCTGCATTATCACCATCAACAGATCCCCAGTTACCTTGTCCATCCAAAAGTGGATAACGTTTTGCAAAATCCTGTACCATACCAACCATGGTGTTATACACAGCTTGATCTCCATGCGGATGAAAACGTCCAAGTACTTCACCGACTACACGAACAGATTTATGGTAAGGTTTGTTATAAAAAAATCCAAGCGTATACATCGTATAAATAATTCTTCGATGTACCGGCTTAAGACCATCACGAACATCTGGGATCGCTCGTGATACCACAACAGACATAGCATAATCAAGGAAGGAAGATTTTAATTCATCTTCGATTAGTACCTCTTGTACTAAACTTTTTTTTAAATCTTGATTGGTATCAGAGCTCATCGAAATCCTTAATAAATTTAAATAAAAACATGTGGCTTATTTGTATGTTTATATAGCTACAAAATTTTGTCAATTAAGAGAGTTTTGCGCACTGTTTAATAGTATCATAATCAGCAAGAATTCACAACTTAAACGTTTATTTTATAAGCGTAGGTACAACTTTTAAGTCATTAAAAAAGATCTATCTTTTTAAGGATAGATCTTTTCATTTGTATACTCAGACTTCAAATTTAAAAGGTATCTCGCTCTATTACCTACCCATCGTAGCAAAACCAGCAATAACACCTTCTATTGCAAATATTGCTTCCCCAACAAATTGTGCTGTAGGTGATTTTGATGCTATCAAAATTATAGCAAGAATATTAATTGCCAAAAGCATAGAAAAGAATACAATCTGACTATTATCATTGTGAAATGATGAAAAATCATCTGGACTATTTGTTTTTGCTTGTTGACTTAAATTTTTATACGCTTTATCTTTTGGCATACCCATAAGCTTAATCCCTTGTTCTATCTCTTTCCAAGAAATTTTTTCTGGCAATTCAGATTTTAATACTGTAATAACTTTATCAAATAATGATCTTAAAGCTTTGGTTTGCTCATCTGATATTTTAATTTTTCCTAGCTTTTTTTGTACATCTTCTAAGTTTTTTGGCATTCTAACAAGAAGATTATTCAAATCTTCTTGTGTTATTTCTTCGCCACGCTCAAACTTATTCAAAACATTTTCAATATCCATTATCTTTAAAAGATTACTAACTTTTTTATATTCATCTGAACGTATAAATTCTATTAACTCCTGTTGATGATGCGCTGATGTTAGTTTTTGTAATATATCATTTTTTGCACTGAGATCTTTATTATCTACAGCTTCATCTTCTGCATTACGTGTTTTATTATCTTGCTCAGATCTTACACGATTTGATGCTAATCTTCTTGCATCAGCTTCTTTTCGTAAATTTTCTGCATTACGGATTTCTTGATCCCTTATTCGAAGTTCATCTGCTCTCTGTTGCGAATTTTTTTTACGAAATTCATCGACTGTCCGCCTTACTTCTTCTACAGGAGCTGCTACAACAATACCTGTATACAACCAAAACATCACCATCGTTATGTTTTTTAATAAAATACGATTCATAAATATCTCCTTTTTTAATATATATATTTCATTAGTTTTAATTTGCTAATGTATTTATTAATTCAAAAATTGCTGCTGTGAAAGCAAGTCCAAATATCGTTCCTAGGGTATCACCAGAAGAAGAAGGCATTCCTCCTTTAGCTGAACTTTTATGCTGCGCTTTCTTTTCTGATCTACTATAAGTAGTACTATCTGAACTAGTTTTTTTAGATACTGCTTTTTTTACTTGTGATTCTAAAGCTTGAGTTGTCATTTCAGATAAAGAACTTAAAAATTGTACCATCTCAGCTGAAGATAAGCTTGGAAAATGATCTTGAATAACTGATTTCAATGTTGTTGAAAATTGATCAAGAGTACGCTGTTCAATATTTTTTAATAGAGCTTTATTTTTAACTATTTCTTGTAAAAAATCTTGAACCGAATCTAAATCTGCTTGAGTTACTTCCTGATCTACTTTATTTGTTATATTTTCCATCACTTCATTAAATTTTGTATGTACTTTAAGCTGCACAAAAACATCTCTTACCACGCTATCATCTGTAAGTTTATTCAAACCTTCTTTAATATTTTGAATTTTTGTTTTTTGCTCAGGGGTTACTTCTGTTGTTACTGCTCTTGTTTGTCTATCATCTCCTACTTGCGCTCGAGCTATTTTTTCTTTTGCTTGTCGAGCTTTTTCTTGAGCTTTTTCTCTTGCTTCTTTTTGCGCATCATCTCTTGTTGGTTGTGTAGAATCAGTTGATCTATTATTTCTTTTTGCAGCAGTTTGTTTTTTATATGACCTATCAGCATTGCGCTCTTCTTCTTCTGTTAATTGAAATGTAACAACCTTTGATCTACCGGATCGTGCTTGTGGAATGTTTTGGTGAACAGACGGCCTTGAATATTCAATATTATCTCTTGCATGTGTTCCAACAGAACCCAATTCATTCGATTCATAGGTATGTGAGGCAAAAATAATTTGTGGTATTAAAAAAAATGCACATAATTTTTTCATACGTGTTCTCCTTTTTTGATTCTTTACTAAGATTAAGAATCTATTTGAAAAAATAGTTCAAAAATTATGTTACTTTAAAAAATACATTCATCGCAATATTTTTTTAATTAGGGCAAGAAAGCTATGGTCAAATATAAAACTTTAAAATCAAACATCGAACATAAAAATAACAACTAAAATTCCTGACAAATTATTGACTTCTGTCATTTAATTATTTCATTATTTCTTTTAAATTAATTGAATAATAAGGAACGTAATGAAAAAATTATATATAGTTATGCTCATATCTAGCATATATCAATTAACAAAAACAGAACCTGAATTAAATCCAACAAAAAATATTTATCGACAAGAATTTGATAGAAAATTAACAGAAAAAAGAAAAATAGAAGATTTGCAAAATAAAAATAATAACGAAGAGAGACTAAGACTTGCAAAACAAAGAGAAATCGAAGATTTTGCTTTAAAATACCAACGAGCAAAAGAAGACTCCGATGAAAAATCTCTTACAGATCTACGCAAACAAGAAAATACAAATAAAACAAAAAAAAGAGAAGAAGAAGATAAAGAATGGTTTAGTTCATTAAAAAACTGGTGGTCACGCGACAGACAACGAAAACAAGAAGATAGTGATATAAGAGACAAAAGAAAACGAGAAGATGAAGACTTGACCAAACAAAAAACTGAAGTGATCAGAATAGAAGACATTACACCAGAAAGTATACAGCAAATACATACAACCGGACATGCTATTGACCTTCTTTTAGTCAATCAAGAATTTAAAGGGATTATGAGTAAATTAGTTGATATCGAAAACTATCAAAAAGTATATCACGATTTAGCTACAGGAACAGTCGATATAACCTCTTTACAACGTGTTCAAAACAGCCTAAAAACAGATATCAAATTTTCACCAAAAGATCTAGAAATTCTAAAAAAACACGAAAAAGATATTGTGCAAATTCTAACACATATAAATAAATTATTTGATATGAATAATCCAATTTATAAAAAAGTAGAAGAAACTTTACAAAAGCAACAGCCACATTTAACGGTGAAAGATCTTACTCCTTTACTCAATAAAAGCATAACAGAATTACAAAATATTAATTTTGGCATATGCAGCAATTTCAAACAAAACAAAGCATGGTATATTGTTAAAGAAACCGTTATTGCATTAGTTGCTACCCCATTTGTTACAGCTGGAGCAGGAATGTTTGCAGGAAAAACAGTTGGATTATGGGCAGGAGGCATAGCAGGTGGCATAGCTGGTGCCCCAGCAGCAGGAATAGGAGCAATACCAGGAGCTTTAGTTGGTGGCGCAGTAGGCGATATAGCAGGAGCTGCCCTAGGAACATTAGCAGGACTGTATGTTGGAATAAAAGCAGCACCGTTCGTTGCAGCAGCACGATTTGGTGAAGCATTAAAAAATTACGAATATACTATCAAAAGAGATTCCGGTAAATATGAACATAAATCAGGTGAATATCAAGAACCAACATTAAGTCCTGATGCTATTTGGAAAAAACTTACCCCTGATGACCCATTAAAACACGAAGCATTATTTTTTGGCGGAATATTAGGAGCTGCAGGAAGAATCATAAATTAATTCCAAAAGTCTACGATCATTCCTGGTTCGCGATCTTGTTCATCTTGATATTGCATACCAAAATAATTATAAACTGCCTGTATAAAATTTGTATTACCGTGCTCACAAACACATTCTAATAATTCATCTTTGTAAGCAGCTATCAACGGATACATTTCAGATCGTAATCCATCACAACTAATATACGGCCAAAAAATCTTTAAGAACTGAATCTTTTTATTTTTAATCGCTAACTCGAAAGCAGAAAAACCACAACTATTTTTAAGCATCGGATCTGCGCCAAGGTATAATAATATCTGTGCAAGATCAAGATTCTGATCATAAATAGATTGTTGCAACAAAGTAACATCAACATCTGAAGTATTTATAAAATCATCAATGCATTTTCCATCGATAACATATAAAAAAATACGCGTTAAAAATGGATTCTTATTTTTATACTCATCTAAAGAATCAACGATAAACTCAAGCCCTTGCTTATCGATTCCTTGAATTGCGATCAATTTGTGCATCATCTTAACATAATAATTTTGATACAACGACAAAGAATCAATCTGTGTTCTTTTTTTATTTAATTGTACATATGTATCACATAACGCTACATAACAATTTTCTTGATAACGACCTGCAATATCAAGCGATGCAACTCCTTGACTATTTGCAACCTGACTATCAGCACCAAAAAAGAGCAACATTTTCATTGCATCATAATTTTTTGAAATCACAGCTTGATGCAGCACAGTTTGCCCGTCATACAACTGATTAATATCTTGAAAAATATACCGAGCTGAAATATGCTGCATAGAAATTTTATAATTAACTAAATGATTCTTTTTATATTCAGCAACCATCGAATCTAAATATTTATAAAAAACTTTAAATCCAAAAGATCGCATCTTTAAAAAAACATAATCTTTTAGCAAAGAACTTATTGATGAACTTTTTGGCATATAAATTTCTACTGATACTTCTGAGCAAAAACTCATAACTGAAGTTATACAAAAAACAGTACATAAAATTTTATGTTTAATAAATTTCATAAGTAACCTCTCATTAATTTATATTTTACTGTGCAACTGAAACTTTTGCTGGACGCAAAACTTTATCTTTAAGCATAAAACCTTTAGATAAAAATTGTACAATTTCACCTTGCTTATGATCAGCAGATGCAACTTGCATAACAGCTTCATGGAATTGTGGATTAAATTCCTTAGTTTCAGAAATAGGCTTTACGTCATTTTTTGCTAAAATCTTCATAACAGACTGATACATCATCTCAATAGCTACCTTATCAACCTGAGGCTGAGCAAGTGCCATATCAAAGCTATCAACAAACGATAAAAGATCATATAAAACTGATTCTTTTGCAATATCTGCCCAACGAGCCTGTTCTTTTTCTGTTCTTTTCTTAAAATTTTCAAAATCAGCAGACACGCGTTTGCACTGATCTTTCCAAATAGAAAGCTCTGTTAAACACATTTCTACCTCAGTTTTTTGATTCTGAGAATCTACTGATCTCTCGCCTTGACCTTCAACTGATTGACTATCTTGCTGATCTTGCGACTGAGAAAGGTTTTTATCGGTGTTATTTTCAAGATTCATAAATATACCTTTTTATGCTATAAATTATTGCTCACTAACATATATATTATCATAAAAATTGATTACTAAAAAGACGAAAGCCCTTTTTTATGCTATTATAAAATATATAAAAAAATTGAACCTTAAAAAATTTATGAACTATATTTATCGTGTAATCATTTTTTTAGCAACTAGCCAAGCATGCTTTGGTGCGATGCGTGCTACTTTTTTCAAGCCAAGTTACTGGCAAGAAAAACCTCGATTTGATCGTAGAAATATGACCACTGTCGAATCAACCTATAATTATGGCAAAGCTGAACAGTCTTTTAATTCGGATAGTTCAAAAGTTCCTTTATTTTCATATCGCGGTCCAGAACCACTTTTACCAAGCTTTTTAGACCCAAAAATAGCTCCTGATCTCAATAAACCTATAAGCTATGCGATACTTAATGGAAAATACAAAAGCCAAGCAATCTACGGAACAATCATACAAAATATACGAAATTCGTTTTTCTTTGAGGCAACAAGCTCTCTATCCTATGACAGCCTGAATAATATTACATTAACCCCAACAGACAAGGATGGATGGCCAATTCTTCATCCAACTCCAACAATAGAAGATTATATTGAAAAATTAACGCCTAAGCTCTTTAGTTCATCCAAAAATTTTCAAAATAGAACCTATGTTGGTCCATCTTACTTTATGTTTGGATACACCAAAAGTTTTAATGATTTTGAATATGTAGACATGATAGATCTTTCTATTCAAACGGGCTTAATTGTCCCTGTTATTGTCATAGATTATCCCCAAGCAGATTTTAATCTATTTCCCCGGCAAGACATTCTTAATGTGGGGATTCCTTTACAATTAAATGTTATGTGCGGCTTATATGACTGGCTCAACTTTGGAGCAACAGCATCAGTCATTGGTTATCTTCAAAATGATTTAGTAATACCCTATAACAAATATCCTTACCCTAATAAATTATTAATCCCCACCTGCGAACTTACAACTATTAAAACAAGGCCTTTAGTAGCTATCAGTGCTTATGTAGAAGGTGAATATCTTGTACCTCATTGGACCTGGTTTGTGGGCTTTTCATACACCAAACAATACAAAACAATCTTTTGCAACCAATGCCAAGATACTTGCTCAACCAATATTATTAATAAATATCCTATACAATATCCTTGGCAACAATTAGCCCTTACCTTTTCTTCTGAAATTGATTTTTCTTCAGAAGAAAGCAAAATAATGCCTCGTGTTAAAATTGTATACGTTAAACGTATCTCATCTAAAAACTGCTTTGATAGCGCACTTTTTGCAGGACAACTTGGTTTTGAAGTTTTGTATGATTTTTAAGAGTTAATCTGATCTTTCAGATTATGTAAAAGATCTAAATTTTTCTTAATAAGCGCTTGATCATACGATGGATTTGATTCATCATTTTCTAATTGCTGAATCATTTGATCTATTCTATCAATCAATTTTTGTAAAAAATCTCGCTCATCTCTTCTAATTTCATTAAGCATAGATTTTGCATATATTTGACCATATAAATTTTCAAGATCCTGCAATTTATCGGCTATCAACTGAAATATGTAACTACTATTTTCTGTACCACTAGCAACTATTGAATCCAAAGAATTTTGCACAAAAACCAGACCATCATGCAACATTTCACTCAGACTATACGGTGCTCGAAACTGACTCATTTCAAATATTGGTTTTGCAAAATTATTTAGTGTCAAACAATACAAAAAACCTATGATCAAATAAGAATAATTACTCGATTTAACCTTCATAAAACCTCCATTTTTACAATCAAACAATAGATTGCAAATATTTATTACAAGATAGCTACTTTAGCCTTAGAAAGTCAACAGTTTAACAGATCAATTACGCTTAACAATAAAGACTTTTTTTATTAAAAGTTAAACAGGATTCTTAGAAAGAATCCTGTTTAACTTTTAAATCTTTAATACAAATATATTAAAATGGCAACTCTTCATCAAAAGGTGGTTCATCTTTAAATTCTACACCTGTTGAATTGTCAGCACTTTTTTGTGACCCAGCTTTTTTAGCTGCTGCTTTTCTTGCTACCGCTTGCTCTATTTTTGCAAATTCTTGAGTATTTTGTGTTGTGTATGATGGAGCTGGCATTGCTGCTTGTATTGGGTCATTCATGTCACCCATTGCTGAATCTTGTATATCTAAAGCTCCTGCTTGAGCACTACCTAAAAATACTACACGATCAGCTGCTATGCTATGCTTACTTCTATTTGCACCTTGAGCATCTTGCCAAGTATCTAATTTAAGTCTTCCTTCAATTAAAACTGGACGACCTTTTGCTAAATATTGACGACATGTCTCGGCTTGTGCTCCCCAAACATCTACATCCACATAGCAAACTTCCTGAACCATAGCACCAGTTTGTCTATTTTTAAATGCTCGATTGCTTGCTAACCCTAAACGGCAGACTGCTTGACCACTTGCAAGCTGTTTATATTCAGGATCTCTTGTTAAGTTTCCTACCATTACAATTCTGTTATATCCTGCCATGAATTTATCCCTTAAATTATTCTCTTAAAAATTAACAAATACCTTTTATACCATACTTTTTTTTAAATATTCTGTACAGTTACAAAAAAAAATTTATAAAAAAAAATAAAAGTTTTTACACATTCTTAACTAATCAAAAAAAATTTGCTTCTGCTGATCTTAAAGTTAATCCATGATCTAATACAAAGATAAGCAATTTCAAATAAAATTATTGTTTTTACCTCTCTAAAAAAATTATATTTAATAAAAAAGGAGAAAATATGCCTCATCCAAAAAAAAGTAATTTGTTTGAACAAAATTTTATTTCTGCTGATCAAGTAAAAAATAAATTAGATATAAATCCAGACATGATACTCATCAATGTTTTAAATGAAGAAACATATATCGACTGTCACATTACTGGATCGATAAACATTCCACTCAAAAGACTTGTTGAATCAGTAGCAAGTTGGGATAAAGACAAAGAAGTTGTTGTTTACTGCGCACAAAATTCATGTGATGCAAGCGATCAAGCATATCAAATTATGGTTGATATTGGTTTTATACATGTTTACTGTTACAAAGGTGGCATGAAAGACTGGTTTAAAAAAGGATTTGATACAACAGGAACATGCACACTAAAATATTTACATGAATAAAAGCATATCTAACTAGAATAAAATTATAATATTTTTTTAAAATCTATCTTTATAGGATATTTATTTAGTTTTATAAAATAAAATTAAGTAAAGGAATACAACTATGAACAAAAAGATAGTATTTTTTCTCTTATGCAATTTACATTTCATAATCTACGCATCAGAAAAGACTATAGCTTCACTTGCAATATCCACTTTAGGAAACACCATTACAAAAATTTTTAAACCAAATGACCAAGAGAATACATCTTCAAATCAATTTCAAAATGATGCTTCATGCTCTTGCTGCTGTTGTTGTAGCTTCAAAAGTGTAACATCATGGTTTTACAAAACGTGCGAAGAAACATCTTCTAATCATGATGATCTGAGCACATATCATGAACAAAAACCTGTAAAAAGCACACAAGATACAGAAATGAAATAATTTTTAATTTTTAGCTATTGTATAGACGTATCGAATCAACAACCAAACAGATAACAATAGATTGATATACAACATAATTACCCCAATAAGCGTTAACCATAGTGCTCCATTAAAATGACCTACCGCATATCCATCTGATATCACTTTTGCAAAAAAAGTTATAATCAAAATTATTTCACCAATACTTGCTGCGCGAGAAAGCTTACTTGGTTTAATAAAAAAGTTATATCGCAACTTCAAAAATGCTCCCACAGAAAGCAAAATAGATTCTTTTACCAGTAAGAAATAAGGAATAAAATGAGCACCGCCTATCGGTACTATTTGAACATAAAAAAGTAAACTATATAAAGTTGCCATAATCAAACATTTATCAGCAAGAGGATCTAAAACTTGACCCAAATCACTCTGTTGATTAAATCTACGCGCTACAAAACCATCTACCAGATCTGTTGCCATTGCAATCAAAAAAATAATTGCTGCCATGATCCACTGCTGCTGAATAATAAAGTAGACAACCACTGGACTCAAGAATAATCGAATTAACGTAATATACGATGCAAGCGTAAGCATAATTTCCTATACATTAGTAAATCTGACACGGCCTACAGGCAATGGCTTTTTAAAATGATTTGGCCCGTAATAAAAAAGGCTGCTTGAAGCATATCATACCTCAAGCAACCTTCAAAATTTCTAAATAAGAAATTAATTTTTTTTAACTAATAATGGCGCAACATATTTTAAAGCTGCAGCTGTTACAGCTACGAGTCCTAATTGACCAGTTGTAACTTGAACTTTTGCTTCTCCAAGTACATTTGCACTTAAAGATAATTCATTTTTTGTTAATTTATCAAAAAGACCTTTAGATGAAGCCAATTTTAAAGCTGCTTTTAAACAACCTACTTTAACAAATTTATTATCACCTGCAACATTAAAATCTACTACCGCACCACCTTCATAAGAATCTAATAATGATGCCCCAACGAATGCAGCTAAGGCTACTTTTGGATCTCTTAAAGGACAAGCTCCTGAAACAGCAGCTACAGCACTCTTAGCAGCAGCAGGTGCAGCATTATCAACAGCAGGTGCTGCTGAAGAAAAAACTTTTGCAAATGAAGCTAGCAAAAGAGCAGCTAAAGCTATACGATTTTTTACCATTTGAAAACTCCTTGTATTTATTCATTACTCTGCATGCATCATTGCATACAGTCATTTAAACTGCCAGGCAGCTTAACATAAAAATTCTAATAGTCCAACAAAAAAAATAAATCCCTGAATATATAAAATTTTATCATTAATCTAGGGATATAATCTAGGGATATAATCTAGGGATAATTTTTTAATTATTAAAAGAACTGTCTTTAAAAAAAGTCTTTCAAAACCTCTTCTTGAATCAAGAGGCAAAACAAAAAAATCTCAAACTATTGCTTTTTTTAAACAAAATATGAAAAAATAGTACTGTAGATTATTAAATTTTAAAAAAAGGGTCACCAAATGATGAAGTTTCAAAAAATAAATATAATGCTGATGATAGCAGTGCTATCAAGCAATTTAAGTTTTTGTCCAGAAGGCGAACCAGCGAAATTAACCCCTTTGACTCAGCCAAATGAATATAGCCATGAAGATTATGAAAGAGCTTTAGATAATCTTCAACAAGACAAAGATAGATATACAACAGATACGATTAAAAAAAAATATAGAGCATTAGCTCCTTTACATCATCCTGATACAGGTGGCGACACAGAAAATTTTAAAACTCTAAAGAGTTCTTTTGACTATGCCAATAAGCATATAGAAAACCCTGAACACCAAAGATTTTTTCAACATTATCGCGAAATAAAAATTCAAAGAGAAAATGCTCGCCAAGAACAAGAAGCTGCACGTCAAGAAGCTGCACGTCAAGAAGCTGCAAGAAAAAAAGAAGAATATGCAAAACGTGTTGAAGCTGCTCGCGAACGCGCAAGAAAAGCTGCTGAAGGTGATAAAGGAACGGAACCAATTATTTCTGGTCAGGATAGAACTAGCTCAAAAGTAATAGATATGAGCGCTAATGATTTAGCTACCAATTTAACTCCTGATGAGGTTCAAGCATTAACTCCTGAAACTATTCAAGCTATTACTAGTGACCCTGCAAAGCTTAAAGCCCTTTTACAAAATACTCCTGCACTTAAAGCATTAAGCCCTGAGCAAGTGAAAGCTATTCCTGCTGATAAATTAGTTGAAGCAATTAATAAAGATCTAAGTGCAGTATTAAAAACTCGTCAATCACTACCTGATTCATTTGTTGATAAACTTAGTCCTACACAAGCAAAAGCACTTGTTGACGAACATTCTAAGTGGTTCAGTTCTATTAAAGCTGATTTTTCAGATGAACAAATTGAGCATCTACGATCTCTTGCTAAAACTCAAGAAGGTTCTACAGATGAAGTTATGACTCGAGCAACTACACTCACCAAGCGCCTTGCTAAAGGTAACCTAACACCAGAAGAACAAAACCAATTCGATACATACATGAGCAAGCTTAACACTAAAGAAAAAGAAAATATCATAAATCAATACGCTGATAGCCTTGCTGAAGCATCTGGCCTTAAAAAGGAAAAAAACTCATGGTTCTTTAAGGACGACAAAAAAATAAAAGACTTGAACAATAAATTAACGAAAACCATAACTGAATTTAGCAAAAAATACACTAACGGGGATGAATATCCTATACTCCTTCGTGTCGTAAAAACAAATGATTTAGTTATTGAAGTAGTGGATATGTCTAAGATTAATCCTACAGAATCTATGGAAAATCAATTTTCAAAACTATTCACCGATAAAACTCTTTCTGATAAAATAAACACCACTAAAGATAAACATAACGTATTAGAAAATTCATACGCTCGATGGTTCTCTGACCGTATTGACCTAAGCAAACCATTTGACACTAACGTACAAAATATACTTCCAGAACAAACACTTGGTGGAGAATTGAAAGCTGCGCCAAGATTTGAAGAGTTTGATTCAAAATTACAAGAAAAAATTAATTCTGAATTAACTCAAAAAGTTAATGAACAATTCTTAAAGGATCATACTAAAGTTAATCCTGATTTTATAAAATATGTAACTCCTGAAAATGTTACACCTGAAATTCTCTCAATGCTTTCTGTTAATCAAGTTAAAGCTTTAACATCTGAACAAATTAGAGCTTTTACACCTGATCATATTAAAAATATATCTGAAGAACAGTTTAATGCTTTAGATATTGACCAAAAAACAGCTCTTAGATCAAAGCTTTCAAGATTATCAGACAACGAGTTAACATCTATCGAAAAATATAAAGAAACTTCAAAATCTATTAAAAGTTTGATTGCTAGAATTAAAGAAACAAAATCTGTTGGACTAACTGCAGCAAAACAAGCTGAAATAACTAATGCGTTAACAAGTCCTAACGCAACAGCTGAAATGATCAATCAATATAAAGATGAACTTATGAATCTTGATACTGCTACATTAGGAAAAATAATAAATAAAGCATCAGTCCCTTCAGTTCAAAGAATTTTAATGGATGAAATAAGCACTAGATTCTTACAAGATCCTAAATCATTTGACCCTAAATTAATGAAATATCTTACTATTGATAGTCTGACAAATATGAGCTCTTCTCACTTTAAAGATCTAAATGGCAAACAATTAGATGCTCTTAACATACGATTAACAAGCTCATCAGAACAAAATTTAAGCCATTTAATTTATAAATCAACATCAGTAGAAGTATCTGATCTTGCAAAAAATGCATTATTCCTAAAGGATCCTTCTAAAATAGCTCTTGCTTATATTCCAGATATAACTTCAGATACTATTAGAAAGTTATCTCCTGAGTTAGTAGAAAAATTAACTGATCTTCAAATTAAAGCTCTTAAACCAGCACAAATAGCTGAGTTGTCAAATGCACAAATAACAAAGATGAATCCAGAAACTCATACAGCTTTCCTAGAACTATTCAAAAAAATGCCTAATCAGGAAAGAGTTGATTTAGTAGATCAAACAAAAAGTTATATTTTAAGCAATGAAATATTATCTAATTCATCCCTAGATGATTTAATCAATGATGCTAATTTATCTGCAGACGAACATATTAATGCTCGAACAGCAGCAAGAACTTTAATTAATAGTAAATTTTTAGAAGATCCTAGTCTACTTTCTGCTGATCAAATTACTAAATTTATCAGCCGAAGAACTATTACATTATTAGATAAACCATTACAGCCTGATCAATTAGAAGCTGTTAAAACAGTAATTCTAACAAACCCAGCTGAGACTTCAGCCCTAGAAGATAAAGCTTTAATAAATATGAAAAACAACGCAAAGTCATCAGCAATAAAAGAATTAATAACAGAAATTCAAAAAAGCAGAGAAAAAAATGAACCTAATACTAATAAAAAAACAACTTCGAATAAAAAAACTGGAAACCGATCTTCAAAAAAGTAACCTCTAAACAACCATCATCACTAGAGGTTAACGATAAAGATGGAAAAACTGGAGAAGATGAAAAATCTTCTCCAGAACCTGATATTCAGGTTGATGAACCGACTATTATTTCAAGAGACGAAGATAAATATCAAAACAATCTTCCTTTTGAACCTAGTAACACCAAAGATGAGACTGGTTTGCAGTATGAAGAATGGCTTGAGCAAGAAAAAAATTTAATAACCTTTAATCAAAAAGCATCTATTGCCCGACCTTTATCAGATGATCAAAGGCAAAAAATCTCTGAAGGCAAAAAAGATACACAAGATTTACTTACTACTTCCTCGCAGATGAATGAACAAGCACAAGAGATTCAAGAGGTAGCCAAAGCTATAATCGTTGATCCTCGAGTTGAATTAAATCTGGTCAAAGCTCAAGAAACAGTTACCCAAATCACTCCAGCAAATATTAACCGCTCTATTGATGATCTAACAACTACCATTACTGAAACCAATCGTGCCCTGAAAACATCGGTTCAAAAAGTTGTTAATGCACAACAGATATTTATCAAACTGGGATATACCGGAAAACTTGATGATCTAACGGCAATGAATAGATTCTTTAGAATAAAATCTATTGATCTTCATCCAGACAAACAAGCTGGCAAACCTGATGATGAAAAAGAAAAAGTAGAAGAACAGTTTAAAGAATTATCAAGAGCTCGTGATATTTTACAAGATACACAAGCTATTCAAGCTCTACAAAGTGCAATTAAAGGACAGCAACAACTTATGATCGAATTTAAAGAAAAAGTAGAAAATGAAAATATCACCCTATCACCTGAAGAAAAAGCAAAAATAACTGACTTAGAACAAAAACCTATCACAGCAGAAGAACTCCGTATGCTTGATATGGAACGACGATTTGAAGAAACAGCAAAAGAAAACTATGCAACAAGAAAACAATTTTCTGAGAAATTATTAATGAATTTCCAAATCAATGCAGAAAAAATAAAAAACACTGTTCTTGAACCAAGCCTTGCAAAATTACCTGATATAATAAATACAGGCTGGCTCTCTTCAAGAAATATAAGCCGTCGATTATACAGCACTACAGCTGAACAAGAAATCAAATCTGAAATTATTGATCCATACCTACAGGCAATCAAAGAATTATATAAACCAGAAGTTATCCAAGAAATGCTTCCTGACGATCAAAGAGCGCTTAAACGTAGTTATCAAAAAGCCATGAACGCTTATAAAGACGAATTACTTAAATATTTTCTAAGATATAAAAAAGAAAATATTTCTAATTCAAAACTTAGTCAAACAATCGATGAAATTGCAAATAAACTCGATTTAACAGAAAAACAAGTTTCTGGCAGTTCTTATTTTGAATGGCCAACCCTAAGCAACGCCGCAGCAACTCCTTCACGCTCACCATACGGATCAGCTGCTCAGCAGTTAAATAATTTATAATTTATTTATAAAAACTATTTTATTTTATAAAATGGGTCCTCGAATTTAATTGGATGAAGACAAAAGAGAAAAATTAATAAATAAAGGCCTCATCAGCGCAACGGTCCTATCTGTTTCCAATTTTTTCACATAACATTCAATCAGTTGTGGCCATGCGCTTACACCCTTACAAAAAGATCCAGGTTCTTGCTTGAAAATTGGTGTTTTAAAAACTGATCCAGACACGTTCTAGCCACAGGCGAACGTGTCCGTTTTGCGCGTCAGAGGTTACATAAGGATACTTCCTTATGTGCCTGATTCCAAAGTATCGGCAAGGATACTTTGGCCCAATGCGCGGGTAGCCGGTAAAAAGATTTTGAAAAAGCAAAGGATAGCCAACGCAATTAAAAATAAAAAAATAATACAAAAAACCCTTTATTTTACCACCTTTTTTATGCCATACTGTAATAAAATGAATGTCATATAAAAATGGAGAGTTATATGAAAAAGTATATAAAATTAGGCCTATTCGTGCTATCTTTAGCACCAATTAATCATATACAAAGTATGCATGAACCTGTTCATGAAGCATACCGTACAAATGAATCTATGGCCCGCCCTACCCATTCTGAATGGGTACACAATGGCCAAGAAGAAAGATTAAGAACTAGAGAAGATGTTAAAGCACCAGGTTCTGATATTGAATGGGGAAAACATATTTTTTCTGGCGATCAAAAAATGGCAAACTTAGGTAAAAAAATATCTACTACAGCTCAAAGAGTGAATGATTGGCTTTCTGATTGGTGGAATGATTCTAAAGTAGGCTGGAAACATTTTTCATTACGTAACAGTAGAAGAATAATCGTTGACCAGAATTTAAAAAAATATTCTGATTCTAATGAACCCAATAAACAATTAGACAAAGAAACACAAGAAGCTTTTAAAAAACTTCGTCCCGATGTTCAACTTAGATACATCAATAAATTTGTAAAAACAGAACGTGAGAAATTAAAAACAAGCCCAGAAGTAATAGAAAATCAATCCCTAATCGCAAAACAAAATAAAAACAATGCAGAATTTAGAAAATTATTTAATACAATATATCCAGATAAAAATGTAGAAGAATTGATAAGAACTAATACCCTTACAAAATTAATACAAGAACTTACACAGAGCAGACATTCTAAAACTGCAGATCAAATCAAATTAGAAAATCTTTTCATGGAAAATAAAAGAAACTATGAAAAAATAGAACAAAATGAAAAAGAGATTAAGGAAAATTATTTCAATAAACTTGATAAATTTCGTCAAAATATAGATACGATGCTTTCAGGCGTTCATCTTGAATATAACACAACAACTCATTCTTTTGAATTTCATAATCCAAAATCACGCAGCCAATTCTTCGATAGATCAGAACAAACCAATCCAACTGACTTTTCAGGAAAGCCAAAAGATAAAATAGATGAAGAACAAAGACAAAAAAATTTAGATGAAGCACTAAAAGTAAAAGAACAAGAAGCTGCTCAAGAAAAAGCAAGACAAGAAAATTTACGAAACAAAGCAATACAATTAGAACAAGAAAGACAAAACATTCAAGAAAAAACAACACAAGAAGCTAAAGACCATTTAAATAACTTAATGCAAGAATTTAAAACGGGTATTATATCTCGCCAAACAGCTATACAAGAAGCTAAGGATGTTATAGAAAAAGCAAAAGAACAAGAGCCAAGCTTATTTGGTCCAGCAGACGACAGTCCTTTGCAAAGAGATACAAGTAGTTTTTCATCACCATACAAACAAGACCAAGACTTGGCCCTTGTTAGAACAAGAACAACTAACACTTCAGATATTCCTGATCTAGATACAATTTTGGCACAATTTGAAAAACAAGTTGCTCTTTCTACAAAACAGCAGAGTAAACCAGAAACTATAGCTAGACAAAACGATGGTAATGAAAATACGACATTTACTAATACGCGTCCACCATCTGCAGCACCAACACCTGAACAAGCACCACAGACTCCAAAAACAAAGGTCGACACCAAAGAAGAAATTTTTCAGAGATTAACAGAAAAAATAAATAATCTTTCTTTTGAGATTAGACTAGATAACGAGGATGCATTGCAAAGAATTAACAAAGAACTTAATAATCAAAACATTACCATTGAAAAACTTAACGCTTTAGAAACAGAAGTTAATAACTTAAAATCAAATTAATAAAAAGATGCCGCACTGAAAGCAGTGCGGCTTTTTTTACTTTAAAACTTTTTCAAAATGCTTCATCAATTACACCACCGCCTAAGCATACATCACCATCATACAAGACTGCAAATTGCCCTGCTGCTATTCCTTGGCTACTTTCTGTAGTCAGCGTAATTTTAAGTTTATCGCCCATATGTTCAACTAGAGCTGGATGAATTGCTGCGCCATGGCGAAAACGTACATCAAGGTCAGATTTTAGATCACTGGATTGACCAAGGTACGAGGCGACATTCACTTTGTCACTCATAGTACCCTGATTCCAGTTAAAACTGCTGACCATCATGCCATGTTTATGTTCATGAATTTGATCGTACTTGTTTGAAATGTAGACAATGTTTTTTTGCACATCTTTTCTGACAACATACCATGGTCCACCAGAAAGGCCAATTCCTTGGCGCTGGCCGATGGTATAAAACCAATATCCCTGATGTTTTGCCAATTTTTTACCAGTTTCAAACTCAACGATATCACCCTCTTGAGTTCCCAAGTGTGCTTGCACAAACTCTGCAAAATTAAATTTCCCTAGAAAACAGATCCCTTGCGAATCCTTACGTTTTGCTGTTGGTAGATTAAACTGTTCAGCTAATACTCTGACCTGCGTTTTTGGCAAATGACCAATCGGAAACAGTGCTCGTCGTAGTTGTGCTTGTGATAAGTTAGAAAGAAAATAGGTCTGATCTTTAATCGGGTCATTACCTTTTTTGAGGATCGAAATATCTGGTCTGTGTTCTATTTGGGCATAGTGACCTGTTGCTACATACTCAAAAGAATCATCAATAGCATCATAAAAAGCACCAAATTTAACAAACTGATTACACAGTACATCCGGATTTGGCGTTCGCCCTGCCTTAATTTCTGCAATCATGTACGATACCACGCGCTCATGATAAATTTGCTGCATAGAAATTACCTGAAGCGGCACGTCAAGACTTTGGCAAACTGAGCGGACATACTCAAGATCTTCTTGCCACGGGCAATTCCCCAAGTATGAAAGCTCATCTTCAAGCCAAATCTTGAGGTAAAATGCGGTAAGGTCATGACCTTGCTCTTTAAGAATTGCAAGTGCTACAGAGCTATCAACACCGCCAGAAACAAGAACTGCTATCTTTTTTTTCATATTATTTTGAATTTTATCTATGTTATCCATCAGAATCAATTTTAAGATATCTTTAGTATAGCAAATAAATCAAAAACAAACTAACAATCCCTTGTTTAAGATATCTTTTTTAAAGTATAAAGCATTACAAACATTACCATAAAGTAAGAGGGACTTATGATATCAATTAAATCATTTATTGTATCGATATTAGCTGCGCTTGGGCTGGCTTCAGGACCAAATATTCAGCAGCATTCAACTCACAAAAATTCTCAAGAGTCTCAAACCCCAAAATCAACAATCCCTGCAAGTGACAACCAAAAAAACCAAAATTCTACAGAAATTATCGATATTAATCCAGTATCAAACCCTTCTATTGTTCCATCCGACCTAGAGCGTACTAAAATGTTTTCAGAATCATTTTGTGGACCTTTGCAAGCATTACTTTTTGCAGGAATTAGAGAAAAAAATACAATGAAAATTGATCAGGCACTTTCACAAGGAGCTGATATTAATAAACCAACAAACTGCTGGCGTCCACTCGATGAAGCAATTGAACAAGTAATTGGAGAAAATCATAATCATCTCATAGAATACTTATTACACAGAGGGGCAATGGTTTCACCAGAACAAATTATTCGATTACAATATAAACATTTAGCCTATGAAACAAATATTACTTCCGATCCTAAAAAAATGGAAATAACGCTAGGCCCTGTAACAACAACTGCCGAAAAAATAGCCGAAATTGAGATTATAAATACTCAACTTAGAAAAAATCAAGAACAATGTTCAAATATTGTAAAGATTTTACAGAGTCAATTAAAAAAACAAGAACAAGAGCTAGCTGCTTTTGCAAATAGGACCTCATCTCTATCAGCTGCTGCTGCAGCTTCAGCAAGTATAAACCCTAACCCCTCTACTGCTCCCAAAAAATAAACTTGAATAGCTATGCAATACATAAAGGCCATTGAAATCTATTCAATGGCCTCTATATTTTATCAAAAAACCGTTTTTACTTTTGCGATAATGCTGCTTTTGAACCTGTAAGCTTATTCCATGCATTAGTTATCATTGTTTTTTGTGGTTCTGCTATTTTAGCAAGAACAGAAGCTGAAGTATAAGGCTGCAATTGCTGCTTTGTCATTTTATTAAAGTCGTTTTCATTTAATTTATTTGCATCTTTTGCTACTTCAATGATCTTAAGAGCTACCTCTATTCTTTGTTTTTGATTTGGCCTTAGACCATCAATAACGTCAGAATAAGATTTCAACGTACCTTCATCCATATTAAAAATCGTTGATTGATCTAATGCATTACCTTGTTGTATTTTTTCATTTAAGGTTGTTACTCGAGCTTCTATTAATTTTATTTTATTAGTTAACGAATCAGCTAAAACATTAAATTTTTTATTTTTTAATTCTTTTACTTCGTTTTTTAAATCAGTAATAAGATTCTTGCTATCTTTTAATTGCGTAAAGCTCATAGAATTTATATCTTTGTCGGTCATCCTTACAACTTGGTCTATTCTCATCTTTGTTTCAAACGGCTGACGTCCCCGCATTTGATTAATAATTTGTTTTTGTTGTGTAAGGACATCTGCTTCTACAGCTTTAAAAACTTTTTCTTCTATAGTTTTTAATATATTAATTTTACCTGGTTGGTTACTAATTATCTTATCTTGAGATCTAATGTTTGTAACACTTAAAACTCCTGATGGTCCAAAATTTTTAATCTGTTCAGAGGACATATTCGCAACTTGTTCTGGAGTAAGTTTTAAGACTTGATCTAAGGTCAGATGTTTAAATAGTTCAGGATTTATAGAACTAATATCTGATAATGACATAGTAGAAAAATCAAGCTTTGCAGCTTCTTTTTTAAACTGTTCCACTTGCTCAGGAGTTAATTTTTGATCTACTTTTTTTGATTCAGTAGAATTTTGAGTTTGGCTTTCATCTTTTTGTGACTTTTCAGGTTTTTTTCCTGTCAAGCGCGTTACAAGCGCCTCTTGGGTTTCAGGAGAAAAATATTCTGTTCGATCTGATGTAAAATTTGTAATTTGTTGAATAGTAAATGCGTCCATTTGCTTTGGCTCAAAAGCCTTAAGTTGATCAGGAGTAAGACTATTAATTTGAGCAGATGAAAGAGCTTTAATTTGAATATCTAAAAGAGATTTAATTTGAGTAGCTGTAAGCTCTTTTATTTTAACAAAAGAAAGCTTAGATAATGTTTTAACATCAACATACTTGATATAATCAGGATCAATTGAACCAGGATTTTTTATAAAGTCTTCATTTACTTTTTTAGCAGCTTCTTTAATTATTCTATATGTAATAACATCATCAAACTTTTTAGCTTGTATGTCACTTTCTTTAGGAGTTGGAATTAAATCTGATAATGGCTTAGTTAAATCAATTGGTTTAGTAATTCTTCTTAAAAATTCAATCTGCTCATCTGAAAAATCTGCTTTAATACTACTCCATAATTTATCATGTTCACCAATCAGCGCTTCTGCTTGCTTAAAACTAAGTTTAGAAACAAAAGAGTCTGATAATTTATTACCACCTTTAATGCGAGCAATTAAACCTGTATTGATTGCATCAACAAGCATATTTTCAGGAATTGCTTGAACTTGCTTTTCTGAAAGCTTTTCAAGTAATTTTGGATTTTTTAATAATTTTTTAAGGTCTTCTGTTTTTAAGTTTGCAAAGTCTTTAGGATCAATTTTTCCTACATTTTCCTCTGTCCAGGTAGAAATATCTTTAGGATCTGCAGGCTTAACTACTTTTGGTTCATTATCATCTTCAGCAAAATCAAATCCTTCTGCTTGAGATTTAGCTTTTTCTGCTGCTAATCGAGCTTGCTTTTGAGCTTCTTGCTGTCTTGAAATCTGCTTTTGTCTTTCAGTCTCTTGAGCTTCTGTTATTGCATCTTCTTCATCTTCTTTGCTAAAATCGACTTTAAAGCCTTTTGCTTCTAATTCTTTATGTATTGCTTGCTTATCAGCTTCTGAAGTCGGCTCTCGAAGTAAGCTTCCAGATTTTTTTTGTTTAGCCCTTAGTTGATAATTTTGAATTTCTTGTTGATGTTTTACAAGTTCTTCTTTTTGCTCTGGTGTCATTTCTTCTTTTATTTTTTGCTTAAAATGTTCATTCCATTCTTCAGGTGTTCTTGGCTCTGCAGCAAAACTTATTTTTGTAAAAAATAGTACTAACAAAATCCTTAAGATTTTCATAAAACTCCTCTTATTTCAAGGTTTACAAGATATTTATATTCTTAGCATATATAGAACAGTACTAAAAAGATTTTCATCAAAAAAATGTTTTATGATATAGTAAAAACATAACCCCTTTAATTGATATAAAAACTCTCTGAAAGAAAATAATGAACAGTTTTGAAACTATAAAACAAGATTTTTTAAATTTTTTAAAAAATGTTTTAAATATTCCTGAAAATTTACTACCTTCTATCCAATTTGACATAAATGCTGATGAAGCTAAAGCTGCTTTTGGTGATATTTGTACCAATGTCGCTATGGTATGCGCAAAGGAACTAAAATCAAATCCACGTGCCATTGCTCAACAGGTTGTTGAAAAATTTTCACATCCTATGGTTGAAAAAATTGAAATAGCTGGTCCTGGATTTTTAAATTTTTTCATGAAGCCTTCTTGGTTTCAAGAACTTGGTGCACAAATTGAAAAAGAACAAGAAAAGTTCTTTATTACTAAGCCAACGCAAAATAAAAAAATTCATATCGAATTTGTCAGCGCAAATCCAACAGGTCCTATGCATGTTGGTCATGGACGTAATGGAATTTTAGGTGATGTACTTGCTCAAATTCTTAACTTTTTAGGATACACCGTTCATAAAGAGTTTTATATCAATGACGCTGGAGCTCAAATCACCAAACTTGGTAATTCATTTAAGATCCGTTGTCTGCAAAAACTTGGCCAAAATATCGAACTTCCAGAAGATGCCTATCATGGGCAGTATTTAGTTGATTTAGCAGCACAATGCGTTACGCAATTTGGATCAAATTTACTTCAAGAAGATGATCTCTTTTTTCAAACGTATGCAAAAGAACATCTTTTACAACTACTTCAAACAACTCTTGAATCCTATGGAATTATATTTCATGAATGGTTCTCTGAAAAAATGTTGCATGATCATGGTAAAGTAACTGAATCACTTGAAAAGTTAGTTGCAACAGGTCACACCTATGAACTTGATGGAGCTTTATGGCTTCGATCAACCACTTTTGGTGATGATAAAGATCGCGTACTTAAAAAAGCAAATGGCGAACTTACCTATGTTGCTGCTGATGTTGCATACTTACTTGATAAACTTGAACGTGGTTACGATGAACTTATCATGGTTCTTGGACATGATCATCATAGTTATAAAATAAGACTTAAAGCAATATTGTCGGCTTTTGGAGTTGATCCAAATCGACTCAATGTCATTTTATATCAGCTTGTCCATGTCATGAAAGACGGAGAAGCCGTTAAGATGTCCAAACGTACCGGCAACATGGTGACTCTTGCAGAAATTATCGAAGAAGTTGGTAAGGATATTGCACGATTTTTCTTTCTTTTTCGAAAAGCAGATGCTGAACTTCAATTTGATATAAATTTAGCTCTTAGCCAAACTAATGAAAATCCTATCTATTACATTCAGTATGCTCACGTAAGAACCATAAGCGTTGAAAAAAAAGCTGCTGAAGTTGGTATAACAGAAGCTCATTTCAAACTTTCTGACAATCTGACTCTTCAAGAAAAAATGATTCTTAAAAAAGTTTATCAACTCAAAACTTTATTACCTCAAGTTGCACAGAATCATCAGATACATCTGATTGCACATTATGCTTATGAAGTAGCTCACTTGTTCCATGCATATTACAATCAAGAACGCTTCATTCTTCCAGATGATATGCCTAAAACAAACCATAGACTTGCTTTGGTAAAATTAGTACAAATTAACTTAAGAACAGCAATGTTTATTATGGGAATTGTACCTATGGAAAAGATGTAACAAATTTATACAAGCTTTTATATAATTCATTTTAGGCTAGACGAATAAACCCTCTTGAGCCATTATTAATCTTGACCAAAATTAAGACAAAAGTTACTTTAGAAAAAACTTAAAAAAAGGATAAAATGAAGTACTCTAAAATATTTTGTACTATGTATGCCATAAACATACTTTCAATAGACGATACAACAAGTAATTTTAATAAAGAGTTAATAGCTGATATTTTCTTTCCACTTGAAACTGAAATATCTTTAGATTTTTTAAAACTACAAATCAAAAAAAATCAAATTGATTTACAAAATGATTGGAATGGACTTCAATCAAAAATTATTATTAAGAAAGCAGAATCGATTGTAAAAGCAAGCTCCAAAGATTTAATAGAAAAAATTAAAGAAAAAATAATTGGCTACTTTGAAGAGATTGATATAACTATCTTTTTCACCCAAGATAACATGATTGTCAAAGATGATAGCTCTCAAGACTCTGACTCACTATTGTTTGAAAAGAAAAACCAAGAAGAAGATGAACAAAAACTTATTGAAGAACAAATAATAGCTCAAGAAAAATATAAAGAACTTCATCCCGAAACAACTGTCCATAAAAACGCTAAGCATAAAAAAATTCATGGTGCTCGCAGAACCATGAAAAGATTAAAAAAACGTTATGCAAATGAAGCAAAAGAAAAAAAAGAACATCATAAAGAACTCCTAGAAGCTGTTCATGCACATCTAAAAGAAAAGCCATCCAAAAAAAGCTCCTCTCAACGATCTACAAACTCCTACTCTTCTACCGATTCAAAACCTGAAAATTATGATAAAAAAGAATCCCCAAGAAATATAACGCCTCAAGTAAGACCTTCAAAGCATCCGTTAAAGCAAGACCAAGGCTCTGATCCCTATAAATTCTTTGAACCTGTAGAAGGATAATCCCAGCAATTTTAATATCAGTAAAGGCCTTGAGTTTAAAGATTTTGCTAAATCAATGATTTTTTGGCAAACTATATATATAAAATATCTAGATTTTTTATAAGGTTATAAAGATGACAAAAGTATCACTCGATTCTATTCAAAAACTTCGTAATATGACAGGCCTTGGTATGCTCGATTGCAAAAAAGCACTCGAAGAAGCAAATGGCGACATTGAAAAAGCTATTGACCTCTTACGCAAACGCGGTGCAGCTTTAGCTGATAAACGTGCTGATCGTGAAACAACTCAAGGTGTTGTTGTATCTTATATCCACCCAGGAGATCAAACAGGCGTACTTATTGAAATTAATTGCGAAACAGACTTTGTAGCTCGTACTCAAGATGTTAAAAACATTGCAAGAGACATTGCTATGCACATTGCAGCAAGCAAACCTGTATACGTTTCTCCTGAGCAAGTAGATCCTGCATTCATCGAAAAAGAAAAAGAAATCGCAATCGCTCAGCTTAAAGCACAAGGTAAGCCAGAAGCTATGATTACTAAAATCATCGAAGGCAAAATGGCAAAAATTGCAAGCGAAGTTTCTTTACTTAAGCAACCATTCGTAAAAGATGAACAAAAAACAGTTGAAGATATCCTCAAGGAACTTTCTGCAAAAACTGGTGAAAATATTCGTGTAAAACGTTTCGCACGCTTTGAAATCGGAAATTAAGGATTTTTTATGACGCCAATTATTATTGAAGAAGGTAATATAAAAAGCTTCGAAAAAGTTGTTACCGCTGAAATGGAAAAAGCAATGACTCACTATGAAAAGGAGTTAACTGCTATTCGTACAGGAAAAGCGCAAGTCAGCATGATCGAAGACATCAAGGTTGAATGCTATGGCGGAACAACAACAGTTCGTCTTCGCGATATAGCATCATTAGCTGCTCCTGATATTAACATGCTCACTATTCAACCATGGGACAAAGGAACTCTTGGTGATATTGAACGCGCAATCAACATGTCTCATTTAGGACTTACTCCAATTGTTGATGGTGATATTGTTCGTCTTGAAATTCCTCGTATGACAACAGCTCGTCGTGATGAACTCAGCAAGTTAGTTGGTCAAAAAATGGAAACAAGCAAAATCGATATTCGCAATATTCGTAAAGATATTCAAAACTTTATGAAAGATGCTCAAAAATCAAAAAAAATATCTGAAGATTTTGAAAAAAGATTAGCAAAAACACTTCAAGATATTACTGATAACTTCGTAAAACAAATAGACACTAAAGGCGAAAAAAAGAAAGCTGAACTCAAAGCTTTATAAATATCGCTTGTCTATTTATAAAAAAAGTGCATACTACGTTACATAGTATCCTAAGTTAATTGAGTGCAAGAGTGGCGGAATTGGTAGACGCGCTGGACTTAGGATCCAGTTCCCGAGAGGGAGTGGGGGTTCAAGTCCCTTCTCTTGTACCAGTATAAAAAAGGAGTTTGTAATGGTACAAAGTGATCAAATCTGTTGTTTGATAGATCCCGCATCATCAAACAACAGTTACTTTTTTAAAGTAACTGTCCCTTCAAGCATCACTGAATCGTTTTTAGATCTAGCTGCTCAAAAACATCAAAACAATTCTCATTTGTCAGGCTTCAAAAAAGGGCTTGCTCCTATTCCTTATATTCAAGAACATTTTAAAAGCCCTATTATTAGTCATCTTAAGGATTTAGGTCTCAAGTTTTTTGCTATCAATAGTTTATTGCAGCATATCCGTTCACAAAAGATAGTTGTTGCAGGAGACCCAGAGCTACGTAACATTCAGGTAGACGATAATGGAAATCTTACCTACATCTTTGAACTATTCGTGCCTAAAGAAGTCTATATGCAAAGCTGGAAGTTTTTACCCTTCAAGCCAGTAGCACGTAAAAAATATCGTGATATAGATAAACAAGTACTAACATTTTTACAAGATGAAGAAGATCTCCAAAAAAAATATAACCCTGACAAAGGAATACAGATTGGAGATTGGGTCTTTTTTAAAGCTTGGCTTGTTGACCAAAATCAAAAACCTATCTTCAACCAAAGTGCCGCTCCTGTCTGGATTAAAATAGGTGATGAGGAACCTGATATAGAATTCCAAAAGATTTTTTTACATAAAAAAATTGGCGATACAATCGTAACTAATGATTTAGGTATACAAAGATATTTTTGCGAAAATTCATATTCTGAATATATGTTTATTATCAAAATAGAAGACATTGTTCCTTCTCAATATCTATCAATCGATAACTTCAAGCAATATTTCAAAATCAAGAACAACAAAGATCTTTTAAATAAAATCACTGAAGTTTTTTCATTTAATAATGATATTTCACAGCGTCGCACAATTGCATATGAAGCATTAAATTTGATCATCAAAAAAAATCAATTTGTTTTACCTGATCAGGCTATCAGATCAAAAAAATCTCTGATCCTTCAGGAAATCCAGCATAAATCTGATTTTTTAATTTATAAAATGGATCCTAGCTTTGAATCAAACCTAACAAATATGGCAAAAAAACAACTTCTTGATACAATTGTAAGCGAAACCATAGGATATCAGGATAATATTAACGTCTCAAGCAATGACATTAAAGCTGTTTTACAACTTACGCAACGTCAACGGCTTAAAGACTTTTTATATTTTCCATTTTTAAAAACTCAAACGCAAGGACAAGAATTCCCGATAGAACATGAACATATTTATCATTATTGTCTAAAAGAAAAAACAGTTAACCACATTATTTACCATTTAACAAAAAAGTGATACAAAGTATCATTCCAAATTTTATTTGGGATCCATAAATAAACAAGGCTATTTACCATGACACAGAATAATACATCAAACATTCATCCGCTTATTATTATCGGCGGTGGGCCAGCTGGACTTACTGCTGGAATTTATGCTTCTCGCGCAAATATACACCCTGTCATTATTGAAGGTCCAAAACCAGGTGGACAATTAATGGGTACAACAGCTATTGAAAATTGGCCAGGAAGTCTTGAAACTACAGGTCCTGAACTCATGATTAATATGCAAGAACATGTTAAAAAATTTCAAGCCACGATCGTTGATGGATCTGTAACAAATATGGATCTTTCACAGCGCCCGTTCACCGTTACTGTTAATGGCACACAAACAATGAAAACTCATTCTATTATTATTGCAACTGGAGCAACTCCAAACAGACTGAACTGTCCTGGAGAAGAAGATTTTTGGGGTAAAGGAGTTTCAACCTGCGCAGTATGCGATGGTGCATTTTACCATAATCAAAATATCATTGTAGTTGGCGGTGGAGATTCCAGCATGGAAAGCGCTTCATTTTTAGCCCGTAATGGCAACAACGTAACTATTGTTCATATTGGTGACAAACTTACTGCATCTCATGCTATGCAACAACGCGTTTTAGATAAACCTGGATTTAATTTTATTTACAACAGCACCGTCACTGAAATCAAAGGTGAAAATGGCAAAGTAATTGGAGCTACGGTCACACATCAACAAACAAAAGCTCAACAGTTTATTCCTGCTGATGCTATTTTTCTTGCAATTGGCCTAAAACCGAATACAAATATGGTTGGAAATCAACTAGAAAAAACTCCCTTTGGACACATTAAAGTTCATGATTTAGTCAAAACTTCTGTCCCTGGAGTATTTGCTGCTGGTGATGTACAAGATCCAAAATACCGACAAGCGATTGTCTCTGCAGGATTTGGATGTATAGCAGCCCTTGAAGCTGAACGGTATTTGGCAACAGAAGGCTTAGAATAAAGAGTATTCTACAAAGAGAATTTGCAAAAAATATGTTTCCAGCGTAAACTAATAGATATATTACCCAAAGATAGTTTATGACTTTTTAAAAAGGTTTCCTATGTCAGTAACATTTTTCAGAAAAAGCCGCGTTAAACGCAACAGAAAACATGGTTTCTTAAAACGTATGGCTACTAAAGATGGCCGTAAAATTATTAACCGTCGTCGCGCACAAGGCAGAAAACGTTTAGCAGTTAAAGCATAAAACCTTAGGTTATAATGCTAAAACCAACAAAACATATTTCTAAATTTGGTAAAAAAGAGCTTGATCATTTTTTTGAAGTTGCAAAACTTGCAAAAAAAAATCAAGCTTTTACCATTTTAAGAGCTCCAACAACAAATCCCTTTGGTCGTATTCTTTCAATGGTACCTAAAGCCTATGGGAATGCTCCAGAGCGTAACAAACTCAGACGGCAGTTAAAAGCAATTTATATTCAAAATAAACTCTATGAATATAATACTGATCTTATTGTTATAACCAGACCTGCAGCAAAAAATTATGACTTTCAAAAACTTACTAAACTTTTGCTTGAGATCTTTGCACAAAGTTGATCGGCTTATAGCTTTCATACTTTGTTGGCTAATCTCAGGAGTTCGCCCCCTTTTAGGAACTGAAAACGTTTGTCCTTTTGCTATCGGCTGTACCAATTTCGCAATTTTTAATCTAGAAACTCAAATTATTCCCTTAGCTTCATGGGCCATTCTTAAACGGCTTCTGATCTGTAATCCTATTGGGATATTTATATACAAAACAAAACAAAGTAAATAAAAAGTTAAAGTTTCTATTTACTTTACCTCATGAAAACCTTTAGAATCTTTTCAAAGGGAAATGGAGGTCCTTCTTATGAAACTATATGCTATTTTTGCAAATGATAATACTACAGGCACAACGTTTAAGCTATTTAAACAGGCTATTGAAACGTTTCAAGCTAAGGGTTATCAGATCGATGAACTCAACCTGTACGATAAAGAAAAAGAGATTCCTTTTTTTCATCATGATCGAAACTATATGGAAAGCCATCCTTTCTACATAGAAAACAAAGAGCGTTTTATGGATGCTGATGCACTACTTTTAGTTTTTCCTATGTACTGGTACTCAGTACCAGGAATACTTAAAACATGGCTTGATATGATTAATGGTTGGGCATATAAATATGAATCTGGCATGTACGCTCAATCACTGCATAAAATTAAAAAAGTTTTTGTAATTTATGCCTGCATGCAAAATAAAGATCATATCGAACAAAATCTAAGAAATCCTATAGAATACCAGCTCTCTGAAACATTCAAATTTATAGGTATCCCTGAAATACATACCCATATTGTTGATAATGTAAACAAGCTCAATCCTGAAGATATGAAAAAACACCTTGAAGCTATCAATGAATTTTGCTGTAACTGCGCTTAATTTATTGTTGATACTGGAAGCATCCAATTCAATTCAGATCTTTTAGACCATGAATTTGCTTGGAATGGTAATGAAATTGTATAACCTACCAATACAGCTCCAGCTGCACAATATGAAATAAAAAAAATTGGATAAATATAATATATCATCTGCATAGGGCTAAATAGTATACCAAAAAGAACTATTGGTACTGCTATACCTGCCACAGCAGCACAAGCTAATAGCATTATAGGAAATCGACCCCATAAGCTTTTAGAGTGTTCTTTACATAACTCAGTAAGATACTTTTGATTATCATCACAAGTTACCTTAGCATCATATTTCATTAAATCTAATGCTATTTTTGTATATCCATACTCAACCGCAGCATCTAAAGCTGTTTTATAATCCTGACCAAATTGATTAACATCAACACCTGATTTTAAAAGTTTTTTTACAGCTTTTCGATCACCACTTTTAACAGCGCAAATAAGCTGCGTATCAGTCTTTGGACCTGAAAATGATTGTTGTGCTACTACTGATCCTGAAAGTACCATAAAAGCACAAAAAATTTGAACTATTTTTGACATTGTAACCCCTAAAAAACATGTATCTGGTCCTAATTTAATAGTACCAGATACATCAAAATAGTCAAAAAAGCTAAAGTAATTCTTGAACTAATCTTGAGAGCTCAGAACGTTCAGAAATTGGCATAAATATTGAGCCAAAAATTGATTGCCCTTTAAACCGATCAGTTGAAACAACAAGACCATTTGTTGAAAAATCAAGGTATGGAACGTCGATTTGATACGGATCACCTGATAAGATAATCTTACTATCTCCTGCTACACGACTTAAAAGAGTTTTTACTTCATGAGCTGTTAAGTTTTGAGCTTCATCGATAAAAATAAACTGACGCGCAATAGATCTACCACGCATGTAGGTTATTGCTTCAAGACTTACTTTATGTTGATTAATCAGTTCATCAAGTGAGCCTACCGGCTTGAGCGGACGCTCTTTTTGAAAATGATTGCGATGTTGATTATGATGCTTTTTATTAAAACGACGATTCTTTTGTCTGCGGCCTTCTTCATAATATCCAGAATCTTTACGCTCAAAGAATGAACTTGATTGCGTGTGGGCTATCAAATGAGCGATCATGTCAACGTTATCGTACATCGGCTGCATCCAACCATGAAGTTTTTCTTGAACATCTCCTGGTAAAAATCCAATATCATGTCCTAATGGAACTACTGATCTTGCAATCGTCATGCGATAGTAAGCTTCAGAAACAAGAACATTATACAACCCAACAAATAACGTTAAAAAGGTTTTCCCTGTCCCTGCTGGACCTGTTAAAGAAACAAAAGGAATATCCGGATCAAACAAAAGATCTAAAGCCATTAACTGGTGTATATTTTTTGCATGAATTGGCCAAGAAACCTTTGGTTGTACAACCTCTTTGAAATTATCTCCACCACGATATCGAAATAAACGATTATTAAATTCATTACCCTTACTGTACAAAGCAACAAATTCGTTCATTAATAATTTTTTTTCATGCGCAAGATCTTTTAAAATTGGAGGTACTTCTTTCCTGAGATCCATACCTGTAATATCATGCTGTTGCCAACCTTTATAATAATTTTCAGTTAAAACTAAACCACGTAGATAATCTTGTGATTTTAAACCAAGCGCATCAGCTTTAATTCTGGCATTAATATCTTTGGTAACAAAGGTAACATCATTACCTCTTTGTTCTTCAGCCATTGCAAGCATAAGAATTTTGTTGTCAGTGATATCAACCTTAAGGCCTTTAACGTTTAACTCATCTGAAATATCAAATAAAATCTGAATTTGCGTTCCATTTTCAAGCGTCACTCCATTCTTAAGTGATCCATAGGAACGAATTTTGTCTAAATGACGGGCAATTAAACGAGCACTTGCTCCACGACTACTGCTTTCAACTTTAATTCTATCAAGTTCTTCGAGTACAAAAATTGGAATACCTATGCGAGCCTTGGGAAATCGAAAAAGAACTTCTGGGTCTTCAACGAGCACATTGGTATCTAAAATATACAATTGCCCTTTTTGCGTCATACTCTATTCCTTTCTTTAATACCGAAAATTAACATCGAAAAACTTTTGTAGCTTACTACATTTAAAGTCCAAAATAAATAACAATAATTTTGATAAAAAGCGAATAATTTTAAAAAAATGGCAGAAAACAACGTCCACTCGTCAAAAGCCTTAGCTTTATCCAATCGTTTAATAAATTCATCAACAGATTTTAAAATTTATGATTTTCTGCCCGTACAATAAAAATTTTATTTATTTGTACGATAGTTTATACTACGAATTATTATATAAAACTATCTAGAAGTAATAAAATTAAGGCTTAAAATGTTCTTTAAAAAAAATTTACTAACATTATTTATGTTATCACTAAATTTTTACTCTAAACCAAACAATCCTAAGCAACAAAATATGCCTATACATGAAGCAACCAATACTCAAAATAATGAAACAGCAGAACTACTTAAAAAACAAATAGCACAAAATGATATAATAATTGCGCTTCTTTCAGAAAGCTTACGTTTAGAAAAAGAACGTAAAAAGGCAGAAGAACAAAATCGTTTGTTTTCCATACAACTCAAAAATGCACAAATAAAATCTGCACAAGAAGAATCCGAAAAAGGTTTTTCACTTCCGGATTGCGTTACTGCTTTTATAAGTGGTTTATTCGGAGACCTTACTTGGAGAGAATCTAGTCTTGAATTTTCTGAATTATTGGGAAAAAATATTAAAAAAATGTTAATGCAAAAAGCTCTTAGCGCAACTCTTGGAATACCTGATGTTGTGGTTGGTGATTTTCCAGCTCGCTATGGTTATAATAATGCAGCTATATATCCTATGACTTTTTTAGAAAGTAATTCATTGGAAGAATATAGAAAATTAAGAAAACAAAAAATACAGGCTTTTGATCCTCGAGTACAAGCTCTTAAAGAAAAAGATGATCAAGCATTAGCTGCTGCTAACACGACTACTACTCTACTTGATGCGCAAAGTCGATCGCAACAAATAAGTCGTAGAATAGCCGAAGAAGATCCTCAGTTTGCAGAACAATCTACTAAGGCTCATTGTGTGCGCATCTATAAGCATCATCAAGCAAATCATGCCCTTGCTACTGAATTCGATGAATTATTAAGAAATAGTAGACCACAACCTAATCCCAACGTAGAAGTAGTCAATGACCCTGATACCAGGAGCTCATCTTCAGTATCAACTAGATCTTAAATAGTTTATTTAATAATTTATAATCCTCACCTTAAAGGCCTAAGAATGAAATTAACTAAAGAACAAGAACAAAAACTAGAAACTCTGCGACACTCTGCTGCTCACTTGCTTGCGCAAGCAGTCATAGAACTTTATCCAAAGACACAACTCACTATCGGACCTGCAACCAAAGATGGCTTTTTTTATGACATGCTCCCAGAAGAAAACTTTAAAGAAGCTGACTTAGAAATCATTGCTGCTCGCATGAAAGAGTTAGTTAAAAAAAATTACCCTATCACTCATGAAGAGATTTCAAAAGATGCAGCGCGCAAGATGTATGCTAACAACCCTTTCAAACTTGAACTGATTGAAGGAATCCCTGGTGACACAGTTGGACTTTCTAAGCAAGGTGATTTTTATGACCTCTGCCGCGGTGGACACGTTGCATCAACTGGTGAAATTGCAAACTTTATGCTCACCGGACTTTCTGGATCATACTGGCGTGCTGATCAAAAAAATGCTGCCCTACAAAGAATTTCTGGTACTGCATTTGAAACTCAACAAGAACTTGAACAATATATCAAGCAAAAAGAGTTAGCTGCACTGTATGACCACCGAAAACTTGGAAAAGAAATGAATCTTTTTTCATTTCAAGAAGAAGGAACAGGCTTTCCTTTCTATCATCCTAAAGGTGCATTCATTATCAACAAGCTCAAAGAATTTATTCGCACAGTTTGGCAGCAACATGGTTATCAAGAAATTATTACCCCTACTGTTTTAGATGTTTCACTTTGGAAGCAATCAGGACACTACGCACACTATCAAAAGCATATGTATTTTTGCTGTATAGAAGAAAAAGAATATGCCATCAAGCCAATGAACTGTCCTGGGTCAATCTTGGTTTATAAGCAAAATTTACACTCTTACCGCGAGCTTCCACTCCGCCTTGCAGAATTCGGGCACGTACACCGTTTTGAACTTTCTGGAGTTTTGCATGGAATGTTTAGAACTCGTGCATTCACCATCGACGATACCCACATGTACTGTGCACCTGAAAACTTAGAAGCTCAAATTCTCAACTCAGTTCAAACGATTGATAAAGTACTCACAACTTTTGGATTTAAAACAATTCATTACGCAATTTCAACGAAACCTGAAAATGCTATTGGATCTGATGAACTTTGGGAAACAGCTATTAATGCTTTAAAAAGTGGACTGACAAATGCTGGTAAAACTTTTGAGATCTATGAAGGCGAAGGAGCTTTCTATGGTCCTAAAATTGAAGTAACAGTGTTTGACAGCATGGGCCGCGCATGGCAATGTTCAACAGCTCAGGTAGATTTCTTCATGCCACAAAATTTTGATATTTATTACATCAACAACAAAGGCGAAAAACAACAACCTGTTATCGTACACCAAGCTCTCTTAGGTTCACTTGAAAGATTCTTTGGAATTCTTTTGGAAGACTGTAAAGGTCATTTCCCATTCTGGTTATGTCCAACACAAATTAAAGTTATTCCAATAACAGAAAAACAAATTGAATACGCTAACAAAATAAAAGATTCTCTCAAAGAACTTAACCTTCGAGTTGAAGTTGATGAAAGCAGCGAACCACTTTCTGCAAAAATCAAAGTTGCTCAACTTGATCGTATTCCTTGGATGCTTGTTATCGGCCAAAAAGAGATGGATAACAATACCATCACCCTACGACACGTTGATGGTAAACAAGAATTTGGCTTAACGCTTGATCAAGTGATAACTAAAGCTCAAGAGTTAAATCGAGTATAAAATAGAAATATAACTAAAATAAAAAAGCCTCACAAAATTGTGGGGCTTTTTATTTTTTAAAGATCTTAATAAAATAACATGCTAGTCATTACTTTTGAACACATTTATTTTTAATCTGGCCAAGGCGGAACTGCCTGTAAACTTGAATCTAAAAAAAACGCTTTGCTGCCTTTTAGTAAATCCATGTTTTTATAAAAACTAATCGAAGACCCTATCACACAGACAATCATTACTAGAATAAACTTTGAATATTTTTTATTATTTAGCACCTTAGAGATAAATTTTTGAACTAGCATGATATTCCTAAACCAACCTAAATTTATGTCCTAAAATTTTACATGTATCATTGCAATGAGTATAATAAGGTAAAAATATAAGGTCAAGAACATATGACTACTTTAATCAATTATTTTCAACTAAGCATAGAGTTTTTATCAACTCCTTATTTTTCTATTCTTATTCATTTAGTTTCATTTCTAATTTTATCAAAGATTGTGATTCATATCATACAACAACTTTTTACAAGAGATGATTCTAAACCTCAAAAAACAATTTTCATTTTTTTCTTAATACCTATTATTGCTATAATGCTTGATAGTAGCTCTTGGATTATACGATATTTCATGCCAAAAACAGTTATATCTCGTCTAGCAATCTGCATTGCATGGATTTTTTCTTGTATCAAGCCACACTTCTTTGGGCTTTTTTTAGAACAGCTCACTGAAAAAAACTTCTATCTGAAATTTTATCATAAAATTATTTTTGCAATTGAAACAATTATTAGTTCACTGTTTATCATTAATATGATCAACATCATCCAAGGAAAAGAACCCTTGGTTTTAGCTATTAATTTATACTACTTTGCAACCATCTTCTGGTTTATTGCTACTATAAAAATACTACAAGGGCTATCTAATCACAAAATACCTCTCATATTAAAAGAACAACTTAAGTTTTTGCTATATTATTTCTTGCTTCCTCACTTTATATTTATACTATTTGAACTCTGCCCAATTATTTTATGGGGAGATAAACAAATCGAGTCAGTTGCAGCTCTGCAATCTATTTTAATTGCTATTTTCATGAAGCTCTGTTTTAAAAAAATCATTCGCTTCCGATTTCTTAACATGTCAAAACATGTGCAAATTTATAAAAAACTTTCAAATGATATCGATTTTAAAGAAGCCTTGGAACAAATTAACGTTGGATCCACTATCCAAGAATTTTCTTACATCACACAACAGTTAATTAGCAAACAGTTTGACAACAACAAAGCTTTTGTGAATTTTTATATTCGATCCATAGAAAACAACGAAAACAATCTTCAACAAAAAATTGAGTGTTTTTTAAATACGAATGATCCTATAGTCAAAGAATCGATAAATATCATACAACAACATAAAATATTAATTCGCCATGAACTTGAATTTGATGAATTCTATACTGATAATCCAAAAGCAACTGAATTGGCACAATTTTTACGCTTGATTGAATGCGATATTTTTATTCCTATTATAGGAAATAAAAATATAATAGGTTATATCACTATAAATTTCGAAGAGAAAAATGTTCTCTTAAGCCAAGAACAAATAAACAAATTAATCATTTTTGCACAATTCTTATCCCCTGCCATTCACTTGATGCTTCAAAAAGACTTATATCATGTGTTACATGATAGCAAACTAACACAAGAAGCATTATACGAAAAAACACAAGAAATTAATCAATATAAAGAAAGTATTAAACAATTACTTAAAGATCGTATTGAAAATCATATCGGAATAATTTTTTACAAAAATCATCATTTTGCTTTTAAAAACCTTGAAGCACAAACTCTTCTTGGTATCAATCCTAATCTTGATGATAAGCATCCAACAAGTGCAACTATCTTAAATTTTGTGCTACAGATTGAAAAATATCAAATAACACAAAATATGTATATAACCTCACCAAATGGTAGCAAATTAATTATTACCGGAATGCCACAAGCTGAAATTAATGCTGGTATTCTTTTAATTGTCAGAAAACCAGAAGCTACCGATATGATTAAAATGCACATTGATGCACTCAAAGATCCGTCAGAACGAGATTATTTACTGTATCTTCAAACAACTAAAACTGGTATCGCTATCAATAAACTGATCCCTTCAAACGATGAAGCCTTTCTTAAAGTTAAGATTGAACTTTTTAAATCTGTTTTACAAAAAACTATTCTGCTAATCCAAGGTCATGAGCAAGACAGAACTCATATCAGCAAAATAATTCATAATCTCGCTGATGAAACTGGCACAATTGCTACACATAGTGCATCAGATGAAAATATCGGCATTAAATTATTCGGTATCAATCAACTCATTCAAGAAACTCAAGAACCTTCTCTTCTTGAAAAATATCAACAAGGAACTATTGTCATTAATGATATAGAACATTTAAATGTGATAACCCAACAAAAAATTGCTCAATATATTAAATATGGAATCTTTACACCATTTAAAAGCGAACAAAGAAAATTTAGCAATGCTCGAATTATCTGCTCAACAAATTATGATCTAACAATGCTTGAAGCAGAAGGTAAAATTATTCCAGAATTTTCAGCTGAACTCAAAAAGCATATTCTTAATATCCCATCTTTAATAACGATGCATGAAGAAAAATTGAACGATCTTATTGATCAATATATGTATCAAAACTTGCAAGAATATGGCCCTGAACGAATTGTAGTATTTTCTAAAAAAGATAAAGAAGCTCTTATTGCTCAAAGAATTGGAAGCATTTTTGAATTACAACAAAAAGTTTTATCCTACATGACACTGAAAGCTCAAAACAAACTTCAAATCAATAAGCCTGAGTCTGTCGTAAAAATTATTGATAGTACTTGTCCAGAATTACAACTAGCCGGACAGCTAGGCAAACATGCCCTCAAAGACGTACAACTTATGAAAAAACTTTGGGACAAACTTGGTAGCCAAACCAAAATAGCTGAACTTTTAGGGGTAAATCGCTCATCGGTGAGCAGAAGATGCAAAGATTATCATTTGATTTAATTATTAAAAAAAACCACATTTTTTGATATAAAAAAAGGTATACTTTTGTATACCTTTTAATTTTTTAATCCATTTTATTATTTTTTGGTTCGTAGCCCACATAAAAATCATTTAAGAATACACGCAGGGTTTCATCATCTTTATCTTTTTTTGCTCTAGATAAGCACGAACATGAACATGGACATGAACAAAGACAAAATAAGTAAACAATACAACTACAGGATAAACATGTTATACAACATACTTCTTCTTTAGGAATAAGATCTTTCTTGCTCAAATGACTTATATCTATACCAGAGTCAGAACAGTGCGAAAGATTTGATATTAAATTCATCGCTAAAAATAAAGCAATTTTTTTTTGCATATAAACACCTAAAAGAACGTTTACTTGTTGTAACAATTAATTTATAAAGTTTCTAAGATTGGCAGCATATGACGCTGCTTGCGATCCTGATCTTGTAAGGCATCGATTATTTCATCTAAATCACCTTGCATTACAAATTCAAGTTTTTGAAGAGTTAAATTAACTTGATGATCAGTAACACGATTTTGAGGATAATTATATGTTCTAATTTTTTCTGATCTATCACCAGTTCCAACCTGTTCTTTTCTTGCTTGAGCTTCTTTCATGCGTTGTTGTTCTTGGGCATGAGCTAAAATTCGAGCACGAAGCATTTTAAGTGCTTTTGCCTTGTTTTTATGTTGAGAACGCTCTTCTTGACATGCAACTACCACGCCTGTCGGAATATGAGTTACACGAACGGCTGAATCAGTAGTATTTACGTGCTGCCCACCAGCTCCGCCAGAGCGATACACGTCAATACGTAAATCAGATTCATTAATTTGGACATCTACATCCTCAGCTTCTGGAAGAACCGCAACGGTCGCTGTTGAGGTATGAACACGTCCTTGAGTCTCTGTAGCAGGAACACGCTGAACTCGGTGAACACCAGAGTCACGCTTCAAAAGACCATAGGCCCCTTTTCCTGAAATATGAACAATAACTTCTTTATATCCACCTAAATCAGTGGTACTTTCACTTTCAATAGTTGCTTTCCAATGTCTTTTTTGAGCATACAATAGATACATTTTCAAGAGATCACCGACAAAAAGCGCTGCTTCCTGTCCCCCTGTCCCTGCACGAATCTCAAGATATGCGCTACGCATGCTCAAATCATCTGCTGGATACATCAAATCATCAAGTTCTTTTTGATAGCCAGGAAGACGACTTTTTAAATCATCAATTTCCTGTGAAAATAAAGCTGCTAATTCAGAATCTGACTCCTGAGCAAGCTGAACTTGAGCATCAGTAAGCATTTTTTCTGTATTTTGCTGCTCCTGATGAACTCTTAAGATATCCGAAATAATAGAAACATTACGTTGTAATTCAGCACGTTCCTTTGAGGAACCAACTTCACCAGAAATAACTTGCTGCTCAAGCTTTTTATATAAAACTTGCAACTGCTCCCACTTGGTAAACATTCAGATACCTTAACGACTTGAAATAAAAACTATTGTTTTGCGAAACGTTTTTTGAATTTTTCAATTCTACCAGCTGTATCAACATATTTTTGTTGACCAGTGAAGAATGGATGACAACTTGAGCAAAGCGTTGGATTAATTTCTTTGCGTGTTGAACGAGTTACAAATGAGCTACCGCAGCTGCATGCAACATTAACTTTAAATAATTCTGGATGAATTTTTGATTTCATATAAATTTACCTTTTATCTTATAAGAAAAACACTCTTTAAGTATCGCCAAAATACTAATTTTTGTCAAAAAATAGCTCATAAAAAGCTTATTTTTTAAATACCTATGCTACATGCACAAGAATATAGGCTCTAAAATTTTGATTAAAAAGGTATAATTATTGTTTTTTATACCCTTTATTTAGTAAATAAAGCTCTAAACAAAGGGGGCAATCTATGACTTCAAAATTTTTTATACTTATAACAATTAATTATATCATGATTCATAGCAGCTTTGATGAAAGTCAAAATCAGATCGATTATACTATTCAAGATCCATTAATACTTTCAGAATATACACGATCTTATCGTTTATACGGAATCAGAGACTCAAGAGGAACCATTGCTCCGACGACAATTTCTGTAATAGGAGCTGAAAGATCAACAAATATAACTATTCAAAATGATTGTTTATTTCATGAGAATTTAAAAAGAAGAACTGTTCCAAAAATCAGCCTTAACGATGAAGATCCAGCTGAAAGCTACTTAAAATCAAAAGAAAAAGAATGTTGTTTGCTATCTTGCTTATTACAATGGCTAGGAATCAAATAAATAAGTTAATTAATGTAATAAAGATTTACTTGTAAAAAGTATAAGCTTCTTTACAATACAGGATAATACTTTTTACTAAAAAAGGATTTTAAATGTTTTTGCTTCTGTTTATTATATCCTTAAGTTGTAACACAATAATTTATAACTCTCATCATTCTTCTACTGTAACAACTCCACTCATATCTAAAAACAAGAATTACGATTCAATTTCATCAAAAAGCTTTGAAGAAATTTATACGTTAAATGGTTCAACTAGCCCATTTAATCAACCTATAACTCCTGCAAGCAAACCTCTTGCAATAACGATTGATCAAGTGGAGCCAAAAAGTCCTGGCTACCCAAACAATATTCATATCGACATCTATAATAGCCCTACAGAACAAACTAAATCTAGTATTTTTTCAGAAGGATCAGCTGACTCATCAGAAGATACTATGTTCGAAAATCATTCACAGCATTATCTACAACTTGATAATCAACAAGATTTTAATCCTATACATAAAATATGCTTAAAAATTATCTTTGGATGCGCAGCAGTTGCTGTAGTTGTCATAGCAATTAAAAGTATCGTAAATCATTTCAAATAAATAAAGCAGGACTTTTAAAATCCTGCTTTATTTATTGTATCTATCTTAAATAAAAATATTATTTACGAAGTGATGCTTGAAGAACTTTTTTACGAAGACGAATTGATACCGGTGTAATTTCAATCAATTCATCAGGACGGATCCATTCCATACATTGTTCAAGTGTCATAGTTTTATGTGGTGGAAGTTTAACCGCATCATCAGTTCCTGACGCACGCATATTCGATAGTTTTTTCATTTTACATGGATTAACATCTAAATCCATATCGCGTGAATGTTCGCCGACAATCTGCCCTGAATAAACTTTATCGCCCGGTTGAACAAACAAAATTCCACGTTCTTGAAGTGTATCAAGTGCATACGCAGTAACTTGACCAGCTTCCATAGAAACCAAAGCACCTTTTAAGCGCTCATGCATTTCACCTTTACATGGACGATAACCAAGAAAACTCATATTCATGATACCAGTTCCACGCGTATCAACTAAGAACTGAGAACGAAAACCGATTAATCCTTGTGATGGAATTTCAAATTCAATACGAGCACGACCATCATGAAGTGGTCTCATGTTAACCATTTCACCTTTTCTAAGACCCATTTTCTCAATGACAGATCCTTTGTACTGATCTTCAACATCAATAATCACAAGCTCGAATGGTTCTTGCTTAACACCATCAATTGTTTTATAAATAACTTCAGGAGCTGATACTTGAAGCTCAAATCCTTCACGACGCATATTTTCAATCAAAATTCCAAGATGAAGTTGTCCACGACCTGAAACTTTAAACACCTCTGCTGATGATGTATCTTCAACACGAAGAGCTACGTTAGTTTTAAGCTCTTTTTCAAGGCGCTCACGAATATGACGTGATGTTAAAAGTTTACCTTCCTTACCATTAAATGGAGAATCGTTTACCGAGAAATACATTGTAAGAGTTGGTTCATCAACTTTTACATAAGGATGTGGCAATGGTTTACCTACAGCACAAATTGTTGCGCCAAGCTCAGGTTGTTGTGTAAATCCAGTAAAGCTTACAATGTCACCATATGAAGCTTCTTGAACTTCCACTTTGCTCACACCTAAAAATTGCCAAATCTTAGTAACACGCATCGGCTGACTAATTTTTTCATCGCGACACATAGTAACTTGATCACCAACTTTGATCGTACCGCTAAAAACGCGACCAATCGCTATTGGCCCTAAAAATTCTGAATGGCTTAAGCTTGTAATTAAAAGCTGAAGTGAATCTTCTTTTTGCGTTGGAGCTGGAATCGTTTCAACAATTGTATCTAAAAGTGGCTTAAATGAATCTGTTGGATTTTTATAATCAGTTGTCATAAATCCCATACGAGATGAACCATACAATGTAGGGAAAATAAGTTGCTTTTCATCTGTTGCTAAATCTAAGAAAAGATCATAAATTTGCGCTTCTGTTTGTTCAATTGCAGCATCTTTTCGATCGATTTTGTTAATAACAACAATAGGTTTTAATCCTAAAGAAAGAGCTTTTTGAAGCACGAATCGTGTACCAGGAAGTACTCCCTCTGCAGCATCAACTAAAAGTAAGAATCCTTCTACCATCTGCAAAGTACGTTCAACTTCACCACCAAAATCAGCGTGACCCGGTGTATCAACAATATTAATTTTAAAATCTTTATAATTAATACCTGTGTTTTTAGCAAGAATAGTAATTCCACGCTCTTTTTCAATCGTATCAGAATCCATTACACGACCAGCTGCATCTTCAATGGTACCAGACTGTTTAAGTAACTGATCAACAAGAGTTGTTTTTCCATGGTCAACGTGAGCAATAATCGCAATATTGCGAATTTGAGAACTGTTTGACATATATAAACTTTACGTATTTTTTAAGAATTCATCAAAAATATTAACTACCTAAATATATCATAAAAAGATTCACTTTAAAAGCCTGCTCTCGAAGAACGATCCTTTAGTTCATAACACCAGGCTCTAAGCAAACTGTAGCAACACAACATGCACCTACCGTTGAAGCTACTGCATAAGGATTTCCTGTCCAGCAATAAACTACTGTCATGCAACAAAGTAATGGTCCATATCCCCAATCATCAACTGTTTTGCAACAATCACATACTCGATTACAAGAAGAACATAAGCACTCTTGAATATAAGGAGCAAGATCTAAATTTCGATTAATACTAATCGGCTGTCGAACTATTTGTTCTTGAGTAATCATATCTCCTAGCAAAATAAAATGTTCTTCTATTTGATCCTGAACTCGTCTTCTGCGGATTTGCTCTATAGCTGGATTTGAAAACACAACCATTGAACTAACAAGCATTAAAAAAACAAGGCTATATCTATACATTAAAACCCCTAAACAGTTGTAATAATAAAGAATTTCTAAACAATAATTAAATTATAATTTTTAGCAAAATCACCAAAAAATCATTTCTTCTGATATTTTAAGTCATAGTTATCTATAATAATACATTAAAAATGGTATCAAAATAACAAAAAAGTTAAAATGATTACAATTTTTATTTATTTAGCAGATATCCATTAAATTGAAGCTTATAAAAATTATCAAGATCTGTTGTTAACAATAACATCAAGAGCTCATCTAAAGAAATAATCGAATTTAAAGAAACATGAAAGCGTTTGTTAATACTCAATGCACTTTTCTACATATCAAGTACTAAAAATAGTTATTACCTAATAAGTGGATTAATAATAAATATTTTTTAGCGACAACTTATTTTCTTAATATTTTTTGTCTTCTTTTTTCAGCCGGAGATAATCTGCTTAACCTATCCTGTTCTTTTTTTTGTATGTAACGTAACAATCTTGTATTCACAAATTTTCTAGCTAAGCACATTCCATGAGATGTATTTGGAAAATATACTTGAGACATTGAATTTGAAAGACTTACATCATCAGTATTTCCAAAAAATTTACTATCAAACTTTGAAGAAGTTTTATTATCAAAATTTGAAATCAATGTATTGTTGGAAGATGAATTAATAGCAGAAACAGTACCTAAGGTTGCTATAAAAATTCCCCCTATTATACATGTAAAATAACATCTTTCCTTTTGATCTTTATAATTTTCCGCATATATGCTGGACATTATTAAATCACTTCTTTCTTTATTTGGATTCCTTTTTCGACAAGGACTAGATGAAGCAAAAAAGATATTTGAAAAAGAAAAAAACATTAAAAGATTAAGCAAAAATAAATTTTTAAACATACATTAAATTTCATATTAATAAAATTACAAAACAAGCTATATAATACTTCAAATATACAGATCTGCAATAGACTTTGCATTATCAATGAGATATCAGCGTTCTAATTCCTAAAAATAAAATGATAGCCCCAACTAATTTTTGAACAACATTAAACATATCTACAGAAATACCTTTTTTTAAAATAAGAACTAATAACAAAACAATAGCCCACCAAGAAAACGATCCTAAAAAAATTCCTAAAATAAATTGATATGCCTTGTGCCTAATTGAAAAATCAAGGGTTAAACTAAAGGAAATAGCTAAAAAATCTAATATAGAAACAGGATCAATTAATCCTAAAAAATATACTTTGCCCAATGCTGCAACAACATCAACACTTGGCATATGGTGTATGTTAAAATCAATTTTTTCAAAAATTCTTTTTATGCCAATAAAACAAAGTAATAGTCCTATTCCAATCGATAAGCCAATTTTATAAGGGACTAAATATGCTTGCAAAAAATTAAGCCCAAAAATGGCTAATATTCCACAGGTCATATCAGCTAAAGCTGCTGCAAAAACAGAAAATATCCCCAATGGTTTTTGCCCTGTCATCATATTTTGCAAACATAGAATTCCACTAACTCCTATCGTAGTTCCTACTGAAAAACCAATCAAATAGCCTTCTAATAAATATTGTATTTCCATTACTATCTCCTTGTAATCCATTTATCAAACATACGCACAACAGACCAACTCTGAGTTGGAAGATCAGATTTATTTTTTCCTATCCAGCGAAGTTCATTTGATTCATGATTTTGAATAACTGGTTCATCTGAAACATGCTGTAGTAAAAATCTTACATCATAATGATAATGAGCTTTATCTTTTGAATTCGCAGGAATCATATGAATATCAATATCAAAAATATTTCCTGTAACTGGTACAATATTTAATAATCCCGATTCCTCCTGAGCTTCTTTAATTGCTACAGCTAACAAGTCATTATCACCATCTGCATGTCCACCTAATTGAAACCAATCATTTAATTTTTTATGGTGCATCAAAAGAGCTTTTGAATTATCATGATTAACTAACCAAGATGACGCAGTAAAATGACCTATTTCTAATGATCTATCAAAACAATTTGTAGGATAATGCTTTATAAAAGCAAGCATCTGTTCTTTATATACTTTTTCTTCAGGATATTGAGGATTATACTCTTGAAGTAATTGCTGCAATAGAATCTCTTTCACACATTTCCCTTATTCAATTATTTTGATATGATCAATTGTAGATCTCTTAACTTAAATATAAAGTCAATTTCTATGAATTTTAAATATTTTTTATACTCTATTCCTTTGTTATTTACCATGATAACAACGTCATCGCCTAATTTATTAAATAAGCCAGCTCCTCATTTTATAGCTAAAGCTGTTTTTCCAAATGGATCAGAAGAATTATTTGATCTCAAAAAATATCTTGGGAAAAAAATTATTCTTTATTTTTATCCTATGGATAATACACCTGGTTGCACCTGTCAAGCAAAAAACTTTCGTGACAATATTGCAAAATTAGAACAACATGGAATTGTATTAGTTGGTATCAGCTGTGATTCAATACATTCTCACAAGAAATTTCAAAATAAATATGCTTTACCTTATATTTTAGTTTCTGACTCACGCAGCTCAAAAAGCATAGCAAAAATGTATGGTTCCGATAGTTTTTTCATGAGTAAACGAAAAACCTTTTTAATCGACGAAAACGGAATAATTTTTAAAAAGTTTGATAAAATCAATATTGAAAAACAAGTTGATGAAATTATTGATGCGTTTAATAACCATTAACAATCATTATTCCATTTTTTTACGCTTAGAGATCGACCAATGGCTATCACTTAAATACTGAAAATTTTCTTGATTTTTAAATTTTTGAACTAATTCATCGTACGAATCAGGATTTTTTTTTGTACACAAATCATCTAAAGCCGTAATTGCTACCCATATCAAAGCACTACAATCATTTATATCTTCTTCATTTTTCTCATCAACCAGGCCAACTAAAAAAGGCCACATCATAGCTTCAAACCTATTTGAAATAGATAGTCCTACAAAAGTAATCATAAATATTATTTTTTTAGACATACCACCCACCCTTTTTTTAATTATTAAGTAATCATTCTAGATAAATAGTATCAAAAATATATTTACAATTGCAATAATTGCCAAAACCCTTTAAATTTAAACCATTAAATTATTTATAAATAAAGTTTTTAAAATAATTTTTCAGTTATGCTCTTTTAATTTATTTATTTTTAATTTCACCATTTAAAATTTTAGGCAATTCTAAACCTAAAACTATTGCTACCCATAGACTCATACAAACAGAAAAAGCTTTTATAGATTGTTTTTCTTCTGAAAAGCTATCTTGATTCATTCGTTGCTGAATCAAATAATTTTCGTATGAAGCTTCTATTCTTTCTCTTATTCGATCTTCGTAGGCTCCAATATTTGCATAACTCACACTTGAAGCAAAAGATAAAAAGATTTTTGCTATCAAAATTCTTTTTTTAAGCATATTAAAAAATTCATTATTATTATTTTGCTGCATAAGTCCCCATTAAACTACCTTCTGCTAAAATTTTACCTTCCATCGCTTTTAAAAGATCTTTTTTGATTGTCTTGTCTGAAAGACCTCTAAGCGTATCACTTAAAGCATATACTTTAAAATAATATCTATGTGTTCCTGATGGTGGATTTGGCCCGCCCCAACTGCTTTTACCATAATCATTCATGCCTTCTTGCCCACGAACCTCACCTTCTAAAAGCTGGATTACTTCTGCTGGAATATTCCAGACCACCCAATGCACCCAAGGCTCTTTTCGCGGTGTATCAGGATCATCACAGATCACTGCATAACTTTGAGCACCTTCTACTTTTGACCATGAAAGATGTGGTGAAATATTATCAGCTGTATATGAATGCTTAAATGGTATTAATTGACCAGATTTAAATGACTTACTGGTAACATTCAAAGACTTTTTAGCTGATTCACTTTCCATACTGACTCCTAATACAAACAACATTACTACATAGGCATAACTTCTCATAAAATTCCTTTTTTTAAATTTTTTTCATATCTAAATAGCTCTTGCGTCTTATATCATCAAAATGTTCAATTGCATATCGAAGTGATGTTCGTGGCATATAAATCGCATTTTGATCTAAAAATTTTATTAATATATTTTTATCTTTTTTACCAACTTCTCGAAGCATCCAACCAACCGCCTTATGAATCAAATCATGATTATCTGATAATAATTTTTTAGAAATTTTTAATGTTAATTCAAAGTTGTTTTTACGTATAAAATACCATGTTGCTACAATAGCAATTCTTTTATGCCATAAATTATTGGAATTAGAAAATGTATGTATGACATCTTCAGATGCTAACTTGTAATACAAATGAGCTCCCAAAATCAAATGCGCTGACGAATCTACTAAATTCCAATTATTAACAAAAACAATATTTTTTATATAAAAATCATAAACTTCTTTTTTAACAGCTACATCACCCTGCTGATATTTATCAACCAAAAAAAATAGCGCTAATAAACGATACTCATTATACGGTGATTGAAGCAGCTCTAAAATATTTTCTAAATTAATATCTTTAATCTTTTTTACTAATTTACGAAGATCTGGAACCTTAATTCCTAAAAACTTGTCTTGCTGTGCATAATCGCCTGAATTTTTTTTAAAAAAGCGATCTGATTTATAATCAGAGCCTTGCTGCAAATCTAAAAGATGTTTTTTTAAAAAATTAATGTTTACATTCATAATTTTCATACTTAATGGTACTTAAAATAGCTACTTATTTTACAAACTACTTATTTTGCATATTTTTTATAGTTTTACTTTTAATTTTTTATATGCTCATATATAAAAATTGAAAAACCTTAATCTAAGGATCAAAAATATGTCTCAAGCAATTAATCCTTCTCGTGCTGCTGGTATTGTTATTCATAATAATCAACTCTTGGTAATCTATCGCAAAAAGAATGATGATCAATATTATACATTTCCAGGTGGAACAGTTGAAGCCTGTGAATCAACAGAAAACTGTGCTGCTCGAGAAGTATTTGAAGAAACTTCTATTCATGTAAAAATGAAAAATCTAGTTTATGAGCTTGAAATATGTACTGCAGTTTTCATAAAAAATGAATATTTTTATCTTGCTGAATATGTTTCAGGAACTCCAAGTTTACAACCAAACTCTGTAGAAGCATTACGCGTTAGCAGTAATAATATTTACCAACCCATGTGGATGCCTCTTGAAAAAATTTCAGAAATAAAATTGTTTCCTATCGAAATTCGCGATCAATTAATACAAGATATAAAAAACGGCTTCAAATCAGAACCATTTCAATTTAAAATTGAAAAATCAGAAATGAAAAATAATTAAAATAAAATTTACAAAATATTTGAAAATAAAAACCAAAAAATAAGCTTTAATATCAAAATAATAAATTTATTATTTACAAATAATTGTAATACTTGCTACTTTCTTTCTAAAATATTTTTCTTTTTAAGGAGTAGTAAGTATGAAAAGAATATTATTATATATTTGTATGTATCCTATAATGACTCTAGCAGGACATGAAGAAACATTTCATCAAGAAAAATCTTTTCATGATCCCGATGATATTATATCTGAAAGAGATAACAGAAATACCTTCAGAGAACCTTTACAAAAAAAAGAAAGTATTAATTCCCAAAAATCAACTCAAACTCCATTAAAAGAAGAATCTCACGATACTACTAAACAAAAAACTTCAACCATGGGTAAAAGATTAGATTTTCAAAAATTTAATCGTGAAGACGCTTTACGCAAAATACAAAGAGACGCTGAAGATAAACAACGACAAGAACAATGGAAAATTGAAGATCAAAAAGAACAAGAATCACGCAAAGATCAAAGTTTTTTTGAACGCGGATTTAACAAAATGTCAGGAGTTCACTCAACTGGCCAAGAAGAAAAGGAAGCTGTTCGTAGCAAAAATATTTTTGAAACAAATAAAGCAAGAATGCAACAAGATTTTGAAAAACAATCAAAAAGATTTGATAGCTTTGCTGAAGTACATACTGATTTTAAATCCGGTGATGGTGCAACGCTTCTAAAATTAGGAAAAATGGATCAATTTATCACTATGGATAAAGAAACTCGTACTGCATTATTAGAAGATGTTTCTAAACTAGTTAATGACGATACTCGATTAGAAAAATTTAATATCCAAGCTATGCAAGATCTTGTTCAATTAACACGACTATCAATCGGTAAACAGAATTTACAAATAGATCAACTAGATAACTTTAATCGAATGGTTTCATCAGAAATAAGCGCTGAAAATGAACCCGCCGTAAAAACAGCTTTAATTAAATATTTAAAAGACTCTATCAATTTGTCACTTGAATCTATGAAAAAATTTAATGATGCAATTGAATCTGATTCTATTCAAGATTCGATAAAAGATCTTGCTAGTATACAAAGAGTTAAAAATTTCTCCAACCACGCGACAATGGTACTGGGTACTGCTGGATTAGTCGTTATGTGCATTCCTGGTGTATCACACATTGCCTCAGCTATTCACCTAACAGCAGAAAAATTATTTATAGGCGCAAAAGCATTATTCTTAGGAGCTCATGCAAGTGGTGGCGTAGAAGGACACTTTCAAAAAGTACTTCAAGATAAATATGTTGATGCTTTCCAACACTTACTTCCAGAATCAACTAAGCTATTAAAAACAGAAATTATTAAAACTATAGAAGAAAAAGGATTCTTTAAAAAAGCAAAAGATTGGTTTAAAGATAAAGCGCAAAAAGCTGATACTGCTCTTGAAAATTCAAAAATAGGTGATCACTACAAAAATGCTAAAGAAAAAATAAATTCTGTAACTGACAGCATCAGCAAAGCTGCTAGAAAACTATTTAGAAAAATAGGAACAGATGAAGCGCAAAAAGAAATTGCTCAAGAATTTAGCCTCGGAGTAAAATTTACTCCCGAAGAAAAAGAAAAACTAACAAATGATGAAATAGCAAAAGCTGAAATACAATCAAAAATAACCTCTTTACAAAATAAAATAGAACAACATAAAACATCAAAGGGCATTACTAATAACCAACCTTTTGATATTGAACTTTATAAAATGCAAGATGAGCTTAATTCTCATCTGCGTACACAAGAAGACTTATTAAGAGACATTAATTGGCAAAAAGAAGATGCTGCTGCAAAAAAACAAAGAGATAAACAAAATCTTTCTGAACGAACACTCAAAGGTGCATCAACTGATGCAGGAATAGACAAAGAAAAAGAAAACGTAAGAAATAAAGAAATTATTGATATCAACCGTAAGCGCATGCAAGAAGATTTTACGGTAAAAGCAGAACGATTCACATCATTTGTTGAAAACAATCCTGATTTTGCTGTAAAAAAACCTTGGAATAATCTTTTGCGCTTAGGTGATATGAATAAATTTACCACTATGACTCCTGAAGAACGCGAAGCCTTATTAACTTCTATTGAAACAAGCATGACAGATTTCTTTAATAACGAATCAGAAACGTTTGACAATAAAGATACTCAAGCTGCTCAACAACTTATTTTACTAACAAATTTATACAGACCTACAAGTGAAAAACTACCTGAAACTATCATTCAAGCTTTACAATCAGAAACAGCATCAGCAAATCCTGATGAAATCAAACAAGCACTCAAAGCTTTCTTCAATGAATCAACGAAAGCTACTTTAGCAACTCTTCGTGAATTCAGTAAAAATCTAGATGTAAATATGGATTCTTTAGACAAAATAAGAAATGCTAAAGCAGTAAGTTTTGGATCGATCATAATTGTAGGAATAGCTGGTGCAGCGGTAATGGTTACAGGACATCCATTAGTATTTCATAAAGTTAAAATTACATTAGAGCAATGCGCCCTTGTAGGTAAAGCAGCATTATTAGGATCACATGTAAGTAGCCATGAAGAAAAAGATATAGTCAAAGAAATTCAAAACCAATATACCAAAACATTCCAAGCAATACTCCCAGAATCAACCAAATTAATTGAAGCAATCAATTATAAAAATGAAGCCAAATCTATTGGGCAAAGATTAAAAGAAACAACAATAGGTGGATTCATTCATAGAAACATTATGAAACCTATAGCTGATTTCCATGAAAAGCATACCAAATCCTATACCGATGCTGCAAAAGCAAAAGCTAAAGATATTGGTCATACCATAGCAAAAAAAGCGAAAGACTTTCACGAAAATACAATAAAACCTAAAACAGATGCTGTTAAATCTGCTGTTCAAAATACTGCCCAAAAACTATATGAGAAATCTGGTGTTAAATCTACATACGAAAATTCAGCTGTCAAAAAATATTTGGATAATAGAAATACTGCCAAAAAGGACAAACTTCAGCGTCAATTTAATCTTGCTGGAACTCCAGAAACAACTAAAGCAAATCAACCTACAACAACAACTCAAACAAATCAAACTCCAGTTGCGCCAGCTCCTGCAACAGCCTAACAACGAGTGAAATAACCTAAGCTACATAAAAGATATCTGTAAAATAAAAGAAAAGAGTTCCTAATAAAATAAGGAACTCTTTTCTTTTACGCCATAAAAAGAATTATCTTTTAGTGGTCTACTTCTAAACATTACCTTTTTCATTTTTATTGGATGATCCAACATCATTGTGAACTGAAGGAGTAATTCGTACATTTTTCTCAAATTGCAAATCACGATTAGCTCGAGATCCTTGAAAATCCGAAAATATAATAGCTACTTTAACTTTATTTACAGCATATATTGCTTGTACATCCTTGCATGCATCAACTACCGATTGAATCCAAGGATCTCGAACTTGAGAATTATTATTTTGAAAATAACTGCCAAATGTACTAGCTGCTGAAATTAAAAACAAAGTTACCAATATTACTTGTACTTTTTTCATAACTCACCTTTATCCTTGGTTAAAAACAATTCTTATTTCAAATAAAAATATTTTTTATACATAATATTTATTATAATTAACATATCTAAATATCAATTATTTATTAAATTATTAGGGGTTTTACTATGACAAATAATGATATGATGTCACCAAATATTGATCAACTTGCAACAGCGCTTTGTAAAGCACAAAGTGAAATGAACATTGCTGAGCGTAATCAAAAAAATCCTTTTTTTAAAAGTACCTATGCAAACTTTGAAGCGATCATTGCAGCATCACGTCCTGCACTTTGTAAATATGGACTCAGCATTGTTCAATCCCCATTTGTTGGTGAAGATGGAAATTCATACTTAATCACTATTTTAATGCACAGCTCTGGACAATGGATCAAATCCAAAGCGCGACATAACCCAGCAAAAACAGATATTCAAAGCCTTGCAAGCTATAACACCTACCTTAAAAGAATGTGCTATGCTTCACTTGTAGGTGTTTCAACCGGCGGAGAAGATGATGATGGACAAGCTGCAGTACTGCCAATGCAACCACAAAAATTCCCAACTCATAATCCATTGTTTAAATAAAGCTTAATATACCCAAAAAAGAATGTTCTTTTGAAATACAAAGAGCATTCTTTTTTATTAAAATATTGTTAATTGATTGGTAATAATTATATCTTAGACACATCAATTACTGGTTTAAAATTAAAAAATAGGATCTGTATGAACAAATATAAATACATACTCTTATCTTTTTTTTCATTACTTTTTTCGATTACATCTATTTTTTCAAAACATTTTATTTTAATAGCAAAGCCTGGTAGCGGCAAAGGCACTTTTGCAAACTATATGGCCAGAAAATACAATTATATTCATATCGGAGCTGGCGATTTATATAGACAAAGAAGTGACAATAACTTACCAGCAAGCATGGATATACTTACAAAAATCATGCAAAAACGCATTCTTCTTGCTATAGAAAAAAATCAAAAATTTATTCTTGATAATGCAATATCATGCTTACCTGACTGGAAATCTTGGAAATCATTTTTTAAAAATAATAAATTAACAAATGATATTTACTTCATTGTACTTGAAGCGTCTGATCAAACTTGCTTAAATCGTATGAGGCATAGAATAATTTGCAGAAAATGTTTTAACGTATGCAAAGAATCACCTGAATTATCATGCGAAGAACAAAAATGTAATGAATGTGGTAACACATTATCAAGAAGATCAAAAGATCAAAACGATACTTTTTCAAGAAAGCGATTTAATTATTACCATCAAAAAACGGCCCCTCTTATTAAAACCTTAGAAGAAAGTAATAAATATAAAATTATAAAAATATCCTCAGAAAAAGATCTTGAAACGTTATATTCTATCTATGATAGATTAGATATTCTTTAAAAACTTCATAATTGTATAAACTAAAATTTATACCCAATATCGACAGTAATGTAATAATTATTTTTATTTTGCTTACCAAATAGCTTTTGATACACCACTCCGGAAATACCAGCTTGAATACTAAAATGCTTAGTAGAAAACCAAAAAGAAGGTCCAAATAAAATTGTATTACCACCAGAATTGGGATCGCAAAGACCACAAACTTTATCTTTTTGTTCATAAAAGCCATCAAATTCTAACATCAAGTTAAAAATATAGGTATCTTCTTTATACGATATATTTCTTGAAATTCCACACTCATACAATAATTGATTGCCATATTTAGTTTTTTCATCCTCCTTAGCTGTAATAATTCCACCAATAGACATAAACGGATACCATTTAGTTCCCATATGGCTTGCCGTAAATCCAACAAAAAAATTTTTAACCGCCATACCACGTCGAATTATCTTAAATTCTGGATTAGGAGATAAAGCTACATAAGTAACAAGGGATACTTGATTAAGATCTGTTGGAGTTGCGGTATTATAAAAAGAATATTCAAGCTGTATCAACGCTTCTTGAACACCTCTAAAAACTTTACCATCTTCTTGAAATTTTGCAGCAACTGGTAACTGCAAAAAAAGAGAACAATCAGAAGTAAAACCATATAATAAAGTTGGCGTAACTCCCACAAATTCTTTGTTGCACCCTTTTAAATAATCTATATAGCTAAAAAATTGTAAATCCCGTTTATCAAGCATATTTTGACCAAATCCAACAAGTGGTCCTGGCTGCTGAGATGATGGTAATGCAAAATTACCAATTTTAAGTTGGTCGACTGATTCCCCTATAGAAAAAAACCTACCAAAAGTTTTATCATAATTATTAAAAAATATAATAAAGATGATCAATCTAAGAAAACTACTCATTGCATATCCCTTTTAAAAAATATGGAGTAATTATACGTTTCTTTTAAAAATTTTGATAGACAAACTAATCCAAATCAAAAGATTCTAAATATTTTGGAACAGTAACTGTCCAACCAAAACGTTCTTCTATTTTCTTTTTTAAAGATTCAGCAGATTCTGGCTGACCATGCGTAATAAATATTTTTTTAGGTTTATTTTCAATATATCCAAGCCATTCAATAATCTCTTTATAATCAGCATGAGCTGAAAAAGAATCTATCTTTTTTATGTTCGCATGAACATTATACCATTCTTCATCTATCTGAATCCTTTTTGAGCCATGAGTTAAATCATAACCCCTAGTACCTTCGGCCTGATAACCAACAAACAATATCGTATTTTTTTCATCTGAAACAAAATGCTTCAAATGATGTAGTATACGACCACCCTCTGCCATACCACTTGCTGAAATAATTATCATAGGAGGAGTTGTATGGTTTATCTTTTTTGACTGCTGCACCGTATCTGTAAATTTAGCAACATTGAGCATATCTTCACACACAGATGGTGACAAATTAATCAAATCTGGAAAATTACATAACACATGAGAAGCTTTTATCGCTGTAGGACTATCTAAAAAAATTGAAATATTTGGTAAATCTTTTTTTTGCTTAAGTTGATACAAAGAATACAGCATTATTTGCGCACGTCCAACTGAAAATGCTGATATCACAAGAACGCCTTTTCGTGCTACGGTCTGATGTATTATAGTATTTAATTCATCATTAAAATTGCTTTGCTCATGAAGTCTATCTCCATAAGTTGATTCCATAACTAAAAAGTCTGTTTGCTTTAAAAGTATTGGTGACTTCATAACAGGATCATGAAACCTGCCAAGATCTCCTGAAAAGCTTAACCTATTATTTCCATCTGATATCGTAATAAATGATGCTCCAACTATATGACCAGCGCTATGAAATGAAACTTTTAAAGAATTACCTAACCTGATTTCATTTTCATATTCTACTAATTGAAAAAATTTTAAAGCATGTAACGCATCACGCTTAGTATACAACGGCAACACTTTAATACCTGAACTCTGATTCTCGGCTTCTTCTTCTAAGATAGATGCACAATCTGGTAGCAATATTTTGCATAATTCATACGTACCTTGTGTACAATATATCTTGCCCTTAAAACCACGTGTAAATAAAACAGGAATATATCCACTATGATCAATATGAGCATGAGTTAAAAGAACTGCATCTATTGTGCTTACATCAATAGGTAATGCTTTTTTATTATCTTCTGAACTTTCAAGACCCTGAAAAAGTCCGCAATCAACTAAAATTTTTAGATCTTCATGCTCAACTAAATATTTTGACCCTGTTACTTCTTGAACTGCACCTAAAAAAGTTATCTTCATCGTTTCATACTCTCTTTTTTTATGTATTAATTACTTTTAGCATTACTCAAACATTTTTTCTCATTTCAATCAACCCTTTTATTTTAAAATAAAAATCCACCCAAAAACCTAAATAAGGTATTTGAGTGGATATAAAAATCTAAAATAATTTAAATCTTTAGTCTTGTTCTTCTTGATCGCAATCTTGATCGTCACAATCTTCAAACATTGAGGCTAATTCTTCTTCATATGCTGCACGATCAGCCATAACCTGTTGATCAACTATTTCTTGAAATGTTCCTTTAGTTCCGTCAGATAAAACTAAATCTTTACCTTCAAGTAGCTCTTGCGCAAGTTGAATAGTTATTACCATTTTATCGTATTCTTCCATTGGAACAATAACTGAAACCGGAAAACCATTTTGCATAACTACCTGCAAATCATTTGCTGGACCAAAAACTGTGTCTTTTTCGTTGTGATCAGAACTCATATTTTGATTATTTTCTGTCATAAAATATCCCCTAAAGTATTATTTTTTTAAATATTGCTTACTTTTAAATTATAACACAAAATCATATTTAATTCTAAAAGATCATAACTTAAAAAAAACTCACTATATAAAGGCATATTTAATACTGTCATCAATACATTTTTTATAATTTTTTTTTATTTTCTGCTAGTTGCAATAAATACTTTTTACGACTTTTTGGATTTGGATGACCAGAATAAAGTTCTATTGGTAATTTTAAAACCCAGTCATTAGGATTTTTGTAGGCTTCTATAATTTCTTGCTCTTCTACAAAAAAATGTGCTGCCTGAATAATTTCTTCTTTAGAACTATATTTTACAGCAAAACGATCTGCTATTTTTTCTGCCCTTACTTTAAACAAAAGATTAGAAAGCAATGTTAAAAATATATCTAAAAATGTTGCTATCAATATTCCAGAAAAAATAGCTGGCAAAAAACCAAATAAAGGTAAAATAAATTTCGTAATGCTTATTCCGCCATAAAAACTTAATGTGGAAATAACAAAAATAATTCCTAGTTTTTTATAAGAATAATGATCAACAATATGCCCTAATTCATGCTTAAAGATAAAAGATTGAATTTCTGGAGTTAAATTTTGTAATTGCAAAGATTGACGTTTTTTTCCTAATTCATCCAAATTAGGTTCATATAACTGATGAAAAATGTTTAAAACAGGATTCGCATTTAAATCATCTTTACAAATACTACAAGTCGTTGGATCTATAATCAGCGTATTGCCCATTGCCATACCCATTTGCTGAGCGGTATAAGCATACTTTACAATAACTTTTGATGGATCAAAATTGCATAATCTTATGTAAGAATCAAATAGTTCTTTATGTCTACCAGAAGGAGCATATAACAAACTATTTTCCCCTTTTCGTAATTGCATATAATTTAAATAAAATATCCAAATCCCCATAGGAATAGATATCATTAAATCAGCTAAATTATTTAATATTAATGCAGGAAATATATAAAAAATTAACATAATTGGAATTGAGAAATTAACATAAGCAATAAAAGTTGCTTTAAGCATTATTTAAAACCTTTAGTTATGAATTATATTTTTATACTGCTTAATAATACTATATCTAAAATAACATTAATTCTATTTAATAATCTTAGAAGCCAAAACAACAACCATGCCTGTTAAGGTTGCGCCCCACAACATATCAACAAAAGTAACGATTAAAGGCCAATTTTTAATAGTTGATTGATTCGTTAAATCATACGCAGAATACACAACAAGACCAAAAAAGAACCCTTGAATAAATAGGTGCATTAAAGATACTTCTGATTTTATAACATAAGGAACAAAAACAAAGTGCGTTACCGCTATAGCATATAACATATAAAATAAAATTGCCCATGAATACTGAAATGAATCTGCAAACAAATATCCTAAATAATGCCTATAAAATCTTTGCCCCATAGTAAAAAGCCAGACACCATCTATCAACATAAATAAAAAAAATATTTTCAATGTTCTTATAATATGAAATAACATCATATCTCCTCTTTATCTGATACAACTAAAATTACTTTATATTTTTTTATTTTTTTAATGTAATAATAAATGAATTACTACATTAATATATTTTTTATACTATTACATAATTTTTTATAAAAAAAGGAATCTCTATGAAAATTATTACTACTATACTATGTATAACAAGCGTACTAGCAAGCTTATTTTTAGGAAGTTTTTATTATTATCTATCACCATTTTATGATACCTGTTCTTCTGCATCTGCAATTATTTATCCAACTCCAGGCAATCAAATAAGAGGGTCTGTACAATTCAAAACAGAAAACCGTGGAATTCGGATTACCGCAACTATTAATGGCCTAACTCCAGGAAAACACGGATTTCATATTCACAAATACGGTGATTGTAGCGGCGATAACGGAACTTGCGCTGGCGATCATTTTAACCCTACTAATGCACCTCATGGATCTCCAACTGATAGAAATGTACATATCGGCGACCTAGGAAATGTTGTAGCTGATGAACACGGTAATGCTATCTATGATGAAATAAATTATCATATAACATTATCTGGCCCTCATTCAGTCATAGGAAGATCGATTATCGTACATGCAGATGCTGATGATTTACACAGTCAACCAACTGGTAACTCAGGAAAAAGAATTGGTTGTGGAGTTATTGGCATAAGTAAATAAAAGTATAGATTAAAGCATCTCTTTTAAATAATTTTCACGTTGTATTCTTACATAAAAAAGCTGAATGTACCATTTTTAATAAATTATATAGCAATTTAAAAAATATTTATGGTAATACCCTTAAAAGGTCTTATTATATGTAACTTTTTAAAAAAGGATCCTATGTTTTCAAAAAAAATATTTCTTTTTACCGCTTTAATTTTTATTTCTAAACCATTTCAAGCAAAAGATATTCAAAAAGAATCATCTCAACATCATAAACATCATGGCTCATGGCACGCAAGACATCATGAGCGTAAAGAAGCTTCTCATCAAAGAATGGAAGAAGAAAAACGAGCAAGAGAAACAGAAGAACATGATGGTTCTAACTACCATGAACGTCAAGCTGCTCATGATCAACGAATGGCAGAAGCAGAAAGAAAAAAAGCTGCTGTAGAAGAAAAACATGGTCACACCTGGAGAGCAGAACACGATAAACGCAAAGCAGCTCATTATGAAAGAAAAGCAAAAGCACAAGAAAAAAAAGCTAAAAAGTGTTGCAAGCCTCGTCATAAAAAACAAATGTAATCAGACTCAGATTTATTAAAAGAAGAGGTGCTTTAATAGTATTTAAAGCACCTCTTCTTTTAAATTTTTGTTATTTAATTACAAGATCTATAACCCATAAATTAAATAACAGAAGCGACTTAATCTTTGGATGGGGTAAACCATATATGATTGCAATGCTTTCTATATAGATTAAACTTGATGCTCTTCTTTCTTTAATTTTGTAACTACAGCATCTGCCAATATATGCATAGTATCTAATATTTTTAAATTAGGATGCTTTGGCTGTAATAATTGCAAATCTGTACAAGCTAATACCACACAATCAACTTGTCCTTCAAAATTATGAATAATTTTTTCTAATTTTGTACAATCTTCTTCAACTATTTTTCCTTGTACAAGATTAGAAATGATACTTCCTATTTGAATTTGCTCTTCCTGCTTAGGTTTTAAATAAACAATATCATTTGAATCAAATGCTTTTTCATATAACCTATTTTTGATAGTTGCCAAAGTTGAAATAAGAGCAACTTTAGAAAAGTTATTATTTTTCAAAAATTGTACTGTTTCATCAATAATACTTACAACAGAAATTTTAACTGCCTTTCGAATATCATCGATTAAAACATGCAAAGAATTACATGGCATGACTAAAAAATCAGCTCCTGCTTTTTCTAACGACATTGCCGCATCAGCAAGGAAAGGTTTATAATGATCTACACCTTGATTTTTTAAAATAAAATTTTGTTCAACAGCATATGGTATCGATACACTTGCAATCAAAATACTTGGTCTTTCATTGCAAGATTTTTTTTGATATGTTGAAATAATTTTTTTATAAAATTCCACAGTAGTATCTGGTCCAAGACCGCCTATAATACCAGTCTTCATTGATCTTTTTCTGCAACTGTCAATAGTCTCTAAAGCCTTGGAATGTGTAGTTTTCATTAATGTTAAAGGTGGTACCCTACAAACAACTTGTAGTGACCTTATGGACAATATTATGCAAAGCATAAAAAATCGTGCTATTTTAACATTATTCTTATGGTCCTTAAGGGGCCATTGTAATATTAATTTCATAAAGAATCTTTTATTTTAATTAAATTGATGACAAAGATAAGTTTTTTGTGTCGAATTAATCGATAAATAAAAATTTTGCGCTGAGCAGCGCATAGTTAAAAAAGAAGCTATTTACAAATGTAAAAGCAATCTGAGAATTTGATTTTAAATGATTTTTTTTAATTGTCATAATCTTTATTATTATCTTTTTTTTAAAAAAAATCAATGTATCAATAATTCTGTTACCATAAATAAGCATACTTCGATCCATAGCTTACAGTTATGACGGACACGATACGTCTTGACCAAGCCTTCGCACTACACTGTCGAACTTTTAGATGGATTAGTTACAAAAAAGTAAAAATAATTTTTACCAATCATTTTTACTTTTTATTAAAATTATCTTTTTTTATTTTTATTGATTTACAATTACTATAATCTCTAAACGCTGATTGTATTTTAATAGCCGCTATATCTTTTTTTTGTTAACCCCATTTGTTGTATATGTTCAAGTGCTATATCCTTTTGAAATTCTTTATCAACTAAAGCAAATAATAAAGGCTTAATATGCTCTCTTTTAAATAATTTCAATAATGAACTATCAATCATTTTACTTGTTTCTTTTTTGTCTACTGGAAATATTAAATTACGTAAATCATTTAAATTGCCATTCAAAAATTCTTGAGATGCTCATACATTTGATTATCTAAATGCTATTATTTTAAAATACTTATCATATAATTTAGAGAACCATTTTCATATTACAACCTTACTAAAATCCATACCTAACAACAATAACAACATATTTAAAGCTTATTTACCTAAAATATTAATAATCATAAAGCTCCTTCTAATTCACAATTTGTATTTTTGGTTCATAAGTTGCAATTATATCAAGCATCTCATCTCCACCAACAATACAAAAATGTATAAACCCTGAGTCATAAGATTTTTCTATAATCCATTTTACATAATCAGAGTTATTTATTTTAAAAAAACTCCAATTATTATAAAAAGCATCTCCATATTTTTTAGAAAGCTCTCCAAATACACCAAAACAATAACTTTCATTCGTATATCTATATGAAGTAACAAGGCCTTCAAATCGGATTTCTATTTGTTTTGTTTTATCACTATTAGATAATTTAATTACAAAATCCCATTCTTCTCCGACCATTCCAAAAAAATCAATATAATATCTTCCTGATATATCTTTAACTGGTTCCCAACGTTTCCACTCTTCCATCTCATTTCCTGTAATTTTTATTTTTCATCATATCTTATTTTTATAACCTTACCTTTATTTCCTGGTTGCTGAATTTCAAGCGTAGGTCTCCCCTCTTTACTTTGTTCTCTTACAATTATTGTACGTCCATCAGGCAATATACCTACCCAACCTTCTTTGTCTTTCATTTTTTGTATATCAGCAGGCCCTAGATTTTCAAAATCTTTAACAGCTGCAGGATAACCACCTATTTTTATATATTGCTTTGCCTTACCCTTCGTTTCTCTACCAGGTATAGTATCTTTCAAAATATCTTCTACCGATTTTGCAAAATGATATAAATTATTATTTTTTTCAAATTCTGAAATTTCTTTAGGCTTAAAAGATAATCCATACTCTACAAAAAGCCATATTTTTATGATATTACACTGGAATGGAACATTTGAAACTAAAAAATCCACCTAAATGCCGAAGCACTCAAGTGGATCTTTCTTTGATACTATTCAAAATCACTACAAATAAATTCTTTAAAAAAAGAATCCAATTGAATAGTAAAATTTTTTATTTCAAATTAATTATTTCGTCGCAAAGCGACATAATAACAAAAATATCATTTAAAAGATATGGCCTGCCATTCATTTGCTCTACAAATAAATGGCGGCACCAAATAGATTTTTATTTATTTAAAATCCATTGGGCGTACTTCCAGCCGTCGCTAAAGCTATGGCGGACACGGTCAAACTTTTAGGTGGAATTCAATCGCTCAAAAAATCACTTTTTAAAAACTTTTTTATGCCAAAAAGCTTTTTTATTATCATAAAACCATTCTTTATTTTCATCTGTCAAAAAGCGAGATACTTCTTGCATATCAATTTTATATCTATAAAAAAGACCTATAACATCATCAAGATCTTGATCATTCAGAGTTTCTTCTGCAAGGTGAATATATAACCCTCTTCCTTTGCCTGAAACAGGGGTGATCACTTTAATTTTTTTATCCATTCAAAAAATGCTTCTTCGTCTTTATAGCAAAAAAAACGAGGGCTCTTACAAGTTAAAATATTTTCTTTCGTTTTCATTTCATTTGACTGCTATTTTTTTATTTTTCTTCGTTACTCCAAAAACTCTTCTATGCCAATATCCCTTAGGGCTACCAAAAAACCATTTTTTATTTTTATTATTTAAAAAAACAGCTAATTGTTTCATATCAATTTTATATCTATAAAATAATCCTAAAATATCTCGTAAATCTTGATCTGATATAACCGAACTTTTACAATATAAGTAAAGTTCATCACCTATACCATCATAACGAATAATGACTTTAATATTTTTTAACCATTCAAAAAAGTATTTTTCATCAAGTTGCGAATAAAACCAGACAGATTTGCATATCAATTTAACTTCTTTCATGAGGAATCCTTTTAACAAATTTTACCACCAGGTAAAACATTTCTATGTTTGCCTTTTTTATCTATAACATCCCAATGTGGACCTCGATGCGCTAAAGGACCTACTCCTGTAGGCACCCATACATCTCCTCTTTCATCAGGCCATCCAACTTGTCCAGTTTTAGGATGTTTAACCTTTTTACCATCCCAATTTTTCTTAGGAATAAATCCATCATTTTCAGTAGGTTTTCCAGGAGCCTGTGCACCATGATTATTATCAGATTCTTTCTTGTTACTTTCAATAAATGAAGCTACTTCCTTTGATTTAAAAGATAAGCCATACTCTACAACACGATCTTTAATACATGCATTTACTATACAACCAATTACCCCTCCAACAACCACACCAGCACAAATCCCTACCGGGCCAAATATAGTACCAATCGATGCTCCACAACCAATATCTAAGGGAATAGTCAAACCAGCAATAGCACCACAAGGTAGTAACATATTATGTGCAACTATGTTATGACGAGTAACTAAAAATGTGTGCGTACCTTTAATTTCTAGCGTGTAAACTTTCAACTTTTCATGAATTAACTCAACACCTGTAACTTCAACTTTTTTATTATCTGCACATAATAACTTATCCCCTGGTTTCAGTTTAAATGCAGCAACCCATGATTGATCTTTCGTTCGATAAAATAATTGTAAAGGAGTACATTTTAACGGATTTGTATCATGATTAAAAAATAAACGGGAATGATATTCTGATTCGCAAAAGCCTACTGTGTTTATTTTTTTAGAAATAAAATTATTTCTAAACTCATCATAACTAAACACATATAATTTTTGCCCAGTAAAAATATATTCGAGTATATGTTCTATTTGCCAAAAACTGCCTGAAGCATCTTGAACAATAGTGTTTTCACCGAAACCATGGGGATTTATAATTTTGAAAAAAGAAAGAATTAAAAATAAATTGATGTATTTTTTGATGTCCATAATTACTCCTTATTCATATGCTATGCATGATGAATAACAAGTTTTCTCTTAAAAAGCCATATTTTTATGATATTACACAGGAATGGAACATTTGAAACTAAAAAATCCACCTAAATGCCGAAGCACTCAAGTGGATCTTTCTTTGATACTATTCAAAATCACTATCATTCATTACCATGAATGACGGGCAAATTTTTTCAAAGGACTATTTTTAGTATGTTGCGTTGCAACTAAATATTCCGCGCCATCCAGGCTTCGTATTTCACTACGTTCATTTACTACGCCGAACACAGTCGAACTTTTCGATGGAAAACTATTAATGACCTAAAGGAAAAGCATTATCACCTTAAGATCATAATTACAATCTACGCCCCTCAATTATAGAAAGCATAGTACCGGGCATAGGTGAAATCTTATCGACCTTTAAACCTGCACGAGCAAACAATTGTTCAAAATCTTTTTTAGTACGTTCTTTACCACCAAAAATCACCATCATAATAATATCAATGTCCTTACTAATATCATATGATGGACCTTCAGGCACAACGCAATCAAAAATAACTATTCGCGCACTATCGCTCATTACGGCCTGACAATTTTGTAAAATTTTAACGCATACATCATCATTCCAATCATGTAAAATGCGCTTAAAAATATAAAGATCACCTCCAGGCACAATAGCGTCTAAAAAGCTTCCCGTAAACACTTTTGCACGCCCATGAAGATTTTGCTGTGTAAAATATTTTTGAGCCATATTTTCCAAATGAGGTAGCTCATAAAGAACTCCATGCGCATTTATATTTTTATGCAAAATTGCAGCAAGCAGTCCACCTATGCCACCACCAACATCAACAATATTAGAAAAATTTCTACAATCAAACAAAGTTGCAATCTGTTTGTTTTCTGCTTCAGAAAGCGTTGCCATACCTTGATCAAATTGCTTGGATCGCTTTTTATCATGAGCTATATAGTCAAAATATCCTTCACCAAAAAGATGATTAAATGTTGGATTCCCAGTTTGAATCGTATACATCATTTTGCCATATGCTTGCCAACGAGCATCATCTTCATGCAATAAAAAACCATGCATAGATTGTGGATGAGTTGTCGTGAGCAATTGTGCTATATCATTTAAAGCAAATGAACCATTTTTATTTTGGAAAAATACGCCATGAGCCGAAAGCATACGTAATAATCTAAAAATAGCATCTGTATTTATATTAAGCTTTGCAGCTAGAGTCTCTGCTGTTTTTTCTCCATCACGTAATTCATCTGCAATATTGAGTTCAGCAACGACATACAAGGCTCTTGATATTAAAAAACCATCAGCAAGTGCTATTAAACGATCTGAAGGTGCTAATTGATTATATTTTTTATTAAAAAGATACATCGATATCATACCAAGCATAAACAAAGACGCACCAAAGAATACGTTTAAAAATTTATTCATGTTATTCCTAAGTAAAATTTATGTTTTAAAAATTGATTCTGTCTATTTATGCTGATAACGTATCCATTCTTCTTAAATATTTAACGACAAGATGGACCATTATTGCCATACATAAAAAATATATTGGCATCGGCCATAATGTATGATTATGCAATAATCCCATAATTAATGTCAGCAGTGAAATTAAGCAATAATAGTAAAATCCAAACAATGAAGAGGCTGTTCCCAAGACAGCTTGATAATCTTTTAAAGCTATAGCTAAAACATTAGGAATCATAAGACCAATTCCTGCCATTATGCATGCCATACTGGTAAGAATTAATACTATAAATAATCCTAAACCCATATTCATAAAGCTCAAAAACATCATGCCAAAAACATACTGCATTGCACCATAAAGAATCAATAAAGCTCCACGACTCGTAATATCCCAAACTGCGACATTTTGTTCATTCATTTTTTTAGATAGATAACCACCAAGCATCGTTGCCATAGAAAGGATAACAAACGTTGCTCCATACATACTTGGGCTAAGTCCTAAAACATTAATAAGACAAAATGATCCCTCTGCAAAATAGCTAAAGCTTATCCCATTGCACAGTCCAACTAAAAGACCAAATCCTAAAACTTTAGAATCAAACAACATACTTATTGCTGTATTTTTAATAAGAGATAAAGAAAAATTAGTCGGGGTATAAGTTTCAGGAAGTCTATAATAAACTAAAAACAATGTTGCAAAACTCACAAATGTAAGAAATAAAAATATTGCAGACCATCCAACGCTCTGTGCAATAGTTCCTCCAATAACGGGCCCTAAAGCAGGTGCAAGAGCAAGACTAGATCCTATAATTGAAAAAACTTTACCACGCTCTGCCCCATGGAAAGCATCACGACAAATAACCTGTCCCAAAACAGAACCGGTGCTTCCTCCAAAAGCTTGAACAAATCTGCTGATCATCAACCCAAAAATAGTAGTAGAAAAATAACAACCTATACATCCTATGCTGTATAAAATAAGTCCTGATAAAAGAGCTGGTTTTCGACCATATTTATCAGATAACTTTCCCCAAAAAAGAGTACCTAAAGCTAACCCAAATAAAAAAATTGTTAAGGTATATTCAACCAAAGCATGCGAGGTCATTAAAGATCTTGCAATATCAGGTAAAGATGGACTATAAACTGTCTCTGAAAGTTGTGGTAATGCTATAATAAGCACCATAAGCCATATTTCAGGCAATACTGAATTTATATTTTGTTTCATATTAAAACCTTATAAAATTATCAAAAAATATATCTCTTGTTTAAATAACAAGAGCCATTTAAAAAATCCACTTAAAAAAGTGACGTACTTATGGTTTTGATAATTTTGCGAAAAGTTTTAATAATTTAAACATAAAATAACTCTAAAAAAGATTTGAAATACTTATTTCAAATATAACATATATTCCAAATTTAGTCATAATCAATATAAACAAAAATCAACTTTTTAGTTAAAATCAAAATCCGCCGAGATACCGAAGTATCTATTCATCCTAGATCAATAGCAGGCATGATATTTTAAGGACTTTTTTTACTATGGCCCGTTGGGCCTAAATAATAAAAGATCCACCTAAATGCCGAAGCACTCAAGTGGATCTTTCTTTGATACTATTCAAAATCACTACAAATTGAATAGTAAAATTTTTTTAACTTTATTTTCAAATTACGACTTAAATTATTCCGCGCCAAAGGCGCATACTAAAAAAGTCATTTAAAAGAAGTGGCCTGCCATTCATTTGCTGTGCAAATGAATGGCGGAGCTGACGAGACTCGAACTCGCGACCTTTCGCGTGACAGGCGAACGCTCTAACCAAACTGAGCTACAGCTCCACTAAACTGGCTCCTTGGACTGGACTCGAACCAGTGACCTAACGATTAACAGTCGTTTGCTCTACCAACTGAGCTACCAAGGAACAGTAATTTTGGGATACCATTAAATAATGGTGGGCGATACTGGATTCGAACCAGTGACCCCCAGTTTGTAAGACTGATGCTCTACCAACTGAGCTAACCGCCCAAAATTTCAAGATTTAATAAAAATAATAGACATATGAAAGTGTATCGGATACACGCATTAAAGTCAAAAAGATTTACAAAATTTTTATTATTTTTTTAACTCCCCAAGAAAATTAAAACTTGTTATACTACGAATAAATCATAAAAAGTGACACTTTGTGTCATCCCAGACCAGATCTGGGATCTAAAAACACTAGTAAAAGGTAACCTATGTCAAAATTTTCAGAAATCATCAAAAATGCCTTCTGGGTGCTACTTTTAATACAAATAGCTCCACCCATTATCAACAAAATTTCACGAAAAGTCTTTGAAACAGTTGAACCTAAAAACAAGGTTGGTCTTGTTGTCATAAATTCAACTATTACCAGTTCAGCTACCTGGAATAAACAGCTTAAAAAATTTTTCAAAGACTCTGAAATTAAAGCTATTTTAATAAAATTTGATAGCCCAGGAGGAGCAGCTGGTTCATCCGAGGCTATCAGCCAAGAAATTCGTGCTCTTAAAAAGGAATATCCTAAACCTATCGTTTCATATGCTGAAAACATATGTGCTTCTGGAGCTTATATGATTGCTGCTGTTACTGATTATATCGTAGCACCTCATAGTGCTTTGATCGGAAGTATTGGAGCAAAAATCAGCACTCAATTTAAATTTAAAGAACTTTTTGAAAAATATGATGTTAAAACTCATTCAATTTCTTCAGGATCACATAAAAATGCTACCGATCCTTTTGTTCCAATGTCACAAGATCAAGAAAAAATGCTTCAAGCTGTGACTGATAGTTCATATGAACACTTTGCAGCAGATATTAGCAAACATCGTCATTTAAATATCAATGAAAAAAACATCTGGGCAGATGGAAAAATATTCACAGGAACAGAAGCATTAAAGCTCAATTTAATTGATGAAATAGGAAATCAATCTACAGCACTAAACTACATCAAAAAACATATCTTGCATGAAGACAGAGAAATTGATCTTATTAAAATAGCAGCGCCATCTAAATTGGAAAAACTACTGTATCCTGAGCGAGATGAAGAAGATGATGATGAGATGCAAAATAAATTAGAAGCTTCATTTTGGAAAGCAAGTCAAAATTTCTTAGCGAAATACCAAATTTCATTTTAAAAATAAAAACACCCCAAGCAATTGGGGTGTTTTTATTTTATTCTTTTCTTAAATCTTTTAATTTTTGATAGCGCTGATAAAACATCATAAGTCGTCTATAAGCTTGATCTCTTTCTATTGTTAACTTACAAGCTTTGGAAAAAAATTGAGAATCATTAGTTGGCGTTATTCCAAAATAAGCAGCATCCTTTATAGGGCCATTTTCACTTGATTGTACAGCTACGCTGTAAAATAATATTATTACAAAACTACAACTTTTTTTCATAAAATTTCTTTACTCTTGTAAAGGTGTTTCATGCTTAATTATCACATGTACATATTCTACTTTTGAATAGTCAAAATATGTTTGAAGTTTTATATAATGTGAAACTAAATCAGTTGTTATTGACTCAACCACTCCAACGACAAATCCTTGAGGAAAAACAAGTCCATTACCACTTGAAATAACTAAATCTCCAACAGAAATTGATTTATAATGCGGTATAAAATTCAACTCTAAAATATTATTATTTTTACCACATGAAATACCATGAGCATCTGCACCAATAACACAAGAAATTTTACAACGTTGGTCAGTAATTAATGCGACCTTGCTATACCATGGATAGACTTCAATAATTCGACCTACCAGTGCATTTTTATACACAACAATGTCATCTTTTTGATAATTTCTATTTTTTCCACCATCAATAAATAAAACATCTTCTTGCGGACAATTATATTGTAACAACACGCGAGAAAGACTCATCTTGGTTAAATCATATCGCTCACTAAACTCTATAAGTTCACGCGTTTGCTCTTTAAATATATTTTGTGCTTCAAGTTGTGCTATACGTTGCTTTAAAATATCTTGGGTAATGATCAGAACATTAATCTGTTCGTGTAATTGATCCACCATTTTTTTATATTCTGTCTGATGTTGAATCGATTGAGATATTCTTCTCTGAACTTTTAAAAAAGGATACATGACATATGAAGCGACCTGCTCAATCATCCCTGATGATGCAAAAAAAAATCTATGCACTATAAAGAAAAAAAAACTAATATAAAAAACTCTCAGGAGCCAAAAACGTATCTCTTGCCTCAAAACCATATACTACCCCAAAAATTCCATAAGCCCTTTTTGTATATCTTCCTGACTATCTGATCTAACTAATCTTTGTCTAAGCTCACTTGCACTAGGATGACCTTTTATATAAAATGGTAAATTTTTTCGAAATCGAAAAAGTCCATGTATACCATATTGTGCTATCATAAGTTCTAAGTGTCGTAAAGCAACTTTTAAAATCATCGAACCATCTACAATGTATTCTTGACCTAAACTGTGAGCTCTCATCTCTTCAAGCTTCCAAGGCTTTGCCCACATACCACGCCCTATTAAAAATCCGTCAACCCCTGTTTGTTCATATGTCATTTTTGCGGTTTTAAAATTAACAACATTTCCTGAAAAAAATACTGGAATTTGAACTGCTTGCTTAACTTGCGCTGCGATAGCATAATTTGGCTGACCCGCAAACATCTGTGTCTGTAAGCGTGGGTGAATTGTAAGTGCATCAACACCGCAATCTTGTGCTAACTTAGCAATATCAATAGCGTTTACACATTTAAATCCCGCTCTCATTTTAAGCGTAAATGGAATATTATCAGGTATTGATTTTCGAAACTCTTTTAAAATTTTTTCTAAACGCTGTGGATCTGACATCAATGCTGAACCTCCTCCTGAAGAAACAACATTGCGTGCTGGACATCCAATGTTCAGGTCAATAGCATCTACACCTACCGCCAAAACACGAGCGCATGCTGCCTCTACAGCTTCAACACTATTTGCAGCAAATTGAAAATTTAATGGGCGTTCAAATTGTGCAAAATCAAGTGCAAGTGCACCACCTTTTGGTGTAATAACTGACCTAACATGGCGCATTTCAGTATACAAAAGCTCTCTAGAGGAAAAGTCTCTGACCAGCTTTCTGAACGGAGAATCCGTAATTCCATCAAGAGGCGCTCCGATAAACCGAGGAAATCGTAAATTTTTAATAATTAAATCTTCTTGAAAAAAATTCATATGGGTAATAGACCAAAATAGTTAAATATATTAATAAAAATACCATAACTACAAATAAGTTGCAAAAAGGATTTGTTAATAAAAAGCATGCTACTATAATGCTATGTATTAAATTTTTTAAGAAGCCTAAAATCAAATCGCTTTATTTGCTAGATGCTTAAATCAAGTTCCAACAAAAATCATTAGAAAATACCGATTTCTCTCTTGTTTCCATCGAACTTAAGGTGCTCACTATATCGTTGAAAACCAGAACGAATTAAAAGCTAAAGATTCTACAATTTTTTATATTTTATAAAAATACCTTAACGATACTTCTATAAGTTTCCAAAAAATGATCTATTGATTGTTTGCATCATCAGCTTGAATTTTATCTCTCAAAAAAGCTGCTCCATTACAAAGTGATGTTTTAACTTCTGCATTGGTTGAAACCAACTTATAGGTTGTCCAGCCAAAAAATAAGGGTAATGCTACTCTTTTTGATCCAATAGAAAAATTTTTACGTAAGGTTTGCATTCTAGCCTTAACAAAACTCTTTTTTCTTTTTGTAATATTAGCATTTGCTTCTTCTTGAGCAACATGCATTGGTCTTTCTTCAAATGAAGACTTTCTTGTGCAAGATGATGCTATAGCTGCCACAGTAATTGCACAAATTCCTCCAACCTTATCACATTCTAATGTGTCATCAACAGATAACGTAAGCGCATTTACTAAAGCCTTTTTTGATGATTGAGATAATTGACTGATACCTTGTTTTCCACAATCAAGCACATTTGAAATAAAATGATTAGAGAAGTTTGTGACTATTTTTGGATGCTTATAATTTAAATCTGATAAATCTTCTAATTGTTTTTTTACAGCATCAAACAGTTGAAAATTATTTTTTTCTTGTATGCTGGATGATTGCTCTAAAAATACTTTTTCATCTGTAGATTCTATAGCAGATTCATTCTCTTTATTTTCAGCTGTCATTATTGTTAGATTATCTCTTAAATGTGCTTGAACAAGAGTAAGATTCTCTTGATCTAAAGGGCTTTCTTTATCGGCATGTAAAAAATTATACCCTAAAAAAATTATTGCTGTAGAAAAAAAAATTGATTGTATTTTTACTGCCATAACAAACATACCTTTTGTTAATAAAATTTTATAGAATTGATTATTTAAAAATACAAAGAAAATATTTAAATCATTATACAAATTATTGATAATTTTACAATGTGAAAACCATAGTAGGTTAATAAAAATACTAAAAATTACTATCTCAACTATTGCTTTTATAATTTTTTTTTTTATATCTTATAAATGTATTGAAAAACTCTCTCTTAATAAAAAAAAAGGAGAAACCATGGTAAAAAAAGTTTCAAAACGTGCTTCTGTTAAACGCAGAACAGTAAAAAAAGCTGCTCCTAAGCGTAAAGTTGCTAAAAAAGCAAAAAGCAAACGCAAAGCAGTTAAAAAAGCTAGCCCAAAACGTAAAGTTGCTAAAAAAGCAGCTCCTAAACGTAAAGCTGCTAAAAAAGCAGCCCCGAAGCGTAAAGTTGCTAAAAAAGCAGCTGCTAAAACTAAAAAAGGTTTAGTGCTTCGTCCTATGAAACGTATCACTCCTCGTAAAGCATTTTCTTGGTAATTGATACGCAATAAAATAGGGCTCAAAACTTGAGCCCTATTTTTTATCTTTTTTAATCTAATATATTTTACAATGTCGGATATTTCATATGCCAATCAGTCATCTGCTGATACGCATGTCCAACTTGAAATAATAACTCTTCTGATAAATGTGGTCCAATAATCTGAAACCCAACAGGCAAATTACTTTTCGTAAATCCACAAGGAACTGACATTGCAGGAATTCCTGCCAAGTTTGCAGTACATAAGAAATAATCCTGTAAATCCATCTGTAATTTATTATTATCAAACTTACCAAATTCAAATGCAGGACAAGCTTGAGAAGGCATAATTATAACATCACATTCTTTAAATGCATTTTGATAATCTTGTCGAATCAATGCCTGTACTTTTTGCGCATTATGATAATACTTATCGGCAAATCCTGCTGAAAGCACATAATTTCCAATCATCATTCGAACTTTAACTTCTTTTCCAAAGCCTTCAGTTCTGCTTTTGGTATATAATTCAGATAAAGTTTTTGCATTTTTATCTCTGTATCCATAACGAACACCATCAAAACGAGATAAGTTAGAAGCTGCTTCTGCGCGGCTGATAATAAAATAAGTTGCAGCACCATAATCCATAGTAGAAAGAGCAAGAGGAATAACTTTTGCTCCAGCTGCTTCAAGTGTTTTAATTGCCTGCATCGTCAACTCACGAACTTCTGAATCTAAAGCTTGATTATCAATTGCATTCGTAACAAGACCAATGCGAAGTCCAGCAGGAATTTTTCCTGTTAAATTTTTTGTATAATCTGTTTTTTTAAGCTGTACCAAAGAAGATGCATCTTTTGCATCATGACCCGCAATAACAGATTGCACTAATGCCGTATCATAGACCGTACGAGCAGTAACACCAATCTGATCTAATGATGAAGCATATGCTATAAGACCATAACGAGAAACTGATCCATACGTCGGTTTTAATCCAACAACACCACAAAATGCAGCTGGATGACGAACTGATCCACCAGTTTCACTACCAAGCGCCCAAGGTATCATTCCCGCAGCAACTGCAGCAATAGATCCACCACTTGATCCACCAGGAACACAATTGGTATTCCAAGGATTTGTAGTTTTAAAAAATGCAGATGTTTCAGTAGAACTTCCCATTGCAAATTCATCTAAATTAGCACGACCAACAAGCAATGCGCCTTCATTTTTTAAACGATCAATAGCAGTTGCATCATACGTTGCACGATAATTTGCAAGCATTTTAGAAGCACAAGATGCAATGCGATCTTTTTGGCAAATATTATCTTTAATCAATCCTGGAATACCTGCCAGTATTCCGCTTGGTTGATATTTTTCTAAAATCGATTTTTCATCAAAAATTTCTAAAGCTGACTTAATTTTTGGATCATGTAAGGCAAACTGTTGTAAAAAATATTTCAAAACTTCTTGATGTGAATATTTTTTAGATTCAAGACCTTGTTTTATATCTTTAATAGTTGCAAAAGAAAGATCATGCATAAAAGTTTCCTTATTTTGAATCATTATCTACGAATTTAGGTACCACAAAATAGTTATCTTCTTGCTGCGGAGCCTGTGCTAAAATTGCACGACTATCTGTTGGAATTACAATATCTTGACGCAAAGAATTAATATTTTTATTACCTTTTATTTCAACTGATTTTGCAATCTCGACAACACGTTCTGCATAGGTCAAAACATCATTAAATTGTGTAAGAATACTATCCAATTCATGATCTTCAATCGAAACACGTGTCATTTCTGCTATTTTTTTAATTTCTTCTTTTGTTACTTTTGCCATAATTAAACCTTTTATGATTGCTTCTTCCAATGATTTTGACGTAACCGATAGACATAAACAAGAGTCATTAATCCATTACCAAATAAAAATGCTGCATAAGTAACAAGCATTTTATAAACCATATGTGAAAAAGTCATATACGAAATCACATAGGTAGCTGGTATAAAAAACAAACCAATAACAGATACTCGTGTTATCATAACAGTGTTTACATCACCCACTCCTCGTAAAGAAGCAGACAAAACCAATTGTAACAAATCTATCATGATAAGTACACTTAGCGCAGGGAATATTATTCCAACCATAGAACCAAAATCACCATTTTTATCAAAAAAACTTACAAACCACATTGGCCAAAGTGAGCCAATAATTAAAATAGTTCCTACAAAAACAGCTGATATCATAATAATTCTTTTAATGTTTCCATAAATACTATTCCAGTCACCGCGACCTAAATCATTACTAACTAAAAACGTTACTATATGAGCACATGCTATCGCTGGTAAAAATGCAAAACGCTCCATCATCTTAATACATGAAAATGCTGCTCCTGCCTGAGCTCCTAAGTGCGACATACAAGACCCTAGCCATGCATATGCAAATGCTATTGAAACTTTATCAATCACAACAGGAAGAGATGTAAGTAAAATATTTTTGCTACGATTCCATGAAAAACTATGATTAAATAATGAAATTTCATAAATTTTATTGTTTTTTGAAAAAAGTAAATACATAAACATGATGACACACATAGAAAAATATTGACTCAATGCTGCTGTCGCAGATCCCATCAGCCCCATTTCAGGAAATCCTAATTTTCCAAAAATTAATATATAATCAACAGTAACAAAAACGATGCTACCCAAAATAAATACTATCATTGGTACAAAAGTATTTTTAATAGCGCGTAAAAATCCAACCAATGAAAAATAAACAAACATAAAAAATATCGCTAGAGACTTAATTTGCAAATAAGGAATACCCTGCGCAATCATCTCTGGTGAAAAATTATTAAATCCACACACGAACTGTACAGAAAGGTATAATCCAGCAGAAAGAGTAGCTCCTATGGCAATTACTAACCAAAATGCATCAACAAATGCTTGTCCTGCTTTTTGAAATTCATCACGACCATTAAAATATCCTGCAATGATAACAATTCCTATAGGAAGCCCTTCAGCTGCTTTTAAAAACATAGTCAGAAAATTATCGCATATTCCTGATACTGCATACGTACTTGTTGATTTTAAGTTACAAATAAATAAACAATCAATAAAATAAGGTAAAAAGTATACTATAAGAGCTGTTATCCATTCTGGGAAAAAATACTTTAAAATCCGCTGATATGGTAAACCATCTTGAATATGAAACCATGAGAAAAAACTTGTTGTATTATTTAATTTCATATAAAGACCCCTTGGTTTACAAATTTAATTTTCATTTTTTTTATTATATGTTTTCTTATATTCTTCATATTTATACATAAAGCCCATTTGATTATTATATTCAAATGCTGAAGATACATTGGAATAAATGAAATTGTTCTTAATTCTAAGTAAATTTTTTTGTATTTTTATATCAATAACATTTGCGCCTAATGTTGCAATAAATAAAAAAATATATTTTTCTAAACCCATAAACGTTATAATGATTTATTTTCGATCGAAAAAATACACAATTGACGCTCTTTTTGTCCAACCATATAAGAATTACATCTAGTAAGATACTCTTTTTCTTTTAAATTTGGTACCCATTTTTTTGATGCCCAATATATAAAAATAGCTTGCTGAAATCTTGATGAAGGTTTAAATATCCGAAGTAACTCATCAACGGGAAGAGATGCTCTTGCAATAAAAAGGTCTGCAGGACCTTCAAACTTTCGTAAAAAAGTTCTCCAATCATAGGTATGAACCATAACATTTGCAAGCCCAAGTTCTTGCGCTATCATTTTAAGAAAATTAACTTTTTTCAAATTAACTTCAACTAAGTTAAAGGTTTTATCTGGACACATAATAGCCAAAGGAATACCTGGAAATCCCCCTCCTGAACCAACATCAACAATAACCTGTTTGTTTTTCAAGTCATCAAGCTTTAAAAGCGCTAAAGAATCATAAAAATGATCTTGTACAACTTCTTCTAGACCTGTAATGGCTGTAAGATTATATTTTTCATTTTCTTCAAGTAACCGTATTGCATATTGCTGCAACTGTAGCTGTTCTTTGCTTGCTATCTGATAGGCTGCAACAAGATCACCCCAAGACGAAAGCGACGAAAAATTAAAATTTTGCAAATTTATCATATAAAAATACTTTTTCTTTTGAATCTATAGAATTTTTAAGACCCTACATGATAAACTACCTAAAAAGGAGAAAAAAATGAAACAAATATTTAAAAAAACCTTATACATAATCTTTATCTCAATAAACTTAGGCCTCTACAGTATCGATTCAATTATCACAATATTTGTAAAAAAGTATCCTTATTTGAAAAAATCAGAAATTAAAGAATTACAAAAAGATATGAATACTGCACAACTTTCAAACTATTCAAAAAAAATTAAACAACCTTATTATTTACATAAATCAATAATACGTAATTATATTAAAGATAATTTTTTACCTGGAATTGTCTGCTTTTATGCTGGTAGAAGCACAACAAGCAAACCCGATGGTCAAATTACCTTTCCACGAAGACAACAAACCGCCAATATGAATATTTTAATTGCTGAAAAAATTATCCCTGCTTATATGATAGCACCTTCCACTGTTCATAACTGGCGAATTGATCCAACGCAATCCGCTGAAATGTACCTCATGGAACTCAAGCATGATGCAGCAAGCAAACTTAGTTATTATGAAACAAAAAAAGTAGATCTTCCTAAAGATAATAATATTCCACTCAATACTTTAATTTTTATCGCTAATCCAAAAACTATGTATATCCCATTGGGAGCAACAATTGTTGACAGTAGCCCAAATATTATTTTGCCAGATATTTACATTAAAAAAGATTTCTGTTTCTTGCGTAATGTATTATTCAATCTTGCGGTAAATCAATACTTTGAAGACACTGAAAAATCTATTAAACAAGAAAACCAAGTCGTTTCTGAAATCCAGCAACCATAATAATAATTAAGTTTTGTCACCTCATGCCGATGACGATGCAGTTAAGTATGTTTGTGCATACTTAACAATCACACATTCAAGAGGAGGACCTCTTGAAAAACTCCCTAACGCGCGAAACGGCCACGTTCACATACGGCATTGCATGCCTCGTTAGAACATGTCTGGATCTGTTTTAAATACATCAAATAGATTCCTAAGAATCCATTTTTCAAAGAGAATCTGAATCTTTAACCAAAAAAGTAATGCCTCTTTCCACAATGGACCGAAAGTTATGTGAAAAAATTGGAAACAGATCAGACCACTCGCGCTGATGAAGCTATTAATTGATTAATTTTTGCCTTGTCATCCTCGCACTTGATGCGGGGATCCATTTTATTTGTATGATGGATTATCGAATCAAGTTCGATAATGACAGGGAAGAAGAACATTTAATTTTAAAAAATGAAAAATTTATAAGATAAATGACCTTATTAGCGCAAGTGGTCTGATTCATTCCAGATTTTTTTCACTTAGTCACAAGAGTAGTTTGATTATCAATGTAATGTTGACAAAATGAAGTTTTAGATGAAAAAAATCTGAAATAGAATGAATCCAGACACGTTCTAGCCGCTAGGCAAACGTGTCCGTTTTGCGCGTCAGAGGATACATAAGGATACTTCCTTATGTGTCTGATTCCAAAGTATCGACAAGGATACTTTGGTGCCAAACCGCCGGCATGAGGCGGCATATAAAATTTATACTTTGGTCCCTTCTGCGGGTAGCGGCAAGAGATTTTGAAAACAAAAAATAGCCGCCGCAGTGAAAATCCCTTCCGCCAGGTAACGAGGGAAAATATTAAATTTAATAAAACAGCCAACGCAGTTAAAAAATAAATAGGAGTGAGTTATCGAAACCTATTCACCATATGCATCGGCATTATTTTCTGTTGCAACAGCAGATGCTTGAATTGCTGTAAAAAATGCTTGTATTTGTTTCTGCATGAAGTCTGCTGTTTCACCTTGTTTTGCACCTAAATAATTAAATGCATAAATTGCCTGCAGTGCTGAATATAAAACATTAAGCCAAGAAGCATAATCAGCAGAATTTGATTTAAATTTCAAATAAGCATCCATATTGGTTTGATAGATCTGATTTGCTACTCCTACATTAAAATATAATGGTTGTACATGACTGCTATCCATAATATTTTTAGATCTCAGGTAGGTTATAACATTATTACTTAATTCAGATTGAGCCTTTGATAAAATTTGTTGTTTTGAACTTATAGCAACAGATTGAGTTGGAGCAACTTTCTTAATCAATAAAATAAGAGCCTTTCCTGCATTTAAGAGTAAGTTTTTAACGGAATTGTATGCTTTTTGTTCACCAAGTGATGAAAAGCCGCCTTGACTATCTTGCATCATTTGTACAAAACTAATCTGCTCTGGCTTATTGGTCTCTTCATGAGTATACGTTACGCCTTTAACTAAGACATAGTTTAAAAACATATCAACAGATTGATTAATACCCTTAAAATAAGCATCTAAGATTTTTACTTCCATAGCTGAGGCATTAGCCGTATCTGAAATACTTTCATATTTATGACGAGCTAATTGATAATAACTTGCTGCCGCAGCATAATGCTGTTGCTCATAGCCTGGATATAATGATTCAATATAAGATGTGTTTATACATGCATCACCTGCTTTTTGAATAAGCGCTATACTAGCCGCAGTATTTTTGTTAATTTGCGCCACATCCTTTTGCGGATCAAGCCAGGTAGACCAATCTACATATGTGTTATTAATGGTATTAATAAGATTACGGTAACTATCTTGATAAGGACTACCAATTAAACATTTATTAGTCATCCAATCGATAAATGTTTGATATGTACTAAAAAAGACATTCCTTACATTTGTAGCCAATTCCTGATTATTTAATTTTAAACTGTATGCATATGCACTCTGATCTTTTGCAAAAAGCATCGCTTGAGCACAGGTAATATATGTATTTAATTTAGCTAAACTAGACTGAAAATCTTTAGGTAATTCTTGTGTAGTATCTTCTGCTTTTGGCAATGTTGCTGCTATTGTCTGCATAAAATTGGTTGCATCATTCCAATGAGCTAAACCAGCAGAAAGATACGTATGTACCATTATATCAAGCATTATATCGCCAAGCGGCTTATCATTTCCTGGTGTATATGATACACCTCCCAACTGAATAGCTTTTGCAGATGGAGCAATTAAAAGCTCTGCGCTTGCAAAAAATGTTAAAGCTGTTGCCATAGAAGAGAATAAAGGTTTTACTTGTGGAATGACTAAATTATTACACACCATCATCTGAATAGTATTTCCACCAGAAACTATTATTGAAGCTATGCTACAACCTACAAAATTATTACTGGATGATTCTACTTGCTGTACCATTTTTTGAATTTGTTTAAGATCATTAGGATCAACATTAGGATTCTGCGTTAACGTATAATCTTTAAAAATATCGGTAAAAGTATACCCTTGGCTACTAATAACTTGAGAAACCATATATGCTTTTAAAATTTTTATAGCATCATCTTGTTGTTCCTTGGTCAAAGAACTATATGAAGTTCCATCAGGAATCGACATTAACGATGTTGGTAATGCTGACATACCAAAATCACTTATGCTTATATTCGTAAACTTATACTGCGCTATTTTATATTGATTTGGAATATTTTGTATATTTTGCCATGATTGCAAAGCCCCTTGCTCTTGAATGTTAGAAGCAAGTGAAGTCGCAGTATAGAATGTTTTTACAAGCTGCATTTTTTGAAGATATTGGCTACTGCTTGGATTTGATGCATATAAATTCGAATATAATTGATACAAATTATTATAACCTTTTGATGCCTTTGCAAAATCTTTAGAAAGAGCACTTTGATGAGCTTGCGTCATCATATTTGATAATTCGGTATCAGATACTAATTTTTTTGCTACTTGAAAATGTTTTATTACAACTTTTTGTTGTTTTACTGTTGCAAGATTCGTGCTGGTAACAAGACCTGATGCAAGCATAATCTGCTCAGACCAATTCAACCATGATTGTTTTTTTAAATTAGTTAAACCACCAGAACTCACTTGCTCTGGCAAATAAGGAATTAATGCATTTATTTCTTGTAATTCTTCTGATTTTAATGAAGCATACATGGTATCTAACTGTTTTGAATATTCAGATACATATGCAGCGGCTATAGAAATTTGATCAGCATCAGTTTCCTGCATAAGATTTGCTAAGGATGATGCAAGCTGTTGAACATAAAATAATATTTTAATAGCTTGAGCTACAGATACCATTGATACAACTAAATAATTATTATCTTTCAATACTTTTTCACCTGCTTGCTCAAGTTGTAAAAAATTTGCTTGAATAATTTGCATAAGCTGATTAACAGAATATCCCGCAAGATTTTTATTGCTTGATAAAGCACTTATTGAATTTGAAGTTTGGCTAATCAAAGCAACAAGATTTTCAAATGCTTGTCCTACTTCTTGAGTCGTCACAGGAGCTTGAGAACTTTGATTTCCCTGAGATATAAATGCCGCAATTGATGGCGCTGTATATAAAGAATTGCCATTTTTATCATCACTACTACTTTGATCATTCAAAAATAAAAGCCATAATTGATCAAGAGCATTAGATATCAATAAATTAATATTTAACTGGAGCAAAATATTTGAAACTTCCCCTGCACCAAAACTATCTTGTGCTTTATTATATAAAATTTGTGCATTCTTTGCATCAGAAACAGCTGTATCAAATATTACATCGACTTGATTCAAATCATTAATAATTTTTGTAGGATTATTCACATCTAAATTAACAGCCTTACCTATTGTTTTAAGTGAATTCTGTAATTCTATATATTTTTTTTGAGCTGCTTTATAATTTTTCTTATATGCAGCAGCTTTTTTTGATAAATCTGCATACATCGCTGATTTTTTAGTATCTCCAACATCAGCATAAACTTGACTTAAATATTGATTATACGTCTTTATTCTTTCATAAATATCTTCAATTTTATCAGACCCTAGACTACCTATACTTAATTTATTATGTAATTGCATCAACACATTTGCATACAAAGATTGCATAGTATCAACTAAAGTTTTACTAAAATCAGATCCTTGAGAAACTGATAAAATTTTCATATCTTTCTGATACATTTGATGTGCAATCTGATATGCAATAAAAGCTGACTTAAGATCATAGTTTTTTGTAGATGCCTGATCTGAAAGCGCTTTAACAATATGAAACATACTATCTACCGTATCAGGACCAATAATTTCATAAAAAGTTTTTATTAAACCAGCTTTATTGTCTGCAGGAAACAATGCCACTATACCTTCTATCTTTGATAAATACTGCTGCAATAACGTCTGTGTCTTGCTAAGACTCTTTAAATAATCACCACGCTGAGCAAAATCATTACGCGCAATACCTGCCCAACCTTTAATATACATTGCATAAGGTGTAACAACTTTTTTATATGCCACAAAAGGCAAGCTCGAATCATTCAATTCAATGGTAATATTAGGAAATTTTTTAGAATGTAAATCGATCAAAGTTTCCATAGCATGAGTATACTTATCAATAACTTTCTGATAACCAGAACTAAAGCATAACGAACTATATAAAATAAAAAAAAGCTTTAAAAAATTGTTATATATAATCGATTTCATTCTTACTATCCTTTTATTACAATCTATACTACTCATTAAATAGCGTGTTCATATTACCTTGGAAAAACCTTCATGTAATTCTATTTAACAAAAAATAATTTATAATCCTATCTTGTTACCGTAAAAGCACTAAAATTTTCAAGCCCTGATAGATTAATAAAATACTCTTACTTTTTTACTACTTCTAATGTGTTGATGTTAGCCAAATAATAATTTATAAAACTACGAGAAATACTGCGTAAATAATCGTCATATATTCTTGCATTATTTTGATCATATAAAATATCAATAGCATCTTGATAATCAGGATCCATAAAAATTAAAAGATTTATCCTATCCTGATTCTTTCTTTTTTTATTTTTTGAACCTGAAGCAAGATTATTAGACGAAGACTTTAAACCCTTCAAATCTTTTGAATTAGCGACAGTACCAGATTGTTTTTGTTTTTGAGAACTTATTGTAGTTGCATTATTACCAACTACAGGATTACTTTGACCTACAGATAGTACTTTCTGACTTAATGCTATAAAAAATAAATAAACTATATACCTCATTGCTATCCTTTTTTTATAATTTCTTTATCCCTTTTGCTGCTCATAAAGAGCTTTGAGCTCAGTAAGAGTTGTTGCTTCTTGCGCTGTTTTATCTTCTCGATATTTCACAAAACGCGGAAACCGCAAGCCAAAACCTAAATGTGTTTCTGTTTTACCTGCTGTATGCATCGGCGAAATAGTTATCTCTTCTGATAAAATTTCGCAAACGATTTCTGGCTCAAGCCAAACATCAGGAAAAAGTTCTTTGGCACAAACAACATTTTTAGGTTGAGTTTTTACCATTAACATTTCGCAACGTTTTTTTAAATCTTTCCATTCAACATCTGTTAATCCTGTCCCAACCTTTGCAACAGTTTTAAATTGATCAGACCTTGAATCATAAACACCAAGTAAAAATGCTCCAATACCAAAATGTGCACGTTTACCACGCCCCACATAATATCCTAAAATCACTCCATCAATGGTATCAATTAATTCACCATGAGATTCACGCTTTAATTTAATCCAATTAAAATTACGTTTTCCTGGTTGATATACCGCATCTTCTCTTTTAACAACAAGCCCTTCAAGCCCTGCTCCAATGCACCGTAAAAAATAATCCTGAAGTTCATCGGCTGTATGAATATGCTTTTCTTCAATCGCTTGAATATCAACATCTTTAAAATGCTTACACAAATCAACTAACGCTTTACGACGCTTTTTGTGAGTTTCATCCAAATAACTTTCACCATCAAGATATAAAATATCAAATAAGTATAATCTTAATGGTAAATCCTGGCTCACTTGTTCAATATCATGTTTACGTTTACGCTTTACCGTTTCTTGAAATGGTAAAAAAATATCAGTTGCTTCATCATAAGCTATGGCCTCACCTTCACAAATCAAACTTTGTACAGGTAAATGTTGTACTGCTTTTTTTAAATCTGGAAACATATCGGACATATCAAGCATATTACGTGAAAAAAAATGTACCTCTGTTGAATGACCAGATTTTTTAAAGTGAACTTGTACTCGAAATCCATCAAGCTTTGGTTGCGCTACACAATCACCCAACTTATCAATAATTGCCTGAGGACTTTTTAAACGCTCTGCAGCTGCAGGCAAAATAGGAATACCTACATGAATTTTCATTTTTTCAACAGCAGTAATACCTTCTGACTTAAGGGTATAGGTCACCAAACCTAAATCAGCGCAAATATTATACGCATGCTCAATGACTGGTGTTAATTTCTTACTACCACACTCCATCCAAGATAATGCATCCAAAAAAGTCATATCAGAAAAACCAAGCCGCATAGTCTTGGTTACAATTCTTACAATAAATTTTGCACCAAGGTTATCAACTTGCTTTAAAATTTTAATTATAGCCTTCGATTTTTTTTCTGATGACCCTGTACCACTGATTTGTGCAACTTCAATTAACTGATGATAAATTTCATGCAAACTCAAGCCATGATCTTTACCAGTCCACAGTTCAAAAACAACTAACCCTAAATCTCCAGCTTGTTTTGCATGATGAGTAATGGTCGTATCAGATAACTCAAGAAATTCTGCCAAAATCGAAATCATATTTTTTTGTGCAATATTAAATTGTAGATCCTTGTAAGCCGGAAATAACGATCCCATAGATAAATAAGAAACTATTTTTGCATCTGAAGCTGTTGCCTGTGTTAATAACTCAGATAAAATTTTAGTCATAGCAGTACGAGATGGTTCCTGCTCAATTGCTTGAAAATAAGTGGCACATTCTTTAAATTTCATAAATAAATTCTTTTTTAAAAATATCTTATTTCCCCATGATACAAAAGAGCATTACAAAAAACAAGAAGCCCAGAATTTTCCAAGCTTCTTGTTTTTTTATAGTACTATAAAAATTATCTTCTACTAAATTTTGTACTATTACAAACCCACAGGATTAAAAGGGATTATTGTTATAACCTGTATTGCCTTGACTTGAATATTCTCGATATAAAATAACATTATTAACTGTCGCACTAACTCCACTTGCCATAGAACTTCCTATCCATGATACATTTTGTGTTGGTAAAGTAGTTAAACCTGGAATTACATCCCAAGCCAATGCACTGCCAGAATAATCCTGAGCACAAACCCAAACTTGTTTATTAAATACTACTAACCTAAAATAAACACCGTTCTGCCATACGGAATACAGACTCGAATTAAGCACTTTAGACATATTAGGTAAAACATTTGTAGACCAAGGAGATTTATCAGGATTAATAGGAGTTGCATTATTTGCAAGTAAATAGTTCATACTTGTGTTATTTGCGCCTGGAATAATTAGACCGATCCATAAATCTGAACCTACTAACATTGAATTCGTAGTACTTGGACTAACAGCAAAACCTATTGCTGATATTGGAGTTATTCCTGATAATGATGGTACCGGTGGAATTTGTAATAAAGAAACTAATGTTACATCTATAGTATTTTTTGTTGTATTATAGTTTAAAACTAAATAATTAGTATTCGTTAATGTACTAATAGCTGTATTTAACTGTTGCCATCCATGGAACCAATAACTTTTGGTGACGCTTAAAGAACTTTCTCCTCCTGTTGCATCATCACCAAAATTTAAATGTGAAAATTGATCTGTACTTGCTACAGAAATAATAGTACTTAAGGGGAAAGTTTGTTGCAACGTCGATGATATCGTACTTAACGCAATTATAACAGGAGAACCTTCATTAAATGATAGCGTATACCCTTGTGCCGCATTCTGTAATTGATAATAAAGATAATAATTAGCTCCTGATAAAGAAACCGGTTGGCTATTAGGATCAACTAGTATATCAGATGCTGCTTTGTTAGGCGTTGCTAATTGTTGCGCTATTGCCTGAAGGCTTGCTGCTTGTTGCGCCTGCTGAGCTGCTGTTGGTGATGGTGATGTTGATGGTAAAGTAACTAATGTTACATCTATAGTATTTTTTGTTGTATTATAGTTTAAAACCAAACAATTATTACTACTCAATTTACTAATAAATGTATTCAAATTTCCCATTGAAAACCACCAATAAGCGTTAGCACTTAAAGACGTTTGTCCTCCTACTTGAGTAACAAGTGTATCATCTCCAAAATTTGCCTGTACAAAATTATCTGTAGTTGCTACAGGAATAATACTACTTAAAGGGAAAGTTTGTTGTAACGTCGATGATATCGTACTTAATCCAATTATAACAGGAGAACCTTGCTTAAATGGTAGCGTATACCCTTGTGCCGCATTCTTTAATTGATAATAAAGATAATAATTAGTTCCTGATAAAGAAACCTTTTTGTTATTATGATCAACTGTATTACCAGAAACGCTAGGTGTTGCTAATTGTTGCGCTATTGCCTGAAGGCTTGCTGTTTGTTGCTGCTGATCTGCTGTTGGTTGCTGCTGACCTTGAGCGCTTGGTAAATTAACCAATGCTACATCTATAGTATTTTTTGTTGTATTATAGTTTAAAACCAAACAATTATTACTACTCAATTTACTAATAAATGTATTCATGTTTGCCATTCCATACCACCAATAACCATTTGCACCTAAAGAATTTTCTCCTCCTGATTGAGCAATGAGTGTATCATCTCCAAAAGCTGCATGGACAAATTGATCTGTAGAGGCTACAGGAATAATACTACTTAAGGGGAAAGTTGCTTTTAAATTTGTTGATATACTACTTAAGCCAATTACAACAGGAGAACCTTGAGTAAATGGCACCACGAACCCTGATGTCGCATTTTGTAATTGATAATAAAGATAATAATTAGTTCCTGATAAAGAAACCGCTTTGTTATTATGATCAACTATATCAACAGAAACGCTAGGCGTTGCTAATTGTTGCGCTATTCCCTGAAGGCTTGCTTGTTGCTGCTGCTGAGCTGCTGTTGGTGATGGTGATGCTTGCAATTGTATACCACACCCCCAAGAATTGCTCGATAATTTAGATATTTTTACAGACTGAACACTACTATTATTCGCATTCGTTTTAAATACCATATTTAAACCAGCCAATAAAGTTGCTATTTTTTTAGATGTATATGTCCAAGTTCCTAAACTACCTGATGCAGACGTTGCTGAAACCTGAATAGTTGGTACAGAATTTGTAATTGTAACAACAATACTTAAAGTAACTGACTTACCTTGAGAAACTGCATTTTGAATATTTGTTGCTAATGTATAACGAGATCCACCTTTAGTTCCTTGTATATCACCACCAGCAATCAATGGAATTTCTGAAAAATTATTTGTCCCATCCCATACAGGACTAATCCATAATTCCATAAATGATTTATCTTGCAAAATATATGTATTATCAACTTTTACTACACCAGGTGCTTGCCCTATTGAATTCTTAACAGAGTATGCTAAATCAAGCGCTCTGACTACATTCAGGTTCGCACTACTTGCTGCAACAAAATTTGAAAAAATGGTACAAAAGCTTGCTAAAAGCAACACTTTTGAAAGCAGATTCTTTCTATAAGAATCTATATGTTTTTGCATACTTTTTCCTTTTTTTAAAGATTAGAAAAATCTTTTCCTATTAAAAATATATGACGAAACTAATAAATTTTTTTTAAAAAAACAAGAAGCATAGATTTTACTCTATACTTCTTGTAACTAAAACTTCTCTATTAAATTATAGAACTCTAGGCTTTAAATTCCTAATTAAAAACCACCTCCCCAACCACCTGGTGGTAATAAGCTTGCTGTTGGGATTGCTTTATACAATGCAGATTTATTCCATGGTAAAGATATACCCGATACAAAGTTTCCTGCCCATGTTACATTACCACTAATAGTTGTAAGACCTGGGATCTGATCAGAACCTAATACTTTACCATTCGAATCTTGCGCAAAAACCCAAACGCTATTAGTTGCTGGCACAATAGTGAAATAAATACCATTTTGCCATTGTTCATAATTCAATGCATTAACAGAGCTTACTAAATTAGCAAGAGCAATTGCTCCTGCTGGAGAATAACCAGAAAGTTTATTTCCAAGAATATAGTGATTATTTCCTATTACAAGATCTACATGCATCTGCGACATAGTCCATCCTCCTACATGAAAGCCTGATATAAGTTGTGCGCTAGTCGTTAATATTGACCCAGTTGGCGGAGTTGGTGCTTGTTGCCCCTGCTGCGCAGCAAATGTTCCTGTAAACAAATCAACATTTTGAGTCGTAGGATTATATTGTAACGCTACATATGAATCACCCGATAAAGATGCTAATGCTGTATTTAATGGTGTAAATCCATACCACCAATACGATGTTGCTGTAGTTGATGAAGAATTGCCAATCTGAATATGTTGTAATTGTGTACCAGCAGGAAATGAAATGACATTCGGATAATTACCTTGCGCCAAACTTGAACCATTAAGAGCAAATACTACATAACCATTAAATGTTTTTTGTATAAACGTAGTACCATCTAAGGAATAAAATAGATTATATGGTGCAATTGATAGAGATTCTTTTACTGACCAGTTACCTAGCTGTGCTAATCCATAACTACCTTTGTTTTGCAAATCAGATGCACTTGGTATAAATTCTGATTGCTTATTTACTTGATCTGGCGCTGTAAATGTTCCTGTAAATAAATCAACACTTTGAGTATTAGGATTATATTGTAAAGCTACATATTCATTACCAGATAAAGCTTTCACTTCACTTTGTAAGTCAGCAAATGCTGTAAGATCAAACCAATATGCTGTTGCTTCTGTCGATCCAACACCACCAACTGAACCACTTGTTACATTTGCAGCTACTGGAACTGGAATAACATTCGAATATTTACCTTGTGCCAAATTTGAAGAAGAAAGAGCAAATATTACATAATCTCCATTTTCAAATGTTATTGATTGCGAGACATTATTTATCTCAGTAAATAAGTTATATGGGCCAGTTAATGTCGTTGTTATTGGATTAGAAGTAGACGGTTCATTTAATTTATGACCAACCAAAAGTTGAGTTAAATCTGATAGCGTCGGTACAAATTTATTTGCTCCTGTTTTTTGTGTTGATGCCGGAGCTGTTCCCTGAGTTGTTGCTGTAACATTAATAATAAATGGATAACTAATCGAAGTTTGTGAAATCATAGTGAAAATAGCATCATAACTATAAAATGTAATATTATTATCTGTAAATACTGGAGATACCGAATTAGATTCTGTTACTGTCATAGGAGAACCTGACACATTATTTCCAGATTCATCAAAAATGTATACCACAAAATGATTAAAAGGACTTGGTGGATTGCTTAAGGTTTTCATTACAGTACCAGTATTATCTACTCCAACAAGAATAATATTATATGGTGGCTTTAATGCTGTTAAAATAGATGAAAGATCTACATTAGGTGCAACTGATCCTCCAAACATACGAATAACATATTGTACTTCTTGGCCACCTGATGCATTTGTTTCCAAATATAATTCCGCTACTGTCTGCCCCTGAGAACTTTTTGCATCAAGAGGTAAAGATATTGAATTGGTTATAGAAAGTGAAGTTTTTAATGTATCTAATGTAGTGACCCTTTGATTCTTAACAGCGTATGCTAAATCAAGCGCCCTGACTACATTCTGATTCGCACTACTTGCTGCAACAAAATTTGAAAAAATGAAACAAAAGCTTGCTAAAAGCAACACTTTTGAAAGCAGATTCTTTCTATAAGAATCTATATGTTTTTGCATACTTTTTCCTTTTTTTAAAGATTAGAAAAATCTTTTCCTATTAAAAATATATGACGAAACTAATAAATTTTTTTTTAAAAAACAAGAAGCATAGATTTTACTCTATACTTCTTGTAACTAAAATTACTCTATAATTTTAATTGTTATGCCTGTAATTAATTGCCTAACCTAATGTTCCTGTATATAAATCAACACCATTGTTACTAGGGTTATATTGTAAAGCTATATAAGTATTATCTGTTAACGCTTCTAACTGCGTATTTAATTCTACAAATCCATTCCAAGAATATGAATTACTATCTTTTGTCGATCCTGAACCACCAAATTGTACATAAGTTAATTGCGTACCCTTTGAAACTAAAACAACATTATTATCTTCTTCAATATTTGCCGTAGAAAGAGCAAATATTACATAATCAGTAAATGCTACCGTATTCCAAGCGTTGTCTATAGCATAAAACATATTAAATGGCGGATTTAATTTCGTTGATATTTGCGTTGAAGAACCATAAGACTCAGTATTTGGATATAAATTAGACTGCGATAACGATACCTTTGTTAAATTAGTGAATAACTTTGGCACAAAATGTAACCAACCTATACCATTTTCATCCATGTATAACGTTTTCCATACATTGTCATTACTAATTTCAACGGCTCCTAGTTCTAAAGGTATTGCTGTACTTGGAATTTCTTCAACTGATAATTCATTTAGTTTTGTATTTACACCCCATACTACAACATATTGGCCTACATACGATGTTGGTACTAAGCTAGTACCACTTAGATCATAAACTGTAAATATTGCATAAAAATTTGATGCTCCATCTTTTTTCATTTGAACTGAAATATAAAATTCTTTATTTTCATCAATTCTTGCTCTTATGCCATCACTAACTGGAATATTCCAATCTGTAAGTGCAATAGATTGACCGTTTGCTATTGAACTTCCGTCATATAACTGTACCCCAAATCCATTAGGGCTATTAACACCATTATTAGGATCTGTAGAAACACCAGAAAGCGCCACTACATTCTTTCCAATTGGTCTTGGTTGCGCTGTTGGTTTTGTTGTTAGTGTTGATACAGTTGTTGATTTTGGTGGCATTCCTGTTCCCTGATACATATCAAATTTGTTATCAGTACTAGTAGGATTATATTTTAAAGCTATATATTGATTATCTGATAATTTTGGCAAATTCGCTACTAAATAACTCCATCCAGCAAACCAATAATAATTATCTCGCGTTGAACCAATTGGCCCAAATCCAATAGACGGTAATTTTGTATTATTATTAACTACAATAGCGTCCTTCACTAAATTCTGATTAGTAGCAAATACAATATAATCTTCTTGATTGAATATTTTTGTATTCTGCTGACCATCTATAACATAAATCATTTGATATTTTGCTGGTAGATTTGGTACTTTGGCCCAGGTCCCCTTTTGTCCCAATTTAAAGCTTCCTATTAGGGTTTGTGTTGTTGATGCCGAAGTTGTTCCCTGAGCTGGCGCAGTAAATGTTCCTGTAAACAAATCAACACTCTGAGTATTAGGATTATACTTTAAAGCTACGTATCCATTACCAGATAAAGATTTCACTGCATTCTCTAAATCACTAAATGCTGTATAATCAAACCAATATGCTGTTGCTTCTGTGGATCCAGCACCACCAAGCGAACCTTTTGTTACATTTGCACCTACTGGAACTGAAATAACATTCGAATATTTAGCTTGTGCCAAATTTGAAGTAGAAAGAGCAAATATTACATAATCTCCATTTTCAAATGTTATTGATTGCGAGACATTATTTATCTCAGTAAATAAGTTATATGGGCCAGTTAATGTCGTTGTTATTGGATTAGAAGTAGACGGTTCATTTAATTTATGACCAACCAAAAGTTGAGTTAAAGCCGAAGAGCTTGGTACAAATTTATTTCCTACTGGAGCTACTTGACCTGGATTCTTAACAGCACGTGCTAATTTAAGTGCTCTAGTCACATTCAGACTACTTGCTGCCCAAATATTTGAAAAAATGGCACAAAAGCTTGCTAAAAGCATTACTTTTGAAAGCTCATTCTTTCTATAAGAATTGATATGTCTTTGCATATTTTCTCCTTTTTTGAAAAGATTAAGACAATCTTTTAATTAAAAATATAAAAAAAGACTAATAATTTTTTTCCAAAAAAACAAGAATTGCAAATTTTAATATACTCAAGAAAGCTACAATTCAGATAATTTAAAATTCATCAGGAATAAATATTAATTTAATATAATTTTATTTATGAAAATAAATAAAAAGCTAAAGCTTCTAATAAAAATTTCATTTTTTAAAAAAAATAGCGGATAACAAATGTTATCCGCTTAAAATTTTCTTAATTTTGGTAGCGACGCAGGGACTTGAACCCCGGACCTACAGATTATGATTCTGCCGCTCTAACCACCTGAGCTACGTCGCCACACAATATCTATTATACTAGATACTTAATTTTTGTACATCAAAAAATCTTAAATAAAATCTAAAAATCGACTTCAAGAAAAAGAGTCCTGTGATAAGTGTAGTAATGATACCAATCATCATTGTTACCGCAAATCCTTTAATAGGCCCTGTTCCAAAATAGTATAACACTATTGCTACGATAAATGTGGTAATATTTGAATCTAAAATTACCCACATAGCTTCAGAAAAACCATCTTCTATTGCTGCTGAGATAGTTTTACCTTCACGAATTGCTTCTTTAATGCGCTCATAAATCAAAATAGATGAGTCGATTGCCATACCAACTGTTAAAATCATTCCAGCAATACCCGGCAATGTCAAAGTTGCATGCAAAATCGCCATAAATAAAAGTAAAAGCACAATATTATATACTAAAGTCAAAAATGAAAACACGCCACATAATTTATAGTACATAATACCAAACAAGAGTAAAAGTACTAATCCAATAATGCATGAAATAAGACCTTTTTGAATAGCCTCTTGACCAAGTGTTGGCCCAATTTGGCGTTCTTCAACGAAATCTACTTTTGCTTTAAATGCACCTGATTTAAGAAGTTTTGAAAGCGTATTTGCTTCTTCAGATTTAAAGTTTCCTGTAATTTGCCCTTGAGAGCTAATTGCTGATTTAATCGTTGCAACTTGAATCACTTCATCGTCAAGAACAATTGCAAGTAATTTACCAATATTTTCACTCGTAAGTTCATGGAATCGTTTTCCACCTTCTTGGTCAAATTCAAAATGCACTGTCAAATCAGTTCCCATTTGACCACCAAATCCAACTAATGCATTTTTAAAGAATTTACCTGAAACTGGCGTATATTCCGGAAGAAGATAATACATTCTTTCTTCAAAAGCTCCACGACGTTGGCTTGGAAGTACAATAGTACCTTCTGGCAAGGCTCCATCATATTTATCCATTAAAGCTTCACGAGATGCTGCTGAATCTTCTACGAGTTTAAATTCTAAAACAGCTGACTTTCCAATCATTGCTTTTGCTTGCTGTGGATCGTTAACATTTGGTAATTCGATAACGATCTGAGATGTACCTTGCTTGCTGATATGAATTTCACTTAAGCTACTAAAACGGCTACGCAAAATTTCAATATTTGCTTCAACTGCATCAGAAAGTAATTTGTTTAACATAGTATCAGGTAAGCTTACTTTCAAGCTTGCACCATCAATATCATATTTTAAAAATTTTTCTTCTGCTTTGAATGCTGCTTCTGCTTCACGCGCAATACTTGATGATAAAAATTTGAATACAAGACCATCATGAGCTAAAACTGGCTTACCATCTGTTTCTACATGAGCAGCCTTAAGCATAGACTCAAAATTACGGACTTTGTCTCCTAAATAATTCTTAATAACATCATCACGTTGAACTTCAAGAGTAATATATGTTCCACCTACTAAATCAATACCAAAACGGATATCCTTTTTACCATAAAAATATAAATAACCGCACATTGCTGCAGCAAAAGCAACCCATAGGGTAAAACTTGCACTAAAAAATCTTTGTAATGATGGATTCATGAATTCTCTCCAAGAATTGGATTCTTAAACTTTAAGAATCTATTTGAATGTTATACTTTTTCAATTTTGCTTCTTATTTTTCAAAAAAATGGTGCCGAAGAAGGGACTCGAACCCCCACGGGATTTCTCCCACAGCCACCTCAAGGCTGCGTGTCTGCCAGTTTCACCACCTCGGCACAGTAGATAGGTATTAGATTATCAAAATAGATGATATTTTCAACATAATAATACGAAAAACTGCTTTTTATAAAAAACAATAAAAAAGACCTTGAAAATTCAAGGTCTTTTTTTAAAACATACTTATAACAATTTTAATAACCAAGTAATCTACAAATCATTTCTTGAATTTTACATAATAATGTCTGAATACAACACCAAACAATAGATGCCCATTCTGATAATTTAATTAAAATAGGACATAGATATTGCTGTATCGTACACCATATATTTTGATACCAAGATGCTTGCTGCTCAGATACTTTTGCAAGATGTTTTGGCTCTTTAGCTTTTGCTTGAGATTCAGCTAATTTTGCTGCTGCTTCTTTTGCTTCTTGTTCTTCGCGTTGTTTAAAGATTACAAAATCACCATTCATATCTTTTTCAAGTAAGGTTTGAATATCCAAACCTTTAGCCTTCAAGCTATTTACCGTTGTTTGAATCTGCGATGTTTGCTGCATAATTTTTGAATTAAGCTGATTTTGAAGATAGTTCAAAAGATTTGACTGAAGATAATCTATTTTTTTCTCTATATTTTTATAAAAATTTTCTATCTCGTAAAATAATACCCGCGCTTTCTTGTCATCAAGAATAGACCCTATTTCTTTAAAATTATTCCAAGCTTTTGCTTCAAGCGCATTACAAGCATCAATTTCTTGAAAAGCCTTAATCATTGTTTTTGAAACTTGTTCATCTAGATCAGTTATAGATTTCATCGTAGCTTCAATAGACTGAAAAGCTTGTTGATCTGCATGTATTTTTTCTTTGATACCACGTTCATCTGATGATAAATCTCCACCACGAATTTTTTGTTCTGTCGTCAAAGATCCTAAAACAGCTTGTAATAATTCATCAATTTGGCCTTTTTCAAAAGATACTTTTTCATAAAAATCATCGATATGCTTTCCTATCACACTTACTTCATGAACAAACTTGGTACGTATATCTGATGTTTTTTGCATAATCTTATGAATTTCTTCATATTCTCGCTCTGCTTTTTTATACCAAACTCTTTTTTCAAGCCAATTACCACCAGTATCTATATTAAGTGTATCAAGACCCTCTGAATCAACTTGAGCTGTTTCTTGAACTGTTGGCACCGTACTTACAGGCTGAGCTGGGATAACCATAGGTTTAGCAAAAGGTTGCATTATCGGTTCTGCTATCGGCAATTTCGGAGCCATCGTAACTGCAGGAATCTGAATTGGTTTTGCTTGAGGCATAATAGGCATTGGCTTTGGTTCTACAGGCATTACTTGCTTTGGCAAAACCGGAGCTTCTGGCAATTTTGGTTCTGTTGGGATTGGTTGCCCTGGCAAAATTGGCGCTGAAACAACCTTTGGCTCTACAGGCATTGAAGTACCTAGTAATTTCGGAGTTTCTGGCAATTTTGGTTCTGCTGGCATTGGCTGCCCTGGCAAAATTGGCGCTGAAACAATTTGATTATTAGAGACTTGTTGTGGCACTGGTTCAACTACTGTTGGCTCTTGAACTACCCCTCCTTTTGCATTCTGCATATTAGTAAGCAATGTATCTAAATCTACAGATCTAATATCATATGCAAATAGTATACCAACACCTATAACTACATACCGCAACACCATAAAAACTCCTTTTTAAACTAACGCTACAAGGACTTTGCTATTTCTTTAAGCTCATTCATCAATGCATTTGATAATTCTTCAGCTTCCCATGAAGTATAACTCCAACGAACCCCAGAATCAACTTTGCTCAAAACTGAAACATCTGATTTAATATCTATAATATCAATATGCACTACATTCATAAGTGGATGAACTAAAGAAGGGGCGCGCACGACACCAGCTCGTCCTAAAATACTATAGGCTATATTGCCTTCATCCATAAAACAAAGCATTACTTTTTTCTGCCATACCATATTTAGATAGCCTTGATGATTCTTATGGATAGAAATTAAAATACTTTCATATCCTTTTGGACAAATTACCTGAATAGGCGTTGTGTGCGGTATACCTTTTTCTGAAAAGGTCGCCAAAACAGCAACTGTTGTACCTTTTTTCAACAATTCATACAATTCTTCAGGAAGCTTTACCCCTACATGTTTTGCCATAAAAAACCTTTCATTTAAACAAATTTAATAATTTTATTTTCTAAAAAATTTAATTCGGAAATTACTTTTTAATATCTATTCATCATATTTTCAATACAAACTAACCCTCCTCTTATTATCCTCAAACTCAATTCGAGGATCCAATAACACTATATTTGTGAAATGGATTGTCGAATTCTGTTCGACAAAGACAATAAAAAGATTTTTTTTAATTATATTTTTCAAACCTAACCCCAAATTAATATGAAAACAATTTCAATGTGATTTCATTTTCAACTGCATAACCTTTTGGCGTTAAGCGAATTCTGTCATTGTGATACACCAACAACTGTGCATCTTCTAAATTTTTTACTGTTTCAAAAAATTTATTTTGCTTTTCGATAGGCAAACTTGGGACATACTGACTAACAGATACACCTCGCGTTTGACGCAGACCTAACATTAATTTTTCAAGCATAATCTGATTTTCTACAAGCTCTTCTGACATTTCAATGACTGACTGTTGTTGTGAAACTGCTTGTATATATTTTCCCAAATTTTTACTATTTTGGAAACGAATTTCTCCATTAAAAGAGCATGCTCCCAAACCAAATCCTCGGTATGGCTTTCTATCCCAATATGCTGCATTATGAGCAGACATGAATCCTTCTTTTGCAAAATTAGAAATCTCATACTGGATAAATCCATGCTGAGCCAAATAATCAACAGTCCAATTATACAAATCAACCATTGCATCGTCAGGCGGCAATTTTACTTTATTGCTACTAACTTTGAAATATAATGGTGTATCTTCATGTACGGTTAAAAAATAAATTGAAATATGCTGAATGGGCCAATTCATAGCCTGCTGAATCATCTCTTTAAATTCTTGATCCGTTACATCAGGCAGACCCAATATAAAATCAACTGATAAATTTTTAAAAAGTTTAGAAGCTTGTCCAAGAAGCTTTTCAACATCATCTCTTGTTTGATGACGATTTAATGATTTTAAAACAACATCTTTTAAACTTTGCACACCAATACTCAATCTATTAACTCCGATTTCAGACCATACTGACAACAACTCTGGCGTTACTGTTCCTGGATTTACTTCAATAGTAAACTCCGTTGCGTCATTAAAATAAAAATGCTTTCTTAGTCTAGCAGACGTGTCAAGTAGTAATGGAATTGGATATGTGCTTGGAGTACCACCACCAAAATAAATCGTTTTTAATGCTGTTTTTTCAGGCAAAAGAGATATATTCTGTTCAATTTCTTGCAAAAGCGCTTGATGATACTGAGCCATAAATTGTTCATGCGACGCCATAGCAACAAAATCACAAAAATGACACTTGTATGGACAAAATGGCCAATGAATATACAAATGCTGTAAATCTTTATACGAATAACTCAATTATTTCCCCGATGAATTAAATATTTGTTTCAAAATTAATTAGATTTTAAGATTAAGAATCTATTTATTTTCTTTTTTGCTCAATTCAATAATACAGCCCCTAAGCATTTCTATATCTTGTTTAAGCTCATTTTCTGAAACAACTTCATAAGCAAATTTAATATGAAACGACCTATCAAAAAAATCCTGTAACAAATATATCATATTTTCAGAAATAATTCCATGCAGCAAAGGAATAATTTCTACATCTGTTTTATCATCAAGTGATAACTTATAAGAAACCATCAAATATTTTTTTATGACCATAGTAAGGGTAAAATAAGCTTCATGCAAGGCTTTATCAGTTGGGTAATATACAACAGTTAAGCGATGTAACTGCTGCAAAGCCTCTTGTTCTGGAGTTAATTTTTTCTTTCTTTTAAAAAAAACAAAAGAATAGTAGATAATTATTAAAATTACAAAGCCAAGAATACAACCATAAAACCAATCAGAATGCCACCATGGCTTATACCAAACACCATATACTTCAAGTAGCTGACTTTGGGGACTGTTCATAGACATCTCTTTTTTATATAAACAATAATTTATGTATTTTTATTTAAACCAGATTTGAATCATCACAATTCATTATTTCGATTTTTTAAAAGAATGCTCATTATTTCTTTTTTTATAGTTTATCTCTCTTTGCTTAATAAATCATTCTCTTTTTAAAAAATGTAATCAATTCATGCATAAAGTTTTTGGAATCTTGTAATAAAATTGTTTCAACGCCAAGGCTTTGCAATAATAACTTTTGGTCTTTAATTCTATTTTCTAGCCCTTTTGAAAGCTCTGAACTATTCATATTAACCAAAACTTTATCGCCAGTCTCCGAATCCTGCATCCAAACATATCCAAAATTTTTCAAATTTTTTTCACGAGGATCAATAAAATTGATTGCTATAAAATTTTGCTTACTCGTAATTTTTTTAATTCCTGAAGAAAAATCAGCTGCAATAAAATCTGATACAACGAGCAAATTAGCTTTTTTCATACCATGGGTAATGATAAAATCACACAAAACATTAATGTCTGTTCCAGCTTTTCGAGGCTTATAAGAAAATATTGTTTCAACAATATGATGTACATGATATTTCCCTTTAGATGCAGGGATATGTTGTTCAATTCGGTCAGAAAAAAGAATAAGCCCTACCCGATCTCCACTCCAAGCTCCTGCTAAAGCAAGTACTCCTGCAATCTGCTGCATAACTTCTTGTTTTGTATGACTACCTGAGGTAAAAAATGTCGATGAAGAAACATCAAGACAGATCATAAATTCGCGATTTCGTTCTTCAAAATATTGTCGAATCATTAAATTTGAAGAGCTTCTTGCAGAACTTTTCCAATCAATTAAACGAACATCATCTCCATATTGGTACGATCTAAGCTGATCAAATTCAAAACCAAAGCCTCGTTGCTTTGATCTTGTTGCACCAATCCCAGAACTTGAAAGTAGACGATGTACATGAAGCTCAAGCTCTTTGACTTGAGCAAAAAGTTTTTGAGAAATCATATTTTACTACTCATATTTTATAACTTTGAACCTATGAACAAACTTAAAGTATCGTACCCTTCGATACAAAATCGCTTTGCGATTTTACTCAGGGCGAACGATAAAAAAATATTATAAAATCGTTCGTGCTGAGTGTTTTGCGAAGCAAAATGTATCGAAGCATGAATCCTTTACCAACCTTGTAAAATATGCTCCGGTAATTTTATTGAACCATCTTTTTGTTGATAAGTCTCCATAAGCGCTACCATCAATCGAGGCAGAGCAAGAGATGAAGCATTTAAAGTATGAACATATTCATTTTTTCCATCTTGACGATATCGTATTTTTGCACGACGAGCTTGATACTGCGTACAATCACTTGCAGATGAAACTTCATAATAACTATTTTGTCCCGGCATCCAAACTTCAAGATCATACGTCTTTGATGATGCAATTCCTGTATCTTGACCAGCAAGAAGCATCACACGATAATGTAGTCCTAATTTTTGCAAGATCTCTTCGCCGCACGCAACCATACGCTCAAGTTGATCTTTTGAGTCTTCTGGCTTTGTAAACGCAACAAGTTCAACTTTTTCAAATTGATGAATACGAATTAAGCCACGCTCTGCAGAACCATAGGTACCAGCTTCACGACGGAAGCAGCTTGTCCATGAGGTTATACGTTTTGGTAAATCTTGTTCTTCAAAAATCGTATCGCGATAATAATTAAGCAAACTAACTTCTGAAGTTGGAATTAAATATAAATCTTCATCTTGAATTTTATACACTCCATCAGCAAACTTTGGTAATTGACCAGAACCTTCTAAAGACTTTGTATTGGCCATGTACGGTGGCAACATAAGATCAAAACCATGCTTAACATTTGTTTTAATCATCAATTGCGTCAATGAATATAATAAACGAACTGCATCCCCTTTATATAATGCAAAATTACTACCAGCTATTTTTGTAGCTGCAGCAAAATCAAACCATCCAAGATCATTACCAAGCGTAACATGATCCTTAACTTCAAAATCAAATTTTGGCTTTTGACCAAATGATCTGACTTCTTTATTTTCAGGTTTATTTCCAGCAGGAACTTCTGCATAGGTAGTATTAGGACAAGACATATAAAGATCATTAAATCTTTTTTCTAAGTCGACAAGCAGTGTTTCTTTTTCCTTTAACAACTTACCAATTTCAATGGACTTTTGACGAACTTCATCAGTGATTGCCCCTTTAACGGATTTTGCTAGTTCATTTTTTTCATAACGAAGTTGCTCAACCTCTAAAGATAGTTTTCGAAAATCTGCATCAAGAGTTATAAGAAGCTCAACATTATACGAAGGATCTTTTTTTAAGATCTCTTTTGTCATTTGTTGTGGATTTTTACGCAGTTGCGCTAAATCTATCATAAGAACTCCTTTGGCCTTTATGCTCTTTTATTAACTATGTTTTTACAATCAAAGATAAAAAATAAGGTCGGACAGACGACTGTACGACCTTATAATGGATAACTTTTTGCAAGGCGAAATAATTTCAATTTTACCTTACAATACGCTATTTATAATTGTACTTTGCGTACAACTTCGCGTAAATTTTTACCCGCTTTAAATTTCGGCACTGTCACACTTGGGATGCTAATTTTTTGTTTTGTCGCTGGATTGATTCCTTTACGAGCAGAACGCTCAGAAATCCAAAAGCTACCAAAACCAGTGATAGAAACTTTTTCGCCTTTTTTAAGACAACGCTCAATAACTCTTACTAAAGAATCAAGCACACGAGCAATATCTTTTTTGCTAAAAGCGGTTTCTTCGCTAAGTGCGTCAATCAATTTAGTTTTATTCATAAGGTCTCCTTACACATTTCATATATGGAACACTGCTTATCACTAAACTACTACTAACTTTTTGCAGTTCATGTACACTAGACTAAATTTATTTGTTTGTTTGTCAAATAAAAATTGCAAAAAACCTTATTTTCTAACCAAAAGGACGTTCCAATGTTAATTGACACACACTGTCACATGAATATTATAATCAGAAATTTTGAAAATAATTCTGGTTTTTCAAAATTTACACCTCTTGAAATTGAATCTATGCAAAAAATTATCGCTGATGCTAAAAATAATGATGTAACAAAAATTATTAATGTTGGAACAAATTATTATGAAAGCTTTGCATGCATTGAAATTGCAAAACTATTTAATAATTGCTTTGCAACAATTGGGCTTCATCCTAATGATGCGACTGATACCTGGCAAAATGATATTTTAAATTTTAAAGGTCTACTTTTAGAAAAAAAAGAAAATAAAATTATCGGTATTGGTGAATGTGGAATCGATAAACATTATCCAAATTACAACCTCAAGCAACAAGAAGATGTATTTCATGCACAAATACAACTTGCCTTAGAACATAATCTTGCACTTGTTATTCATTCACGCGATGCTGATCAAGAAACTTATAATGTGCTTGCGCAGTACAAAGGCGAAAAGAATTTTCGTGGCACAATTCATTGTTTTTCATCTAACGAACTTTATGCTCAAAAATATCTTGATCTTAAATTTGTACTCGGATTTGGTGGAACTTTAACATATCCAAAAAATGAAACCCTCAGATCTGTAGCCAAAATGATTCCTCTTGAAAAAATTATTTTAGAAACTGACGCACCATTCTTATCCCCTCAAGCTGTACGCGGTACGAAAAATAATCCTGCAAATATTAAACTAATTGCTGAGTACCTCGCTGAAATTCGCCAAGAAACTTTTGATCATGTTATGCAAACAACTGCTCAAACAACGGTAAAACTTTTTAATGTATAATAGATATTAATATATTCTTAAAAACTAAAAAAAGGCCCTTATATCAAGGCCTTTTTTTAAGTTTTTAAAAATTTTTATTAACGTTATTTTTCTGATTTATAATATTTTTTATATCCATAATATACAACACCTGCAATAATAACTGCTGGAATTATATTTCCTTTTCTAAAAAAAGATGGCGCTTCGTATAATTTTCTTTCTGGTTGCAAATCATCTTTTAAAGCTTGAATATCAAGGCTTTCGCCTGATTTGCATGAGTTAGCACCAATTTTATGTTTTTCATAAATAAAAGAAAGAATGTTTTTTGTTTTTTCAGAAAGATCATCATTATGATCATGATCTTCCATTTCTATCCAATATAAATTCTTAAATCCATTGCTTTTAAATTCATCATACAAAACACGACCATGATAGTTATCAACCATGCTATCATTTTTTGAATGCATAATAACAACAAGCATTTCTTTATTTTTAATCTTTGAAATTGCTTGCTTAGGTGTTACATCATTCAATGGATAAAAACTTATAAATTTAAGTGCAAGCTTTGAAAAAAGCCCAGAACCGGTCCATCCACCGATCTTATCACTTACTACATCTGGCATTGAAGATGGAGTACCTCGAATAATAAGAGCTTTCATATTTTCAGGATTATATTGTCCCACGTAAGAAATTAAAGCTGCTCCACCACGAGAGTGACCTACTCCAATAAATGATGTATTTTTTAATTTATTATCGACAGCTAACTGTAGTTTTTTTATATCCTCACCTTGACCCAAATGAGAACTTAAAATATTCCCTTTGTCTTCAAATTCAACGGATGTTAGTAATTTAGGGTTATATTCAAAAAAACCTTCATAACTTGTATCTTTTGGATACATCGATTTTAACCATCTTATAGCGTTTGATGCTATATCTCCAAAACCATGCGCAACCAAAATATGCTCTGAATGAGCCTGATTAAAAAAAATGGCTAAAAAAAATAATGTTTTTAATAATTTAATTTTCATAAAACTGTCTCCTAATAGACATATGGTCTTATAAATAAGAATACCATTTTTCGCTAAATTCAACAAATGCATAGCCCTTTTTTTAGATCTAAAGCCATTATTCATTATTCAATCTATCAACCATCTAATCGTATAAGATTAAAGATTCCTTTATGTAATAAATTGTTTAAACTAATAAATAAATTATTAAATATAAGGATATTATATGGATCTTATGCTTGCAGCCTTTGGCTTATATTGTGCAATACTTTTTGCCATAGGCATTTTCTTTTATAAACAAAATACAACGCAAGCTTCCTTTGCTCTTGGTAACCGAACACTCAATTATTGGCTAACTGCTATTGCAGCACAAGCAAGTGACATGAGCGACTGGCTTTTTATGGGATTTCCAGGACTTATTTATGCTGTAGGTTTTTCTGGTGCTTGGTTTGCATTTGGTCTAGCACTTTTTATGTTTTTAACATGGCAACTGATTGCTCCTAAGTTACGTGAACAAACAGAACAATACCAAGCGGTAACATTAACAGATTTTTTTGCAAAAAAAGTACAAGATTCTTCAAATTATATCAAAATAGTTAGTGGACTCATGTGTCTTTATTTTTTCACATTTTATATTGCTGCTGGAATTGTAGGAATTGGAAAAGCATTTGAAATTATTTTTGATATTCCATATCACCAAGGCATATTCATCGGTCTTGCAATGTCACTCATTTACACCATTCTTGGGGGCCTTCTTGCCGTTGCTTGGAGTAACCTATTGCAAGGAACATTTTTACTTGCTTGCATCATGTTTGTACCAATCTATACAATTATCACAAAGCTTGGTGGTTTTACACAGACGTATGATTCACTTAAAATTTTTGGCCCTGAATATAGTTCCCTCTGGCCTGCATCCGGAATACTGGGAACTGTTTTAGCAATCTTAAAATGGGGTCCTGGTTATTTTGGCCAACCTCATATTTTAGTGAATTTTATGGGAATCAATAAACCTGAAAATATTTCAAAAGCAAAAATAGTTGGCTGTACATGGCAAATTTTAGCACTCAGTTCTGCTATCTTAGTTGGAATCGTTGGTAAATTAATGCTATTTCCAGAACTTACCAATAGAGAACTTGTCTTTATCATTATGGTTAAACAAATGTTTACCCCGTTTTTTGCAGGAATCATTTTATGTTCAATTCTTGCAGCAACGGTTTCAACCATTAATATTCAGTCACTTATTTCAGCAACATTGATCACTCAAGATCTTTTACTTCCACTACTTAAGGTACGACCATCTGCTCAAACAACAGTTTTGCTCACCCGCATCGCCATATTTATTATTCCAACATTATCACTGATCATTGCATACAATGAAAGCTACAATGTTTTAGATCTTGTTTTATATGCTTGGTCAGGACTTGGATGTACTTTCGGACCAGTGGTTATTGCATGCCTATATTCACAAAAAATCACTCGCATGGGCATTCTTGCTGGATTATTTGCAGGAGCTATAACAGCTATTTCATGGCCACTCAATGGCCCTATTCCGGTACTTATAGCAGGATATATAATAAATTTTATAACTATAAAAATAGTTTCGAAATTAACAAAATAAAAAAAAGCCGCTTATAAAAAGCGGCTTTTTTTATAATTCTGGATATAACGAAAATTAAGGCTAAGAAAATTGAAAGTTCTTCGTCCATTCAATAACATTTATGTCAGAAAATTGTTTATGCAATTCTGTAATTTTTTTAGAATATACATAACAAGCATTAAATGTACCTATAAAAAAATAATCTTTCCTGCTATTTTTAGCAAAACTTTCAAACTAAATCCTCACTTACTACCAAATTTCCATGCACTATCATCAGCGCTTAAAAATGATTTATAGCAGTATCCACAGTCTTCTTTCTTAAGAAACCAAAAGTTACAATCGCCATAAACTGTTAAATCATATTTTTGAGCAAACTGTTCTACTGCTGCACGAACTGTTCGGAGTAACCAATCATCACCACAGATAATTCCTGTTTGTGTTAAAATTGGAAAATAATTCTCTAAATCAGATAAAACACCAGCTGTTTCATGATCCCCATCGATATAAATAAAATCAAACTTTTTATCAAATTGATTAAAAAATTTGATAGCGTTATCAGATCTTTGCTTCATAGGGACAACTTTATGTGATAGACCAGCAATCACAATATTGCTTAAGAATTGTTCATACTGACCATTAAAATATTCCCACGTATCAATCGCATACAACTTGCTATCAACAGGCAAAAGTGAGGCAATATGACGCGTTGAAACACCAAAGTATGATCCTATTTCAACCGCTGTTACAATAGTATTTAATTCGAATAATTTTTTAACATATTCACCATTAAAATACATTCCAAAATGATTAAATGGTGATATCGATGTTAATTTACAATAAGGAAACGGTAATTTTTTTATATCTATTGTTGAAGTATCTACAGCACTAAAATCTTCTTTCCACTTTTTATAATAAGGAAAATATTTAATATAATCATCCTTAAAAAATCGTTCTTTACCCCAGCTTGTTTCGTATGAAAGTTCTGCATCAGTACCTTCATACGCTATGTTATAACTGTTAATATCTAATGCTCCAAAAATCATACCTACTAATAAAATCTTTTTTTGCATAACAACTACCTTTCTAAATATTGTAAAATTTGAGTTAATGATTCTAATGGAACAACAGCATCATATTGTCCATCATGTGCATCTATAAAATCCATCGTTTTGATAGGATGATATTCAAGACCAAGAATTTGAGACATATAATAAATTGCGCAATCACAACGACGTTGAAATATATCAAAAATTTTAACATTAGGATTACAAAATATAATATTCGTCATTCCTGACCCAAGCGATCCAATAATAATTTCTGCTTGTTCAAATAAAGCGATTTGCTCAATAATCGACATTTCGCCTAAAACATATTCCTGAAATCCATATTTTTCAAATACTTTAAAAACCTCTTGCTCATTTAAAACTTTACGCACTGCAGCATCTTTTCTTGATATAAAAACCCTTTTTGAAAATTTTAAATCAAAGAATTTCTTTTGTTTTTTATAACCTTGAATTAATTTATTTTTAACATAATTCAAAATATATTCAGGAATATAATGCGTTAAACGTGGTACTCCAAATTCAGTTTGTGTCTTTGCAATCAAAGAAGGAACAATTAAAGCATCAGCTTGCACAATAAAATCATCTGATGCTTCTATAATTTTTGAACCATCAATCCCCCATAAGAATAATGTTTCTTTCATGAATTTTTTATTATAAGGAACATATATATAATCATATTCAACATTATTCATCTCAAGTAAGGCTAAACGACCTAACACTTCCACTAGCCAATGATAATAATAAGACCAACCAGCTTGCGCAAGAACAGCTACACGACCAGAAATATCAATTTTTTGCTTTCCTAAAACATCTTTCCAAAGATATCTTGGCACAAAACAGTTCTGCCAAACAAAATCATAAACTAATGCATTCTGAAAAAGAATATTTCCATCAAGCCCATACACTAACCCTGCAGGAATCGTAATAACATAAGAACTGAGAAACTTTCCTTTGTTTGGATGCAGCCAATGATCACGCTCAAAAGGTAACTTTTTAAATTCAAATTGAATTTCATCATGACAATGTTGATACTCTATATTTTGATCGATCATACGTATATTTTGCAAGGTTATAAGATCACAATGCCAAGAAAATATATTATAAAAATTTAATATTAAGAATAAATGTGATACATATTTCATAATTTAATTTTTTCTTACTATATATTTTTCTATAACTTCATCTATTTTATCTAATGGAACAATAGTTTTTGCAGACCATGCATTCCAATATTTTTTAATATATGTTTTCCAATCAGCTGCCCAAGAAACATCCTGATCCAAGCAATTAACAGGTATATAATTCAGCTGCGCAATGTTTGCTACCCACCAATTACTGTTATCAATTAATTTTTGAAACAACTCAATTACTAAAGTATCTGGATTACAAAACAAAATATTTGTTAACCCTGCACCATGCTCTCCTACAACAGCCTCTGCATTATGCATCAATAATATCTGCTCTGCGACGCTTAATTTACTTAATTCATATCGAACAAATCCATAAGATTTAAAACGCTCAAAAACCTCATCTTCATTGATAATTTTACGCTTTGGAGCATCCGTTCTGGAAATAAAAACTTTTTTACTAAAACTTGATACATCTAGATTTTGTTTAAACACACCTTGTAATAACTTGTTTTTTACATATGCCGATGTCTGAGGATGAGGCCTAAATCCTGCATTTACAAATCCAATATCAGAGTTTAAAACAAGCGATGGCACAATCAACGTATCTGCTTGAAGGCAACATTCATTTTGAAGAGGTGTTATAATTTTACACAAATCAACTCCCCAAAGCTCAAGCATCTCTTTCATACATTGTTTAAAAATAGGAACATATAAATAATCGTATTCTATACCTTGCATTTCAAGTAATGCTAGCCGTCCTAATACTTCATGCATAAAATGGCAATAACTATCACAAGCAGATTGTGCTAAAACAGCAACTTTTCCAGGAATTTTTAAAATTTTATCTTCTGGCACTAACATCAAACCTTTAAGACTATCTATATTTTCTGCCCATAAAAGCTCTTGAATAAAATTATTTTCTATTAAAACATTTCCAGAAAATCCCTGCACACGACCTTGAGGAATAGTTACAACAAAACATTCATTAAAAATTCCTGTACTTTTGTATTTTTCATTAAAAAATGAAAAATAATTAAATTCATAAGGATCTAATATTTTTAAATAATCAATTTTTGGATACTCTTTAAGAATCATTGATATTGGTTTTATAGCAATAGTTATTGAAGTTTTTTGATCAAGTGAAAATAAAAAAAAATTATATAAAAAACAAAAAAATATTGTAAATTTTAAAAACTTCATACTTACCCTTAAACATCTTACAACTTTAAATTATTTATAACTTTTTTTATTTCATCTAAAGGAACAACTATTTGTGCAGACCAAGCTTGCACTAATTTAAAAAAATTATTCTTCCAATTGGCAGACCATGATGTATCTTGCTGCAAAAGATTAACAGGAATATATTGCAATTGAGCTAAATGAGCTATCCACCAGTCACTGCCATCTATCAATTCTTGAAACAATTCAATAATTAAACTATCTGGCTTACAAAATAAAATATTCGTTAATCCAGCTCCATGTTCACCTATGATTATATCTGCATTATGCATCAACATAATCTGCTCTAGAACTGTTAAATTACTCAATTCATAACGAATAAAACCATATGGTTTAAAAAGCTCAAAGATTTCATCTTCATTAATAATTTTTCTAAGTGGCGCATCTTTTCTTGATATAAAAACTTTTTTACTAAAATTTGATCCTTCCATTCCTAATTTTAATATTCCTTGAAGCAATTTATCTCTAACATAGTTAGATGTAACTGGATGAGGAAAAAAACCAGCATTTTCAAAATTTCCATCACTGTTAATAACTAACGATGGAACTATAAGCATATCAGCTTGTAGAGCATAATCGGTTTCATCTGCAACTATAATTTTTTTAGGATCAATCCCCCAAAGTTCCAACATTTCTTTAACAAACGGCTTAAAAGATGAAATATATAAATAATCATATTCTATGCCTTGCATTTCAAGTAAAGCCAAACGACCCAAACATTCATGCATAAAATGACAATAACTATCTGCTGCAAATTGCGCAATCACTGCTACCCTGCCTGACACTAACGTAGCATTCTCAACATTTATTAAAGGTTCTAAAAATTCTATTCTATTTGCCCAAACCATTTCCTTAATAAAATCATTACCAAAAAAAACAGCCCCTTTAAAACCTCGAACTATACCATTTGGAATATTTAAAATAAAACACTCATCAAAATTCCCTTTTGTTTTATACAAAGGCTCTAAAAAAGGCTTGATCCTATATTCTTGTTTTTCTAAGCATGCAATATATTGAATTCCTGAATTTTCTTTTACTATTTGCTGAACAGATTTTATACAAATTTGACTAAGAATAATATTTGCGTAAGAAATTAAAATTAATCCACAGAAAACTGTTTTAATGAAATGCAAAATATTCCCTTAATTAAAATTGAAAGCGCTAATAATGTCATTAATATTTGTTGACGTAAGCGTTGTGTTGTAATGCCCAAAGAAATCAAAATTTGTTGTTTTTATTGGGGTATAATTTAAAGATAACACTTGCGCAATATTATAGTTCACTAAATCTTGTCGTGCCATAAAAATTTCAACTACCTGAGCATCTTTACTGCAAAACATAATATTTGTCATTCCTGATCCATGAGCCCCAACGACCATTTCAGCATCAGCAAATAGCTTAACTTGATCTAAAAATGGTAATTTGGCCAGTTCATACATCTCAAAATTATGCTGCTTTAAAACATCAAACAAATCCTGTTCATTATCAAAATTACGAGCATTTTTTGCATCTCTTCGTGAAATATATACACGTTTTGCCAAATGATTTTTAGGCTGATAATCTTTAATTATTGATAAAAATTTATTTCTAAGATATTCAACAACCCATGGATGACAAAATGCTGCACACAATTGAGTCCCTTGAGCAAATTGTTTGCCTGGAGTTGCAATGTGACGATTCGGAAGTGATGGAACAATTAATTCATCAGCTTGAATACAATGAAAGTCACCGCTTGGATCAATAATTTTATTCGTATCTATTCCCCATGCAGCAAATGTTTCTTTAATAAAAGTTTTGCCCTCTTCTATTTTATCATATGAAACATACAGCCAATCAAAGTCAATTCCCAAACCTTCTAAAATAGCAAGCCTACCCAAAACTTCCATAAGCCAATGAGCATAGCATTGCGCATGAAGCTTTGTAAGAACTGCAACTCGACCGGGTATTTTTCGAATATGATTAAATTCAGTTGTTAAAAAATGATTCACATAATGATGAAACTTAAAACTTGTTGGAGTAAGTTCACGAAGAATATAGCGATCATCAACAATTACAAAACCGTTATCTGAAAGCACTTTACCATGAGGAATAGTAAGCGTAAAAAGTTCAGCTAACATTCCATCATAAGGCTGCTCATGAGGCCACAATGAACCAGGAAACTGTTCAAATGTAAAACGATGTGGATCTAATAATTTCTGATAACCAACATAAGGATTATGCTTTAAAACATAGTCAACTGAAACAAAATTAAATTTATCATTTTCAACCAAACGAACATGCTCATTGACATTAAAAATGTTATACGATTGAATTTTAAAAAATGTACAAAAAAGAATTAATATTCGTAAATAAAGAACTACTTTCATTATGTCTATTCTCCTGAATATATTATTGCAAAGTATCAAACTTCCAAATATCTATATTTTCCTTTTTAAAATCTTTTTCAGCATAAACACCTTCATTTTTTACAAACCAAAAATTATCTGAAGCATAAATAGTAAGTTTATAAAATTCTGCAAATATACGCACCGCAACTTTTACAGGATCATGCCACCAATCATCACCACACAAAATGCCTCGATTATTTTTAATATAAGGCCAATATGAATCTAAGTCATGCAAAACTGAATATGTATCATGTTCAGCATCGATATATACAAGATCAACTTTCGTTATTTTTTCAAGCAAAAATTTTGCTGCTTTCAACGATGTCATTTTGATCGGAATCACTATATTTGTTAATTTTTCATGAATCATATTACTTAAAAATTGCTCATATAAAGTAGGAATCATCTCTATCCATTCAGAATTATTATAGTGATCTACAGACCCTTCCCACGTATCCACTGCATACAACTTTCCATTTGGTTGTAATAATGATGCAATATGACGAGTTGAAAGTCCTAACCAAGAACCAACCTCAATAGCAGTTGTTATTTTATTATTTTCCATTAATCGTTTAATCCACTCACCATTTGCATACCAACCATGATCTTTAAATGGTAAAACATTCTGTAATTGAGCATAAGGACATTCTAAATCATTAGAAAACAATTGAGCATTTTTAAAAATTAGAATAAATATAAAAAAAATAAATCTTGTTACAAAACGAATATGCATGATTTTCTCCTTGTTTGTTAATGCACCTTATATAAATAATTTTAATTTAAGGTTTTGAAAGAACTGCAACATAAAGTCCATTCCACCAATTTTCAATATCACCATTATATGATGCTGGTAAATGCTGTTCAAACAAGATATTATAGCCTAATTCTTCAAATGCCATTTGTGTACCAATAGCTGCCGGTTCATGGTTATAATCATCTACTATCGCTATAAATGTATCTTCAAAAATTTCATTATAATAAGTAAAAGCAAGTCTCTGATCTTCTTGTGTATGACCGCCATCATAAAAATAAATATTAACTTTATTTTTTACTAATGCTAAATCAAATTTAAAACAATCATACTCATAAAAATGATATAAATTATTTGTTAAAAACCTATTAAGATTATTTTGAAAATCGATTTTAGGTCCTGAAAATTCTGACCAATCATCAATCGCGATAGCTTTTAATAAATTATTTCCATATAAAGCAGAAATAAAAGTAGAACCTTTCCATGTTCCTATTTCTAAATATTGGGCATCGGGTAATGAACAAATATTATTTAAAAAATGCCTAACTTTATTACTAGACATGCCTTCTAAAGATAAAATTTCATTATTTAATTTTGAAATGCCCAACTCAGCATTTACAATAGATTTTTTAACATGCTCAATTAAAAACAACTGATAATTAGTAAAAGCAGCATTCAAAATATAGATATTTAAAATGGCAAAAATAAAAATAATTTTTTTAGAAGTTTTTTGCATATACTGATCCTTTTTTATATTATCGGATATCCTCTTCAATTGCTGCTTATAATACTCGAAAAAAAATATTTTCGTAATCATTTTTTAATTATTTTTTAATATTTTGATTTTTTAGCTATTAAAATATTTCTTGCAACCTGTAACAAATCTATCTAAAACAACATGCGAAACAGTTCCTGCAAAAAAGAACCAACAATTATACAACATAGTCTGCTCTAAAGGCCCACACCAAGATTTAACTGCCCAGCTCATCAATATCGCAATAGAAAATAAAAACCAAATATGATGAAAAATGCCTCGATGTCTAACTAAAATAGGAATAATTCCCATAAGACTCATCACTGCAAAAAGACAATACATTTTTTTATAAAGTAGCCATAACAAAAGACCTAAAAGAATCGAATAAAATACTTTTTGTCCCTTACTTTTTACATCAATATCGGGAAACAATGCTCCCAAAAGACAAAATAATAATCCTTGAGCAACTACAAATCCAGAGATATCCATATGTTTAATTGACTGCAGAATAGCAAGATACGTTAAAAGACCACCGATTAAATGAACTCGATAGCTTGGCATTACTTCTCCTTAAAAATATCTTTTTTAATACTTTAATTTCATTAACGTAGTACCAGGATAATAAAATTGCAAAACTTGTTCAAAGTTCCAATGTTCATGCTTAACTAAGTGATTTGCACCCCATTGGCATAGTCCTTTATGATGACCAAAGCCACGGCCTTCTATAACATATCGTCTATGAGCTTTTGTAATATTAAAGCAATAGCTTTTCATCTCAGGGAAAAAAGTTTTCATCTTTTTTTCTGTAATAATTATTTTACGACCACCTGCAATAATCATAACTTTTCTAACAAGGCCAGCTTTATCCTTTTTATATACATGCATATCAGTAATTTTTTCTATTTTTGGAAACTCTTTTTTTAATCTATTCAAAATTTCTTCAGAAGAAAAATCTTTAGACCAGCGATATGGTTTATAGCTTTTACAAAAGGTACATGGATAATTACGCGCTAAATAAGAAACTCTTTTATGATCAGGATCATCAATCGCTGCTGGTACAATACCTCCACAGCATACATCGTACATACTGCAAATTGGATAATTATTAAATCCTATAATTACATCCTTAGTCTCTTCTATTGCTTGCCGAATTTTTGGACAATCATGATACCCTTTATAGGTCTGATGATTATTTTTATTTTCAATATGATATGCTCGATCAAGTTTTTGAGCTTGAAGAATTTGATACACTAAGTAAGTTCTGCATGCTATAGCCGTAACCTTGTTCATTTCAATAGGCCAGCCAGGAAATCCTTCATGACGAACTACCGATAATAAATAATCGTTAATATCCAAACTATTAATGATTAAAAACTGTTTTTTATCTTGAAAAAGAATAAATGTACCTAAATATTTATGCCCATTATATTCAATCATACTTATTTTTTGATCGGATATAATTTGAATAATTTCTCTTGGTAATGCGTAAATAAATTCTGTCAAAAGCTTTTCTGTTGCATCAAGTAATATCTCAGAAAAAAATCGATACAGTTTTTTTGAATCTTTCAATAAAACTTTACGATATTCTGGTGTCATATGTTTATTTTCAAGAATATCTGAAAAAACTTTAGTAAATGTAATCTCTAAATAATCTTTGAAATATTTTTCAATAAGCTCTAAATACGACTCTAATTGTTCCTTTTTAATAGCCAAATCTTTAAAATATAGCCCAAAAATTTCTCTAACATAATCAGCCAAAATGGTAGAATTATCTACAGATAACGGATTTTCTGAATTTATCATCGCATCAAAAATAGGACTTAAAATCTTCGTGCTGCTCAAAAGTTCTTCAAAGGATGTTTCTATCCAACAACTAATATGAGATTTTAGCTCTAGCTCAAGAGCATGAGAAAGCATAGGCGTTATATATAAAATTTTTTGATCAAGTAATTTACCATTAACAAAAACTTTATCATCTTTGCTGCTAATTTTTAATATTTTATGAGGATAGGAGCATCCTATCGAAAAAGTAGGATTATACGATAAAATAAATCCGTCATGCGTTGCTAACTCAACAAAATTCTGTTCAACAGAATTTTTATCTTGAGCATTAAAATTCAATTTTTGAAGTAAAACCTTAACATCAAATGGATTATTGTTTACAAAAAAAGTGATTAAGCAAAAAATAACTATTTTTTTTAAATTTACCAAGAAGCACATAAACCCAACCTAATTTTAAGAAAAATATTATTATTAAATTCCATACCGCCGGATAATATCCAAAAACTTTTTTGGTAACGGTGTTTTTTTATCAATACCACGATTTGCTAATAAATCTGCCTGTTGATTTTGTTCCCGATATACATGACAAAATTTTACATTATATCCAAGCAGCATTTCCTGTGCAATCTGTTTCATTTTTTTCAAAACAGGATCACGAACAACATACATTCCAAGCATTTGTCGGACAAGCAATTGAGAATCAGAATAGATCAAAATTAAATCAGTTTTTTTTGCATATTGCTCGATAAAGAAAACACTAATCAAAAGAGCAAAATATTCTGCTTGATTATTGGTTCTATCTCCCAAAAAAAATCCTTGCTCAAAAACAGTTTCTTCACCTTTTTTTAGACAGACTCCAGAGCCAGCTGGTCCTGGATTTTTTCGGGCAGCTCCATCTATATAAATTTTTAATGTTTGTAAATTTGGAGCATCACATTCTTGAGGATTTACTAATGAATTATCTTCTTCTAAAAAACTGAGCTGTTTATTACGATTTACCATAGACATCATTCATGATTATTAAAATTAAGTTTATAATAAAGACTGCTCATACAAAAGCCTATAACAATCTTTACATTGTAATAAACCATTTTGCTTTAGGATTTGTAAGTCTCGAGGAGTTAATCCATAAAAACATACACTACAAGAATCTTGACTCATAGGTACAACAGGATCTGTTACTCGACCCTTCATCATTTCATAGATATCAAGCCATTCTGATGATATACCAATAAGCTTTTCTGCCCTTTGCTGATCCACTGTTGCTAATTCAGCTTTAAATGTTTGAATATCATGATTTTCTTGTGCGATAAGATCTTGATAGTGCTTAATTTGTTCCTGAACTTGCAAAATAACAGTTGCTAGATCTTTTTTTGCTTGTTCTAGCTTATTTGTTAATTGTACATATTTCTGTTCTTCAGATGCTTGCAAAGCTCTAATTTGATCAAGTTCTTTAACACCTGCATCATACTCTCGTGATCCAGAAACTTTTTCAATATTCTTTAAAACTGTTTTTTCTTTTTCTTGTAGATCTTTAAGCAACAATTCTTGTTGATGAACATTTTTTGTAAGTTCTTGTTTTTTTGTTTCTGCTAGTGATTTTTTTTGCTCTTCTGCTGTAAGCTTTTTTTGAATTTCTTGTATAGTTTGTTCGCTTTTTTCAAGCTTTTTTTCAAGAGCTATTGCATCTTGGTCGAAGGTTATCAAATCAATAAACTTTTTTAAGGATTGATGATTCATTATTATTTCCTTCGATTTTTATTTCAGAAACCATAGATATTTTTGAAATGGATCCTTTATGTAAAGATCTATTTGGTGGGCCCACCAGGGATCGAACCTGGGACCTTTCGGTTATGAGCCGACTGCTCTAACCCCTGAGCTATAGGCCCACTTACTTAGTAGAGTAATCAATTTTTAAAAAATTGTGAAGTAAAAATAATCAAATTTCTATTCTTCCCAACTATCTACTTGCTGCACAAACGTCAAAGATTCATCTAATGAACATGTTCCTGGCAATTCCAAAACAATTGGAACATTTTTAAAAAGAGGATCATTCATAATCTTTTTCAAAACTTTTTCTCTTAATTGTCCAGTACCCGGTATTCCATGTTTATCGATTCTTGAACCACAATCATGCAATATATCATTCAAATGAAGCAATGCTATAGAATCTTTAGGAAGGGTTTCTTCAACTAACGATAAAAAACTTTTTTGCTCTTGCTGATCAACCAAATTATATCCGTATACAAAAGCATGAGCTGTATCTATACAATATTTCACCCGATGACTCTGTTCAATCATGCCTTTTAAATATCCAAAATCTGTTATATCCCCACCAAAATTTCTTCCCGCATGAGGGCTGTTTTCAAGCAAAATATCAATATCTGGAACTTGTTGAAATAAACTATTTATTCCTTCGGCTACATACTTTGCCTGATCAAGTTTACCCAACTTAGTCTTTGTTGCCCCAACATGAATGACAATACCTTGACTTTCAAGGTTTAAAGCTATTTCTGTTTCCTTACAAAGAGACAAAAATTCTTTACTTTTTACATCAGTCAAACTAGACCAATATGCCGCATGCACAAAATATAAGAAGTTAAGATCTTTTTTGGCCTGAACAAATTCTTTAATAGCTCGAGAACTGTATGAAACATAAGATCCTTGCTCATTAATTAAAAAACTTTGCGCTACAGAAAGTTTCATATCTTGAGCAACCGTTATCACATCAAATAATTTACTTTGCAATCGTACATGAAGCCCAACCGGTCTTGCTGTCGATGATTCCATGTCTTTTCCTAAAAAAAGGTTTTTCTAAAAATAGTTTTTTGCATACCATGCTGCTTCATAGTATACTTTGTAACAGAAAAAAAAATAAAATCTTTTCTCTAATACAAAAGTACCATGATTCCACATATTTTGCATATTAAAAATTTTTTAAGCTACGGTCCAGAAACACAGATAATCGACTTTAGGCCGTATAATCTTATTAATCTATCTGGAAAAAATGGTCATGGAAAATCTGCTCTTTTGGATGCAATTACATGGAGCATATGGGGTCAAGCTCGTAAATCATCTGGTCAAGCAAAACCTGATTCAGGACTTATGCACCTAGGTCAAAAACATATGATGGTTATTCTTGAATTTGAAGTAAACGGCAACATGTATCGAGTGCGTCGTGAATACCTTCAAACCCAATCAAAACCATTTGCTACACTTGATTTTGGAATTCAAAATCAAGATGGCAAACTCATTACACTCACTGATAAAACGATTAAAGATACCCAAGATAAAATTGATCGAACTATCGGTATTACTTATGAATCATTTGTAAATTCTACATTTTTGCGTCAAGGACAATCAAATGAATTTTCAAAAAAATCACCTAAAGAGCGTAAAGAAGTTTTAGCTCAAATTTTACAATTACAACGATTTGATCAACAAAAAAAGATTGCGCTTGCTCATGTTCGTAAACTTCAACTTGAATATCAAACAAAAATTCAAATTGAAGAACGTATTAATCAAGAACTTGCACAACTTGCAACAGTTGAATCTGACCATCTACAAACAACACAAAAAATAATTGAGTTAGATAATATTCGCAAAGATGTTGAACAAAAACAGATTTCAATTCAAAATGACTATCAAAAAATAAAAACTTTAGAAAATGAATCTATTTTTATAAAAAAACAAAAAGAAGATTTTCAAGAAAAATTAAAAACAATTACTCAGCAAATTGCTGCTATTAAAGAAGATTTAAAGAAGCTACAGGAAGAAAATTCCATCACCGATCTTAAAAACAAAGAAGAATCAATTAAGGCACAAATTGAACAAAGCCAAAAGGCTTTTCAGGAAAAAAATATTCTCAAAGAAAAATATCTAAGCCTTAAAGAAGAGCTTTCTTTAACACTCTCTAAGCTACAACAAGATTTTGATCAAAAAAAACAGCTGTTTTCATTTTCTTTGCACAGCCAAGAAGAGAAACTTAAACAAATTATAGCTCTCATTCAAGAACAAGAGCAAAACTTAAAACAGATTCAAAATCAAAGTAAAGCTGCTCTTGCACTCAATGATGATTTTTTAAAAACTATGTCTACCTACAGCAAAAGCAGCACGCTGTATGAACAGGAAAAATTACACCTTGACCTCAAGCGCCAAGAGTACCAAGCCATTTGCACACAAGGTACCTACCTTAAGCAGCACATTATAAAATTACAAAAGGATATAGAGCATCTTGAAAATCAAGAACATTACAATTGCTTGATGTGCGATCAATCATTAGACGAAATTACGAAAAAAAATCTTTTAATTAAATTAGATTCTGAACTTAAAAGTATTGATTTAGAGTTAGAAACTTCTAGAAAACAAGCTCAAATTATCAAATCAAATATCATAGAAATTCAAGAAGTTATAAAAAAGCATCAAGAAGATCACGAACTTTATTTACAAATTAAAGCAAAAAAAGAGCAACATCAAGAAATAATCAATGATTTATTACTTCAAGAAAAAAAAGTTCTAGAAAAATTAGATCATACAAAAAAAACAGAAGAAGATACTATAAAATTGACTACGGCGAACAAACAAGATTTTGATAAAATTGAAAAAGAATATAATCAAGCACTTGAGTCAGATACTATAAAAACAATGAAAGAAACTCTTCTTGATATAGAAGTTGCAGCAAAAAAACTTATTATACTATCATCTCAAGAACAACAAAAACTAGAAGCAGAGTTAAAAATTATTTCTCAAAAAATTCTTCTTGATACAACACCTGATTATCATATTAAGCAAGAAACTATTATTACGGAATTAATCAAACAAGAAAAAGATATAAAAATCCAGATAGATAAAGTTGAATCGCTATTACAAAATTATCAAACTCTTGATCAACAAATGCTTGCTATCAAAAAAGAAGAAGAAAAAAACATACTATTTTTACAACAAACTCAATACGAACATCAAAAGCTTCTCATGCAAAAAGGTTCACTAGAGCATAAAATAAAGAAGCAAAACGATTTATTAAACGAATTACATTCTGTGTCTGCAACTGCAAAAACAATTCAACAAGAGCTCGTTGATTACCAAGAAATAAGCAAAGCTTTAGGCAAAGATGGTATTCAAGCTCTCTTAATCGAACAAGCAATTCCAGAAATTGAACATGAAACGAATCTCATTCTATCTCGACTCACCAATAATCAAACTCAAATATTCATAGAATCTCTTAAAGATCTTAAAAAAGGCGGTAGCAAAGAGACACTTGATATCAAAATTGCTGATTCATTTGGTATCAGAGATTATGAAATGTTTTCAGGTGGTGAAGCGTTTAGAATCGATTTTGCTTTACGTATAGGAATATCCAAGCTTTTAGCGCGACGCGCTGGAACAACTCTTCAAACCATTTTCATAGATGAAGGATTTGGTTCCCAAGATGAAGAGGGCCTTGGTCTAATCATGGATAACATTTACAAAATTCAAGAAGATTTTGCCAAGATCATAGTTGTCTCACATTTACAGGAAATGAAAGAACAGTTCCCTGTTCAATTCATTGTCGAAAAGAAACGATCTGGCAGTATGATTTCTATCATGCTTCAAGGATAAAAAAAGACCCACCCAAAAAGGATGAGTCTTTTTAAATTCTCATTAAACTAATTTAAAATTAGTTTGCTGCAACTTCACCATAACACAATGAATATGCACCATATGCAAGAGCTACTGCAGCTACTGCACCAGTTGCTACATAACATGGTTTTTCAATTGTGTATTTTTTAATTACATCATAAGCATTAACGCATGCTATTTGTGCTTTATCATAACCAGCAACAACTGTCTCTTTAACTTTTGTATAATATGACTTATTCGCTAATTCAGCTGCAGCTTCTTGTGCAGCTTGAGCTTCTGCTTTATTTACTGCTTGTTTGTATCCAACATACGCAAGAGCACTAATCCCAATTAGACCAAATCCCTTAACTCCATTTTTCAAAACTTTTACTAATGCTTCTTTTTTATAAAATGCTTCTATTTTTGATGTATCTGCTGCTGCTCTTGCTGCCTTTGCTTCTGCTTGCTCTGCTTGCGCCATTTCTAATGCTTCTTTTGCATCTGCCATTACTTTTTTATAATACTCTGTTCTAGCAACATAAGATGGAGCTAACCCAGGAACACCCTCTACAGAAAAAACAGGATTTTCATTTGCTGAAATAATACCTGTCAAAAATGACAAACTTAATAGAAATTTTGATTTCATAAAAAATCCACCCTAAAAATAATAAAAATTAAAAAAATATATATCAATATAGTGCCAAAAATATTACTTAAATCAAATTTTTTACAAAAAGCATCAATAAGGAATAGATAAATTTTAAACAACTCAAAATCAGAAGAGAATTAATTATCGATTTTTTTATATAAAAATCAACCTGATACAACAAGTCAATCTATCGATCAGATAGACAAAAAATACCTACTCTTTAAAAGAGTAGGTATGTTACTGGACATTCAAGATGTTAATTTATATATCATCAAGACTAAGAATAATTTTATTATTTTTCTTCAGAAAGTTGCTTTGTCTTTGTAAAAAAATCACTGCAATATGCTTTATAAGCTGCATAAATAAGAGCACAAACAGTTATACCTATAGCTGATCTCTTTTTAAAATTATTACCACTAATCAGAGCACTTTGTTGCACATCTAATGATGATGCTTCTTCTTTTTTAAAAAAATCGTATGCTGATTTCAATCCACCTAAACCAACCAAAGAAAAAGCTACTTTCGTAAACATAGGTATATTTTTTACCGCTATTGGCTTTGTAAAAACTGTAGCTGGCTTTGCAGCAGAATGTGCACCAAAATTTTTGTTCTGTTTTGTAGAATCATTTAACAATGATTGAACAGAAGCTGTATGCGATGATACAGTTTCTTGCTTTGCACTGTTTGGTAATTCTTTTGGCGTTGATACTGATGGACCTACATGCATTTGAGCATATCTTCGCGATAAAGCTGATACATCTACATAATCATAACGCGCATCAAGAAATGGTGAATAGGTAAAACTATTCACGCCAGAAGTTATCAAAATAAAACTTAACAATAATTTATTTTTCATAATATGTTCCTCTTTAAAACTATTTTCAATAAGGACCATAGATCCTTATTGAAAATAAAATGTATATTACTATGCTTTAGTAATTTCTTTTTTTGAGTCTGCAGAAATCTCACTGTTATATAATTTATATGCACCATATCCAAGAGCTACTATAGTTGCTGCTGTACTAATTGTTGTTCCAGGATTTTTAGTGCAATAATTTGAAAATTGTTTCATGTACGAAGCAGGCTGTTCTTCTGGCTCAACAGCTTTTGATTTAAAACCATACTTATACGCTAATGCCGCAGCACCTGTTACAGCTGCTCCAGGAATAGTATATTTAGCCATTCTAACTAAAGATGAAGCTGACTTACTAGCTACTGCTGAAGTATTGCTTACTGTTGAATTAAAAGCATTAGAAACTGATTGTGCTGTTTGTGCATTAAATTGCGTAGCTGCTTGAGCTACCAATTGTGAATTTTGTGTAGATATATTTCTTCCTGCTGATAAACCATCTAAAAGTTTTTTATAAAATCCTTGTCGCACTTGTTCTGCTTTTAAAAGTTCAATGTTTGGCTTTAATCTATGCGTATATATCGCTGAAGATGAAGGTGTAACAACAGATGTAGTAGATTTATCAATTAAACTAGTAATATCACCTACTGTTTTTGCTCCAATCCATTGCCCTTTTGAATCAAATGCTTGATATTTTATCCAATCATTAAATTTACTATCTGCTGTTTGTACTTGTGAAATAGTTTTCATTTTTCCATTAACAACACATCGTAAGGTCGATTCAGTTTCTCGTCCTTTTCCTTTATTGGTAATAATTAACCTATAAAGATCTCCATCTATATTTATTGTTTCAAATAAATATTTATCAACTAAAAACTTTATCTCTGGTGACAAACTCTTATATGATTTCGATTTAAAATATGACTGCTTACGCTCATTAATCTCTTCTAAAGATAATAAAGCTCTACCTTGAGCTTCAATCATACCTGCAAAGGCTGCAGATAAAAGTCCTAGTTTTAAAACTAATTTAAATTTCATAATATTTTCCCATTCCTAATCTTTTTTCAGACAATAAAGGGACCTATCTTGAGGATAGATCCCTTCTTGTAATTCAAAGTTGATTACTTAATTATGCACCTTTGTAAGCGCGAACTATTGTTTTTTTAACAACAGGAGTTTTAACAGGAGCTGCTGTAACAACAGGAGTTGAAGTTGTTTGTTTTTTTGATTTAGCAAACATATCAGAGTTATACAATTTATAAGCACCATATACAACTGCTGCTGTACCTGCTACTGTACCCGCTGTTAATGCTTTATTTTGCATTGCAAATGTTTTTGCAGTGTTAAAACCATTAACCATACCATTTTTCATATTTTCATAAGTTGCTTGGTTGTAAAGTTCAGAAGATTTAGCTTTTACTATGTTATAACCAGAAACCATACGGTCTTTAGCTACTTGAACATATGACTTAGTAGGTAATTCAGCTTGGTTTTCTGAATGTTTATATGCAGTGTATGCAACTGAACCACCAAAAAGAACTGGTAATACTAATCTAGAATCTCTAGACATATTTTTAACCAATTGATTTACATAATGAGATTGAGTTGGCATATGAGGAGTTGTATATAACTCTTTTACAGTTACTTCGTTATTAGCTTGAGAGAAAACAGCTGTCAAAAGTGACAAACTTAAGAATAATTTAGATTTCATAGAAACCTCCATATTTATTTTATTATATTTACCTATATCTTACTTAAAATAATAAATCCAGGCAAAAGGGTAACCTTATTTTTTAACCTTTTGATTTGATAGACTATTTCAAGAGCAATTTAACTTCTTTTTTAATATTCATTTTAAATTGCTAATACTAGTTATATCATAGCGAAAAAATATGAACAAAAGGGGTACCCCATTTTTTAAGAATTACCCTCCTGATCAGGCTTATCTTGTCAATAAACTCTTAAAAATTACCTTCTAAAACCCTTATAAATTTGACTAAAACAAGTATGTTTCCGGGCTCAATTTTATACATTCTAAGCGATCAATACATTAAAAATTGCCCCCCAACCTGAATATAATCCTATATATTGCAATTTATATGCACCTAAGATGTAAATCGCGCTAAAAGATAAACAGTATAATTAATATTCAAAAAAAATAGGCTCTAAAATAGAGCCTTATTAATTTTATAGAATAAAAGTATTACTTAGATAGTTCTTCTTTTTGAGCATCCTTTTTTATATATTTTTGATAAATAACATATCCTACTGCAGTAACAGCTGCTATGCCTAATACTTTATTCATATCTGTATTAGAGCACGATTCTGTATCATTTATATTTTTGTTATTCATATATTGATATAAACCACAAAGAAAAGCTCCTCCTAATGCACATTTACCTTTTTCTTTAAAAAAGAAAGATTTTTTAGAATCAAAAGAAATATTTGATCCTAAAAAAATATCTTTTTTTGGATTATCTTTTGATGGTACCTTAAATTTCTCATATAAACAGACATAAGCATCCAATAACATTTGACAATCTGCGTTTGTCCCACCGCAATCAGGATGCACTTGTAATATCTTTTCTAAATAAGCTTTTCTTATATCTTTAAAAGAAGCTTTTTCAGATACCCCAAGAATTACTCTAGATAATTTTTCACGTTCTTCTGCTTTTAAGTATGTATCATTCGTCTTTGCGCAAGCATTAAAAATCGTAAAAATAAATAAAAAAACAATTAACTTATTAAATTTAAACATAAAAACCCCTACTTGAAGAAATAATATTTACATATATTAATATACTTTTACTGCAAAATATCATCAAAAGGCTAAAGGTTTTTTTTACATTAAAAATTATTCTTCAATTACTTCTACACGAACTATTTCTGGAACCTTGACCTTAATATGACGTTCTATGCCATATGTCACGGTATAAAATGATAATGGACAACTAACGCATGCCCCTGAAAATTTGATAAAAACTACCCCATCTTTAACATCAACTAAGGTTACATCTCCACCATGTGAAGTTATATAAGGTCTTAAATCGATCAAAACTGCCTCAATTTGACTAAGTATAGAACTTTTCAGACCCTCGTCGGCCAAATTAAGATTACTTTGCTTAAAGTCGAAATTCATTGTTTTCCTGCCTTTTCAAAAAAATGATGCAGAAACCAAACAAAGGCCTCTGCATCAAAATTTTAAATACTAAATGTAATAAATTACACCCACTGCAAGCGTGCCATAGGAGCTGTATCGCTTGGACGACGACCAAGACGTAAAATACGAGTATAGCCACCTGGACGTTGTACATATTTTGGAGCAACTTCATTAAAAAGCTTTTCCAATGCTACTTCACTGTAAGGAAGCAATTGCAAAGCACGGCGACGAACATTAAAATCAGTAGCTGATTTTCTTGCTAACGTTACCATTTTTTCTGCAAATCGACGGATTTCTTTTGCTGCTGGAAGTGAAACTGTTATATGACCAAAATTGATCAAATGAATCACCTGATTACGCAAATATGCTTTACGATGGGAAGATTTTAAATTTAGTTTTTTTCTGCTATTTAAATGTCTCATGTCAATTCCTCAAAATCATCTTTTTAGGATGATAATTAATCTTATTTATTGCCTGCTTTACGTTTTAATGCTTTCAATGCTGTTTCTTCTTTGATGTGCATACCAAAACGAAGGCCCATTGATTTCAATACTTCTTTTACTTCATCTAAAGATTTTTTACCAAAGTTTTTAATTTTAAGGCTTTCATCTTCAGATAAATTAATTAAATCCAATACTCTGCCAATGTTTGCATTTGCTAAACAATTATGAGCACGAGCTGAAAGTTCTAATTCATCAATAGATTTAAACAATGATTCAACCGATACATCTTGCATATCAAGATCTTCATCTTCTTCTGCTTGAGTAGTTACGGTTTCTTCAATAGTCGAAGAAATATCATTAAATGGAATTTCTGTATCTACCAAGAAATTTTCTAATTGCGTACGAAGAACTGATACCCCATAATTTAATACATCAACAGGAGTTTCTGCTCCACTTGTTGTAATTTCAAGGATAAGTTTATCATAGTCAATCTCTTTTCCAACACGTGTTTTTTCAACATACATTGAAACGTTACGCACAGGAGAAAACATTGCATCAAGGTGAATACGTCCATCTTCTGTAAGAGCTGTACCAATTGGCCATTTTGCTACTTGATAACCACGACCTGATTCAACAAAAAACTCAATCTCTAGATGTCCGTCTTTTCCTAAATGAGCAATCACTTGGTCTTTATTAATAAGTTCTAGATGACTATCAGCAACGATATCACCAACTGTAACAACATCTTTATCTGCACCTGATACTGAAAGTTTCATAGTGCCTGGAGTATTTTCTTTGTTTTTAATAACAATTTGCTTAATGTTAAGCAAAAGTTGCATAGTATCTTCAATAACTCCTTGAAGAACTGTAAATTCGTTGTTAACACCTTTAATAATCACAGATGTAACAGCAGAGCCTTCAATAGATCCAAGCAATGCTCTACGTAAAGCATTACCTAAAGTTATTCCAAATCCTGGTTCAAGAGGCTGAGCAACCAATTTTGCAAAAGATGAACTCATCGTCTTTTTATCCCAGCCAAGAGTTGGCAGAGTAAGCGGTTTATACACTGATTTTGACATAGTATTCCCTAATCCAATTTAAACACATATATTCCAATTCATTAACCACTATCTCCGGAACTATTTTGAGTACAACTCAACGATCATGTGTTCTTCTACTGAATACTGAATATCTGTTCTTGCTGGATTGCGAAGTACTTTTCCTGATCGAGTTTGCTTCATAAGTTCAAGCCATTCTGGAACTTTAATTGCAATACTCATGCGTTTATCAATAACTTGTGCCAAAAATTCAGCTTTATTTGTAACTGATGGATGTAAGCTAATTACATCTTCAACTTCAACTCTATATGAAGGAACTGTAACCTTTGTTCCATTTACCATGATATGACCATGAACAACCATTTGACGGGCTTGCGCACAGCTTGTAGCCATCTTAAGACGATATACTACATTATCAAGACGACGCTCAAGAAGGCTGAGTAAGTTTTCACCCGGAACTCCTTGCATAGCAACCGCTTCATCATAAAAACGGCTGAATTGACGTTCACGCATACCATACATTTGCTTAACTTTTTGTTTTTCTGCAAGCTGACGACCATATGCTGATGTTCGCTTCATCCCTGCTGATTTTTCTCTTTTTTCACCTTGCTGTGAACCTTGTTCTTGATCTTTTGTTTTTGCTTTAACATTCGGTTTATTTGCCATAATTTTTAATCACTTCTTGAAATTAATCTATTATACACGACGTTTTTTTGCAGGACGAGTACCGTTATGAGGAAGCGGTGTCACGTCTCTTAATACTGAAATATGCATGCCTGAGCCTTGAAATGCTCGCACGACTGAGTCGCGCCCAGAACCTGGACCTTGTAGGTTAATTTCAAGAGTTTTAATACCCATGAGTTGCATATCTTTTGAAAGAGTAGTTGCAACTTGGGAAGCTGCAAAAGGTGTTCCCTTACGAGATCCTTTAAATCCTAACTTACCAGCGCTACATGACAACACCACGTCTCCTTCAAGACTGGTAATCGTAACCATTGTATTGTTAAAAGAAGATTTAACATGCGCAACTGCCGCAGTTAGTTGTCGTTTTATTTTTTTTGTCTTTTTTTCGAACGCCATAGTGTATTCTTACCTAAATCAACAAATCTTATTTTTTAGCTATTTTTTTCTTCAATGCAATCGCAGACCCTGCTTTACGTGGTCCTTTTCTCGTACGAGCATTAGTTTTCGTACGTTGCCCACGAACAGGAAGACCTCTTTTGTGACGTGTGCCACGATAGCATCCTATCTCCTGAAGACGTTTAATATTCATCAACACTTCTTTGCGAAGATCACCTTCAGTTACATATTCTTCTGTAACTTTCTTTTGAATTGCAAAGACTTCTTGATCTGTAAGATCCTTAACACGAGTATTTAAATCGATATTAAGATCTTTTAAAATTGTTTGTGCTGAGTGCAAACCTATGCCATATACATAAGTGAGCCCGTACTCTATGCGTTTTCGCGGAGGTAAATTTACTCCAGAAATTCTTGCCATATTTGACCTTTACTTAACCTTGTCGTTGTTTATGCTTCGGGTTTTTTTTACAAATTATTCTTACAACTCTATTTCGTCGAATAGTACGACAATCACTGCACATTGTTTTAACTGAAGTTCTTACTTTCATTATAACAGCTTTCTCTAAAAAAACATAATGTTAAACTATATCAATTTCTACGAATTATTCTGCCTCGTGTTAAATCATAAGGAGAAAGCTCCAAAACAACCTTATCTCCTGGTAAAATTCGAATAAAATTCATACGCATTTTACCCGACACATGGCCTAAAACCATATGTCCACCTTCTACTTCAACTTTAAACATAGCATTGGGTAATGTTTCTTTGACTATCCCATCTATTCTGACTACATCATCTTTTGATTTCATATAAATTTTATATCCTCACTTATTTTTATTATACACGAGTTAAAATTTCAGGTCCATTTTTCCCGACAACTACTGTATCTTCTACATGAGCCGCAAGTAAACCATCCTTCGTTTTAACAGTCCAACCATCTTTATCTATATATACTTCATATAATCCCTGAGTCACCATAGGTTCAATTGCAAATGTCATACCTGCCTTAAGTCGCATTCCTGTTCCAGCAGTACCATAATTAGGAACATCTGGATTTTCATGCATTTTTTGACCTATACCATGACCAGCAAAATCACGTACAACTCCATATCCAAATTTTTCAATATGCTGTTGTATCGCTGATGAAATATCAAATAATCTGTTACCTTCAACTGCCTGATTAATTCCTATATCAAGCGCTTGCTGAGTAACTGAAATTAAATGTTGAACTTTTTCTGATGTTTTTTCGCCAACAATATAACATCGAGCCATATCAGCGCAATATCCTTGCCATGCAGCACAAACATCAACTTTAACCATATCTCCTTGTTGTAAAATCACAGTTTCACTAGGAACACCATGTACCACAACATCATTGACTGATATACAACTTACATGTCGATAGCCTTTATAGCCTTTGGTTTGAGAAACAAGCTGTCTTTTAATAAGCTCTTTTTCAATCCAACTGTCTAAGAAAGCTGTCGATATGCCAATTTGAATTTTAGATGGAATATTTTCAAAGATATCTGCAAGTAATTTACCTGCATTTCTCATTTTTTCTAAAGCTTGAACAGTTTTAACAACCATGATTACTCAATGTTAAATTGGTAAAATCTTTAAATACTTCTTGTTTCGATTGCGCACCATTCAACATGTAAATCTCAAATCCTTTATCAACATAAAAATCAATAATGCTTTGTTCGTGCTGATAATAAATTTTAAGACGTAATTGTAAAGATTCTTTAGTATCATCTGTTCTAAAAACTAACGTTGATTCACAACTATCACAAACCATTGCTTTTTTAGGTTGAAGCTCAAGAGCCCCAGTTGTAGAATATGTACGACCACAATTCTTTCCTGGACAAACAACACGCCCTAAAATTCTATCTTCAAGTAACTGGTCGTTAACATTTACTTTTACTAATACAACACAAAAGTTTTTCAATTTTGTTTGCAAAAGATCATATAAAACTGTTGCTTGTTCTAATGTTCTTGGATAACCATCAAAAATAATACCTTCTGGTAAATTTTTGTTTGACAACAACCAATCAGCAACCATTTGCGCTATGATTTCATCAGGCACCAAAAGTCCTTGATCTGAAAATTTTTTAATTTCTTTTCCCAGATTAGTATCTCGAGCAATATGATCACGACATAAATTACCTGTCGATAACAATAGCCAACCAAATTGCTCTACACACATAGCAGACAATGTACCTTTTCCAGAACCTGGTGGTCCTAAAAAGATGAAAATCTTGTTGCTTTTCATTAACGAGCGCCTCCACGTCTGACGCGAGCATTACCAGTTAAAAAACCTTCATAACGGCGCTCAATGAGATATGATTCAATCTGATTTGCTAATTCTAATGCAACACCTACCACAATAAGCATTGATGTTCCTGATTCTTCAAATGGAACACCTAGTGTTAATTGCAATATTGCAGGGAATATAGCAAGGAAACCCAAGTATATAGCTCCAACTAAACCAATTCTTGTAAGTAAATAATCAAAATATTTCGATGTTTGTTGTCCTGGACGCATTCCTGGAACAAATCCACCATTTTTTCTAATATTTTCTGAAAGCTCAACTGGATTAATAGCTAAAGCTGTATAGAAAAATGAAAACATAATAATTAATAAAAATTCTGACACATAAAATAATGGTCCGCTATAAAATGCTTGAAGCACTGTATTTACCATTGGAAATTTCACCGATAACATACCACCAATAAGCTGTGGAAATCTCAATACCGTACTTGCAAAAATAACTGGCATAATTCCTGCATTATTGATTTTAAATGGTATATAGCTACTTTGACCACTAAATACTTTATTACCAACTATTCTACGCGCATATTGAACTGGTACTTTTCGTTCACCTTTTTCAAGGAAAATAATTGACGCAGTGATAAACAAAAAGGCTGCTAAAACACCAAGCGCCATTAATATATGCAAATTTCCTTCTTGAACTAAATAAGCAAGCTTTAATACCATAGTTGGATATCGAGAAATAATACCTGCAAAAATAATTACAGAACTTCCATTTCCAATACCATACAATGATATTTGATCTCCAAGCCACATAACAAGCATAGCACCTGCTGTCAAAGTCATAACAAAAATCATTTTGAATGACCATCCTGGAACAAGAACTAATCCTTGAGACTCTAAAAGTACCGCATAAGACAAGCTATACACAATACTTAAGCCTAGTGCCAAATAACGTGTATACTGATTAATAATTTTTCTGCCATATTCACCTTCCTTCAAAAGGAGTTCTAATGAAGGTATCGTCATTCCAAGAATTTGCATCATAATAGATGCCGTAATATATGGAGAAATTCCTAATGCAAAAACTGTACAACGATTTAAAGCGCCACCAGAAAAAATATCAAAATAGCTTAAAAGCCCCCCAATTCCTGATTTTTGTTGCATAAATTCAGTCAATTTAGGAACATCAACACCAATAACTGGTATATACGTTCCTAGTCGATCAATAATCAACACAAACAACGTAAAAGCTATTTTTTTACGAAGTTCTGAGATCAAGAAAACATTTCGAAAACTTTTTAGTAAAACCACGTTTCATTACTCCTTAAACGAGTTTAATTGCTCCACCTACGCGCTCAATTGCTTCTTTTGCACTTTTGCTAAAAGCATCAAGTTCTAAAACTAATTTCTTTTGTAAAGTTCCAGTTCCTAAAACTTTGACAAGTTTGCCTTTTTTAACGCAACCAGATTGTACCAAAATTTCTTTTGTTACTGTTTGATCATTTTCAAACATTGCTTCCAATTGATCAAGGTTTACAATCTCATATTCTTTTCTAAATTGATTCGTAAAACCACGCTTTGGTAAACGACGAGACATAGGCATTTGTCCACCCTCAAAGCGAGCAGGAACTGTTCCGCTTGTACGAGCTTTTTGTCCTTTGTGACCTCGTCCAGATGTACCACCACGGTGTCCACCACGACCAACGCGTTTTCTTTTTTTAGTTAACTTTACTAAATCATTAAGCTGCAACATTTTCAATTCCTTGTGTTATTTCTTTAACTGTTTTGCCACGTAATTTTGCAATGTGTTGCGCTGAACGAAGTTTAGCTAATGCATTTAAAGTTGCTTTCACAACATTAATATTATTTGAGGCACCAAACGCTTTTGTTAAAACATCTTTAATACCCAAAGCTTCTAAAACAGAACGAACTGCACTACCTGCAATAATACCTGTTCCCTTAGATGCAGAACAAAGAACAACTTTACATGCACCATGCGTACCTTCAACTCCATATGGAATTGTTGTATTACGCAAAGGAATGCTTATTAATTGTTTATGAGCACGTGCTGTCGCTTTTGAAATAGCAGCTGAAACATCACGCCCTTTTCCTGATGCAATACCTACATTACCTTTTTGATCTCCTGAAACAACAAATGCTGAAAAAGCGAAACGTTTTCCACCTTTCGTTACCTTAGTAACACGGCGTACAGCCACAGCTTTATCGACCCAGCTTGATCCTTCTTGAATTTGTTTTTTACTCATAACTCAATACCAACATTAAAATGTTATAGCTTTAACCCACCTTCTCTAAGCCCTTCAGCTAGAGAAAGTACTCGTCCATGATACAAATAAGATCCTCTATCAAAACAAACTTCTTGTATGTTTGCTCCGATTGCTTTTTTTGCAAGATCTATTCCTACAGCTTTTGCCATAGCTTTTTTATCAAGCTTATTTTGTTTATCTAATTTAAGCATAGCAGAAGATGACGCAATCAAAGTTTTTTGATTTACATCATCAATGATTTGTGCATAAATATGATTCAAACTTCTAAAAACAGAAACACGCAGTCTTGATGACTTTAATTTCAAGCCTTCACGTACACGCGTTGCGCGACGTATGCGTTTTCTTTGTATTTTTTTAATATTCACTGAAAATATCCTTTGTTAGAATCTACTGTTAGCTTTTACCAACTTTTCTTAATATTTGCTCATTAGCTAAACGAATACCAGTTCCTTTATATGGTTCTGGACGACGCAATGCACAAATTTTTTGAGCAACATCACCAGCCAAAAACTTATTAGTTGATTTAACAGAAATATTTTGACCTGTTTTATCAATTACAACTGATACTTCTTTTGGAACAGGGAAATTAATTTTATGGCTATATCCAAGTGAGAATATAATTGTATCACCCTTCAATTCACCTTTAAATCCCAATCCAACAATAACTAAATCTACTGAAAACTCTTCACGAGCTCCTTGTAATTCATTTGCAAGAAGCGCACGATGCAATCCCCAGAAATTATAGTTCTTTGTATCTTTTGCATTCGCAAGTTCTAAGCGAAGTTTATTTTCTTCCAAATTTGCACGCAAACAATCTGGTAAAGTATGTATTCCAGACGCTTTTGGTCCTTTATACGAAACATTTTGTCCATCAACCGTAATGGTTAATCCTTCTGTATTAATAACTTTTCTGCCAACTTTTGACATATCTGTTTCCTTATTTTACCAAACAGTACAAATTAATTCACCGCCAACACGTTCTTTTTGAGCGGATTTATCAGTCATAATACCTTTGCTTGTTGTTAAAATACTAACACCAAGACCACCAATAACTGGTTTAAGATTGTCCACTGATTTATAAATACGACGACTTGGCTTACTGATTCTTGTAATTTCATGAATTACAGATTCACCTTCGACATACTTTAAAACAATTTTAAGTTTCTTTTGATCTTCTTGATCGATCACGAGCACGTCTGTAATGTATCCCTCTTCTTTCAAGATTTTTGCAATTTCATAACGAAAACTTGAATAATCTGAGGTTACATAAGATTTTGAACGCGCAATTCCATTTCGAACTATCGTCAAGAAATTTGCAATTACATCTTTTGACACGTTTATCCCTTATAATAATCCGATTTTACCAACTTGCTTTCTTAACACCCGGTAAAATACCCGCATGTGCAAGTTCTCTTAATACAATACGAGAAACTCCAAAAAAGCCCATATAACCACGAGCACGGCCAGTTTGAGAACATCTATTCTTCAAACGAACTGCACTTGAATTTTTTGGTAACTTAGAAAGTAAAGCTTGAGCAGCCATACGATCTTCAAGTGATAATTTAGTATCACTTACTTGTTTCTTTAATGCAGCTCTACGATCTTTATATTGCTGCACTAAACAGTTTCTTTTTTTATTTCTTTCTATAACAGACGTTTTTGCCATTATTTACCTATTTCGTTTCGTGAACAAACGGCATACCAAAACTTTTTAACAATTCATATGAATGTTGTTTGTTTTTAGTTTCCATTACAATTGTAATATTCATACCAAAAACTTTACCAGTCATATCATAATCAACTTCAGGGAATACAACCCATTCTTTAATTCCAAGATTATAATTTCCAGCTTTGTCAAAATTTGCTTTAACTCCACGAAAATCACGTACCATTGGTAATGATAAATTGATTAATCTATCCAAAAATTCATACATACGTTGTTTACGTAATGTAACTTTTACACCAAGTGGCATATCTTTACGTATCTTAAAACCTGCAATTGAATCTTTAGCTCGAGTTGTTACCGCAGCTTGGCCAGCAATAAGTGATAAAGTTTTTTGAACAGTTTGTAAAATCTTACTGTCACCTACGGCTTCTTTTACACCAATATTTAAAACAATCTTGGAAATTTTAGGAACTTCCATAACATTGCTTAATTTTAAATCTTGATGAAGCTTTGGAACTATTTTTTCCCTGTATAAGCTTTCTAATCGAGTTTTTTCTTGACTGTTTTTCACGTCTTAATTTCCTTTTGCTGACTTGCGGACAACTTACCTTAAGTCCGTTTTAGTTTATTAACTCTAACAGGCTTACCTGATATTGCATCAATAGGCATAACGTTTGAAGCATTAATAAATGCTTCGCGTTTTTGAATCCCACCAACTTCACCTTGACGACGAGGCTTTACATGAACCGTCATCACATTGATGCCTTTAACTTTAATTTTACCAGACTTTTTGCAAAGTTCTAGAATTTCTCCAACTTTACCTTTATCTTTTCCAGTAATTACCTGTACTTTATCTTGTTTTTTTAAATTTATACTCATAAAACTCCTACAATACTTCTGGTGCTGATGAAAGAATTTTTGTTTGACCTGTTGCACGAATTTCACGAGCTATTGGGCCAAAAATACGAGTTCCGAGCATTTTGCCATCTTTTATAATCACACCAGCATTTTCACTGAAACGAATATAAGAACCATCCGCACGACGTAATTCTTTTTTTGTGCGAACAATCATGACATCAACAATGTCACCCTTTTTAACCATTCCCTGAGGAATTGCAACTTTAACTGCACAACGTACCATATCACCAATATATGCATAACGTTTACGAGTGCTTCCTACCAAATGGAATACTTGAAGTAATTTTGCACCCGAATTATCAGCTACTTTAAGAAATGTTTGCTTTTGTACCATACCAAATCCCTTAGCTTACAATTCGATGTAAATACATATATTTTGTTTTTGATTTTGGTGCACCTTCGTAAAACTCTACTTTGTCACCAATTTTTGCCTGACTTTTTTCATCATGCACTTTGTATTTTTTAACTGTTTTAACGATTTTTTGGAATTTTTCGTGTTTAAATGCTCTTTGATAAGCAACAACAACTGTTTTTTCCATTTTATCTGATACAACAACCCCTAAATACATTTTTTTATTAATTTCCGCCATGCATTTCCCTTTGTTTTAAAACAGTCAATGTACGAGCTAGGCTTTTTTTCAAATTTCTTGATAATGCTGTGTTTTTTTCTGGTGTTGAAAATTTCTTCATTCGAAGTAAAAATAATTCTTTACGAATTTCTTCTGCAAATGATTGTAATCCTTCAACATTCATTTTATTAAGCTCTTGCATAACTTTTTTTGTCATATTAAGCTTCCTTTCTAACGAATTTTGTTTTCATTGGAAGTTTATGTGCAGCTGATTTAAAAATGCTTTTCGCTGTAACTTCGTCCATATCACCAAGCTCAAACATTACACGTCCACGCTTAACAACAGCAACCCAGAATTCTGGATTTCCTTTACCTTTACCCATACGAGTTTCAAGTGGCTTTTTACTTACAGGTTTATCAGGAAAAACTCTTAAAAATAATCTTCCTGATTTTTTTAACTTACGTGAAATTGCAACACGTACAGCTTCAATCTGCTGCGCTGTCAACCAAGCCGGTTCAACTGCTTGAAGTCCAAATAACCCGAAATCAACTGTACGAGCTCCTTTGGACAAACCAGTCATTCTTCCACGTTGAGATTTTCTAAATTTAACTTTTTTTGGCATCATCATGGCTTAATTCTTTCCGTCTTATTTTGTTTGGTATTCGCCAACACAGATCCAAACTCTTACACCAATAATTCCCATTACTGTGTGTGCACGTATATATCCATATTGAATATTTGCACGCAATGTATGTAATGGTACTGAACCGATTCTGGTCCACTCTGCACGAGCAATCTCAGCACCGTTCAAACGACCTTTAATGCAAATTTTAATTCCGCGAGCGCCTGCTTTCATAGCTGAAGCTGCAGCTTTTTTCATTAATTTTTTAAAATTTGCACGCTGCTCTAATTGTACCGCAATATTTTTAGCAACTAAAACTGCATCAAGTTCAGGTGTTTTGATTTCTTCTACAGAAATATCAACTGACTGCACATTCAACATTTGCGCTAAATTTTTACGAAGTACATCTACTTCTTGTCCTTTTTTACCAATTACACGACCAGGCTGAGCTGAATGGATTATAATTTTAACCATTCCAGCTGTTTTTTTAATTTCAATTCGTGCAATTTCAGCTTTACCTAAATTCGCTTCGAGATATTTTCTGATAATTAAATCGTCATTAAGCTCTTTGCCATATGCTCCTTTAACGGAACTTCTTGGAAACCACTGAGCATCCCAATCACGATAAACCCCGACTCGAAATCCTATTGGATTAACCTTTTGACCCACAAAGATTCCTTTAAAATTTATTATTAATTTTCAATTTGTATACGCTTCAAAACAATTGTTATATGACTCAATCTTTTTCTATTAACCGATGAACGACCCATAGCAGATGGTTTAAAATATCTGTATGCAGGCCCTTGATCAATGCGAATTTCAGAAATCACCAAATCATTTGGTGTAATTTCACCTTGCAAATTTTGAGCATTTGCAATCGCTGAATCAAGAAGCTTTTTGATCGGCAAAGATTTCGCAACCCCATATACTTGCAACCATCCAAGTGCATAGGCAGCATTTTTACCACGTATTACATCTGCAATCGGTCTCAATTTAAAAGGAGATCTTTTAATATATTTTGCTGACGCTTTAAAGTTCATGTTATTATCCATTTAATTAACCATCTTTATTAGTTTAACACAATAAACAGGCAACTCAAGCTGCTTACTTACTATGCAGCAGCACTTCCGGCTGCTTGACGCTGACCACTATGCAATTTAAATGATCTTGTTGGCGAAAATTCACCAAGATGGTGTCCTACCATATTCTCAGTGATAAAAACTTCAACAAATTTCTTACCATTATGAACTGCAAATGTCAGACCTACAAATTCTGGTAAAATCATGCTGCTACGAGACCAAGTTTTAATAACTTCGCGACGAGAGCTACCTTTTACCTTACTTACTTTTTCTATTATTGAAGGATCCACGAATGGACCTTTTTTTGCCGATCTAGCCATATTTTTATACCTACTTAAACTCTATTTACGACGTTTAATAATCATTGGATCTTTTCTTCTGCGAGTACGAGTACCCTTACATCCTTTACCCCAAGGAGAAACAGGATGAGAACCAGATTTAGATCTACCTTCACCACCACCATGTGGGTGATCAACAGGGTTCATAGCCATACCACGAACAGATGGTCTAAAACCACGATGACGTGTACGACCAGCTTTACCCCAATTAATGTTTTTATAATCAGCGTTGCCAAGTACTCCAACTGTTGCCCAACATGCTAAATGAATTCTACGAATTTCATTTGAAGGCATTTTTAAAGTTGCAAATTCACCTTCTTTTGCAACGATCTGAGCAGATGTTCCAGCACTTCTCACAAGCTTGCCGCCCATTCCAGGCTTCATTTCAATATTATGAATAAAGAAACCAACTGGAATTTTATCAATAGGTAAACAGTTACCAACTTTTGGTTCAACTGTTGCACCAGCTATAATCGTATCACCTTTTTTCAAAGTGTCTGGCAATAAAATATATCTTTTATCACCATTTTTATATGCAATTAAAGCTATGTGCACGCTACGGTTTGGATCATATTCCAAAGATGTTACAATACCTTCTACATCACGAACAGAACGATTAAAATCAATAACGCGATATTTTCTATCTGCGCCACCACCACGATGACGTACTGTAATACGACCATACGCGTTACGACCACCTGATTTTGAAAGTCCAATAGTTAAGCTTTTTAACGGTTTTTCTTTTGATAAATGTGATGTATCAACAAAAGTTTGAAATCGTAAAGAAGCATTTCTCGGTTTTCTCGAAACAATTGCCATATATTAATCCTTAATTGTTTGATTGAACACGAGCAGATTGCTCAGCGCTTGAATGTTCAACTGCCATTGCTGCATCATTAAAGAGATTCATATCTTGGCCTTTTTTAAGTGTTACAATCGCAATTTTGCGTAAGTTATCAACACTTGTATTACGAGCACGAGATATTCTTTGTTTCCCTTTGCGAACAATAATACGAACTGATTCAACTTGAACGTTGAATAATTTGTTCATTGCTTGCGCAACTAATGTTTTATTTGCTTCAGGATGCACTTGAAGCGTAATTTTTTTTAATGTTTGATGAAGACGGTATGCTTTATTTGTAACTACCGGACCAACAATAATATCGTAGATACTTAATTCCATTTTGACACCATTTCTTTCAATGCATTCACATCTTTTTTCATAACTACGATACAGTTTCCAAGTGAAAGTTCATAAGCATTAACATCGTCAAATGTTACTACATGTACGTATGGTAGATTATTAAGCGATATCCATGTTGTATGATCATTACGATCCATGAAAACTACAACTTTTTTTGCATCAAGGCCTGCATTTTTAAATGCTGAATGAGCAAAAGATGTTGAAGGTTTATTGTCAGTGATTGACCAATCCATTGCAAAGAAATTGCCTTGTTCTGCCATACTTGACAAATAAGCTGCTAAAACTTGTGGTTTATTTTGCTTATTTATTTTTAATGTACGAACACGTGGCTGTGGTCCAAATAAGATACCACCACCTCTCCAAAGCGGAGAGCGTGCACTACCGGCACGAGCACGACCTGTTCCTTTTTGTTTCCAAGGTTTCTTATTTGAGAAAGAAACTTCACCGCGAGTTTTAGTACCCACAGTTCCTTGACGCCAATTTTGCATCAAAGCACGTACCCAAATTGCATAGCTAACATCTGCATTAACATCAGTTTTAAGACCTAAATCTTGTACCGTTAAAGCTGTCAAACCAGTTGCTTGGGTTGCATTTTTATTATTTGTCTGTTTATTCATTTATTTACCCATTCTTACGAACGTATACCAATGATCCAGGTTTTCCTGCCATAGCACCTTTAATCAAAACTAAATTGTCTTGAGGATTTACCTGAACGATTTCAAGGTTACGTACCGTTTTTCGAGTTACACCCATATGACCAGGCATAGTTTTATTTTTCATAACTTTACCCTGTGAACGAAATGAGCTTAAGCTTCCAGGTTTTCTTCCAAGGCAATCACCGTGACTACCTTTACCACCTGAATAATTCCATCGTCTCATCGTACCTGCAAAACCACACCCTTTTGTTGTTCCTGTAACATTTACCAAATCTTTTGCTTGCACAACAGATGAAAAATCAAAAGGTTTGCCAACTTCCATAGCTTCAGGAGCTTTATCTAATGAAATTTCTTTCACCCAACGGAAATTTTTAGATTTGTTTTTCAACCAATCTATTTCAAATGGCTTATCTTGTAATTTTTCTCGAATATATGCTACTTGAACAGCGTTATACCCATCTTTTTCTTGAGTTTTAATTTGGGAAACTATCCAACCAGATGCATCAACAGCGGTTACTGGTACAACTTTGTTGTCTGCAGTAAAAACTTGAGTCATTCCGACCTTACGGCCCCAAAAACTATTTATCATAAAATAACCCTTCGCCTTACTTTATTTCAACGTCCACACCAGCAGAGATATTTAGTTTCATCAATGCTGCCATAGTTTGATCTGATGGCGAAATCATTTCCAATATCCGCTTATGTGTAATAATTTCAAATTGCTCACGTGATTTTTTATCAATATGCGGTGAACGCAATACCGTAAAACAACGTTTTTTATTTGGCAAAGGAACAGGTCCGACTAAGTCGGTACCTGTTTTTTTTGCTGTCATAGCAATTTCTTTAACTGCTTTATCAAGTAATTGATGATCGTAAGATTTTAATGTTAATCTAATTTTCTGTTTTTTCATCTATCTTCCAATCGATTACAAAATAATATCAGTAACAATTCCTGATCCAACAGTTCTGCCACCTTCACGAATAGCAAATCGTAAATCTTTTTCCATCGCAACCGGAGAAATAAGATCGATCTCTAATTCAACGTTATCACCAGGCATAACCATTTCACGACCAGCTGGTAATTTTACAACACCTGTTACGTCTGTTGTTCTAAAGTAGAACTGAGGACGATAACCATCGAAGAATGCACTGTGACGTCCACCTTCTTCTTTGCTCAAGACATAAACTTGTGCTTTGAATTTTTTGTGAGGAGTAATTGATCCAGGTTTTGCAACAACCATTCCACGCACAATATCTTCTTTTTTAACACCACGAAGTAAAAGTCCAGCGTTATCACCAGCTTGACCTTCATCAAGGCTTTTTCTAAACATTTCAATACCAGTAACTGTTGTGCTAATTGGCTGATCAATCAATCCAACTAATTGAACAGGATCACCAACTTTAACGCGACCTTTTTCAATTCTTCCTGTCGCAACAGTACCACGACCCTCAATAGAGAATACGCCTTCAACTGGCATCAAGAATGGTTTATCAATATCACGTTTTGGAAGTGGAATGTATGAATCAACAGCTTCCATCAATTTAAGAATTGATTGTTCGCCAAGTTCACCTAAATCACCATTAAGAGCTTTAAGCGCTGAACCACGAACTACTGGAATTTCATCTCCAGGGAAATCGTATTTTTTCAACAATTCACGTACTTCTTCTTCAACCATGTCAACCATCTCTTTATCGTCAACCATGTCAACTTTGTTTAAGAAAACAACAAGTGACGGAACGTTAACGTTTTTAGCTAAAAGGATGTGTTCACGTGTTTGAGGCATAGGGCCATCTGCTGCTGATACAACAAGAATAGCTCCATCCATCTGCGCAGCACCCGTGATCATGTTTTTAACATAGTCAGCGTGACCTGGGCAGTCTACGTGTGCATAGTGACGATTTTTAGTTTCATACTCAACGTGTGAAGTAGCAATCGTAATACCACGAGCTTTTTCTTCTGGGGCATTATCAATTTGATCATACCCTCTTGCAACTGCTCCACCTGATTTTGCTAATACAGTAGTAATTGCCGCTGTTAAAGTAGTTTTACCATGGTCAACGTGTCCAATGGTTCCGACGTTAACGTGCGGTTTACTCCGTACAAATGTATCTTTTGCCATAGATTCTCCTGAAACGCACTTAATCTATTAAAATATTATACCTATAAAATTCTTATTTTTTTGAAGCTACAATTTCATCTTGTATGCTTTTTGGTGCTTCTCGATAGCATTCAAATTCCATCGAATAGCTAGCTCTACCTTTAGTCATAGAACGAACGTCAGTTGCATATCCAAACATATTTCCAAGCGGAACTTCTGCTTTAACAATTTGCGCTGCACCCTTCGATTCCATTCCTAAAATTCTGCCACGACGAGAGTTTAAATCTCCCATAACATCACCCATATATTCATCTGGAGTACTTACTTCAACCTTCATAATCGGCTCAAGAAGCACTGGTGATGCTTGGCTCATACCTTCTTTAAATGCCATCTTTGTTGCCATTTTAAATGCAATCTCAGATGAATCCACATCATGGTAAGAACCATCATAAACAGTAACGCGACAATCAACAACCTGACTTCCCACGAGAATTCCTGATGTTAATGCCTCGTCCATACCTTTTTCAATTGCAGGAATATATTCTCGAGGAATAGTTCCACCCACAACTTCATTCACAAATTCATATCCAGCACCGCGTGCAAGTGGTTCAAGTTTTAACCAAACGTGTCCGTATTGACCACGACCACCCGATTGTTTAATAAACTTACCTTCAACTTGAACTGGTTTTTGAATTGTTTCTTTGTATGCTACTTGAAGTTTACCTTGTTCAACTTCAACTTTATGTTCACGCTTTAAACGATCAACAACAATCTCAAGATGAAGTTCTCCCATCCCTGAAATTTCTGTCTGACCTGTTTCATGGTTATACGTAAACTTAAATGAAGGATCTTCTTGGTTCATTTTCTTCAAAGCTAAAACCATTTTTTCATAATCAGCTTTAGATTTTGGCTCAACAGATGAAGAAATAACTGCTGCTGGAATATCAATTGATTCAAGTAATACTGCATGACTCTCATCACACAATGTATCACCTGTATTTACATCTTTAATACCAACAACCGCAACAATATCACCCGCTGTAGCTTCTTTAATTTCTTCACGTTTATTTGCATGCATACGAACCAAACGACTTACACGTTCCTTAGTTCCTTTTGATGCATTATATACGTAAGAACCAGCTTTTAATTCACCAGAATAAATTCTTGTAAATGTTAATGCTCCAACAAAAGGATCTGTCATAATTTTAAAAGCAAGAGCCGAAAAAGGTTCTTTGTTTGATGACGGACGCTCTACTTCTAATCCTGTTTTAACATCAATACCTTTAATAGCTGGAACATCAAGAGGTGATGGTAAATATGCAACTACTGCATCAAGCAATAACTGCACACCTTTATTTTTAAATGCTGATCCACAAAAAACTGGAAAGAATTGGCGTTTTGTAACACCTTTACGAATAGCAGCTTTAATTTCATCTACAGTAATTGCTTCTTCATTAAGATATTTTTCACCTAATGTATCATCAATATTTGCTGCTTTTTCTACAATTAAATTATAAGCTTCTTTAATTTGATCAGCATATTCAGCTGGTGCATCTTCCATAACTGGATCTTTTGCAAGATCACGCTCATCACCATGAAACGTAACCATTTTACCTGATAACACATCGATCAAACCACTAAAGTTTTCTGATTCGCCAATCGTAATTTGCATTGGAACTGCTGTTCCTTGTGCTAATTTTTCATTAATATCTGCTACAGTTTTTAAATAATCTGCACCTATACGGTCCATCTTATTAACAAAAATAATGGCAGGAACTTCATAACGAGTTGCCTGGTTCCAAACTGTTTCAGATTGAGGCTGAACACCTGCAACACCACAAAAAACACTAACTACTCCATCAAGAACACGAAGCGAACGACCAACTTCGATCGTAAAATCTACGTGACCAGGAGTATCAATAATGTTAATTTGGCAATTTTTCCAAAAACATGTTGTTGCCGCTGATTGAATAGTAATACCACGCTCTTGTTCTTGTTCCATCCAGTCCATAGTTGCTGTACCTTCATGAACCTCACCAATTTTGTGAGAAATTCCAGTATAGAACAAAATACGTTCAGTAACAGTGGTTTTACCAGCATCAATATGAGCTGCAATCCCTATATTTCTATATTTATCTAATGTATAGCTCATATAACCCTACCAAGCAAAGTGCGAGAATGCACGGTTTGCTTCTGCCATTTTATGTACATCTAATTTTTTCTTTACTGCTCCGCCGCGTTCTTCTGCAGCATCTAATAATTCATTTCCAAGACGAAGACCCATCGATTTATCAGAACGAGCTGCTGCTGCTTCTTTAAGCCATCTTAGAGCTAATGATCTACCACGAACTTCACTCACTTCGCGAGGAATTTGGTAAACGCTACCACCTACGCGACGAGGGCGAACTTCAATTAAAGGCATCACATTGTTGTATGCTTTATAAAACACTTCAAGTGCTTTATCCTTGCTGCCATATTTCTCTTCTAGCATCTCAAGCGCTTCATACATAATATGACGTGCTGCATTTTTCTTGCCACGCCACATAATTACATTAATAAAACGTTGTATTAATTCTGACTGATAAACTAGATCTGGCGTAATAACGCGCTTAACTAATTCTTTTTTTCGTCTTGGCATATATCAAATCCTTTGTTAATTATGCTTTTGGCCGCTTTGCGCCATACAATGAACGTGATTGTTTTCTTCCTTCTACCCCTGCTGAGTCTAATGCACCACGAACAATGTGATACTTAACACCAGGTAAATCTTTTACACGACCACCACGCACAAGCACCATTGAGTGTTCTTGCAAGTTATGACCTTCTCCAGGGATATACGCTGTAATCTCTACTCCATTAGATAATTTTACCCTTGCTACTTTTCGAAGTGCAGAGTTAGGTTTTTTAGGCGTTGTTGTGAATACACGAGTACAAACACCACGAACCTGAGGACATCGCTTTAAAGCGCCGCTTTTTGTTTTTTTCGCGACTTTTTTGCGACCTAAACGAACAAGCTGATTAATTGTAGGCATATAGGAACCTTATTTTTAACAAGTAACGTTACTGTAAACTTAGATATTATTCTTAGTCTTTAGTCGATGATGTAACAATAATATGAAAACACCAACAAACTTTTTTACATATTTCCAATTATAAACTCTTTGCAAGTTTTTTCAAGAAGATTCATAAAAGAGCTTCTCTATAAACAGTTTTTTTAATCCGTAATTCTAGACTTACTTAATACATCATGCTAATTTAATACCATCGTTTTTAAAAAATAAGTTCTTTTTTAACCATAAGGATAGCTATGATTTTCCCTCTCATTTTGAAACTAGGAGCTACGATAGCAAGTATCTTGGGAATCTCTTTTATTATTGTTTTTCATGAATTCGGACATTATATTTTTTGCAAAATATTCAATGTATATACCCCAACCTTTTCTATAGGAATGGGAAAAATTCTTTTTTCAAAAAAAATTGGCGACACTAATTTCTGTATCTCAGCTGCTCCAATCGGTGGCTATGTTGAAGTAGCAACCGACGAAGGAATCAACGGTTCTTACGGGTTTAATCAAATTTCTTATTGGAAAAAAGTTCTGATTATGCTTGGCGGCATATTTTGCAACTTCCTTCTTACATACCTTATATTTGTAGCACTTTTTTGGACAGGAATGCCTGAAAATGCTGCTGGATACTATGAACCATGCACCACCAAAATAAGCACTATACAAGAAGATTCTATTAATAAAGCCAATTTACAAAAAAATGATATTCTCCTGTCTATCAATAATCAACCGACAGAAAACAACCTAATGATTGCTCGCAAAATCATTGCTCAAAACTTCCAAAAAGAACCGCAACTTCCTGCTCAAGTTTTACGAAATGACCAAGCGCTTGATATCACCCTTAATTTACAAGGAAGCAAGGCATCCCCTTCGCTTTCAGCGCAACTTGGAATATCGTTTGAGCTCAAACCATCACTCACCCTAAAAGAGTCGCTTAAAACAGCTTATTGTAGCGTTATTTTTTATACCTATGCAATTATTGATGGTCTGAAAAAAATATTTGAAACCAAAACTACTCACGGATTTGTTGGACCCTTAATGGCTGTTGCAGCAAGCAGCAAAAGCGCACAAAAAGGTCTTACTTCACTTTTATTTTTCTTAGCTATTATCAGCATTAATCTTGGATTTATGAATCTACTTCCATTACCAATTTTTGATGGCGGTCAGTTTGTTATCTTCACTGTCGAAGCAATACTACGTCGCCAGCTTTCAGAACGCATCCGTAATTGGATTGGAATGAGCTCATGGATTCTTGCTATCGGGCTTTTAGTGATTTTCACGATTAAAGATATTCTTCATTTAATCTCTTAGAAAAAATTCAGAAAAAACTCCTTTTATTTATAGACAAAAAAAGTCCCTGGAAAACCAGGGACTTTTTTTAATTCAAATTACTGAGAAATTTAATTCTTAGAAGAATTTATTTGAGCTATATGTGGATGCTCTGATCCAGCATAAACTTTTAATTTCTTCAAGATAGATCTGCTCAAGCTGCTTTTGTTGATACGTGGAAGCATTCTTTTAACAGCTAATTCAAGCAATTCACCTGGATTTTTTTTCATAATTTCACGAGCAGTTCTGCTTTTTTGACCACCCATATAGCCAGTGTGGCTCAAATAAACTTTACCATCAAGCTTGTTACCTGTTAAGACTATTTGTTCTGCATTGATTACAACAACATAGTCACCGCTGTGCGTATGAGGAGTAAATTCTGCTTGATCTTTACCACGCAAAATATCTGCTATTTCTGTTGCCAAACGGCCAAGAACTTTACCTTTTGCATCAATTAAACGCCATTGTGGATTCGCGTCTTCTTTGCGCAAAAAGAATGTTTTATTCATATCCATAAAAAAACCTTACTGGGTGTTTTAAAATATTTTAAATCTTTAATATTAATTCTAAAAATCAAACGGGATATAAATAAAATAGCGGATTTATATATAAAGGTCAAACCTAATATAAAGTACCGAAACTAAATTATCTACACCTATAAACATTTATTCAAACTTTTGTTGCACCATTTCTTCAATTAGCTCAATATCTTTTGGAATATCTTCACTCATGCATACTGGCTCAGCGTCGCTTAAAATCCAAAAATTATCTTCGATTCGAATTCCAATACCTTCATCTGGGATATAAATTCCTGGCTCAATAGTAATTACATCACCTTCTGCTAAAGGCTCTTTTCGAGAACCAACATCATGCACATCAAGTCCTAAATAATGACCAATGCCATGAATAAAATATTTATCATATCCATATTTTTTTAAATATTCATAGGCAATGTGCTGAAGTGACTTTGATGGATCTTCTTGATTTGAAAGCCACATTCCTGGACGAATTTGCTCAATCACATGCATCTGAGTATCAAGCACAATTTGATATAACTCTTTTTGTCTTTTATTAAATTTTCCATTTACCGGAAATACTCGTGTAATATCTGCACAATAATGATCATACATAGCACCTGCATCTATAAGTACCATTTCTCCTTCTTGAACTATTTCATTATTTGCATGGTAATGTAAAATAGCTGCGCGCTTACCACCAGCAACAATTGAAGGATAAGCTTTTTTTGCATGGTTTTCTGTGAAAATATATTCCATAGCTGCTTGTATTTCAGCTTCACGACAATCAGGTTTAATCACATGTGATGCTGCTTGAAATGCTGCATCAGTAATTGCTATTGCCTGATACATTTTTTCAATTTCTGAAATATCTTTTTTACGGCGTAATTTTGCAACTAATGGAGAAATATCAATTACATGTTGCATTAAATTAGGAATAAACAATGATAATCGATCAATAATAAATTTAACTTGCGCATATGCCCTGCCATGCTGTGGATACAAAGTAAAAATAACTTTACCTTGTGCAATTGTTTGAAGTAAATCTTGAATTATTTGCTGATAATCTACCGCAGAAAAATATGGGTCTACTACATAAGATTGTAATTGTGCGCCAACATCTTTTAATTGATCAACGCCATATAATATTTTTGTTTGCTCAGAAATTACATCTGCCGCATGAACCCACTTAGCACGCAAATCACCAAAGTTAGGCTGATATAAGGTTGTATGATCATAAAATCCAAACGAAATAACCGTTGCTGGTTCAGAAATTTCTGTAAAATAATAAAATGAACTTTCTTGTAAAAAAACTGCATGATCATGCTCAATTGGTGCAAATAAAAATATTGTTCCTTTTTTATCGGGATACTGATGACCAATTAATTCTATTAATTTTTTTCTTCTCTGAAGTACACGTTCAGTTAAATTTTTACCTGAACCCTTGATATCATCAATCATTGATACAAGATCACCAAACATGAAATGCCCTTCTTTTAAAATGATCTACGATCAGCAAGCGCTTTACTTACTGTCAAACGATCAACAAATTCTAAATTTGATCCTATAGGAACACCTTTTGCAAGTGTTGTTATTTTCATAGTTATACCCGCAAATTTACGAGCTATAAAAGATGCCGTAGCTTCACCCTCAGGCGTTTGATTTAGTGCAAAAATAATTTCCGTTACACCATGAGATACACGAGTAACTAATTCTTCAATTTTTAAGTCTTTTGCGCTAATTCCATCAAGTGGCGATATTACTCCACCCAAAACATGATACATACCACGATACGATTGAGTCCGTTCGATCACTAATAGTTCATGCCATGATTCAACAACACAAATCACTGTTTCATCTCTGCCTGGATCATCGCAAAAAGCACAGTCTGTATCTTTTTCTTTCCAGACAAAACATATTGAACATTCAACAATTTTTTCTTTAGCTTCTTTAAGCGTCATACAAAATTGTTCAAGTCGCTCCTGATCCATTTGCAAAAAATAAGATGTTACACGATACAAATTTTTACTAGAAAGAAAAGGGACTTGATGTAAATGTCGCATTAATTTCTTAATAGTCGGTAATTTATCAATCACAATTCTCCTTAAGTATTAATTTACTGTTTGTCCAGCCAGCGTACCATCCAAGATTGGACAACAGTTGCAAGAGTATTAACAGCTATGAAAAGCGAAAGTCCTGATGCTAAATATGCTGAAACCGCACCAATTACTAATGCAAATCCGAATCGTGACGCCCATTGACGTGGATCATTAACAGCAACATTTCCAGAAAACGCCATACCACAAAATACCAGAATACTTAAAATATAATAAGGATCTTGCGCTGATAAATCAGGTAACCATGCAAACTGCGCACCATGCAATTCAATAGCGCTACTTAAAATTTTATTCAAAGAAACAAAAACTGGAATATTTAAAAGCATTGGTAAACAACCAGAAAGCATCGGCACACCTTGTTTATTAATAAGCTCTGCCATAGCTTGTTCATAACCTTGACGATCATCTCTAAATTTTTGTTGCAAATATTGACGCTTTTTCTCAAATTCTGCCTGTTTTTTCATGCTACGTTCACCGCGTAAAGTAAACGGTAATAAAATCAATTTTAAAAGCAATGTTAATAAAATAATTGCAATACCATAATTGCCTGTTTTTTCTTGAAGATATACCAAGAAATTCATCATCGGTTTTGCAATAAAACCTAACCAACCGTATTGCATTAACTGCGTTAAATCTTCTGAAACAGATGCTAAACCTTCTAATGTTTTTGGCCCAATATATAATGACCAAGAAATTTCTTTACCTGAAATTAATGGCTTAGATTCCAAAATAGCCTGATACTGAATTTCATTTATTTTTTTAAAGTAAGCACGAGAAATAGCACCATCTTGATGATCAAAACAAATAGTTGTTAAAAACTTAGAATTAAATCCAAAAAATTTCGGTTCAAACCAAAAATCTTTAAAAGTTTGTTCTTTGTTTAAAACAATATCTTGAATTTTTACTGATGATCCGGTTAATGGCTTATTTACTATTCCCTTTAAATCATCACTCATAATTGGTGATGTTATAAATAAACGAGCAACTTGATCTTGAAGATCTTTACCATCTACCAAAAGTTTCACATCCACACGATATGAATTCATATGAAAAACAAATGTTTTATAAATAGAACCATGTCCTACTTTTGCAACATATTTTACAACATGCTCAGTTCCATCACTATTTTTTTCTGATGAAATTAATTCAAAATCAATCGGTGCTCTTTCTGATAATCCAATAGCACATGATGAAAAACATGTTCCTATAACAGGTACTAATTTTTCACCTTTTTGCCATAACAAATTAGCCTCTTCAATTACAGCTCCATTATCAGAAAGTAAATAACGAGCAAGATTAGTAGTAATCGACTCTGATGATTTTTCTGCTCTACTTGAATCTAGAAAATTAATTTCTGTTTCCAATGGCTTTTGTACAGCTGCTAATTCTGGCGCAACAAAACTTTGTCCTGAAAGCACAACTCTTTGCTCTGTCACTAAATTTTCTTTTCTAGGAGTAGATTCAAGCAAATAATAATTGATCATAAAAACAATTACCCCAAATCCAAGTGTTGCACCTAAATCAGATAATTTAAAAATACTAAAAGGTTCTTGCTTAAAAAATCGACTAAATAATATGCGTAATACAATATAAAATGATACCTGTGTCCCTGTAGCTATAAGTGCGTCAACAAAAAACATAAAATATTACCTTATAAATCTGTAATTTTTTTTTTAAAATGATAAACTGTTCTAGTCATCTTAACAAAGAATAGATTATTAAGCCAGTAAAAACTATATAAAAATGAGCTTAAAAAGGAGTTCTTATTATGAAAATGTCCAAAAGGCAATATCGTATTGGTGAATTAGCAAAAGCACTCAACGTTGAAAAATTCGTAATTCGATTTTGGGAAAAAGAACTTGGGATCAAATCATATCGATCCAAAGGCGGTCAAAGATTTTATGAAGAAAAAGATTTTAAAAAATTTGAAACTATCAAAAATCTTTTATATGACAAAAAATATACTTTAGCTGGAGCTAAAAAAGAGTTAGATAATATTAAAAAAACTCGTAATGTTATCGCTACTCAAAGTGCAGATAAAGAATTAATTGATGATCTTAAAAACAAATTAGCACATCTCAAGCAAGAACTTCTAAAAATGAAACAAGCTTTATAATAAAAAATCCCAAAAAGGATTTTTTCTGAAAGTAATAATATCTTTTAGAAAAAATCCTTTTTTTTTAAAAGATATATTTCTATGATTTCAAAAAACATGCACATTCATTTTATAGGTATATGTGGAATCGGCATGAGTGGCATTGCAAAAATTTTACTCAAGCAAGGTTTTATCATTTCTGGTTGTGATCAAAATATAGATCCTGTTAGATCCCAAGAATTAATTAATCTCGGCTGTAAAATTGATAATCATCAAAGCACCATTTGTAATGATAATTCTATTTCTATGATTATCCGTACTTCAGATGTAAAGCTAGATCATCCAGAAATAGTACAAGCAACTTTAAGAAATATTCCTATAAAATTACGTGCAGAAATTTTAGCTGAAATCATGAAAAATCATATCAATCCAATTTCTGTAGCAGGAGCTCATGGAAAAACAACTACTTCTTCATTATTAAGTCATATTTTTTTGACTGCTCAGAAAAATCCAAGTATTGTCGTTGGTGGCCATATCCATCAATTAGGTAGTAATGCCGAATATGGCAATGGAAATTATCTTATTGCTGAAGCAGATGAAAGCGATCGCTCTTTTCTGCTCTTGCCTACAAAATATGCTATCGTTACCAATATTGATCGTGAACACTTAGGTGTCTTTAAAGATTTTGACGACATCAAAGTAACCTTCACGCAATTTATGAATAATATTTCTCATGAAGGGTTAAATGTTATATGTATTGATGACGCTGGAATCCAATCAGTTATCAATACCATACAAACTCCTTTTTTAACCTATGGAACAAACGATCAAGCAACCTTTCGGATTTCTGATATTACATTAGAGCCTTATCAATCACATTTTAAACTCTTTAATACCAAAACTAACCAAGATTTAGGTTTCTGGACTGTATCACTTCCTGGTCATCATAACGTGTTAAATGCAACTAGCGCTATTGTGCTCAGCATTACATTAGGACTAGATACAGAATCCATCAAAAAAGGTCTTACAACTTTTCAAGGTGTCGACCGAAGATTTACTTTTAAAGGTAAATCGAAATTACATGGTGCTTTAATTTTTGATGATTATGGACATCACCCAACAGAAATTGAAGCAACTCTTAAGGTAGCGCGCAATGCTTCACCGGGTAAACTTATTGTTGCTTTTCAGCCTCAGCGCTTTAGCAGAACTAAAAATCTATGGGCTGAATTTATCAAAACTCTTGCTCATGCACCAGTCGATGAATTGATATTGACTGATATCTATCCTGCAAATGAAGCTCCTATTGAAGGCATAACAAGCCAAAATCTCATGCTTGAAATTCAAAAAATTAATCCTCTTGTATCTATTCATTATCTTCCTTTTACTGCAAACGGCCAAAACATTATTCAAATGCTTGAAAAAAAGCTCTGCGAAAAAGATTTACTTCTATTTTTAGGGGCTGGAAAAATAAACAAATTAGCTGAAAAGCTACTATAAATAAATTCTAGGCTAAAGCCGCCAATCAACTTTAAATAAAAAAATAGCTTCAGAGAAGTAAAATCATTGACTTTTACTTCTCTGTTTTGGCATTCTTAAAATAAGAAAAATGGGAAATGGAGGTACTAATGAAGAAAAAATTATTAATTTTATGTTTAACAGCATTAGGATTAAGTGACATCATTGATGCGCGCGGTGGCGGCGGTCATGGCGGCGGAGGCCGTGGTGGCGGCGGTCATAGAAGCGGCGGCGGAGGAGGCCATAGAAGTGGTGGTCATGGCAGCGGACGCAGTGCTAGTCGTGGTGGACACAGCAGAAGCAGCAGTCATAACCATGGTAGCGGACGTGGATACGGACGCGGTGGATATGGTCGTGGCGGATACGGTTACGGCGGTTGGGGAGCTTGGGGCGGCTGGGGCTGGGGCTTAGGTCTTGGCTTAGGAGTTGGCATGATGGCATCTTCAAACAGATGGTATACTGCTCCTGGTCAATATGGTGACACCTATATTGATAACTCAAATTATAATAATTATTTCTATGACAATGAAGCTCTTTACGATGCGCAATCTGGTGAAAAAGTTACAGACTACTCAGACAATGATCGTAAATCTGGACTCAAAAAGCATATAGAAAAATTAAAAACAGAACGCACTAATTTAAGAAGTGAAGAACAAGATAAAAAGGATGCGATCGATAAACGAATCAAAGAATTAGAAGAAGGTTTAAAATCATAATATGAAAAATATTAATAAAATTTTATTAATTATTATAACGGCATATTCTTCTAATATTTTTACACTTCGTGGTCGATGGGCAGCTGCTGGTGTAGGATATGCTGCTGGTAGAAGCAGTGGCAATTCATACAATCCAGACAAAACTGCTGATCGACAAGTTAAGCGTCATGAAAGTTCAATAAAAAAGCATCAACAAGAAATAAATAAAATTAATAAAAATAAAAAATTATCTGATCAAGAAAAACAAACAAAAATAAAACATCATGAATCAGAAATTCAAAAAATCGAAAATTATATTCGTGATTTATTATAAAAATTGAAAATAATGGAGGTTAATAATGAAAAATTTCAAAAAGTTGTTCATTTTAATGCTTACTTTAGCAAGCACGACATCTAATATTATACCACATGGTGGCGGATGGGGAGGATTTGGTGGTGGTCTTGCAACTGGTGTTATTCTTACAAGCGCTGTAAACAGTGGCAATCGTCGTGGAAATCCCGATCCAGCTTATTATGACTATAAAGATAGAAATGCTCAAAGAGTTGAGATCAACAAAGAAATACGAAAACTTAGAAACGAAATCAATCAGCACAAAAGAGAATTACGAAAATTAGATTCTAATAAAAATCTAGATGAAAAAACTCGCCAATCACGCAGAGCAGAACATACAGCCGCTATTGCTGATTTAGAACAAACTATCAAAGATCTTAGAGAAGATTTAAGAACTTTATATTAATGAGAAAAACAAATGAATAATTTAAAAAATAAATTTTTAATACTTATAGCTCTTACAAGTGCAACAACAAGCATTATGCCACTAACTTTTTTTGATGATGGATCATTAGTCCATCGTGGTGGACCTCGTTCTGATAATGATAGCAATCGTCACCACCATGTTCGTTTCTGGAAAAATGAACATGATAATTCTCATCGAAAAAATAAAAATTCGCGGGATGATTTAAATTATCAACAAAAATCCCAAAGACTTGAAATCAATAGTAAAATACAACAACACAGAAATGAAATAAATGATCATAAAACAAAATTAAGAAAATTAGATTCTAATAAAAATTTAGATGAAAAAACTCGCCGATTACGCAGAACAGAACATAACAAAGCTATTGCTGATTTAGAAGAGGATATCGCTGACCTGAAAGAAGATTTAAAAAATTTATTTTAAAATAAAAATGAAATAAATAAGGAGTTTATATGAAAAATAGTTTTAAAAAAGCAGTACTTTTATGCGCTGCTCTTATGACAAGCCTTGGTTCATATGCTATTTCAACGGGCGGAGCTGTCGCAGCTGGTCTTGGTGCTGCTGCAGCAGTTACATTAATTGGAGTTGGTGTACATAAACATAGAAAACATCATCGTGAACGTTGCGAAGCTAATGATTTCAAAGGTCACAAGTGTGAAAAATACAAAAACAAATATGACAAAGACGGAAAACGTACTAAAGAGGCAAAACAAACTAAAAAAGATTTACGTCACGAAAAACATATGAAAAAGAAAGAACTTACTAATCACCGCAGAGATCTTAAAAAACTCCAACGTGATGGTAAAAAAGCAACACCTGAAGCTGACAAAAAACGTTCAATGATTTCTAATCTTGAAGATGATATTACAAGAATTGAAGAAAGATTAAAAAATCTCTAACATAACCCTTTCTTAAACTCATAAAGGGTCACTCAATTCTGGGTGACCCTCTTTTTATAATTTTATTTTTTTGTGCACACAATAACTTTAATATATAAATCATGTTGAATAATTACGGTACTTAATAACTTTGCACCAGCTTTTTGAAATATAAGCTGAATGTTTTCACTGTCAAACTCCCCTATCATTTTCCAACCAAGCATTTCCATATCAGCTATATATGATTTTTTAATATCTTGCTGGATAATCGCTTTATTTTTCAAAGGTTTATATACAACCTCTATAGCTTGCTTATCTAGTTGATCTTGTCGGATATATACAACATCAAAGCCTAATAACGTATCAGGGATTTCATGATGCAAAGCAAGAAGTTGCTGATAATCTAATTTTTCTTTTTTTAATAATTGATCTTTTGGTAATTGTGTTTCTATTTTTTTTGATTTTTTATTTTTTTTACTACATCCTGCAAAAATCAAAATTGCTATACAACAAAAAAACAGTTGCAACTTTTTCATACATTACCTCTTAATTTAAAAAAATGTGGGCTGTTTTTTTATAAACAACCCACATAATTTTTTATTCTAAAAAAAGCTTACGCTGCTTTTACCGATACTTTGCTCACTGATTTACGAACAACTTTTTCTTTAATTACAGCATCTTCACCAACTTTGTGGCGGATGTAATAAAGTTTTGCACGACGAACTTCAGCTTTTGCAATCAATTTAATTGAATCAATTACTGGAGAATATAATGGAAAAATTCTTTCAACTGCAACACCATCAGCTGCATTTTTACGTACAGTGAATGATGATGAAGCTGCATTATTATTTCTTGCAATTACGTTGCCTCTAAAAAGCTGAATTCTTTTCGCTTCTTTTCCTGCATCGCCCTCTTGTACCCATTGAGCAACTTCAATAACATCACCTATTGCAAATTCTGGATATGATAAGTCACGTGTAGCAATAGATTGAATCGTTTCTTTATTTAATTTTTTTGATTTCATGATGTTTTATTAACCTTTATAAACCAATTTATATTCTTATTTTAGGTTATCAAAAATAGCGCAAATGACAACCTTTTTACCTTTTAACGTCAAAACCAAGCCACTTATCAAAGATAATAGCAGCTGCAGATCGAACAGATAAATGATTAAATTCTGAAAAACCCTGAAGAGGCTGCAAAAAATAATCACATCGCTCAAGAAGCTGCGGCGCCATACCATGCCCAGTACCAAGTAAAAGTAATACTGGTCTGTCATGTGCCCAAACCTTATCTTGATCATGATAAGAAATCATTTTTTCTTGATTCTGATCAAAACGAGCTGAAGTCCCTACAATAATCGGCTTTTTACCCTCTTGAGATTCTATTTGATCTAAAACCTGATCCAAACTTGGCTTTAAAACAACTAAGTCAAGAGCTTCATGGCGATGCTTATTGTATTCAGCACCAACCTGCTGATCTTTCCAAAACTCTAAAATTGTTTTTACAATTTTCTGCTGATCGATCAAAGGAGTTACTAAAAAATAATTTTTCAAATTATATGTAGCAGAAGATCGAGCAATATCATGAATATCCATCGAAGTAACCGATGTAGTTCCAACCCGTCCACCCTTAAGCGTTATCTGATCATGCATAAGCGTTACATAATGATTTGGAATATATTTTTGTACCATTTCTTTTTGTTGATCTGATATCCAATGAGATCGCAACCAATCAAAATGTTTTTTTACTGTAAGATTAGCTGCTTGCTCCTGACGCCATGCAATAATTGCAGCATGATTTCCCGATCTTAGTATTTCAGGAACTTCTCGATCATGCCAAACAACAGGCTTAGTGTATTCTGGATAATCAACAAAAGCTGTTGAGAAAGAATCCAATTCAACAGATTCTACCTTACCAACAACTCCTGGCATATGCCGAAATAAACATTCCATTAAAAGCATAGAAGGAATATCTCCTCCCATTACTACAAAATCACCTACTGAAATTATTTCATCTGCATACTCAGCCTCAACGCGTGCATCAACACCTTCATATCGACTGCTTACAAACATAACATGTTCATGATTTTTAATTTTATTCCAAAGCTCTTTTGAACTTTTTTGCGTTAGTTTTTTTCCCTGCGGGGATAAAAAAATCTTAAAAGATTTTCCTAAAGAACTATCAGCATCACTAAATGCTTTTTCTAACACATCCGGACGAATTAACATACCAGAATTGTGCCCAAATGTTGGAGCATCAATACGTTCTTTTGGCTCAACATAATCAAAAACAGATTTGAGGTTAAAAGAAAGCAGTTGTTTATCAACTGCTTTTTGCATCAAACTCGTTTTTAAAAATGAATGATAAAGCTCTGGAAATAATGTAATAATTGAGATATTCATATTTAAAAAACTACAGAGTATTTAAGCTTGTTGTTATTTTGTTTTTGCTGCTTCTGCTTTTTTTGAAACTGTTTTCTTAGCTGAAGCTTTTTTTTCAGCTTTTCCTTCTACAGACGCTGCACCTTTTGGTGATTGCTTGCTTTTAATTTTGATTAAACGAGCAACTACATCAGTTGGAATAGCACCAACAGACATCCAATAAGCAACACGATCTTCATGTAATTGAACGATCTGTTTTGTTTTTGGATTGTATGTTCCTAAGTTTTCTAGAAACTTTCCATCTCTTTTTCTTTGTGCATCAATAGCCACAATTCGATAAATTGGTGCATGTTTTTTGCCAATACGAGCAAAACGAATTTTCACTGCCATTCGGCTAATCCTTTTAGATTAAATTGAACATCTATACATAAATTCTTTATTTAAAAAAACGGTTCTTCTTTAGAAGTTTAACAAATTGTTTACTTTGTTCAAATCTTTGCAACAAAACATTTACAGTTGTTACTTCAACGCCAGCACCCTGCGCTATACGTTTTTTACGCGATCCATCGAGAATATCAGGCATAAAACGTTCTTTTTTTGTCATCGAGCTTAATATTGCCTTAAACTTTTTCATTTCTTGCTCGCCCTTGGCCATATCATCATGCGACATTTTAATTTGGCCTGCTCCAGGAAGAAACTTCAAAATTGAAGAAATAGAGCCCAACTTTGACATCATGTCTAACTGTTTTGCAAAATCATCTAATGTAATATTACCTGATGAAATTGATCTTACAAGACTATCTTGTTCTGATTGCTTAATTTTTTCTTGTGCATTCTCAACCAGAGTCAAAACATCTCCCATCCCAAGAATTCTTTTTGCAACTCGTTCTGGTCGAAACAATTCAAATTGATCAAACTTTTCACCTGTGCCCATAAAATACACTGGTTTTTTGAGCTCATAACGAAATGCAAATGCTGCACCAGCACGGGTATCACTATCCATTTTTGATAATATGGCTCCATCAAATCCAACAATGCTTGAAAAATCTTTTGCCACATCAAGCGCCTGTTGCCCTGTCATGCTATCCAAAACTAAAAAACTATATTTTGGATCTATGATTTTTTTGACTTCGGCAAGCTCTTGCATCATTTGCTCATCAACATGAAGTCTTCCTGCTGTATCAAATAATAAGTGCTCATATCCATGCTTTTTAAAGTACGCAAGAATATCTACCGCTGCCTGCTGAGGATTAGTCATTGAAGATCTATAAAAATCTACGCCTACCAAACGCGCTACCTGCTCAAGTTGATCTATTGCTGCAGGTCTGTAAAAATCAACAGAGGCACATAAAATCTTACGAGACTTACCGCGCTTTTCTGCTTGCTGCTTAATAAAATAGGCCAATTTGCCAATTGTTGTTGTTTTACCAGAACCCTGAAGACCCATAAGGCAAATAACAGATGGAATCTGAAAGGTAAATGTTTCTTGAGTAAATGCTTCGCCCAAGAAAGATACCATTTTATCATATACTATTTTAATAAACTGCTCGGATGGCCTTACTCCTGAAATAATTTTTTTACCAATTACCTCTTGCTGAACTTCTTTAATAAAAGCCTGAACAGTATCATACGCAACATCTGCTTGAAGAAGTGCTTCTTTGACTTCTTCTAATACTTTTTGAATATTTTGCTCAGTCAAATGAGTTTGACGCGTAAACGAACTAAATATTGATGAAAATTTTTCTGTAAAAAAATCAAACATGTTTTTACTTAAGTTATAAAATTTTGTTTATAGTAAATTACTATATCATAAAATAGAACGAGTTCGAAGTTAAATTTTATACAACCAGCAAGAGATTTTTTCTTCTTGTCTTTCTATAGCTCAATTAGAGCTTCCAGCGGACTTTATTAAATTCAATAAAAAACAATATGATTATATTTTCAAGACACTGATCAAGTTAAAATATGAAATAAACTACACGAGAACCTTATTTTTTAGTAAACTAATTATAATAAACTTCGTAAGCCGATATAAATTCAAGAAAGTTGCTTGTTTATGACAAAACCTCAAATGATGACAACAGATCGTCACAAAAGAACTCTTTTAATAGGGGTTCATTCTCCATATAATAAAACAGATGATATTCAAGCCTACTATGATGAATTTATCAATCTTGCAAGCACCTATGGAATCGTCGATTATGTTAATATCAACATAAAACTACGCGAATGTGATCCTGGATATTTCTTTACCAAAGGAAAATTACAAGAAATCAAAACTCTTTTCGATGAAGGCAAATTTGAAGAAGTTATCATATCCGACGTACTAACACCGCAACAAGAACGCAACCTTTCTGAAATGTTTGACTGCCCTGTTTTAGACAGAACTAGACTAATTTTAGGCATTTTTGAAAATGCAGCAACAACTGCTGAAGGTAAACTACAGGTTGAAATTGCACTCTTACAGTTTGCAAAAACCCGAGTTTCAGGACTTGGAGTTCATATGGATCAACAATCGGGTGCTATTGGTATTCGAGGTGGACCTGGTGAAACAGTCAAAGAAGCAACACTTCGCCACTTAAATCGTTCAATTACAACTGTTAAAAAACATCTTGAACGACTAGAAAAAGTACGCGCAACTCAAAGAAAACATCGTCTATCGACAGGCGTACCTTTAATTTGCTTAGTTGGATATACCAACGCTGGTAAATCTACTATTTTAAATGAACTTACAGGAAGCGACGTTCTTGCAAAAGACCAACTTTTTGCAACACTTGATACGACAACAAAACAGTTGAACTTCCAAGGCAAAAAAGTTGGCTTATTATCTGATACTGTCGGATTTATTCAACAACTTCCTCATCAACTTATTGAAGCATTTAAGTCAACGCTTTCAGAATTAGAATATGCATCACTCTTACTCGTAGTAATCGATATTTCAGATAATAATTGGCGTTCACACATCGATGTAGTTCTTCAAACTCTTGATGAAATAAACGTTGATAAAGAAATGCTCTTCGTTTTTAACAAAATTGATAAACTTGAACGCAAAGAACTCCAAAAAAGGCTTGCCTCATTTGGCTTTTTTGCTCCGTATGTCGCAATCAGCTGTACCAAAGAAAATGGTCTACAGCCACTGCGAAAATACCTTGAAAAGTGGAAACCTAAAGTTTCAAAAAACTAGATAACTTGAATTTATATTTTGTTTTAAACATGGTTTTTAATTTTATTTAAAAATCATAATGTACATTATTAAAAAAGTTATAAAACCATAAGGATCCTGCATGACACCTGCACAAAATTTTACACAATTTATTGAACAAAATTTAAATCATGAGCAAAAACAAGCTGTGCAATCAAATCATGGTTCATATCTTGTTATCGCTGGTGCAGGATCAGGAAAAACGCGTGTTATTACAGCACGCATTACTAACTTAATTTTAAATCATGAAGTTGAACCTTCTTCAATTGTTGCTTTAACATTTACCAATAAAGCTGCACAAGAAATGCAACACAGGATTCAAAATTTTTTACCACATTTAAGAACAAAACCACATATTGCAACATTCCATGCTTATTGTCTCAAATTACTTAAAAAACACACGCATCTTTTAGATAAAAATACATTCACGGTTATTGATGCACAAGATGCTCAAAAACTTATGCTTACTATCTTAAAAGAACGTGGCGTAGAACGACTATTCAATCCAAAGCAACTTCTACCTATGTTTTCAAGCATCAAGCTTAATGAGCTTATGGGAGCTGACCTACCTGAATGGAATATGCATCATTTGCAACAATTCATGGAACTTTACAATGCATATGAACAACAAAAAAAATTAAGCGGTTATCTTGATTTTGATGATCTTTTGTATACTACTTACAAACTTTTTACAACCAATGAGACTTTCAAACAAAATCACATCAAGCATCATCGTCATATATTGGTTGATGAATATCAGGATACTAACATCATTCAACATGCACTTTTAAAAGAAATAACTCTTGCTGGTAAAGAACTAGTTGTTGATTCTGTCTGTGCAGTTGGTGACGAAGATCAATCTATTTATTCATGGCGAGGTGCCACAGTTAAAAATATTTTAGATTTTAACAAAGAATTCCCTAATACCAAAACTATTAAACTTGAACAAAATTATCGCTCTACTCAAAATATTTTGGATATTGCAAACAGCGTAATTCGCCACAATGTTGATCGTAACCATAAACAACTTTGGTCTAGTAACACAAAAAACCATAAACCTTTAGTCCTTGAATGTTTATCTGACTTACAAGAAGCTTCAATTATTTCGCAGCTTATTAACATTATCAGCAAAAAAGAACAAAGAAATCATATCGCTATTTTATATCGTACCCACTTTCAATCGCGGGTAATTGAAGAAGCTTTAATTAAAGAAGCTATTCCTTATAAAATCATTGGTGGCATTCAGTTCTATGAAAGAAAAGAAATCAAAGATATTCTTGCATACTTACGTCTTTGCAATAACCCTTTTGATCGCATTTCTTTCTTCAGAGTCATCAACTGTCCACTGCGAGGTCTTGGTGAAAAATTTGAAGAAATGTTTTTAGAGAAATGGAACCAAAATCCACTTTCACCTTTTCAAGAAATTATAAAATTTATTATTGAAGAGCAACTTGTAACGGGAAAACAAAAAACATCTTTAGAGCAATTTTTAGGACTTTTTGAAAAAATAGCAGAATTTGAAAATGTTACCAAAACAGTTGAACATTTTGTCCTAAAAACAAACTATCTTGGTTATTTACAAGAAAGCCATGAAAAAAAAGAAGCCGAAGAAAAACGTGAAAACGTTGCTGAATTTGTACGTGCAGCACAACATTATGATGATACTACCAACCTTGGACTATCGCAATTCCTTGATGAAATATCACTAATGCAAGAAATGATCAAAAAGGATGATACCGCTGTCGATCGTATTCAAATGATGACACTACATGCTGCAAAAGGCCTTGAATTCAACAATGTAATCATCGCCGGCGTTGAAGAAGGAATTATGCCAAGCACACAATCAATTGGCCAAGAAAACATTGAAGAAGAACGCAGGTTATTTTACGTTGGAATTACACGTGCTCAGGAAAAACTCCTGATCACTTCAAGCAAATATCGCAACGTGTTTGGTAAGCTTGATGAGCAAAGAGCATCACGATTCTTACAAGAAATCCCAAATAACTTAGTCATCAAACAACCTGCTGCTCACTGGAGCAGAGCAGGGTTTCAGACATTCCTACAAGATTGGATTGATCAGCGACATACAAATATTTCAAAAGAAACACCAACTACTCAATCCTGGAATTCAAGGCAAAATAGTACAACTATAAAAACTGATGCTTCATACAATGCACCAACAACTTCTGCACAAAATAAAAGTTCTATTTTCAAACGACTACAAACAGTTAAACATCCAACCTTCGGCCTTGGGATTGCGCATCATGTAGAACAAAAAGGTGATAAATGTATCGTCACGGTACATTTTACGCATCATGGATCTAAAAAAATTGATAGTAGTTTTTTAACGATAGTATAAAAGAAAAAGGCCATCGATTCTTGATGGCCTTTTTTTAAAATCATTATTCAATTCAATTAATTCTTAATCAAGAAATAATATTATTGTTTTTCATTTTTAAATTACGTTAATCTTAATCTCAATAACGATAATTTTTTAAAAATTAATGAATTTTAATATGAATTTTATACTATTCCCTAATCAATTATTTGAACTATCTTACATACCCCAAGAGTATCATGAATATAATTTTTATCTTATAGAACATGAAAAGTTTTATGGTATCACCGATGGTATGAACTTTAATCAAAAAAAAATACTACTCCATAAAGCATCTTGCCTTGCATATATCGATACCATGAAGGCAAAAATAAAAATTACCTATGTTTCTAAATATCCAAATATAAAAAATTCAAAAATCATATTTTTTGATACTATTGATCACTATTTAAATAGTGAAATAAAAAAAATATATCAAAAAGATAATGCTATCGAAATACTTGATAACCCAAACTTTATGACCAATCATGCTGATTTAGAAAAGTACTATAAAAAACATTCAAAAAATAAAAATTTTATTCATAGCGCTTTCTATAATTTTCAACTTAAATTACACAATATTCCCTATATTACAAAAAGCTATGATACGGAAAACAGAAATCCTATCCCTCAAGAAATAAAAGCTCCTCAATTACCTAAAAAAAACACTAATAAATATGTAAAAAAAGCAATCACATACGTAAACAAAAACTTTAGTAATAATTATGGCAATACTAATAAATTTTACCTACCAACCACTCATAAAGAAGCTAAAAAGTTTTTTGATTCTTTTTTAAAAAACAAAGCAAAGTTTTTTGCCGAATATCAAGACGCTATTATTCCAGAACAACCATTTTTATTTCATAGCATTATAAGCTCTGCTCTTAACATAGGACTCATTAATCCTGATTATATTATTCAAAAAGTAACTCAAACGTATGAATCCAAGAAAATAAGCCTCAAAGACTATGAAGCTTTTATCCGACAAGTTATTGGATGGAGAGAATATCAACGCTTTATTTATGTTTTCTTATCTGAAGAAACAAGATCTAAAAATCATTTTAATAATAAAGCAAAATTAACTGATGCATGGTACAAAGGTACCTTAGGGATACCCCCTGTTGATGATGCTATTAAATTAGCTTTTGATTATGGATACTTGCACCATATCATACGACTTATGATCATGTGTAATTTTATGAATTTATGTACTATTCACCCTGATCAGGTATATCAATGGATGATGGAATTTTCAACGGACAGTTACGAATGGGTTATGATTGGCAACGTCTATAGCATGGGCATGTGGAGCGATGGTGGACTGACCATGAGAAAACCGTACATTTCATCTGCAAACTATATTCAAAAAATGGCAAAAAAACGCTATTCAAAAGGAAATTGGGAAAAAATCTGGATGTCTCTGTATTATAATTTCTTAATAGAACAAAGAAAAAAAATAGAAAAAACCATTTATATACGAAACTTAAGCTATTTAAGAACAGTTGATTCAAAAACCATACAAAATATCAAAAAAACAAGCGAGGATTTTATTCATTTTGCAACAAAAAACTAATATCCTAGACAAAAAATCTACCGATCGAACATATCAACAATAGCTCCATTTAAACAACTGCAAACCATTAACATCCAACATTTGGCATTGGCATTGCACATCATGTGGAACAAAAAGATGATAAGTTCATAGTTACGGTACATTTTTCCCACCATAGATCAAAAAAAATTGATAGTAGTTTTTTAACAATAGTATAAAAAAGCAAAAAGGCCATCGATTGCTTGATGGCCTTTTTTATAAATTTTCTTTATTTTTAACCTTGATAAATCAATTCTTTAAGCTTTGCCAATGGTGCATCTAATTCTTTCAGTTTAGCTTCCAGTTTCGATATTTCTAATTCTATTTCTTCAATATCTTTATTTATATAGGGCAAATAATAATACTTTTCATAACGTTTTTTTACCATCTCTTCGTTACCTATATTATTTAAAAATTTCTCAAGAACCATTAACTCTCCTCCCATAGTAGGTCTTAGAATCTCTACAAAAACTCTCATGCTCAATAAATGAAGCAATGGCCTTAGCAATGGCCTTAAAGGAATCATTCCAAGATAATAAAGCCGTCCTCCCCAAGCAATTGATGATAATATAAATATATCGACAACATCAAAAAATAAATTTAAAAAAATGTCTAGCATAAGGATAAAATAAGCTGCCATTTCAACAAATGGCCCAATTAAATTGTAGAGTTTTAAAGCTTTTTCTATCTGCATTTCAGCTTCTTCTTTTGTTATTTTATTTTTTACTAGCTGTTCTTTATAAAATAATAAATCTTTTTTTATACGTTCTAATTTTTCATGATACAAATAACTATTAAACTTTATATCATTATATATTTCGTTAAAAATAAGCCCAAGCATCACCAATTTTTCTATAAATTCTATTTCATATTGATTATCTGAAAAATTATCATTTCTTTTATATGAATCTTGATCGTATGACCTATTTCCTTTATATGAATCTTGATCGTATGACCTATTTCCTTTTATGCCAGTTTTCAAAATATTCTTAGCAGCTACTAATTTTCTAAAATCATCATTATTACCCCCTACATCTGGATGTATTTTTTTTGCAGCTAATACATAAGCTTTTTGAATTTCTTCTTTGCTTGCATTTTTTGAAACACCTAAAATATTTGCCGCTTCTGCTCTAGACATTCGTATTATTTGGGTTGGTTTAAACATTCCTAGACTAGAATTAGATATAGGTAGATCAAATAAGATCTTATTAAATTCTTCTTCTAATAAAGAAATTTTATCTGAAGCTAATTCCAGAGAATTCGATATTGCCTTATTAACTTTTTCAAGATCTTCATTCGATATAACCTCCTCTATATCTTTACTTGCACCTAATGGATAAGATTCCATATCTATATTTGTATCTTTAGTTGATTTTTTTTCTGGAGTTTCATCTTGATCAGCAAAGAATTTTGAACCAATCTCTTCTCTTTCTAAATCATAATCGTCTTTTTCAGATTTTTTTTCAGGCATATGTTCTTGATATTTTACTACCTGATTAGAAGTCATTATCGCTTGTGCTTGAGGCATATGCCCTACTTGTTTTGGCATAACCATTCTCAAACTAAAATCATCTGAAGCTACTGCTTGATTCTCTGATGATTTATTTTTATCTTCTTCAGATTGTTCTAGAGTAGGAACTTGTTTTGAAACATAGGAGCTTTGATATTTTCCTTTTTCAACTGCACGTTGCAAGCTCACAGCTTCTTCTGGTATTTCAATCTTTTTTGCTAGAGGCAGTAATGATTGCTCCTCAATTAATGGCTTTGTCCATCTATCTATTTGCTCTGATGTAATTTGAGATCCAAACGGACTATTTTCTGCTGAAGTACCATAAAAACTTGAGGTTTGACTATTTGATGCTGGACTAAACGATGACCACCAAGACTGTGCAGGCACCCATAAAGTTGTTCTTCTAAGCATCCCATATACATAATTATGTGCTACTAACAACAAACTCATCATTAGATATTTTTGATAGTGTCTCATCATTTACCCTTTCAATTTTTATCACTCATCAATTGCACTGAGCATATCAAGCTTCTGGCCTGTCATATTTTTCATTGCCCGTGATCCAATTTTAATCTGAGCAGCAAGAACTCCGGCGTCTGAATTAAGAGCGTTAGTATCTTGCATAAGTTTTCTCATATCTGAATTTTGATCTAAAATTAAAGTTTTACCGATAACCTTACCGTTTGCTAATCGAACACCATATCCAGGAACAATAAAATATCCCTGTTTGTTTTTTAAAATTGCATATAATTTGTTTTGAATTCGTAAATTATTTTTAAGATAAGGTCCATTCCAATGCTTAGGAAAAGCCAATTCCATTGAACCTATTTTTTCACCAGAAAAAGAGCTTACATTTAAAAAATCAATATGATTAAACGTATGCTCAAAATCAACGATATAACAATCTTTTTGAATTTGCATTAAAACTTGCTGTAGTTTAAAAATATCATCATGCGCTGCCTCATCAAAACTTAAGCGTGAACTACGCCACAAGGCAATAGCTGAAATAAAAAAAACAGTAATAAATATAGCCCCAACTATCCAGGATAATATTGAATTTTTTGATGCTTTACTTGAAATAACTCTTTTTGAAATCATAAGAAACCTCCATTTCCCTATCCATTTAATATCAAGGATACAAAAACTTAAAGATTAAAATCAAGTTTTTAGTAATTTAATTTTAAAGCTTGGCGAACTTCAATCATAGTTTGAGCTGCAACTTCTCTTGTTTTTTGAGTCCCTGCAAGCAAAATTCTCATAACTTCAGCCCTATCAGATGCATACTCTGCGCGCTTCTCTCTGATTGGAGTCAATATAGTATTTAAAACCTCAAATAAATATCCCTTAAGCTTTACATCACCAAGACCACCCCTCTGATAATGTTCTTTTAATTCTGCTACTTTTGCAAAATCATGATCAAAAGCATCCAAATACGTAAATACAACATTACCCTCAATTTGGCCTGGATCTTCAACTCGGATATGATTTGGATCTGTGTACATGCTCATAACTCGTTTTTTGAGGACATCTGGGCTATCTGACAAGAAGATTGCGTTATTCAAACTTTTACTCATCTTAGCCTGACCATCAAGACCAACCAAACGAGCAACTTTGGAAATCATAGGTTGCGCTTCAGGGAATACATTTACCTGATACGTACGATTAAATGTTCTTACAAGTTCATTGGTTTGCTCAATCACCGGAATTTGATCTTCACCAACCGGAATCACGGTACCTTTAACAATGGTAATATCAGCTGCTTGGCTTACAGGATACATCAGAAATCCTGCTGGAACTGATTCCTCAAAACCTCGATGTTTAATTTCAGTTTTAACCGTAGGGTTGCGCATGAGTCTACTAACTGTAACCAAATTTAAATAGAAAATAGTAAGTTCAGCAATCTCTGGAATCATCGACTGGATAAAAAAAGTTGTTTTAGCAGGATCAATACCAACAGAAAGATAATCAAGCATAACTTCAGTTACATTGTCTCTGACTTTGGTTGGATTATCAAAATTATCAGTTAATGCCTGAACATCTGCTATCATAACATATTGTTTATATAAATCTTGAAGTTTCACTCTATTTTGAAGCGATCCAATAAAATGTCCTAAATGAAGAGGACCGGTTGGACGATCACCGGTCAAAACTATTTGAGAACTTTTATTCTCTTTTTCTTGATTTTTCATCAATTTCCTTATTAACTTTTTAATAACTACCGTTATAAAACATACTCGCCTTTATGTAATTTAGCATACCAATCTAAAAGGAAAATGGCATGTATTTACTGAGTTCTTTTTATTATTTACAGCAATTTCTCGCTGAACAATTTGCCCTGTATAATTATCAAAACTACTTTGAAATTATTATTTTAAGTTATTTAATATATAAAGCTTTGATTTGGCTTCAGTCTGATCATACTAAACCAATGGTACTGTATGTATATATGTATGCAGGAACACTTATTATAAGCAATCTCATTGGTGCAATTACTCTATTTTGGATTTTAATTATTTGCAGCCCTATTGCATCTATATTATGCATCATTGCACACCAAAAAAATATTCAAAAATATTTTGCTTGGAAAAACATACATCGATTTGATACCGAAAGTCTTCCTGATAAGGAATGGATGGAACTGCTCGTTCGTTCAATCTTATTTGCTGCCCATCATAAAAAGAACATTTTCTGTGTAATACAAAGAAATGATTATATTCAACACCTGATCGAAGGACCATACAATTTAAATATCCCTATTCAAAAAAATATTTTGGATTTAATTTTTTCAAGCCCAATGATTGAAAATCCTTCAGTAATTTTAATAACACAATTTGGAACATTAAAGTTTGTTAATGCTTTATGGTCAAACCGTATGCTCGATCACATGATGCTATTAGGTGAACATGATTCACTAGTACATTCTCAAGAAGCTGCTTTAGTGCTAAGCCGTCGCACTGATGCAATTATTATTCACATCACTGCTAACTCTGAAAAAAACAGTATTTGGTATCAAGATACCCATTTACAAAATTTATCAACAGAACAAATATTAATCGTTATGAAAAAATTATTACCGCAAGCATCTGTATCGAAAAATAATCAAGGAGTTTTATATGAAAACAAACCTCATAGCAGTAATTCAACATCCCCATATAACTAAAATTTGTTCTCTAGTTTTAGCATACAGTATTTGGTTTTGCGTTGCCCAACATCAAGTTATTTCACAAACCTACAAAGCTTCTATTTACTTGTACGACACAGCAAGCAAACAAATAGAAGCTCCTGATAGCATTCAAATTACGTTACAAGGACCTAGAAAAGAACTTTATAATTTTAAAGAGCATCATGCTACTATTCATCTTGACGGTTCAAAACTAACTGAAGGAAAACAAGAAGTTATACTATCTCGAGAAAATCTTTTTTTACCTGACACTTTAAAACTGGTAGACTTATTACCATCTCATATCTCTATCCAAGTAAATTAAAAGAAAAAGATGAACTATTTTATTAATAATAAAAAAAATATTTTCAAAAATAGCTGCATTAGATCAATTGCAGGAACAGAATTACTACAAACAGAACAGCTAATTTTGCTTGGTAAAGCAATCAGCACACTTTTACATGAAGAATTTGAAGATCCTTGCAATATTTTAATAGCAACAGACAACAGACCATCAAGTCCATCAATCAAACAAGCATTAGTCCAAGGTTTAGCATCATACGATCATGAAATTTATGACGGCGGTATTTGCCCAACACCTTTTGTAGCTAAAGCATTAAGTGATTACAACCAAGAAGACAGTGATCAAGAATCTGACAATTTCGATGATCAAGAAATCGAAGATGGATTTTTTTCTCTTGGAATCGTTATTACCGCATCACATAACCCTTCAGAATATAACGGAATAAAAATATTAACTGAATTCGGTTATTTAACTGAAGAAATAGAGCTAGAAATCTCAAAAATATTTTATAATCTAGCAGAAAAAGAAAAACCTAAACTTCTTGAAAAATCTAATGATTGTATCGATATTGATCTCATAACTTTTTATCAAGAACAACTTTCAGATGAACTTGATACTAAGGCATTAAGAAATATTTCAGTAACTATGGACTGCGCAAATGGTGCAACCTCAAGAATTGCGCCAAAAATATTTCAAACATTGGGTATGAAAGTAATCGCTATCAATAATGAAGGCAATGGAACTTTAATCAATAAAGATTCTAGCTGTTCCAATCAAACATTTATTTTAGAAACTCTACAAAAAAACAAAACTGATTGGGCTGTTTCATTTGATGGTGATGGTGATCGCGTTATCATTACTCATAAATCAGGAAGAATTTTTGATGGTGACGATCTTTTGGTTATACTTTCACAACATCCAACCTTTCAAGAAGAAAGAACTTTTGTTGGAACTATTATGACAAACCAAGGTATCGCTGAATTTTTTGAAAAAAAATATAAAAAATTAATTCGGGCACAAGTTGGTGAGCGTAATGTTATTGAAGCACTTATGAACAATCAAGCAATGCTTGGAACTGAAACATGTGGTCACATAACGGTTATGCAGCATGCCTTTTGTAGTGACGGAATTTTTACTGCCCTTTTATTTTTTGAAACAATAACAAAAAATCCAGTATCTCTTAATGTTTCTTATAATAAATATGCCCAACTACAGACTACAATTCCTCTAAATAACAAAACTCTCGATAAAAAAACTATTAATATGATATTGTCACAATATCCCCAACAAGATATGCGCATTGTTGTTCGACCTTCAAATACAGAGCCTGTTTTACGCATTATGGTTGAACACAAAGAAACAGAGAAAGCTGAACTTGTTTTAAATCAACTAAAAAATAGTTTTACCAAACTTGTACAATAAGGAATTTATGGAACTTAAAGATTTATTTAATAGGCCTCTTGCTTACATACAACATTTATTTGCAACAGGTTTTTTATTTTTACTACCTATAGCACTTACGTTTTCACTATTTAGCTTCTTTTTTAATCTTATTAAAAAATGGCTTGGACCTATCAAACAACTTAATATTCCACTCATCAATACTATTCCACATTATGAAATAATTTTATTTATCTTATTCATTTTTATTATTGGAATTTTAATTAAAGCTTTTATCTTAAAGCCTCTTATTATTGTAATTGAAGAATCTTTAAGCAAAATCCCTATGATTAGAACAGTATATAAGGGTATTAAGCAGCTTGTGCATGCATTTTCTTCTCATGATGAAAAAGGTTTCAAAAAGGTAGTACTCGTTCAATATCCAAGAGCTGGTGCATACAGTATTGGATTTTTAACAAAAGATATTCCTCTAGAAGTTTCAAAGCATAATTTAGTGGGCGTTTATGTTCCTCATACTCCAAATCCTGCAACCGGAAACTTTATCATGGTACGAGCAAATGAAATAGAAGAAACAGATTTAACACGTCAAGAAGCAACTGCCTTAGTCATTTCTGGTGGAATTGTACAACCAGTTAGACCTAAAAAACAATAATAAATTTTATCTTTTACATAACTCTATACAAATAAAAAACTCATTTGATAATTTTTAATAAAATTATATGATCTTAGGTCATCAAAAAGAATGTAAAGAAATTTATACTATATTTTGAAACCCTGAAAAAACTGCATACAAAATAGATCTAATTCCATAGAGCTGCTACTAGATTTTACCGCTAAATCTACTTCATAAATTTTTTGATGTGCTTGCTGCAAGGATTCTTTTTTATGATGTTTCCAATCTAATTTCATAAATGAAAAAGGAAGACCAAAGGTCATCTGTTTTTGTTCTGGTGGTATTTGACCTTTATTTACAACAAACCAGTATGCTTTAAATAGTTGTTCTGAAAAAAAAGAGGTCCAAAAAGGTTCAGAGTATATATGACGAACTTGATTGAATAGCTCAAAAAATTTCTTAGGATTTTTTTCAAAAAAATATTGGCTTACTGCATACAAAGAAACATCAGAGATTACAATTTCATCAAGCCACTCTTGAAAAAACTGATCCATATTTTTACCAAGCAATGTTGAATATTCAAGCAACACACAAAGCTGATCAATCGTATATTGCTTACGATATCTATATAATTTTCCTAAAAAATAGGATACTACTTCTGGTTTTGGACTCTTATTAGAATCTATTTGGCCTTCATATAAAAAATGTAATTTTATTGCCTGGTCTGCTGTATAATTTTCTTCAAACTGCATAATCTGACCATCTAAGATGGTTACTGTTTCCTGGTCATCTATGCAACCAATAATTTTATGTGGCCCTTGATAAGAAGAAAGAAACGAAATAAAATCTGATTTCTTTTTTTTAGAACTCATCAAAGTTAGATCTGAAAACCAATATAAAAATGTTTGACCGAGAAACGTTGTTTGCAAATCTTTTTGAATACTTGAAAAATCGGAATCTAAATCTATTTTTTTAAGCTCAAGACCAAGCTGATTTTCAAAACTTTTAAGAATCTTATAAAAAAGTAAAGGACTATACTTTTTAAGCTGCAACAACGTAACAGATTTATCTACAAGCTGTGTATGCGTTGAAGAAGAAAATTCTGTTGGTTGCATTAAAATATAGTCCTTTAACTAAATTTATTGTGCTGTGCTAATGTTATTTACGAGTTGCAAAATCAAGACGTATCTTACCTGATTCTCTATCAACTTCCATAACGCGTACATCAATCACATCACCAATTTTATAAAATTGATCTAGTTGATTTTGACGTTCACGTGGAATTTTTGAGATATGCAACAATCCAGCTTTTCCTGGAGCTATATCAACAAAAAGTCCGAAGTCTGATAAACGCGCAATCGTACCTTTAAGAACAATTCCTGACTCTAATTGATCAGCTAAAATTTTAACCCAAGCAACTGCTTGTTCAATATTTGATCCAGGAGCACCAAAGATATTAACGTCTGCGCCATCAATATCAATAGTTGTTCCAGTTTTTTCGATAATTTCTTTAATGATCTTACCGCCAGATCCAATAACAGCACCTGCTTTATTTGGATCAATTTGAAGTGTAATCATACGAGGAACAAGTGGAGAAAGTTCTTTCTTCGGTTCAGAAAGTACTTGCGACATTTTATCTAAGATAAATAATCGGGCATCTTTTGCTTGCGCTAATGCTTTTTCAAATACTTCTTTTGGAAGTCCACCTTTGTATTTAATATCCATTTGAATTGCATTAATACCACTACGTGTACCTGCAACCTTAAAGTCCATTAAACCTAATGCATCTTCAAATCCAGTAATATCAGTAACTGCTTGAAATTTACCAGTTGTTGAATTATGTAAAAGACCCATCGCAATACCAGCAACCATATCTTTAATTGGAACACCTGCATCCATTAATGCCATAGTTGTTCCACATACTGTTGCCATAGAGCTTGAACCATTAGATTCTAAAATATCAGAGATAACACGAATCGTGTATCCAAAATCTTTTTTCTCAGGAAGTACGCGCTTAATAGCAGAAGCAGCTAAGTGTCCATGACCAATCTCACGACGACCAGCACCACGCATTGGGCGAACTTCACCAACTGAAAATGGAGGGAAATTATAATGAAGCATGAAGAATATATCAAGCGGTTCATGTTCAAGTAAATCATCAATTTTTTGAGCATCTTTACCACTGCCAAGCGTTACACTTACTAATGCTTGTGTTTGCCCACGCTGAAAGAAAGATGAACCATGCACTGATGGCATCAAACTAATTTCTGTTGAAATATCACGGATATTGGTATATCCACGACCATCAACGCGAGTTTCTCTTTTTAGAATTTCATCGCCTACTGCATCATGAAGAGCTGAATCATAAAGATAGTTTAATTTTTTTTCTGAATCTGATTCAGATTCAATTAAATCTTTAACAACTTCTTCATAAAAACCAACTTTAAGACTTTTAATAGTATCTTTAAGCGATTCTTTTTTTACACCATGCTTGAATATTTCATCAATACGATCTGATGAAAGATAGGTTCGAAGTTTTGTATACCAATCGTTCCAATCAAAATCTGCATCTTTAAAATCATGCTGTGGAGCTTGAATTTCTTTACAAATTTCTTCTTGCCATACAACTTGATCTTTAATGATTTGGTGAGCGTTAAATAATGCATCAATGAATTCAGCTTCTGACATTCCTTGAGCGCTTCCTTCAACCATGCAAATGCCATCTTTTGTTCCAGCAACAAGAATCAAGAAATCTGACTGTTCTTGTTGTTCTTTAGTTGGATTAAATACCAAAGCACCATTAATTCTTCCAACTTGAACTGCTCCAACTGGTCCCATAAATGGAATTTTTGAAATCATTAAAGCAATCGATGCTGAAAGAAGTGAAAGTGGAGATGGAAGTGCATCTTTATCAATAGAATAAACTGTTGAAAGAACTTGAACTTCATTGAAGAAAAAATCTGGAAACAATGGTCTAATTGCTCTATCAATTAAACGGCTTGTTAAGATTTCATGATCAGAAGATCTGCCTTCTCTTTTAAGATAGCCCCCTGGGATCTTTCCTGAAGCTGAAAAATATTCACGGTAATCAACAGAAAGTGGCAAGAATCCTGGAAAACTCTTCGTTTCTGCCATAACCGCAGTTGTTAAAATAATGGTATCTTTATGACGAAACCAAACCGAACCATCAGCTTTATTAGCAAATTTGCCAATAGTAACTTCATATCCAAGGCTTGGCAACTTAAAAGTTTTGATCATGCTTAGTATCTCACTTACTTATTTAATTTTATTTTCTTAATCCAAGACGTTTAATAACATCTTTGTACGCAGCTTCATCTTCTCTTTGAAGATAGCTTAATAACTTTTTACGTTGACTTACTAATGTTAATAAACCACGTTTTGTACTAAAATCTTTTTTGAATTTTTCTAAATGACTTTGAAGTGCATTAATTCTATTTGATAACAATGCAACTTGAACAGCTGTTGAACCTGAATCTTGTTCATTTTTACCAAACTGTTTAATTATTTCTAATTTTTCCAAGCGATTTAACATTTGAAATAACCTTATTTACAAATAGATTCTTCTTTTTAAAGAATCCAACAATTATATATATCAATTTCTTTTTTTATTTTGGTAGGCGCGAGCGGGATTGAACCGCTGACCCTCACTACGTCAAAGTGATGCTCTACCACTGAGCTACGCGCCTGCCAATGTTTACTTACAAACAACTTCTCCTAAATGATTCTCTTTAAAGCTTGCAATTCCTGTACCTGCTGGTATTAATTTACCAACAATAATGTTTTCCTTCAATCCATATAAATTATCTACAGTACCATGTACCGCCGCTTCAGCCAAGATTCTTGTTGTTTCTTGGAATGATGCTGCAGAGAACATACTTTCTGTTCCCAACGATGCCATAGTAATACCCATAAGAACTGGACGTGCCATTGCAGGTGTTTTACCTTCAGCTTTAAGTGCTGTGCTAACAGCTTTAAAGTGTACTTTATCTACTAAGTCACCAATTAAGAAATCAGAGTCACCAGGTGTTACAACACGAACCTTACGAAGCATTTGTTTTGCAATTACTTCAATATGGCGGTCATCAATATTTACACCTTGTAAACGATAAATTTCTTGAATTTGGTTGACTATATAAGCTTGAAGTACATCAACACCCATAATGCGAAGTACATCTTGAAGTACAGGTACACCATTAGTCAATGAATCACCAGATTTAATTCGTTCACCTTCTGCAACAATCAATTGACGATCGCGCGGAATTAAATATGTAAATGAATTATCACCTGATACAACACTTACTTTACGATGTCCTCTATGAAGCCCACCAAATACAACTTCTCCATCAATATCAGAAATAATTGCTGCATCTTTAGTAATACGCGCTTCAAAGATTTCAGATACACGAGGTAAACCTCCAGTAATATCACGAGTTTTTGAAACTTCACGTGGAATTTTTACTAAGATATCACCTACTTGTACTTTTTGTCTATCTGTAACAAGTAAATATGATCCATGTGGTAAATAATATTGTGTATGCTGATCATCTTTAGTAATAGATAAAGCTGGCTGATATTTATCTGATTTAAATTCCAAAATATATGGGAATGATTTTTGTGCAACTTCATCATATTTTTCTTGGGCTGTGATATTGTTAACTAAGTCAACAAACTCAACAATACCTTCTTTTTCACTCACGATATAATCATTGTGAGGATCAACCTTGATAAGTTCTAAATCAACGGTAACATCCTGGCCTTCTTTGACCATAATTGTTGCGCCATATGGAATTTGTATATCTTGAAGTTCGCGTCCATCTACCGATAAGATTTTAATGCTACCTTTACGGCTCACAACAATGTCGTTACCATCACGATTTGCAACAATTCTAATATCAGTAAATTTAATTTTACCATTTGCTTTTGCAAGATATGATGTCTGTTCAGCAAGACTTGCAGTACCCCCAATGTGGAAGGTTCTCATAGTAAGCTGTGTTCCAGGTTCACCAATAGATTGCGCAGCGATAACACCTACAGCAAGACCAATTTCAACAAGAGCTCCTGTTGAAAGATCCATACCATAACATTGAGCACAAATACCACGCTTCGCTTGACAGCTTAATACTGAACGTACAGAAGCTTTAGTAATGTATGCATTATTAAGTGCTGCAACTTCTACACGAGTTATTAATTGACCACGTTTTAAAAGAACTTCACCTGTTAAACCATCTTTAAGATCAGCAACAAGCATTCTTCCATAAAGTCTTCTTAATATTGGATAAATAATTTTACCTGACTCTTTTAAGTCTTCTAATTCAATATATCCAAGTGTTCCACAATCATCCATCGTTACGACAACATCTTGCGCAACGTCAACAAGACGACGTGTTAAATAACCTGAGTTTGCAGTTTTAAGAGCTGTATCGGCCTGTCCTTTACGAGCACCGTGAGTTGAAATAAAGTATTCAAACACACTAAGACCATGCTTAAAGTTACTTTTAACTGGAGTTTCGATAACTTCACCTGATGGCTTAGACATCAAACCTCTCATAGCAACAAGCTGCTTGATCTGCTCTTTGGTACCACGTGCTCCTGAATCAATAGACATAAAAATAGGGTTAAACCATTTAAATGATTTATCGCTATTTTCATATGCTTGATGATCGTATTCTTCAAATTGCTGATACATATCACGAGCAATAGTTGCTGTTGTATGATGCCACATACTAACGATTTTGTTTTCACGTTCACCGTTTGTAATAGCACCGCCCTTAAATAGTTTTTCTATTTTTTCAACTTTTTTCTCAGCTTCTGCAAGCATTGTTTGTTTATTTTTTGGCTCAAGTAAACCTTGAATAGGGAATGAAATTCCACCCATAGTTGCATACTTAAATCCATATTCTTTAATTTTTTCTAAGAATTGAACAGTACGCTCTGAACCAAATTTAAAATATACATGCTCAACAGCTTTTCCTAAATCACTCTTACGAAGTAATTTATTAAGAAGTGAAAAATCTCCACCGTCTGGCAAAATATCATATAAAAGTGCACGTCCAACAGTTGAATCTACAATTTCACCTGTTCTAAGACGAAATTTAATAATCGTATGTAATGTTACTGCTTCATTATTAAGTGCTGCAATAACTTCTTTTTCATTTGCAAAAATTGAACCTTCACCCTTTGCAAAACGACGCATTTTTGTCATATAGTGCAATCCGATAATCATTTCCTGTGACGGAAGTGAAATTGGATTACCGTTCGATGGCGCAAGAAGACTATGAGTTGAAAGTACTAAGCGCTCTGATTCTTGCTGTGCTTTACAGCTCAACGGTAAATGGACAGACATTGTATCACCGTCAAAGTCCGCGTTAAACGCAGCACAAACAAGCGGATGAATTTTAATAGCCTTACCATTTACAAGAACCGGATAAAATGCTTGAATACCAAGTCTATGAAGTGTTGGTGCACGGTTTAAAAGAACAACTTTACCCTTAACAACCGTATCTAATGCATCCCAAACTTCAGTTGCACTATCTTCAACCATTTTCTTTGCAATACGCAAGTTTCCTGCAATACCACAACGAAGTAATTCTGCAAAAACGTGCGATTTAAATAACTCAAGAGCCATAACTTTTGGCAAACCACATTGATTCATTTTCAATTCTGGATCAACAACGATTACAGAACGAGCTGAATAATCTACGCGTTTACCAAGAAGGTTTTGACGGAAACGACCTTGTTTACCACGAAGCATTTCACTAAGTGATTTCAATGGACGTTTATTTGATCCACGAACTGGCTGACCACGACGACCATTATCAATCAATGAATCAACAGCTTCTTGAAGCATTCGTTTTTCATTTTTGATAATAACATCTGGTGCTTCAATTTCAACAAGACGTTGTAATCGAACGTTACGATTCAATACGCGTCTGTAAAGCTCGTTCAAATCTGAACTTGCAAATCGTCCACCTTCAATTGGAACCAACGGACGTAAATCTGGTGGTAATACCGGAAGGACTGAAAGAATCATCGATTCTGGACGAAGTCCAGCTGATTTAAGAGCTGATAAAATTTTAATACGACGCATCATTTTATGTTTTGCAGCCACTGATGTTGACTTGCCATATAAATCTTGCATGTGTGCAATTTCAGCATTTAAATCCATAAGTTCAAGCACATCTTTAACAGCTTGTGCTCCACTTTCAGCTTTAAATTCAAAATCATCTGGATGATTTGATGTATATTCATCATAATCATTAATAGAAATAACTGTTTTTCGTGGATATGGCGAATTACCTTGATGAACTACCATGTAACTATCAAAATAAATTACGCGTTCCAAATCCTTTACAGATAAATCTAAAATAAAGCTTAAATAACTTGGCGTACCCTTGAGATACCAAATATGACAAACAGGCGATACAAGCTCAATATGTCCCATACGTTCACGACGAACACGAGCTTGAATAACCTCAACGCCACATTTTTCACAAGTGACACCACGATGTTTCATTCTTTTATATTTACCGCAGTTACATTCCCAGTCTTTTACTGGACCGAAAATTCGTGCACACAATAAACCATCTTTTTCTGGTTTAAGTGTTCTATAGTTGATAGTCTCAATTTTTTTGACTTCACCATACGACAATGCACGTATTTTATCAGCAGAAGCTAAACGCAATCTTACTGAGTTAAACTGAGCCGGTTGAATATATTCTCTAAATCGTTTTAATATTTGATTATCCACCTAATTCTTCCCTTCCAGCTTTAAATAAATCAACTTGAAGTCCAAGACTTTGTAATTCTTTTACCAAGACGTTAAATGATTCTGGTATTCCTGGATCTGGAATGTCCTGTCCTCGGATAATACTTTCATACACTTTATGACGTCCTGTCACATCATCAGATTTATATGTTAATAATTCTTGAAGTGTGTATGCAGCACCATATGCCTCAAGCGCCCATACTTCCATCTCACCGAATCTTTGACCACCAAAGTTGGCTTTACCACCAAGTGGTTGTTGAGTAATAAGTGAGTATGGTCCAACAGAACGAGCATGAAGCTTATCTTCAACCATGTGATTCAATTTCATCATATAAATCACACCGATAGTTACTGGCTGATCAAAATAATCACCAGTTCTACCATCACGAATTTTATATGTTCCATCTAACGATAAATTTGCTTTTTTCAAAAGTGGCTGAATATCTGATTCGAATTCTGCACCTTGGAAAATAGGTGTTTGGAAATGAACACCTTCTTTGATAGTGCGACGAGCAAAATCAAGAATTCCATCTTTATCATGTATTTTTTCTAATTCTTCAACTAATTCAGCACCATATACTTCTTCAAGTGAAGATTTAATTGATTGATATACACCACCATCAACAATTTCTTGCATTTGTTGGCCAAGATTTTTACCAGCATAACCAAGAATTGTTTCAAGAATTTGTCCAACGTTCATACGAGATGGAACACCAAGTGGATTTAAAACAATATCAACAGCTTTTCCATTATCAAGATATGGCATATCTTCACGAGGTAAAATGTTTGAAACAATACCTTTGTTACCGTGACGTCCTGCCATCTTATCACCAACAGAAATTGGTCGTTTTGATGCTATATAAACTTTGATAACTTTAATTACGCCTGATGGAAGATCATCACCTTTTTTATAGAAGGCAACTTTTTCTTCTGTAACGTTTTTAAGTATTGTAAGTTTAGTTTCATAAGCAGATTTGATACGTTCAAAAATTTCCATGTATGAATTCTCTTTACACCTAAATGTAAAGATAGTTTCAATATCAGCATTCATAACTTTTTCACGATCAAATGCACCATCAACTAAGAAGTCTTTTGATACTTTGCCAACTGGTTTTTGATCATGAAGTAAAGCACTTAATTTATTTTTAATTTCTGACTGAAGTGCAATAATTTGCTTATCAAGACTACGTTCAAGTCTTTCAACTTTACGAGTAGCATCATCTTTATAACGTTTATCCTTACGTGATCCTCCACGAGAGAACATTTTAATATCACACACAGTTCCTTCTATTCCAGGCGGAACTCTTAATGATGTATCTCTAACTTCGCGTGATTTTTCACCAAAAATAGCACGTAATAATTTTTCTTCTGGAGAGTATTGAACGTCACCTTTTAAAGTAACTTTACCTACTAAAATATCACCAGGAACAACACGTGATCCAAGTTTTACTACTCCATGTTCATCAAGTTGAGATAATGCTTTTTCACTTACATTTGGAATATCGCGGGTAATTTCTTCAGGCCCAAGTTTTGTATCACGAGCTTCTGCTGTAAATTCATCGATAGAAATAGATGTTAATACATCGTCACTTACTAAACGTTGATTTAAAACGATAGCATCCTCAAAGTTATAACCACGCCATGGCATAAATGCTACAGTCAAGTTTGCACCAAGTGCAAGCTCACCATTTGTCAAAGATGTACCATCTGTTAAATAATCACCTTTACAAACACGATCCCCAACTTTAACAATTGGACGCTGATGAATCCATGTACTATAGCTAGAACGATGGAATTTTTTCAAACGATAAGACTGAACACCTTTATCAACCCATGACTCTTCATCATTAAAATATGATTCGTCTGCTGCTATAATAACCTCATCCGCTGAAACATATTTCACAACACCAGAACGTTCTGCAATAATTGCAGCACCTGATGAGCGAGCAACTTCAGATTCCATACCAGTTCCAACAAGAGGAGTTTCTGGTTGAATCAAAGGAACAGCTTGACGTTGCATGTTTGCACCCATTAATGCACGGCTGGCATCATCATGTTCAAGGAATGGAATTAACGCTGCTGCAACAGATACGAGTTGTTGTGGTGATAAATCAATTGCATTAACTTGTTTTGCGTCAACAACCATAAAGTCACCCGCATGACGCGCAATAACTTTATCGCTTGTTAATTTTTTGCCATCTTCACTTGCTGCGTCTGCTTGAGCAATATACAATGATGATTCTTCAAATGCATCAAGGAAAACAACTTCATCTTGAATCTTGCCATCTTTAACTAAACGATATGATGATTCAATAAATCCAAGGTCATTTACCATTGCATATGTTGCAAGCGAAGAAATAAGACCAATTGTTTGACCCTCTGGAGTTTCAATCGGACAAATTCTTCCATAGTGAGAGTTATGAACGTCACGTACTTCATACGTTGCACGATCTTTCATAACACCGCCGGGCCCGAGGGCTGAAAGACGTCGTTTATGCGCAAGCTCTGCAAGTGGATTTGTTTGATCCATAAACTGTGATAATTGGCTTGATCCAAAAAACTCACGAAGAACAGCGCTTAATGGCTTAATATTAAGAAAATCTTGCGGCATTAAAGCATTATGAGCTTCTTGCATTCTAAAACGTTCTTTTGCTATACGCTCAATTCGTGACAATGCTGAATATACCTGGTTGCTTAAAAGTTCACCTACAAGACGTACACGTCTGTTTCCTAAGTGATCAATGTCATCGATTTCACCAAGACCACGTTCACGCAAATCAATAAGATATTTAATTGTTGCGAAAATATCTTCAAGAGTTAATACTGTAAAATCTTTTTGAATATCTAATCCAAGTTTCGAGTTCATACGAACACGACCAACTTGTGCTAAATCATAATAACTACCTGAGAAAAATTGACGCTCAAGACGTTCTTTTACTTCTGTTAAAGAAGGAACATCTCCTGGCCAAACTTTTGCATGAATTTCATGAAGAGCTTCATCTCTTGTTTTGCAATGATCATGAGATAAACTATTCGCTATTGTTGGCAAAAATGAATATCCATGAACATTAACAAGATCAAGTACAAGGTTTTTATGTTTTGCCAATTCAGGAAGCATATCTTCACTAATCGCTTCACCTTGTAAAACTAAAACTTCACCCGTTGTTGCATCAACAATATCATTACGAGCAATTTTGTTCATTAAGTACACATTGGTAATGTTAATACGATCAATGCCTAAAGATTTTAATTTTTCTAAAGAATCTTGATCTAATTTAGTTCCCAAGAAATCAGCTTCGATTCCTTCTGGTAACATTCCTGATGTAATAGTGAAACCAATAGATGAATTATCTAATTTTTTATAAAAGGCTTTTCCATCAGCTAAAACTAAATCTGCTTCATAGAATTTTGGTAAAATTTCTTCACGAGGAATACCAAATGCCTGCAGAAAGCTTGTTACCAATACTTTCTTTTTTTTATCAATTCGAACGTACAAACAATCATTTGTATCAAATTCAAAGTCTAACCATGATCCACGCATTGGAATAATACGTGCAAAATAATAAGGACGACCACGTAGATCTTTAGTTTTTTTGCTTTTTGAAAAAACAACACCAGATGATTTATGTAACTGACTGACAGCTACACGATCAACACCATTAATGACAAAAGTCCCTTGACTACCCAAGCGATATTGATCACCACGCTCATAAGCATCAACCATAACAGGAACATCCGCAAAATATACATCTTGCTCTTTAATGTCATGAATTGTCTTATTGCCTTGTTCGTCAATATCCCAAGTAATAAGTTGAACTTTTACACGAAGAGGAAATGAGAAAGTTTTTTCACTATCTCTACAATCTTGTACAGAAAATGGAACGCTTAATTGTACTCGTGAATGGCAAGTAGAACACGTAATATAACGCTTTGTCTTTGAACTGCCATCTAAACGTGAACAACCCATTTTACCGGTAGAAGAATCTTTCCAAGTATAACGATTTGCAATTCCTGTTAAATTACCACAAGAACATGCCCAATTTCCTAGTTCATAACTTACATAATCTAGAGAAATTTTTGGTCCGCACTCTATAGGAAATATATCCCTAAAAGCTTTTTCAAGACCTATATTTTTACGTTCTTCTGACAAAAAATCAAGTTGTACAAATTCATTAAATGACTCTGATTGTACCTCAATAAGATTAGGTACAGCAACAAGTGCCTTATTTTTTCTAAATGATTTTCGTATAACGAAATTATCAACGGTCGAGCAAGAAATCATGCTCCTCCTTAATCGCAAAAACCAAACATCGTAACAGCCGCCCTCAAAAATACTACACTCAAAAACAAAAGTCTTAGACTAAATCGACTTTTGCACCAGCTGCTTCAAGTAATTCTTTTGCTTTTTTAGCATCATCTTTTGATGCATTTTCAATAACTGTTGCAGGAGTGCTTTCAACAAGCTTTTTCGCATCGCCAAGACCAAGTGCTGGAACGATTTGACGAACAGCTTTAATTGCAGCAATTTTATCTGCGCCAATTTCTTTAATAACAACTTTGAATTCTGTTTTTTCTTGAGCTGGAGCTGCTGCTTCATCTGCTTGCGCAACTGCTGCACCCGCACCCATAGAAGCTGCAGAAACACCAAATTTTTCTTCTAATGCTTTTACAAGTTCATTCAACTCAAGAACAGTCATTTTTTCAATAGACTCAATGATTGAATCAAAATTTTTTGACATAATTGTCTCCAAAGACATTCAAATGATATAAAACCTAAACTATTTTTTTATGCTTCTTACTGTTGCGGTGCAACATCGCCTGATTTTTTCTTACCAACTTCTGAAATAATCCATGCAGTTTTAACAATAGGTGCTTGAAGTACTCCACAAAGTCTTGCAAGAAGAACTTCACGAGATGGAATTTTAGCAAGGCTTATCACACCTTGTTTATCAAAAATCTGTGATTCACAGCATCCCGCTACAATTTCTAGCGCATCATGTTTTCTAGCAAAATCATTTAAAACTTTTGCAGCACCTGTAAAATTAGATTCTACAAACACTACAGCAGTTTGACCCTTCATAGAAGAAGTCAAATTAACGCATTCTGCGCCTTTTGAAATTGCTAATTTAACAAGACGGTTTTTAGCGACTTTTAATTCGCCGCCTACGTTTGACAAATTCATTCGCAATTGATGCATTTCACCAACAGAGAGTCCTTGGCATTTTACAATAAATGCTGCTTCATTGTTGGCAAATTTTTGCGAAAGATCTTGTACAACAGTATCTTTTTGCTGTCGATTCATAATTATTACCTTATATATTCTACGACAAACTATCTACATCAACAGGAATACCAAGACCCATTGTTGAAGAAATAGTAATTTTTCGAATAAATTTACCTTTTGATGAAGTCGGCTTTGATGCTCCAAGTACTTTTAAAAATTCAGCAAAATTGTCATACAATTTTTCTGATCCAAAAGAAATTTTACCAATAGCAAAATGCACGATACCGTATTTATCATTTTTAAAGAAAGATTTACCTTTCTTTAATTCTGCTACTACTGAAGCTATATCATCAGTAACGGTACCAAGTTTTTTGTTTGGCAAAAGACCTTTAGGTCCAAGAATTTTTGCTAATTTACCAAGCTTTGGCATCAAATCAGGAGTTGCAACTGCATAATCAAAATCAGTCCAACCACCAGAAATTTTTTCAACCAATTCATCAAACCCTACATAATCAGCGCCAGCTGTTTTAGCTTCATTAACTTTTGAAGCTTCTGCAAAAACTAAAACGCGCGTTTTCTTACCACTACCATGCGGTAAAATAACGCTACCACGAACAACTTGTTCGCCCTTAGAAGCATCAATACCTAAATTAACTGCAACATCTACTGTTTCGTCAAATTTAGCATATGCTACTTCTTTTACTTTTTGCAATGCATCGCGCGCTGAAACCGCAGCAAGAGCTGAATTAGATTTCAACTTTTCTTGTGCGTTTCTATATTTTTTTCCGTGCTCAATCATAGTAAAAATCCTTACTGCTCAATGACATCAATACCCATGCTACGCGCAGTACCAGCAACAGCTTTTGCTGCTTCGTCGATATCACGAGTATTAAGATCTTGAAGCTTAATTTTTGCAATTTCTACCACATCACTCCACTTAATCTTACCCACCTTACTGTCATGAGGACGAGCAGATCCTTTTTGTAGATTTAATTTTTTGCGAATCAATTCTGAAGTTGGAGCAGTTTTTAAAATAAACGTAAAAGTTCTATCTTTAAAAACAGTAATCTCAACAGGAACTGTTTCACCTTTTCGATCAGCAGTCTTAGCATTAAACTGTTTACAGAAATCCATTATGTTTACGCCATGTTGACCAAGCGCAGAACCTACTGGAGGAGCAGGAGTAGCTGAACCACCCTGCACACGAAGCTTAAGCCTAGACTTTATATTACCTAGATTTTTTGACATATCTATTTACACCGTAGTATATATGTATGCACTATTTTTTTACCTGACTAAAGCTTAATTCGACGGGAGTCATTCGTCCAAAAATGCTTACCATCACTGTCACTCGATCATTTTCAGAGTCAACTTTTTCAACAACTCCAACAAACCCTGAAAACGGACCGTCCGTTATAGAAACTTCGCTATCTACATTCAAGCTATCTTTATTGCTTGACAAGACAACGCCGCCCTTAACTTTTTCAAAGATACGGTCAACTTCTTTTGAAGATAAAGGAACAGGCTTTTTGCCACCAAGAAAACGAATTACTCGATGCGTATCGAGCACTGTTTGCATCACTTCTGGGGTTAGCTCTGCTTCAATAAGCATGTAGCCCGGAAACAACTGCTGGTCTTCTTCCTCTCCAGAACTAAAAAATTGTTTCATTTTCGCAGAAGGAAAATGAATACCACCAAATTTTTCTTTAAATGGAGATTCTTCTATACGACGCTGAAGATCAGCTTTGATCTTAGCTTCATAACCCGCATAAATTTGAACTACATACCAACGTTTCATATTTTTTAAAATCCCGAAAGAATGCTTAGTTTAACGACTAAGTACTAAATACTGAAAACCCTTAAGAGCACCGGTATAGAACAAGTAATTAACTATCCCTAAAAAAACAGAAAAAGCTATTATAGTCATTATAACAACTATAACAGACCCTATAAATTCTGCACGAGATGGCCAAACTACCTTTAATAATTCATACCGCACTTCATTAAAAAACGCGCCTAGATTTTTCATAATTTTAAACCTTAACGACTTTACACAAAACAAATTATGACTTTTATGGCAGGCCAGGAGGGACTCGAACCCCCAACCGTCAGATTTGGAGTCTGCTGCTCTACCATTAGAGCTACTGACCTATTATCAAACAACAAACCTTACTTTTAAGACTTGTTCTCCCAAACATGACCACTTCATAACCTACCCCTTCTTTATAATGGAGCCCGCGACCGGATTTGAACCGGCGACCTCTCCCTTACCAAGGAAGTGCTCTACCGACTGAGCTACGTGGGCACTCATCTCAGCGAGCAATCACACTTATCATTGAATAACTATGAGCCCCAAAAGGCTTTTAGAAAATTTCATTTTCAAAGTGGTAACTTTAAGCAAATTACACTGTGGTCTACTTGTTTAAGTGTAAAGCAAAATCAAAAAAAAACAACTAGATTTTGCTCTATAAAAAAATGGAGCTGGCGACTGGAGTTGAACCTGCAACCTACTGATTACAAATCAGTTGCTCTACCATTGAGCTACGCCAGCCCATTTATCTTTATTTCAAATTGATAACACTAGTTTAATAGTGTTTATTATATACAATTACAGTTTTATTTAAAACTGGAGCGGGAAACGGGACTCGAACCCGCAACCTACAGCGTGGAAGGCTGTCGCTCTAGCCAATTGAGCTATTCCCGCATTATACCCTATTCATCTAGTTATTGCAAGGATGAATAATAATAAATAACTGGTGGTGAGAGAAGGATTCGAACCTTCGAAGGCAGAGCCAACGGATTTACAGTCCGTCCCCTTTGGCCACTCGGGAATCTCACCAATTTGTATATAAAAATGTCAATCTTGTTGTTTTATAAATTTTTAATTTTATTTAAAATTGTTTATTGAAGAATTAAATAACGCAAAATGCGTCAAAATTCAAAGACAACAACCATTATTGTATCAACTCTTCGAAACATTGCAATACTCTTTTTTATGATTTACAACACCCTGGCATATTTTTTTGCTTTAAAATAGCTTCAACTTCTGCCACACAAGAGCTACAACCCGTTCCAACACCAAGTTTATCAGACAATTCTTCAAAGGTTTTTGCCCCCTGATCGATAGCAGAAGAAATCTCTGAGCGCATAACTCCCATACAAGTGCATACTAAATAATCAAGCTGCTGATCTTTTTTGCATCCCTGATTAGTCCCCTTACAACACGACATAAAAAATTCCTTTCAATTCTTATTTTCCAAGATCATATTCCAATAGTCGAGTAACGTCATTTAATACTGATACGTTAACACGACATGCGCCCTTTTCTAAAAGATCCTCAATTATCTCTGGCCATTCAATAAATACAATGCTGTTAGGTTGATATAGATATTCAAAAAAACCTGCTGCTTCAAACTGTTGAGAACTTTGTAATCGATAAAGATCAAAATGATAAATAATACGTCCATCTGAGGCCTGATATTGATTAAAGTAAGTAAAAGTTGGACTAGTTATTGGACCAGAAACTCCCATCTGACGCAAAACAGCTTGCACAAAAGTTGTTTTTCCAGCTCCTAGTCCGCCGATAAACGCAATTATCTGTTTTTTTTGTACATCCTCAAAAAAAAGCTTTGCTGCCTGATTTATTTGATCGATTGAATATTCTATTTTTTTCATACTTTATCTATTTTTTTAAGTAAAGATTTATCTCTTTTTGATACTTTTTTATTATAAACTATCGTTTGTATCTCTTCATCTGGTTGATGCTTATTTCCCATTACTTCAATATCATATGCTGCTGATTCCATAAGCCTATCTAAAGAATCATCACCCGGCTCATCTTTTTTTATTTTATAGATTAGAAAATCAGATGTCTTCTCTACTATCTTTTGCTCATGCAATGCATCATTAAAAAGTTTATAAAAGTCTTGTGAATTTATCGAAACAACCCCTAATTGATGAGCCCAGGTTCTAACTTCTCGGTCAGAACTTACTAAAAGAATATCTTTTTGACTATTTTTCTCAAGCCAAGCCTTAATCCAGTCGTCTGCTGTTTGATACTGACCAGCATAACAAACATCAACAGATCCTGTTTTTTCACAACTTGGAAAAAAAGATGGTCCTGCGTCAAACACTATCAATACTTTATTATCTCTTTTTTGTACATATACATCAAACTTACTAAGCCAATTTCTCATTTGGTCTTCATTAATGAACTTAGTTCCTGTAACTGATTTTAAAAAATTATATCCATCAATCAAAATAATCATAACCCACCCTCATAACTTCTAAAAAACCCTTATCTAATAACAAAAAAATTGATTTTACAAGAAGAATATATTTGATTTTTTTATAACAAAGTTCATACTATTAATATCAAGTCAATATACAAAAATATAGATTTTTATAATTTTTTATATCATTTCAAATGGGGGCCTTGTTACAATGTTAGCCAAAACACTAACTAAAATGCGTTTTCTCGCGATTTTTTTATCTTTTTCTTACATACAGCCTCAACCAAGTCTTACTGTTCAGCCAAATCTTTGGCACCAAATAATTCCTTTGATTGGAAATGTTGATATCACAAAAGCTCAAACAACAGAAGAAGCTTTTAAAGCTTGTACAGCTCGAGCAATACTCTTGCATGGTAAATCATATGAAGCACTTAATGAAGAAATGCTTCAAACTATACAAAGCCTTCACTTGTTTTCTCATGTTTTACCAAAAATCAGCTCATATAATTTACGCTTAGGATATTTTTCATTTGCAAAAAATATATGCCAAGTAACTGATGATTTAAATATTTTACACACAAAAGCTGCATACAATACTTACTTACTTAATAATTCAGAAATAACACAAGAACTTGATATTATCTTGCAAAATCTAAAAACAACTGAGTCAGATTTTTTAATTAATTTTTATTCAAAACCCCCAAAAGAAACTACTGAATCAACTAATTTTGTAGAAAACGGTATCAAAGCATTAGAAACAGTAGAAAAAAATATATGCTCTAACCGCTTTACCGGTGAACTCTATAAAAGATTAGGTCAAATCACAGCCCTTTCTTTTGTATATGCATCTGCAATTACAATATTTGGATGGAATACAAAAAAAGAAACTTTTGAAAAAACCTATGATTTAAAAACACTCATGCCTAACCTAGCCCCAAAAAAGTTTTCTTTTGCTTCTTTATATAATTCTATGGAAACATTTTTTAACTGGGATAATCACAAAAAAACGTCTGTTTTAAAAAAAATCATGTCTGATCCAAGCAAAAACCCAACAGTAACAGTTAGATGGGAAGGCGACGATTATAGAACAACGTACAATATTAAAGATTACTATAGAAAACAAGTTGATAACGTAGCAAGTTTCTGGACACCTGTTCTTGGCGAAAAAAATGCAAGAGAATTTGCCTCTGCTCCAATTAATGCAATTCCATGGACAACCCTTGCTATACTTGGAACGGTAGTTGGAGCTGTTAATACAGCAAAAGGACTCAAAGCAACCTTTGATGATTCTTATCAAAAAAACAAAAGCTTATTACTTTTAAAAGAGCTTATTAAAACATGTCAAAAAATAGTAACCATTGTTGAAAAAAATTCTGAGCTTGAGCAATTTTTACCAGAATATTCAGTCATAAAACAATTCGTTGCTTATAAAACAGATGCAAAATCACTTAGTAAAAAAATGGTTCATCTTATTGACCTCTTACATTATTATCCATTTAATAGCGAACCAAGTTATTATATTTCATGGCAAGGTAAAATAAATGAAACATTTCTATTATATGAAGAAATACATCATGAATTTATGCCTCTTTGGCAAGCACTTGCAGAAATAGATGCTCAACTTTGTGCCCATAAACTTTTAAATAGTAAATCTAATAATTTTTGTATTCCAGAATGGATTAATCAAGAAAAACCAGCCATTGAAGTTCAAGGTTACTGGCATCCTATGATTTCAATTGAAAAAGCAGTTGCAAACAATATAGCTCTTGGCATATCAAATATAGCCCATAATGCTATTGTTACTGGAGCAAATGCTGGTGGAAAAACAACTGCAATGACTGCTTTAATGCTATGCGCAATTTTTAGTCAATCTATCGGCATAGTTCCTGCAAAAATATATCGCGCAACTCCTTTTGCTCGAATGCATACATATCTTGATATCACCACAAATTTGGCTGAAAATGAATCACTTTTCATGGCTCAAGCAAATCGCGCAAAACATTTATATGAATCCATTAAAAACTGTAACCCCCATAAAAAAACACTTACTATTTTAGATGAAATATTTACTGGTACTCGTGCAGACTTTGCAGAAAAAGCATCCTATGAATTTGCGAAAAAACTAGGAAAAATGCCACATAGTATGTGTATCATAGCAACTCATTTTCCAAAACTTACTGAACTTGAAAAAATTAATTTATTTACCAATTATCAAGCAGCAGCAGCAGCAATTAATGAAGATGGATCATTAACATATCCTTACTTAATTATTCCTGGCATCTCAACGCAAAACATAGCTGATCATATTTTAAAAAATAAAGGAATTCTTGCATCTTAATTAGGAAAACTAATTGTATAGTTATATAATAACTTATTCTTTAACATTAAACCTGTCTCTGCTAAAACAAGGAAACTTTCATGTCTTTTAAAATAAACAATATGCTACTCAGCATTATCTTCTCAATAACACTCATACAAACAATTGTTGTCAATACAGAATCTGCAAATGTCTATCATCAAATAATACCGTTAATTACTAAAAAAATTAACGTCTCAGAACCTACCGATGTTCAAAAATCTTTATTAAATGGATCTGCTGCATTCTTAGAATATGGTAGCAATCACAGCACTGTCCAAGATCAAATAATTCAGACTATTGCTTCTGTTGACTATTTTACTGATATCTTGCCAAAATATTTTCAACCTAATACTGTTTCAGGAACTATTCAAACAGCATTGATTACAGCTCAAATGACTGATGATTCAAATACACTTAGATATCGTCAATCAATAATTCAATATCTATCAGAAAATTCTGAGCTTTTAGAAAAATTAAACAATGCTCTTAAAGCAAGTAAACCTGGTGAAGAATCTTTACTAAGCTCTTTTTCATTTAGCCAAACACAACTGGAATTAATAAATGGTATAAAAATTTCTGCTCACGAAAAATTGTATTTTACATCTAATGCTTTTAAAGCGTTTAATAATAAGTATATTTTAGATCCACTTAAACGTATTAAAACATCTAATCTTATCATGCTTCCTTCTATAATTTACATGGTCTGCCTAGTTAAATATCAACACGATATACCATTTAGCACTATGCTTGAAGCTTGCAACATGAAAAATGTTAAAAATTTAATAACAGCTATGCAAAAACATCCTAAAGAATCTGCTGGAATAGCAGCTAGCATAGGCGCACTCTTTGCTTTTAACTATATGATGGCAAAATCAGACATCAAACAAGATTTTGATCTTATTTATACACAACAAAAAGAATTAATTGCTATTGCAACACTTATCAATAACATAAAAGTAATCAACAAGCTTATTGATAATAATGAAGAATTAAAAAAATTATTCCCTAAAGAACATAAACAGCTAAAACAACTTTTTAATGCTTCTTCAAAAGCTACTTCAAGCAACTTAAAATATGTTCTTTCTGAACTTCAATCATCATCATTTAAAGGTGATCCTTCATATTACTTATCGCTTCAAGGAAAAATTCTTGCGACTCACTATTGCTTACAAGAATGCAAATCTGAGATTATTCCATATCTTGAAGCATTTGGAATCATTGATGCATATGTAAGCGCTGCAAAACTTTATAATACATTCAAAGATAATCAAGGTGTAAAATTCTGTTTACCTGAATTTGTTGATTCAGCAACTCCTGTTCTTGATATTACTGATTATTGGCATCCACTCATCGATCCAAACATTGTAGTAACCAATAGCTTACACATGGGCAATGACATTAAAAACTTAATGATCACTGGTCCAAATGCTGGTGGTAAAACAACATCTCTTATGTCTTTAGTCATCAATATTATCTTTGCACAATCATTTGGTATTGCTCCATCTGCTAAACTTGTAATGACACCTTTTGCAAAAATTCACAGCTACCTTGATATCACCACAAACCTTCAGGAAGGATTATCATTATTTGCAGCTGAAGTTGACCGTGCTAAAAAGCTTAAGAATTCTATTCTTTCTTGCTCAGCAGGGCAAAAAACATTCACAATTATTGATGAAATCTTTAGTGGTACAGCACCTGATGTAGCATCTGATGTTGGATCTAAATTTGCAACAAACCTTGGTGAAATGAAACACAGCATGACTATCATTACAACTCATTTCAAAGAACTTACTAAAGTAGGCGAAAATTCTGGTACATTCACAAACTACAAAGTTGCTGATGCAACCATTATGCCTGATGGTAAAATTGTGTATCCATTCAAATTAGTTCCTGGAATTTCAACCCAAAATATTGCACAACATATGCTTGAACAAGAAAATATTATCTAAGAAAATATCTATATGAGAACTCTAGATCTTATTTTTAGAGTTCTCATAGTAAAACTATAAAATATAACGACGCCTATATTATGAATACTATTCAAAAAACTTTTCTGTTTTTCTCTTTCTTTAGCAATATTATCTTAACCAATAACAAGGAACTTTCATCAAAAGTAGATGTATTAATGAAAGAATATAGAAATATATGCAATAACCAAACAGTTCAAAATCAATCAAAACAAACAAAAATAGAACAATTATATGACTTAAAAAATCAATCTGAAATCTTATTTGAAACGGAAATACAAGTGATTGAATCTGTTTTTAAATTAACTTGTTATACTATATTAACTCGATCACTTTCGCCAAAATCTGATAAAACAAAAAATGATGATGATAATAGAGTATTATCTCCTATACTTTCTCTAATTGGTTTATATTTGATGTTTACAGAATCTAACACTTTAATTGAAAAATATTATATAATAAATCGCTTAAAAAGATTTATCAATACTATTGATGTCAAAATAGCATCATTATCAAACACCTAAGAATTTAATATAGAATAAGAACAAGAATAATTATTGTTTAGAAAACATCTAAATCAATATAAGTATCTCAAATATACTTAAAAAAGCGCAGCTTAAAAAAGACTGCGCTTTTTTATGACATTAAAACTATCAAAATAATCGATTGCTGATATAGTAATGCTCATATTATCATTCATAATTTTATAGAAAAAGGACATTTTATGTCTACATTAAAAAAATTACTCGTATGTTCTCTATTTTCATGCACTATGATAATCAACAGTGCAAATGATCTTTACCAAGGAAAATCAAATCTTTCCATGGCCCAAAAAATTAATTTCCTTGAGGAGTTATTTACAAAAATTTTTAATGAATCAGTTACTTCTGATACCGAAAAACAATTATTAGCAATTCAACATGAAGCCGAAAGTTTATTGCTTCCTACTCCTGAAAAATTTAAAAAAAGATTATCCCTTGGTTTTACAACGTTAGCAACAATAATTTGTGCACTTAAAGCCGCAAACTCACCTCTAGACTATAAATCTGAAAAAAATGATTATAGCTCAACTATAAAAGCGATAGAATACGCTTTAGCTTACTTAGAACTAACTTCTACAAAAATAGGTTTAACTTCAGCAGCAATTTCATTACATATTATTTCTGATCTACAAGAGCAATATTGCCAAAATGAACGATTAAAACTTCTAATTACCAATATCAATACAATGATTGAAAAAATACAAAAATAATTCTTCTCAAAAAAAGAAGCGTAGCTTACAAACTACGCTTCTTTTTTTATAAAAAACTTGTCCTAATCTAAGAGTTAGCATAGGATAATAGAAAGATATAAAAATAAAATTAAAAAATTAAATTAGTATGTCACAGTTAATTCACTTAAAACAAAGAATAAAAGCTATCGGTTCCATTAAAAAAATTACGCAAACTATGCGCTTAATTTCTATGTCGTCACACTCAAAACTCAAAAAACAAACCGATAATCTTATTCGATTCCGCAATGAAATTCGTCCTTTACTTTGTGCTTTAACTACAGAAAATGATGATTCAAAGCAAAAGCATGCTCCAAAATTTAAAACGTTATACATTTTATTTGCAGGCGAAAAAGGACTCTGTGGAACGTTTAATAGTGCAATGTTTGCATATTTTCATAAACATCTTTCTAAAGAAAAATTAGAAAATAGCCACATAATCGCCGTAGGTAAAAAAGCTTGTGAATACCTCAAAGAAATAAATATCAAACCATTATATGAATTTGATAAAGTATTACCAAATCATCTAGAAAAAATTGCTCAAGATATTTATGAAAGAATTATTCATATTCACAAACATTACGAATCTGTTGTTTGTATGTATAGCTTTCCAAAAACATTCTTTAACCAAGAGCCTCAAACACTACAAATTATTCCTATACAACAAGATCCTTGTGAAGTACAAGTCAATATTCAACTTCAAGACTATGAATGGCTTCAAGAACGCAAAGATGTAACTCGCTCAATGTTTCACATACTTCTTAAAACCAATATACTGTTAATCCTTTCAAGCTCTATGCTCTCAGAACAATCAGCACGATTTTTATCAATGGATAATGCAACCAGAAGCGCTGAAACGTTATTAAAAGAGATGAAGCTTGCATTCAACAAGATACGCCAAGCAAAAATTACCGGCGAACTTATCGAGCTTATTTCTAGCTTTTAATATACCGTGCAATATTCTTATATCCGATAGATAAAGATTTAATTATCTTTTAACTTAGAGTGTCCTAAAATAAATTCACCGTCAGCAATAAAAGCTGGAATATCCAAAGAAAGTGCATATAATTTTTTCTCAATATTTTCCCTATTATTACAATCATTTTCTTTTGCTAATAGCTCTTCGAGCTTTATACGATTACGTAATAAACTAGGTACCTTTGACTGATAAAATAGGACTGTAGAAGAAAAATGACAGTTTGGGTCATTTTCAAGAAAAATCTTTTCAATCTGTGCATGCTGTTCTTCTAAACTATCTTTTTTATCAATCATACCAAAAGCTAAAGATGCACCAAAAAGAAAAACTGAGAATAAATACTTGAACATAAAAATGACCCCTAAAAAATGATTCTTTAAAAATTGAACTTTTTTAAATAACGCAAGAAACCCTAAAAATTATCTGCTTATCCAAGCATAACATTATTTACCTACATCTACCATCAAAATAAAGGTACTACTCAAAAAATAGCTCTAAATTTTCTGAGTAGTACCTTTATTTTAAAGAATTTAGTTTAAAATAATATTTGCACCTAATGCACGTAATTTACTATCAAGTGTTTCATAACCACGCTTCCAATGATGCACTCCCTTTTCAACTCTGGTAGTTCCATGAGCTGCAAGACCTAGAAGAGCCAACGCACATGCAGCACGAATATCAGTTGCAATAACATCTGCTCCAATAAGTTCAAATCCTCCCTCCATTTGAGCATAATGTCCTGATGCAGAAATTTTAGTTCCCATTTTATTCATTTCAGGAACATGTAAAAATCTGTTTTCAAAAACAGTCTCAACTATATTACACTTACCCCGTGCAACAGCCTGCGCTGCCATCATAAGAGCTTGTAAATCGGTTGGAAACCCTGGATAAGGTCCTGTTTTAAATGAAACTACTGTTGGATTTTGCGATGCTATAAGACGAACTCCAAGTCCATCTTTACCAATCTGAATTTCATGACCCATCTCAGCAAGCTTCATTAAAAATAACTCCATTTCCAATGTATTCACATTAGGAATATAAATATCACCTTTAGTTATTGCTCCCGCTATCAAAAGGGATCCTGCTTCAAGTCTGTCACCAATAACTGTATGATCAACAGGTTTAAGATTTTGCACACCACGAATTTTAATCATCGCAGGAGGACATACTTGTACATCAGCGCCCATTTTTTGAAGTACTGAAATTAAATCCAAAACTTCTGGTTCAAGTGCAGCATTTACAATCCACGACTCACCCTCAACCAGCGTTAAAGCCATTAAAAGATTTTCAGTTGCACCAACACTTGGATAATCTAAAACTAAACGTTGTGCTTGTAATTTATCAGCCTTACCATATAAAAAATTTTCATCTTGCCAAACATCAGCGCCAAGCTTCTTGAAATTTTTAATATGATAATCAAGCGGACGAGCACCGATCGCATCACCACCTGGCATTGCAACTCTTACTTCTTTAAATTGTGTTAATAACGGCCCAAAAATAAGAAGCGATGCTCGAAATTTTCTAACAGCTTCCTGATTTAAATTATCTGGAGATAACTGAGATGTATCAACTTCCAAAATATTATTGTGTGCATCAAATTCAACTTTTGCACCAAGCGATTTTAAAATTTCAATCATTTCATATACATCAGCAATTGCAGGAACATTTCTTAAAATCGATTTGCCACGAGTTAATACCAATGATGACATAATCACTAGAACTGCATTTTTTGCACCTGAAATTTCAACAGAACCTTCAAGTCGTCCTGATTGTTGAACAAGAATATAACCTGCTGACATAAAAATATCTTTCTAAAATTAAAAACTTAAATTTTCTATTAGTATAATAGTTGCTCAAAAATTTTATATTTATTTTTGCCTTTTTAATTTCATTTTTAAAATTTTTATATTTTTTTAAAATAAGTAAGTCAGCAACTAGAGCTGATAAATTTTTTTTTTATTTATTTGTTATTGCAAAAAAAAATCCTCCTTTTACACTTAAAAAACAGTTTTAAAATTAAAAAACAAATGAGGATTTCATGTTTAAAAAAACATTATTTTTATATTTATTAAGCATATTTTTTGTTGTTGTTTCAAATGAAATAAAACATGAACCTCGTGCAAAATTGATTCATCCATCAAAAAGTTTTAATCAAGCAAAGCGCCATCAGCAAAAAGGATCACTCACGGTCATTTGCGGCTCTATGTGCTCAGGAAAATCTGAAGAACTTATCAGACAAGTTGGACGATTTATTATCGCTGGATTTAATTTGTTAGTTTTCAAACCATCAATCGATAATCGCGAAATTTTAAAGCTTGACCTTAATCCTCTTTCATACATTTCATCTCGTAGTGGTAGCTGGACTAAATGCGTTGCGGTTACAAAATGTGAAGAAATACTCAATACCGCTTTAGAATCAGATGTCGATGTTGTCGCAATTGATGAAGTCATGTTCTTCACTGAAGAATCAAAAAAATTTATCGAAATCATCCAACAGCTTCTAGAAGCAAAAAAAACAATAATCATAGCTGGGCTTGACCTTAATTTCCGTGGTGAACCATTTGGTCCAATGCCAGATCTTTTAGCAATGGCGGATAATGTTATCAAATTGACTGCTATTTGCAGTGTTTGCCAAGATGATACATACTGTATAACACAACGTCTTATTGACGGAATTCCAGCACATTACAATGATCCTTTAATCGTTGTTGGCGCAAGTCAATATGAACCACGTTGCAGAAAATGTCATATCATCAGAAAAGATTAGTCTCTTTTAGACTAATCCTCAGGCTTAACCCCAGTACCCATTGATCAGAAAAGATTTTTTATGAGTAAACAATCCTCCTACTTTGAATGTGTTAAATGTTCTTACCAAACCTTAAAATGGATTGGCTGCTGTCCTGAATGCAAAGAATGGAATAGCTTAGATCAAATTTCAACATTTAAAACTACCAAACAAGCTGCAAGCATAAATTCTAAAATTGCTGTTCATACCCTTGATGAAATTTCAATGGAAGAACAACAACGCATCGTCAGTAACTGTCACGAATGGGATCGTGTCATGGGAGGAGGTATCGTTCCAGGATCATTTCTTTTAATCTCTGGTGACCCAGGAATTGGTAAATCAACATTGCTACTTCAAATTTCAAAATTAATTAGCAAAAATAATTCTATAATTTATTTTTCATCTGAAGAATCTCTTGCTCAAGTTAAATTACGATTCCAAAGAATTACCGATGACTCATTCAAAAATAATTCTCACCAAAATCTTTTCTTTTCAGACCACGCAACGCTCAATGGCGTCATCGAAATTTGTAAAGATAAAAAGCCAAACTTAGTAATCATTGATTCAATTCAAAACATTATCAATGATAGCACAAACGCTCTTCCCGGAACGATTTCACAACTCAAAGAATCAGCGTTTATGCTTATGAAACTTGCTAAAGAAAACAATATCGCCATCATCGCAACAGGACACATAACCAAAGATGGAAACATTGCTGGTCCTAAACTATTGGAACATATGGTGGATGGAGTTTTTTATCTTCAAAAAGAAGACCAATGGCAAACAAGAACACTACGGGCCATTAAAAATAGATTTGGTTCGATTAACGAAATCGGATTTTTTCATATGAAAGGCAACGGCCTTCAGGAAGTTGCAAACATTAATCAACACCTGATAGAACAAACAAAACATGCTCCTGGCTCAACACTGGTCAGCTCACTTGAAGGATCACGCCCAATATTTCTAGAACTTCAAGCACTCACAGTTCCGGTTAAATTTGGAATTCCACAAAGAATTATCACCGGAATTGACCACAAACACGTAAGCCTAATTGCTGCAATTTTAGAAAAATATCTACACATACCGCTTTCAAAACATGATATCTTTTTTAAAATAAGTGGTGGCCTAAAGACCAAAGACCAAACCTGCGACTTAGGAATTGCACTTGCAATTTTATCCAGCTACTTCCAACAATCACTGCCACCAAAAACTATTGCGCTCGCTGAAATCAGCCTAACCGGCCAAATCAAACCAGTCTACAACATCGACATCCACGCTAAAGAATGCGCAACCTTTGGCTTTGAACAACTCATCGTCGCCAAAGACCAAGTAACACATCACAAAAATGTAGCTTTAAAAAGAATTTCTACCGTTCATGAACTCTTGATATTCTTCCCAGCTGATGAAGTGTGATCAATAAAAAACTAATCTCAAGTTAGTTTGAAAGTAACTATTTTCAATTAATTTTCCTCTAATAACAACAAGCTCTAAATAATTTCTTATCTAGAGACATATTTATTGTTTAAAAATAACTATAAAGTTTCAGGATGCATATGATTATGCTTTCTATAGTATACGCACATATCGTTTAACTGCTTGATCCATTTTTCGATAACGACTCGTTCTATATTTTTTCGATATAAAACTTTATAATTGTGCAACCATTGATTATATTCAATAGCAGACTTATCATGTATAAAAAAATATGGAAAACAAGAAGATATTTGCAACACATAATTACCAAATTCATCTTGGTACAAAAAAGTATTGTTACTTGATTTTCCATTGCTATTAGACTGTAAAAATAAGAAATTTGCACCAACCCAATCCCATGTGTCTACATCTTTCATTGCTGATTCAGCTAATGCTATTCTTTGCCAATGCTCATTCCATAATAATCCTAGATCAAAACCAACACATTCTTTTGGAATACGTCTTTTGCCAGCATACCAATCTTCCAATTCTTTTTGTAAATGAACTAATTCAGCACCCACAATACATCTGCGTAGCAGTAGAACTTGATTATCATAATTAAAATATATGTTTATATAATGTGCAAACCAATCATAATCATCAAAAGAATCTGTTTGCGCAACTATATCAAAATGTTCTTGATTATCACCAGCACTTAAAGTCCCCAAAATAATTTTTTGACTATTTTCCATTATTATCAATCTTCATCGTTTTAGACCAACCATTTTTATGTAATAAGATTCTATGCTGATCACTTAATTCACCCCATTCAGCAACATATCCATGGAATATGTTTGAACGACATTCATCAAAAATTACAGCATTATTATCTTCCGTAGAGATTCTTCGCTGAGGAAGAGACTTACTTTTATTTTTTTTTAAAAATGTATCATAAAAAGACCACGCCATAAATTTATCCTATTAATTATTCCTTTTTTATTTTTTCTGATGGATCCATTAATTCAGCACCGATTAATCCTTATGAATTCCAAGTGATCGTCTAAGTTCTAAAGCTTGCTGAATCCATTTTTTTAGATTTTCTTTGGGAATCATTACTTTAACAGCTATTTTATAATTTTTAATAAACTCTGAATATGCAACAAATCCAGGATTGCTTTCAGGATTTTTTTCTTCAAACCACGGATAAATTGGACTGATTTCAAAAATTACATTTCCATATTTGTCATTATAAAGCCAGCTTGAAAAATAAGGCAATATACCCTTATGACTATTGTCTTGAAAATAATATTCCATTACTTTATGATATTCCTGCTTTTGAAGAAAACGAGCATGAAATTGATTGAATTTAAAACCTAAATCTTTACGAATATTTTTATAGAGAAGATTTTTTCCATTTATTAAATCTAGTGTTCGCTCATATTTCCCAAAAAAATAACAAAAACTATTAGTTTCTGTATAACCAAATCTTATGGATATATTTTTTTCTTTGTCTATGTAATACAAATCAGAATAAGCACACACTTCACATTCATTATCTTCCATAGGCTCCGGAACGACATTAATATACTGCGAATCTGATATTATAAATTTTTTTAAGTCTATCATCGGTAAGGATTTCCTTTATTTAATTGTTTTGCAAGACCTGATTCTTGTAAAATATTTTTATCAAGCTGAATTATTTTTTGCGATGGATCTACTCTATATCCATGATATTTGCCAGGACTATGTTCTTGAAATTTAATTAACTCTCCATTTTCAACCGCCAATCTATAGTCTTTTCCAGGAACTTTTATTGATTTATCAAGCGCTTTTTGACCATCTATTGGAGGTTTACCAATATTTTTTGGTGAATTTTTATGATGCTTTCGATTATTTTCATATTTTCCATGTGGATACTTTTTATCTTTATCTTTGTCATTCTTGTTATTATTACCACCGCCACCTCCTCCACCTTTTTCTTTTTCCTCTCTATTTTTTTTGATTTTATCTTTTATCCCTCTAAGTAAAGGAACTCCTTCTTTAATAATCCATCCAATACCAACACCTATACCTATAATTATAGGTATAGTACCACCACTTACAATTCCTCCAGGAATAAGAATAGCTGGACCAGCAAAGTGTAATATTAAATTTTTGTCTTCTTCTTTTGTTAGAACATAAATAAATGGTAGATTATCATCTTCTGCTGGTACATATATCATCGGAGGATAATCATTTTGTGCTGGTACATAAATACATACTTGAGGACCTTGTTCAACTGGTACATAAATACAAGGTCCAAGCTTTTCTATAATGTTTTCTTGTATATTTATACATGGTCCAGGGTTATGTATATCTATAGTCTTTGTTAATTCTAAACAAATCGCTTTCAACTTAAATCGAAGATGCTCTTCTTCTTTTTCTCGTTCTAATTTTATACGCAACTCTTCAAGCTCTCTTTGCTTTTCTAGTTCTATTTTTTCCTGTTCTCTTCTTTTAACAACTTCTTCTTGATCAAGCTTATTTTTCTTTTCTGCTTCATCAGCTATAGCAACTATAACAAAACCTCCTGCTGCAACAGTTACAACAACTGGCCATGTTACACAGCCTCCTATAAAAGTTCCTATACCTGTTAACACTCCTCCAATACTAAATCCAGTTGCTGTGCTTGCCGCAGCTGTTCCTGCAGCCCCACATCCCGCACCAAAACCTGCCACTGTAGCCCCTGTTATAGTAGCTCCTGCTCCAGAAGTAGTTGCTCCAAAAACTATACTCTCTGCTACAATAGCATGTTGTCTTGGTTGTAACTTTTCACGTAATTTTTGTAATTTCTTGTTTAATTTTGCCTGAATAGATTCTTGAGAATTTTCATCCTCTTCAAAAAAAGCTATATCATCATCTACAAGATCTTGTTTAATTCTTTTTTTAATATGTAATGCAAATAAAATTTTCTTATTTTCTCGTGCTTGAAATATTGAACTTTGTAAATCAGAATCTATTTGTTGTTGTTTTCTGGCATTTTCACTGTTGTTGTTTTTATCTGGATCAAACGCTAAAAAAGTAGAATTTAAAAATATAATGGAAAATAATAGAAATATATAATGAAGCATTCTAAATCCTCATATGAAGTATTGAAATAGTATGGTTAAGGATTCTTTAAAAAGAATCTATTTGATTTATATTTTTTTAGTTTAAGAATGTCTTCTGCTTATAAAGACAAAAACTTAATGTAAGAATTCATTTAGTTACATGTTATTCCTTGATGCCATAGCAATGTTAAAATTAATTTATACTATAATCAATTCAAACAAAATTTAAACGAATTTTTAATATTTTCTAAAAAAATCATTACCTAGATAAAAAAACCGTATTCTAAAACAGCGATTCCAAGAGAATAACTTGTAGATTTCATCTGTTCAAATCCAATACTGAAAAATAACTCTCTCGTTCGGAAGGCGTTCAAAAGCGAGCACCATTTTTCGCCGCAATGATGCCTTATTTATCAAAAAATATTATTACATCAACAAAAAATACCCTTATCTATTAGTTCGAAAAGACATCAGAAAGTATATATCATGATTATGTAATAAAAAATCCAGAAAAATTTCCTTATAAAGAATGGATTAAAGATTATAACCCTGCTGTAAAAAGAATTGTACCTAAAGAGATGTTTAAACAATGGATTATCCAAACAGAAATATGAAAAAAAATTTAATTTATAAATTTAATTTTTAATTTTTTATAAAATTAAGAAAAGGGAATAACTCACTATCTAAAACATTACTTTTTACCCAACTTCAAAAGCAACTGACGCTGATCCTCAAGTTCTTCTTGAACCGTTGAAGCATACATATGATTAATCTGAAAAACTGACATATCTTTTTGGCTCACACCTTTAACAGTCAAGAACTGTTCATACTCTTTTTTTAGGTCAGAATTTTCAAGTTCTAAGCCCTTCCAATTAATTTCTGCATGATTCGTAAACTGTGGATGTTGTGCAAAAAAACCCATAATTTTTGTTTCTAAAGAATAACCATAATCATCGATTTTCCAAGGACTTGAACATGTACACCATCTATAGTAATCAACCGGAATGTTCGTAAGATCTAATGATATATTTAATTTACTCTGCAAATCCTGCAGTGAACCTGGATATTGATAGACTTCAATAACAGTAACAACAGTGTCCATATAATTTTCAGTCGATATTTTTACAAAATCAGAATTTTGATATTGCATTAAATCTGATGTAATACTCTGTACTCCTCCACACTCACAAAAATAAATATAATTAATTAAAAATGGCTCTTGTTTGACCTTCATCTTTTTAAAAATAGGCATAAAGCCTACAAATAAAGAAGTCATATATTGCATCGCTTTATGTTCTATCTGTTTTAATGCCTTTTTATTTTCAACAGTTCCATACTCTAAAGATAAGCGATTTTCATATTCTATTGATAAATGACATAAATCTTTTTTTGCTTGATTGATAATAGCTTTCATTTTGTTAATACTTAATTGATGATTCATAAATATAGATAATTTTTCATTTTCTACAGTTGTTAAAAAACTTAATCCTAAAAACAAAGATTTTTCTAATGGAAAATATAATAAATTATGATTTTTTAATATTTGTCCTAAAGATAAATTATGTAATTCTTTACGACTAAAATTTTGAGCCTCTATAGAATTAAAAGAATTTAGTTGAATTAAATAATTTTCAATGTCTTTAAACAATCTAGTCACTTTTTTCAATTCTTCATCTAAATGGCTATATATTTCACTATCATTTGATATATCAACTAATATCGATGCTCTTGTTTGACATTTCCAATCTCCAATTGAAGCATCTAATGCTATAATATTTTTATTCAAAAAAGATTCTATTCCTAATTTAATTATACTTACTTCAAATAGATGGTTAAGTAATTCTCTTTTTAAATCAACTAAAGAAACATACATGTCTTTACGATAAAATAAATATCCTATTGATTCAGCAATATTTGCTCTACTCATAATAACCCCTAAGTTTTTCGCCCCAAATATCTTAAATAATTATAAAAAAATGTATAAAAGTTTTAACTTTAAATAAATGATTGTTTATACATTTTTTAAAAAAATACCTGTAGATAAATATATATCCATCAAAGAATTTTTATCTGAATTATATATATTATAAGCGCTTATTGGTTCATATATCCCTGATTGCATTCCATGATTATGTAATTCTCCTGCCATAGTTATTTCACCTATATATTTTTTATCTGCGCCATAAAACATCGCTGTAAATTTACCTGGACTTGATTTACTTAAATTTTGATTATTACGAACTATCGGTATCATATAAATACCATTTTGCCAATCTTGCTGTGTCAATCCAATCAAACACTCCGGTAAAGCACTATCTTTAATAATATGACATCTTGTAAATGGCTTCACATTAAACGTGTGATAAAGATCTATATATAATTCTTTAAGTGGATATTCTGTAAACTGAAGTGGTAAAAATACTTCTTGTTTATCAATAGCAGATGTATGCTGAGTCAATAAAATATGCTTATTATTCGCTGAACTAAATTCATAGGTCACTTTAAACTCTTGTGTGTTACCTATTTCAAGAGGCAATAAATCTGCTGGCAAAGATGACCCTACCCAATTAGCATAAATATTAGTAAATGTTATTTGTATATTTGCAGGCTGATTATATAAATATAATTTTTGTGAATTAATAATTTTATCTTTTTTATTTTTTAAAACTAATTCAAAAACCTCTGGTTCTATCTGTGTAATTTCACCAAAAACACCTTCTTTGATCTCTGACGTTAGTACATTCACAATCATCGAATATAGTTGATTTAAAGGATATGTATAGACTGCATTAAACCCAACCTTTTCAAATAATTTTTTAAAATCTGCCGTATCTACTTTTGGAATAAACTCTATTAAAACATTGGTATAATAAAATTGATGCTCATTAACTATAATGTGCCCATATGGATCTTGCGCTGTATACACTTGAAGAATATCTGAACAATATTCTAGATCTGTTTCACATATAGCATTAGACATAAGCCAAGATGCATTGTATAGAATAAAGCCTGGTACAGATCTATTATATAAATCAATAAAAAATTGTTGATGGTATTGATTTCCAAAACAGTTTAAATTTTTAAAATATTCAAATGCATCTGCAAAACTATTCAATCCAAAAAGTTTATATTGCGTTTGTGTCGCAAGCATAGTTGTCGTAAGCATCATCCACAGCGATTGCATTTCTGGTATATCCCACATAAATTTCGGCAATAATAAAACTGGAGTACTTAATGCAGGAACTACTGCATTTGCCATAAAGTGGACCGATCTGATTGAAGGTTGAAAAATATTTGTTTTAGTTATTTTTTTAGGTACAGTTTGAGATGGAATATCAAACTCCTGCTGATTAATCTGTAAATTCAACAAATAAGGCGACGTAAATTTTGAAATATTAACCAACTGAATACGCTGGCTAGGATCTCTTTTAGATGCTTTTGCAGGAGTTGGGTTTTGTATTAAAACAAAATACCAATCATTATTATTCATGATAAAATCTGGACTCGTTGGAAGTCCATTCATTTCAAAAATATCTTTTTCAATATCATGTTTGGATCGTGGCAATGTTTTTAAAAATTCAATAAATTCAGATCCTTGCATTAATTTCAATGATATTTTTGTAGGATTTTCAGCTCCCAGCTCTACGCATTCTAAATAGTATAAAGTCTTATCTGCTCCTTTTGATGTTTTTGATTTCATCTCCTGCAAAGAAGCCAAGTGTAAATTCACATCGTTAACACCTGGATTAATCATACCAACTTGCACTGATTGCTTTCCATCAACTGATTTTTGATAGATAGTAAACTGAGCTTTTGTATTATTGTATATATCAACAACGATACCCATATCTCTGACATCACCTTGACTTATAATTTCTGGTTTCCCATCATCATAATTAAATTCTGTTATAGAGCTAAGCCTGCTGACAGCTTGACGAAGATGAACCGTTGCATAATTTTTATGAATAGCGCTTAATGGATCATTTTCAAAATTAAAAAGATTTTTTTGTTTTAAATATTTTTCAAGCAACTCAAAATAATTTGTCGTAAATAATGGTTTTAATTTTTGTTCTTGTAATTTAGAAAGCTCTATACCTGGGGTTGATGAATTTTTTAAATTCACGGTATCATATAAGACCTGCCAAGCATCAATCAAAGAACTTTTCTGAGATTGAGACAGTGATGCCATGCTCATAATTTCTTTTTGATATGGTACCATTGCATGAGCCACAGAATGCGAAACTTCTTTTGATTGAACTTGTTGAGTTTTTTTAGCCACTGAAGAAAAAATTAAAAATACTTGCATTAAACATGCTACAAAAAGAAATAAATATCGTAAAATTTTCATAAACTGGTCCCCTTTGATTCCTAATAAAATCCCCATGGCTATCAGTTTAGTATGATGGTACTAAATTTTTCAATCTTTGCTGACAATATAGCGAAATTAAAGTATCATATCGGGCATCTATCAATTCAAAAAATGACAAAAAAAGGATTTTTTATGAACTATATAAAATTTTTTTCACTAAGTTTTGCCATCGTCAGCATCTGCAATACAATAGTCCCAACAGCCATTACTGAAAAACTTCTCAAGCCTTCTGCTAAACTTATCAGCATTACTCCCGATGCAGAAAAGACAATTGCCTACGTTGCACGGGTGAGCAATCCAGCAAATCAAGATAATGATAATTTTAAAGGACTTTTAAAATATTGTATCAAACATCATCACTGGTCAGTGTTTGAACAAGCATTTATGACACTTGAAATCGAAACGAGCCGTGCAATTTGTATGCAGATTTTACGCCATCGATCATTTACCTTTCAACAGTTTTCACAACGCTATGCTGATAATTCACTCTTAGCAACAGAAATTCCTCTGCCAGAACTTCGTGCTCAAGATTTTAAAAATAGACAAAATTCAATCGATAGTTTGTCAGATGATCAAAAAGCAATCTGGTATGAAAAAATGGAAAAGCTATTTACAAATACTATGGATCTTTATCAACAGATGCTTGCAGCTGGAATAGCAAAGGAATGTGCTCGATTTGTACTGCCTGAAGTAATGCCTGCGCGTATCTACATGAGTGGCACAGTCCGCTCATGGATTCATTACATTGAACTCCGATCTGCTAACGGAACTCAAAAAGAACATATGGAAGTTGCTCTACTGTGTAAACAAATTTTCATTGAGCAATTGCCAACTATTGCACAAGCACTTGGTTGGGCTTAATCTATATTTCGATAACTATCATAAATGGGACTAATTTTAATCTCATTATTAAGCTTAGTCCCTGAAAATGTTATAAATAAGGCTGTTTTTAATGAAATATATAAAATATTTTATAATTAAACTTACACTAATAGCCATTAATATTTGTGCAAGCGATGCACGATACTATGAATTAAAAGCAAAATATAAAAATAAAAACATAACCGCTCAAGAAGAACAAGAACTTGCACCAATGGCAGCTGCACGAAGAATTAAAAAATATATCACCGATCCTAATAACGATCCTGCTTTAATCGCACTTCATCTTTCTACAGTGTTAGGTCATCCTTTATACAAAGAATTATTTACTGTGCAAGTTGGAAATAGAATTTACCAAAAATGTTATCTTGCTGCCCATGCCAAAAGTCCATCAATTACCACATGGACAGTACAAGAATCTGATCAAAGATGATCGTCTCAATAAAATTATCTTTTATCAAAATACTTAAGTCCTTCTATCCAAAATGTAGTAATTACAACTACAATTATAACTGAAACCCATTGAGCAAAATTTACATCAGTTGTCTTCATATAAAAATGAATACTTGAAGTCGATGTTACAATCCATGAACAAATAATCATGCATACAATCCAAAATAATGCCACAATATTAGACCAACCTTGCTCAAAAATTGTTTTTTTCTTTTGTGTTAAATTATATGCCAATAAAATATGTCCCAAAAGCCAGCTGATCAATGCTACCGTTTGCGCAGTTGTAGTATCGTAATTATAAAAATTATAAGCATACAAACCTAAAATACCCACAGCCAAAGGAATTCCATATTTTAAAATATCTTTAAATAATGGCCAACGAAGAAAATCTTGTATCTTTTCTGCTGGCCGACGCATCACATCTGGTTCTGCTGATTGCACGACAAACATAGTTGATGAAGCTACATCCAAAAGAAGCTCAATTAAAATAATATGAATCGGTGATAATGGAAAAGGAATTCCAAATAATAAAGGTACTACAAATATAATCAACAGTACTAATTTTGCAGAAAGATAAAATGTTAATCCTTTTTTAAAGTTATCAAGTGCAGTCCTGCTGATTGAGATCGCATCAGGAAGATGAACATAGTTATCATCCGTTAAAATCAAATCTGCAACATCTTTGGCCAAATCGGTTCCAATAACACCCATTGCAATACCAACGTTTGCAGCACGAATTGCTGGAGCATCGTTCACTCCGTCGCCGATAACTCCTACGACTTCTCCATTTTCTTTCAAAATTTGTACTAAACGTAATTTTTGCATTGAAGTCATACGAGCAAAAATAGTTGAACTTTTACATTTTTGAAATACTACTTGATCATTCAATTGATCAAATTCAGCTCCTGTAATTACAGCACCATTAAGACCAATATCTGCAGCAACTGCTTGCGCTGTTAACTGATGATCACCAGTTACAATTACTGTTGAAATAGTTGCTTGCATCAACTCTTCAATTGCTTCCTTTACCCCAACCCTTACAGGATCTTTAACCGAAGCAACTGCCAAAAAATTTAAATCTTTCAATTCAACCAAATTCAAATCACTGCTCATATACGATGCATATGCTATCAACTTACAACCAGCTTGTGCTTTTTGATCGATAAATTGTATGATTTTTTCTTTTTCATCTGGCAAAAGCTGAGAAAATTCTAATAACTTTTCTGGACTTCCTGTAATCATATGAAGATATTTGCCTTCATCTTGGTAGACTACATCACGAAACATATGATCACTACCAAAACCCAAAAGCTTTATGGGTACTTTTATTTTTTTCTGATCGTATAACGCATCTAGAATTGCAATATCCATAACATGTGTACAAAAATCAGGTAACGCCAAACGAATCATTTGTTGCATCGTTTCAGTAAGTTGTCCTTGCTCTCCTTTTGTCGTATAAAAACCATCAAATGTTAAATTACTCTTGGTAATCGTTCCTGTTTTGTCACTGACAATTATTGAAACCTGGCCAATTCCTTCAATGCCAAACAATCTTTTTGCAATAACATGCTTTTTTGCTAATAAAAATGCTGCAAGAGACAATGTCATCGTGATAATGATAGGTGGCTGACATGGAATCATCAAAAATGTCAGCGCAAGCCAAGTAAGAATCATTTCTTCAAATTCAAAGCCATATAAAATTCCAATAAAAGGAATAACTATGCTGGTTATAATAGCTGCAATCGCTAAAATTTTTGCTAATTGATCCATAGATTTTTGAACAATAGTTTGCTCTTGTGAATAGAGTTGTACCTGATGAGCTATTTTTCCAATTTCAGTTTGCTCACCAACTGCAATTACCATCGCTATCCCTTCTCCGCTAACAATTGTTGTACCAGCAAATACTATATTTTCCTGAGTTGCTATAGCATTCATATTCTGGGAAGATATTTTTTCAACAGGAAGAGATTCTCCTGTCAGCGATGCTTCTTGTGATGTGATTCCAAAACCTTTGAGTACTATTGCATCTGCACAAACAAATACCCCTTCAAAAAGAAGTATGATATCTCCTACCACAACTTCATAATGAGGAATTTCAACAATAATTCCAGAACGCAAAACTTTTACCGTCGGACTTGCTAAATTTCTAAGATTCGTCATCAATCGATCGCTGCGAAATTTATTAACTAATTCCAAAAAAGCATAAATAATCACTTCTAAGACCATCGCTATTGCACTGCCTATTTTTCCAAATATAAATGCCAAAATCCCTATAGCAAGAAGCAACAACATCATAGGCTCTTGAAAAGTTTCTAGAATAATTGAAAATTTATTTCGAGGCTTTACTTGTAATATTCTATTTTCTCCATATTCTTTTCGATTCTTTTGAATCTGTTCGGCTGATAATCCAATATTAGGATTAACCTCAAGGCGCTTGATGATAGTTTCAATAAAAAGTGTTTGCCATGAAACTGAATTTTTACTCATTAGATTTTCCTAATTTAAAAAAATGAAATATTTTTTTGATGGGTACTGTACCTATTGATTTAAAAATGTAAAAATATGTTTATAAAAATAAAGGAGAATTTTATGAAAAAACAAGTTTTTTATATAGTAACGTCTATTTTATTTCCTCTCATTCTTACTTCTTATCCCAAAAAAATGGTCATCAATGTTCCTGTTGTTAACTTAAACTTTCATCCTGAATTCATAGATCCAAATTTAACGTTACCAACATTTGACACAACCAATCCCCTTTTAATAACTCAGATGCTCATGAATGAATATTTAATTGCAAATTCTGAATATACGGATTCAGATGGTATAACATGGATCAATGTTAATGCTATACAACAAGAAAAATTTACTGCTCCTTTTGGTTGGCATGGATACCCTGGTTGGATGCCTGCAAGTCAAGCAACTGAAGTACAAGTATTTCCTAGTTACAATATCGTTATAAAAAATTTAATTGCCAACCTTGAAGACCATACAGGAAAAATCATTAATACTTTTTCTATGGGGACTCGATTCAAGGCAATAAAAGTTGATAAAGAGTATTGGAAAATTACGCTTTTTGATGGCCGAAATGCTTATTTTGAAGATGCCGATATTTATCATATCAAGTCAACAGTCAAAGAAACTATTGAAGAACTACGTCACTCAATTATTGCAACATCAAAAAAATTCTTAGATAGTTTATACTCATGGGGTGGCAGAATCGCACATAATCAAATTTTTGGAAATATTTCAAGCGTTGATTGCTCAGGTATGATCAATGTCTGTTTTCTAGCTCATGGACTTCAAATTCCTCGTATGTCTAAAGATCAATTTTTAGATTCTCTTGAAATTAGAGATGGTGCTCATCTTAAACCTGCTGATTTAATATTTTTTGCTTCGGTTAATAAAAATTCTATTGCGCCAGGAATTAATAAACAACTTATAAGTAAAGGTTCTATAAACAAACATCCTTTGCATATTGATCATGTGATGATGTACATAGGAAATGATGAACTGATAGAATCTACTGCTGCAAATAATAAAATTGTACGCATCATTGATTGCGAAAAACGAATCGGAAAACCGTGCAATCAAATTACTTCCGGAGATATAATAACCTATAACGATCAAAAATATTATGTCTATTTCTCAACGTTCTTTACCGATGATATGATTGCAAAATTACGACATGATGCCTTAAAAACTGATTATTAAATATTAAAAAGTTATAAAGATCTATGAGAATTACATGAAAAAAAATACCTTAATAGCTATTTTATTAACAGGATTATGTACGCATTTACCAATATTTACAATATCTGTCGTCTACAACTTTCGTATTGCTCAAATTACTCGTAAACCAATTGGTGATACAACAAATACTCATCCTAATAGCATATCTTTACTACTTTTTGATTTTTTTCAAAAATCCAAAGGATTATATCTTCGTGAAAACTATATTGGAGGATTATTTACCTATAATCTTAACTTTGCCCAAAAATATTATTTTAGAGCTGATTTTGCAGATGCTCATGTTAATCAAACTTTAAAAAAAGCTCCTAACATTAATGTGGCAGAATCTGATGACATTTTATTTACAGTCGGACGTAATATTTTGGCAAGAGAAAGATCTAAAGTATCTATTTCTGGAGTATTAGGAATACCAACTCACTCTGTTAATACCCTACAACGTGTTGGATTTGGAACTGGACAAGTTGGAATAGGAGGACAGCTTGATGGCCTCTATAAACTTACCCCGAAAATAGATTTTTTATGGGGTGGTCGATATAACTATTTTATTCCCCGCAGTGCTTTTGATGCACAGGATAATTGCTATAGATTCACTATAGGTAACATTGCAGATATACTCGTTGCATTTCAGACAAGCAAGCCATTAGGACACGGCATTGAAGGAGGTTATGATGCACGCTGGGGATTTGGTGTTCATGCTACTCCAAATATTCCTCAATTAGATAGAATAAATTATATGCGTAACAACTTTTATTTGGTATATAAATATACATTTTTAACAGAACGATATGCTCATCGTTTTTTACTTAACTTCTCGTATGGATTTGATTCAAAGCCTAAATGTATCGGCTATCAAGCTTTTATGATTTGGACATCTTGGGGTATAGCTTTCTAAAATTTTTCTTATTTTATATAAAAAAGATTCAATACATTATCTTTTTATACGTATAAAATTAATTATTTTTTGATAAAATATTATTATATGCTAATCACAAACATTAAAAAATAATTAAATAACATGATTTTTTATAGAATTACAATCAATAAAATTTATTTCTTATTATCTTTACTAATAGCTTCTGCACTTGCAAATGCTTCAAATAATCAAGATGATGATGATTATATACCACCTAAAGTTTTAGTAGCCCAACCAAGATATCTTCCAAATGTTTTTGTTACTTTTAATGCAAAATTTGAAGAAAGAAATAATAACGAAAATCCCTCTTTAAACAGATCTAGTAACACAGCTCATCCAGCTGCTTCAAGTAATAAAAATGATGATGATGAAGATGATAATAATAATGACAATATACCATTTTGTTTAGTAATCCAACAAAGTCAAACAATCTCTCATCTTAAATCAATATTAAAAAAAGATAGAGTTGCTAGCAATAATCCTTGCTCTCAAGACAATGCAAATGATAAAAAAAGAGTCCGTTTTGCAGGTGATATTATTGTTAATCAATTCTTTATGCCTCTTCATCCTAAGCAAAATGTAGATAGAAGACAAGAAAAAGGTAGTTTTTTTACAGCTGAAGATGTTGCTTTTCGCACCCCAGGAAGAAATAAAAAAAGGCAACCTCATGAAGATGAGCTTGAAGACGAAGATGAACAGCTAGATTCTTATGTAAAAAAAGCTTCCGTTAAAAGTCTGCCTGCAGTTAAAAGCCTACCTACAGATGGTTAAATGTTTAAGAATTACAGCATATTAAAAATATTTGCCCATTAGATTTTTGATTTTTTCTAGGCTATCTAAGATATAATTTGTTACTAAAAAAATTATCAAAGATTCTGTTAAAAAGTGTTCCCTATCTTTCTATCTTTGTCTGTATGTACCACTGTATTCGAAACAGCTTAATGCAAAGACTGGATAGCTTGAGCAATAGCGTAAACTTTATCACTGATATACATTTTGCTTTTCTGTTAAACAACTTATTAATGCCTGTTTAAAGTTATAAAAATTTATTTGCAAGATGGAATGTCAATTCCAATCATGATACTATTACAATCATATATTTTGGCTATTTACAAAAAATAAACGTAATAATAATTATTTAGGAGAAATGAAATAATGACTAATTTACCAAAATGTCCAAAATGCAGTTCAGAGTATACATATGAAAATAATGGAATTTTAATTTGTCCAGAATGTGCTCATGAATGGAACGAAGAAGTAAAAAGTGAAAATACTGAAAATAAAAAAATTTTCAAAGATGCGCATGGAAATATCTTGAATGATGGTGACACCGTAGCATTAATCAAAGACCTTAAACTAAAAGGGAGTTCATCAACCATAAAAGCTGGTACAAAAGTAAAAAACATACGGTTAGTCGATGAAGATCATGATATTGATTGCAAGATTGATGGATTTGGAAAAGTCGGTTTGAAATCTGAGTTTGTCAAAAAAATATCATAAAGCATCTATTATTGATTTTACTTTTAGAATTAAAACCTATAACATTAGTTGCAATATTTATATTTTAATACAAAGAGGTAAAGAACCATTATGAAAAAATTATTACTATTTGCAACACTATTAATTGTCAATTATTCATTAAGCGCTACATCTGAAACTGTTAATGGAACAAAAACACGCGTATTAGAAGATAAAACTCGTCACCTTGTGTGCTGGGAAATTGATTCTGAAAATGAAAAATGTGTTTCTATTGACTTCGTAGCATTACACGAACTTATAAAATCTGTTCATCCTAATAGAAAAAGCGAAACAAATACATCACTTTGGTACATGCTATATCACAGTGCAAAACCACAATTAAAATCTTTAAATGATAACAAAAAAGAATTATCTGAAAAAGAATGCGAAGAGTTATTGAATTCCTCAAGTAAATAATCTTATTTATTTTGTAAATATTTATGAAAATGTCCCGTACATTGTATGAACAATGCATGGGACATTTAATTTTTTAATACAAAAATAAACTATAGTGTTTTATTATGATTAAATATAGGCGCTGCTTTTGCATTCAAGATACTAAAAGATGTTGGATTAAATCCAGAACCCTTTACTAATGTAAAACCAATAGCACCTGTATGTTTTTTATTCCATACAGTACTTACTAATCCAAGCTGAGAAAACAGAGATAATGCTACATATGCCTGACCAGCATTATATGAGTTAAAATCAGTTGGTTTCATTGCTAAAACTGTTGACTTAGCCGGAAGAGCAGATGCTCCCGCAAGTCCAAAAATTTCATCACCTGTAATTGGCTGTGAGCAACTTACCTCAAACCCTACCAACAATAATGCTGTAAACATCGATAAATAACCATACTTTTTCATACCATCCTCCATTTTTTTAGGTATTTTAAATTATATAAAAAGCATACAACAATAACAATAACAAAATCAATAGTTTATAAATCGCTTTAATTTTTAACCAGGAGACATCGAGAGAAAGGAAATTGTCAATAATAAGATAAAGAGCTATTCACCAAAATCTCTTTTTAGCAAATGCCCGTCCCAAGCCAGATTTTAAATATTCTTTATTCACATGCTTTGCATGCTAAATAACAGGTCAAATTTTTTAAAGATTACTTTTTAATTTGGCCTATTGGGCCTGAATATTCCGCGCCAAAGGCGCATATTTAAAGGAATTCATTTGAAAAGTGTGCCTGCAAACCACTTACCCTTATCTTTTCTTTGCAAATGTCCTATCAGGCTATTTTCCCAACTTTTTGGATATAAATTTGATATTTAAAAAATGAAAATTTTAATTTTTTATAATAGATCTAGCATGAATAATACGTGATGATTCAGATTCCTTAAATTTTTCATCATAAATTCGTACTACTTCAAAACCAGCTTGCAGTAATAACTCTTGCCATTCATTATCTAAACGCCAAACTACTTCGATGAGTGCGTTTTCCTGCTGCAGAATAATACCATCAACAATCAACTCATACAGACAAAAAGTACTCACCAGTTTTTTTGCGACATCAAAAACATGTCGTTTTGTTAAACGAATAATTCTATGCTCATCCAGACGAGCTATTGATACTGAATATTCATCAATTGTTATATCGGGTACAAAAATATCTATTAATAAGTTACCGCCAGCAAGCATATGATTATTGAGATTTTTAAGCGCTTTAAGAATAAGAACACTATCAACAATAAGTTGCAGTGAACCAACAGCTATAATAATAGTGTTATACTTATATGGTAATGCAAGATTTTCAAGTGATTGCTCATAGAGTTCCGGCTCGATTCCCAGACCTACACAACGTTGGCGACAACGTTCAAGCATTGCATAAGAATGATCAACACCATCAATAACATAACCACGTTGCATCAATGGTATTTGTAACCGTCCTGAACCAGACATTGCTTCCAAAACTCTGCCTGGATATTGTTCAATAAATGAAACAAAAAAATCTACTTCCTTTTCAGATGCATATTTTTCAGTTACATCATAAAAAAGACCACAAAGTTCACCATAGGCTTGTATATTATTTTTACTCATTTATAAAATTTTATTTTGAATAATTAAAGCTATATCAAATATTATGGCACAACTTAATTATTATGCTAATTCCTTTTTCTGATTTTTATTTTGATAATTTTTTTATCTTTTCCTGATCTAAATATTGCTGATCTTCAATAGATAATTCATTTTTTAATTCTAAATCAATCCAGCCATTATCATTCCAAGATAAAATAAAATATTTTGGCCTTTGATCAACAACTTTATTCCATTGATCAACAATATAATCATAATTCATATTCGACATTCTTAAAATTTCATCTTCTTTATAATCATTATCTCTATCTCCTGAAAAATATAATTTTATGGTTGTAATATCTTTATTATTTTCTTCTTGGTCAACTATAGTAACAGGATTAAATGTCCTAAATGATAAAAATAAAAGATATAACCACCCAAACTCTTTGCTCATATCATCTAAACTAATATTTGCATAAAAATTTAAAATATCACTAAACATAAAATATCGTTTAATCATTTATAAAATCCCGAAAATTCTTGAAAATATGGATATGCAGTTTTTAATTTTAATTTTCTATTTGCTTCATTCCCCATCTTTTTTACAAACATTTCCACAGTGATTCCACTTTTTGTTTGTCCTAAAATATGCAATGTATCTGAGCCTATGGGTATTAAACCAATTTGATTATGCCAAGCTTCTTTAATAGCTTCCATAATCTGCTGTGCAGTCCACTCTGGCGGCCAAACTGTTTTTCTAAGAACTTCATCGCCAAATATATGCTCTGCTTTCAAAGCTTTGCATCCACCAGGCAATTCTTCTTGCCACACAATTTTAATGAACCTATTTTTTTGTAATTCTTGAATAGATATATCAGCATGGCTTCCGCCTATAATTCCTATTGAGGTCTGATATTTATTTGAAGTTTTAAAGTCTAATTCAGGCGATATGATATGTTTTGGTTTACAATCCATTGCAACTTGCAATCCTTCATATTCAACCATCATAACACCATGCGTTTTTTCTATATCTTTATAAAATTCAAACAATTTTTGCGTATAGCTATATTGTTCGAAATATTTTATGGACTCTTTTTGCAAAAGATTGTTTTTATAAAAAGCATTTTGTAATCGTATATTTTGGACATTTTCAACAAATGATTGAACAGTATATACATCACTAAACCAACCACTATTTTTAACAATACCAACATCACTCTCTATCAAACTTGTCACTGCTGTTTCAAGTTCAATCGCATTTACTGGTAATTTTTGTACTCCAACTTCTGTTGCAAGCAATAATTCTTCAGCTTCCATAAAACCAAGTCCTAATTCTTCTGCTAACTCAATTGCTCTTGCAAAATTCACTGCTTCTTTTGCTTGAAATAAAATTCCACCACATGCTTTCATGGCTTTACTAATAATAATTGGTGTAATCACACAATCTGTTACTATCTCTGATATTGCTTGCGCTTTATCCTGCAGACTGCTTTTTTCGTACCACTGATTAAAATGCGCTTTAGAGACATCACATATCTGATTAAATAAAATCATATCATTGCCAAAAGATGTCTGACATGCTTGCAAATTAGTAACTCCTACAGCACCTTCTTGATCATATGAAACTAACGCTCCACCTAAAGTATGCAAAATTTTTGCCAATGACTCAGCTAAATGTTTTGCAGCTGTTACTATTTGTTTTGGATCTCGCACTACATCAATTAAATTAGCGCCATATTTTATAAGACCTTTGCACGCTCCAACTGAAATCTCAGATAAAATTTCTGCAATATCACTCAATTGTACAGCTAATGTAAACTGTTCATACTGAGTCCCAACAAATGCTGCTTTAGTAAATTCAAGTAAATGAGGAATGATAACACTATTTTTAAGCCCATATCCATAAACAATTTTTGCTGCTTTTTTGTAATGCTCTGCACATTCTTGAAACAATTGATGACTAAAGATAGTTCCTGATAAACTTTCAAACTGACGATGATCGATACCCTGTGTCTGCATGAAAGCTTTAGTTTGCACGTCAACATCATGAGTTTTTATATGTTTTTTACCACTATCATTAATAGTTTGCTGCAATGCCTGCTGGCGATGATTTTGATATGAAGAAACGTAATCAAAATTTTGTAATATTTTTAAATCATATTTTTGTAATAACTTTTGATGCTCTATTCTTTGTTGTTCATCAGCTCTTCTTTTTTCATCTGCTTGCTCTTGCTTCTGTCTATCTTTCTTTCTTTTTTCAAGGCCATCTTTTAAATCATTTTCAGTATAATTTTTTTCATTATTCCAATCCCAATAGCGCTTATTTTTATACTCTTGCCAAAGTGACCAAATTTGCTCATCAAATAAATACTTACAAGCCAATAATCTATTAACTATTTCTTTATAACTATGCGATAACAGATATCTTTTTTGCTGCAAGCTCATACGATATTGTTGATGGCATATTCTTTCTTCTTTTGTCATATTTTGAACAACATATGAGTAATTATCTATAACCGAAGGAATATTTTGGCAAATGAAGGTATTAACTAATTTTTTTGATTTATTTTGAAATAGACTTGATAAATCTATCTGAGCTTGATAAACATCATTTTGATTTTTTGAAAAAACAATTGAAGTAAAAACTAAAAAACTTAAAAATAGTCGCTTCATGATAAATCCTTTGCTTCCATGACTATTTCAGATTTCAAACTTTTGAAGTATAAAAAAATTCACCTGATTTAATCAAGTAGATTTTAAATATTTATCATTTATTATTCTGTCCCAGAGGGACATATTAAAAGAAAATCATTTTGAAGAAATGGCCTGCCATTCATTTGCAATGCAAATGAATGGTGTCCTCGGGTTGACTCATTCAGGAACAAATCAATGAACTTCACACTCAGTTTAAGCAGCATTCAAACGATGTGTACAAGGTTAAACATTAAGTTGTAAATCAAATTTATTTTCATTATATCTATGCAAGCTAATTTAAAGATTGAAAATATAATGAAAAAAGCAAAAAATCACAATTTGACTTAAAACCAATTTCATATATGATTTTTGCTAACCTTTTAATTATGCTTTAAGCAAGGTCTTTATATGTTGAAAAAATCTTTCTTAGTAATTTGTTTATTTTTCAATCTTAAAAATAATACAATGCTTCAAAAAACATTTATCAATTTAACTAAAAAAGAATTACCAAGCAAAGAAGTAATCCATAGAATTTTAACAGCACACTTTGGCTGTTCTGAGAACTTTGATAACATATCAAGTGAACTTGCTCATAAAAATTTAACGCAATTCGAAATTGATACAAAATTACACCGTTGGTATTTTGGACCAACTGAACCATATTTTCCTAAGCTTTCTGAAATAGCAAAAGAAATACATAAAAAATCAAAATAAAATATACCTGTTCTGAAAAACAAGTATTCGTAGATGATGTATTACATACTTCTTTGTATTACAAATAATCTCTACCAAAATCTTTTTTTAGCGAATGCTCGACCAGAACCAGATTTCAAATATTCTTCATAAGCATATGCTATTTTTTTATCTTCAAATGCTGAATAGGTCACCAATTTCCATGGTTTATATTTTTCAGTATGTGGCGTTGTGCCACAATTATGATTCGATAGTCGCTTGTTAAAATCTTGCGTACAACCAACATATATTTGATCAGGGAAATTTATAGATTGAATGATATAAACGTAAAACATATTTAATGATTTTTATAATTTAATAGATACGCCCAGCCTACGTGTCTCGCTACGCTCGCTTACTTCGGCGGGCAGCTTTCGCATCATTTTACACTTTAATCTTTTGTTGTTTTCAAAACCTTCTGTACTGGCCGTGCCAGCTGAAGCTCGTAAGAGCGAAAGGATCTTTGTTTTTCATAGTCATAGCCCAGCCTACGTGTCTCGCTATGCTCGCTTACTTCGGCGGGCAGCTTTCGCAAATTCTATCTATGTTTTTTTATTTTTAATATCAAGTCCTTAAAGAAAATGGCGTGCCAGCTGAAGCTTTAGCGAAAGCTGGTGTGCCCGATTGGATTCGAACCAATGACCTACGGATTAGAAATCCGTTGCTCTATCCGACTGAGCTACGGGCACGCACAAAATTTGAATTTCATAGAAAAATCTTTATTTAGTATACCAACTCAAAATAAATTATACAACATGGCTCATTTATATTTTAAAAAAAGGAAAAGTTTTATGAAAATCAGATACCTTATGCTGGTTTCTGTCTTACCCCAAATTATCAATGCAGTTCCAGCTGAACCTCAAAGACCTGTAGAACGACAACGTATTACAGAAAGAACAGAAAAACAGAAACAAGAATCACTTGAAAAGCGCTTAGATACTCATAGCTATACTAAAATAAAACCGTTTAATAAAGCACGGACACGATATACAAATAAATTCAATGAATTAACAAAATCTCCTGATATACAAAATTTAATACTTGATTTAAATGAACCTAATAATTTAAAAAATAGATTACAGTCTATGGATACAATAACCTTAGAAAAAAATTTACAAGAAACAAATTCCCTATTAAAAAAAGAAAACTCGAGCAATGATAAAAGTACTCATTTAATCAAAGATTTAGATACCATAAAAACAATGCTAGAAAATCAACAATCTACGAATAAAATTCAACTTCAAAGATCTTCAAAGACTTCAAAACCTTCAGAAAGTTCAGACACTTTAGAGACTGAAACCAAACACGAATCTAGATCTTTAGCAGAAGCACGAGAAAAAGATTTAGCAAAAAAACAAGAAGAACAACAAAATAAGAGTCGCCAACAACAAGAAAATAAAAATACTAAATCAACAAGCGTCTCTTTTGATCAAGCAAGAACACCAGAAGAAAAACTTCTGAACCAATATAGTATCAATATAACGTATGAAAACATACGTGTAGACAGAACAAACACCGTACTTAAAATTCCTGTGTATAATCCTTCTTTAGCAAATGATTCAAAAGCAAACGAATTAATTGCAAAACTTAAAGATTTACAAAAAGATCCAGAAGCTAATAAAACTAAAATAAACTCAACTAAACAAGCACTCATTGATCATTTTACAAAACTTCAAGAATTAGCTACCAAAGAATTTAGTGACGCAACTCTTGAAAAAAATAACGCGACAAGAGGCACAGCCCGTAGCCTTAAAAATTTCTTTGCAGATCAAATCAGAAATATTACAGACAATCCTTCGTATCCTGATCCAATACGAGATGAAAGAAAACTAGTTGCTGATCAAGAAAAATTAAAAAAAGAAAGCCGTCGTTTAGCAGCTGAGATTAACCGATTAAAGCAAGACCTAGAAAATGATATAAGCACTGATACAAACAAAACAGAAGAAAAAATAACAGAACTTACAAACGAATTAAGGCCTATCAAAAAAGAACTCACAAGAATTGCTCAAGACCTTGAATCACTCAAAGTATCACATGATGCAGCAGAAAGTCATTCTAAAGACGTAACAGTATCAGAAACAACTACTGCCGATGCTGGTAAACAATCAAAAATGGCTAAAGACAAAACACCCCAGGAACAAATAAATGAACGGCGAAAAGAACAAGAAAAAAATAAAGCAACTATAACTACTCTACGATCTGAACTTAAACAAAGACAAAACGCTCAATCTGAAGCAAAATCAGATGAAAAACGATACAACAAATTAACAACTGAAATGACTACCTTAAAAACAAAAATAGCCGATTTATTGGATAAAAATGCAACATTAGAAAAAGAAATAGAAGCTCTTCATGACAATCGTGACAGATTAGATAACTATGAAGATGACGTTAATCCTGCTTGGTAAGACATAATTACAAAAAGGAATTATTTATGATAGCACGTTATCTTGTATTATTTTTCGTGAGTAGCACAATTACTTGCGCAACTAAAATTCCAATCCCTCAAGAATATATTGCTGATCCAAAAATAAGCTGTAACATTACAAGCTTACATGAAAAAAAATCAAAGCTACTCAACAGAAAAGAATATGTTGAAAATAAAATACAAGAACTAAGAGATAAAATTAATAATACAGAAGCTGATGCGTCTGAGCCTGCAAAGCTCAAAAGTTTTTTAAACGAATCAAACAAAATTGATAGAAAACTTATAAGAGTTGAGCGATTACTTCAAAAACAACTCTGTAGATTTTTATAAATAAAGAAGAAAGGCTATGTTAGTTTCATAGCCCTTCTTTTATACTCAAAATAACTTTTATAATCAGGTAGGAGTTTTTATGTTTATTTTTTATTGCATATGCTTATTACTTGGTGTTACAGAATCAATACATACAGCTCTTTCAAAAAGATCTACCTTAGAATTACAGAAAGAAAGATCTCGTTTGCATGACCAAAAAAAATCATTAGAAAAACAAAGACATAATATTGAAGATGAAATTTCTAACAGAGAAGCTGATGCCTGCGAGTACATAAAAGTTAAAAACTCTTTAAGCAAAGAAAAAAGAATCAAAAAATTAATTAGTTCTATTGATCGAAAACTTTCTTCTCATTCTTAAAATTACTGTTCTTCTTGCTTAAATAGTTTTGCAAATTCTGATGCCGCCTCTTTCAATCTAGTTGCAACCGAATCAGAAATATCTTTTGTTGTTTCAATTTCTTTATATAAATCAGGATACACTGATTTAATATAACTCGTTGCCTTTTGAATAAAGGATGAAATTTCACGCAATTCAATAGCATCAAGCATATTTTGACGCAGCATAAATAAAATAATTGCTTCATCAATAAACGAATAATGCATAAACTGACCTTGTTTGAGAATTTCAACAACAACAGCTCCACGATTTAAGTGCTTTTGCGAAATTTCATCAAGCTCTGTTCCAAACTGAGCAAAACTGACAAGTTCATTGTACTGTGCAAGTTCAAGTCGTAAAGCTTTAGACATTTTTTTAACCGCCGATGTTTGCGCTGCGCCACCCACACGCGACACTGAAAGCTCAACGCTGACTGCTGGTCTGATACCTTGTTTGAAAAGCTGTGCATCTAAGAAAAGCTGTCCATCAGTAATGGAAATCAAATTAGTTGGAATATATGCAGTAATATCATCTTCTTGAATCTGAATAATAGGAAGTGAGGTAATCGAACCACCTGCTTTTAAACATGCTGAGCGTTCTAAAAGTCTTGAGTGTAGATAAAATACGTCACCAGGATATGCTTCGCGACCTGGAGCACGACGCATTAAAAGTGACATTTCCCGATATGCAATCGCATGATTTGTTAAATCATCATAAATTACAAGCACATCACGTCCCTTATGCATAAAGTATTCTGCTATAGCAGTACCTGAATATGGTGCCAAATATTGATTAAGCACAGCTTCACTTGAATCAGCGCTAACTACAATGGTGTAATCTAATGCTTCATGCTCTTCAAGTTTACCAACAAGACGCGCCAAATTTCCTTGTCGTTGACCAATAGAAACATAAACACAAATAACATTTTTATCTTTTTGATTTAAAATAACGTCAAGAGCAAGTGCTGTTTTTCCCGTATTCCTGTTACCAACGATAAGTTCACGCTGACCTTTCCCAATCGGAAATAATGCATCAACTGCCAAAATTCCTGTCTGAAGCGGTTCACTAATAGGTTTACGATCAATAATAGAAGGACAATCGCTTTCTACAAAACGATACTCTGTCAAATTAAGATCACCAAGGCCATCAATCGGGCTGCCAAGTGCATCAATGACGCGACCTAACATCGATTCACCAACAGGGATTTTAAGCGCCTGTCCAGTACGTTTAACTACTTCGCCTTCAGATACAGCTACTGTTTGCGACAATACAAAGACAGAAACAAAATCTTCACTCATATTTAAAATGATTCCTTGATTACCACCTTCAAAAGCTACGAGCTCTCCATACACTGCATCCAAAAGTCCATATACTTTACAAATACCATCTCCTACTTGGACAACAGTACCTATTTCATCCAATTTTTGATGCGGTTTATCTTGCAACTCTTTTTGAAGCAAAGAAACCAATTCTAAATCTTTTGGGTTCATATTTTATTCCTCATTGAATTTTTTATTTCTCGAGAACTATTCTTCATCGAGCATTTTTTTAGAAAGTTCTGAAATTTGCGATTTAATAGAATGTTCCCATAAAAAAAGATCTGACTCTAGTCTGACACCTGCTATCAAACTTTCGTCAATCTCAACGTTACTCAAGATACGCTTCCTTGATAGTTTTTCAAAAAATTTTTTAAAACTATCTTGCTGCTCTAATTCAAGAGGCATTGCTGTTTTTATAGTAAGTTCAACAATATTATTCTTTAGTAAATATAAACAATATATATCCTGAAGTATCTGAGCAAAAATAGAAACTTTTTTACGCTTTATAAGCAATTCCAACAATTTCTTAATACTCTGCGGTAAATCAAAGTGCTCATACATTTCATCAAGTAACTGATCAAAACCTTTTTGTCTACCAACTAATTGACCAATAACAGATAAAAAATTATGATGATGCCGACAAAAAATTATTACCTGTTTAAACTTTTGAATTTGCTCAATAGTTAAGCTATCCTGATAAACATTTAAAAAAGCTTGAGCATATTTTTTTGAAATTGATAACTGCGTATAGATCACAACTACTCCTCAGACAAATGAGTCATAATATTTTGAATGTATCTTTTGCCAAGTTGCTGATCTTTATGTATTTCTGAACGTATATCATTTTGTAGTTGCTCTAAAACAATAGGTAACTCTTGTTTTAAAATAAACTTACGCTGAATATTTTTTCGTTTTTTTTCAAATAAAGCATGAGCAATTTTTTCACGCTCTAAGCATTTTTTCTCAAATTGAATCTGTTCTTGATCAATTAAATTTTTCCAAGCCATAAACTTTTTTTGCAACTCAAAATAAATCTGCTCTTGATCTTGAATATTTTTTTCAATCTGCTGGCTATGCGCTTTAATATCCTGATATTTACTTTCAAGCAATTTCATACTTTCTTTTTCATATAAAATTGCACTTGATACAGATCTAACAACATACTTGCGAATAATAAAAATTACCAATCCAATACGAACTGCAAAGTTAATAAAATTAAAAACAGAATCAATCATTGAATGTATCATCTAAAAGTCCAACAATTTTTTATGTAAAGTTTTTTTAAGACTTTCCTGTTCTTGAAGCGTCAACTTAGATTGTTCTACCTCAACAGCAGAACTTACCTTAAATCCATTAAAGCATTTTTTTATTCCTACAACAGGTGCCATATCCATCAAAGATTGCTTAATAAAATGCCATCGTTGATGTTGCTGCTGAACAATTCCATGAAATTGAGTTCGAGCTTCATGAATTTTTTGATTATATCTTTGATTTTTTGCTTCATTTTCTTCAAGAATCAATAATGATGGTGTAAAAACAAAACGCCTCATAATCATATATGCTATAAGAAAATGAATCATCTGAAAAATTAAAGTAATATCAGGTAATTTCATATAATATCTACTATTTCATATCTAGTATTTTAGCTCATTTTTCCTATAACCATAAACGCTATCAAAAGAACATACAATGCACATGTTTCAACAAGTGCCATAGAAATAATCATCATCATACGAATTTTTGAATAAGACTCTGGATATTTTCCAACGTTTTCACAAGACTTTGCACCGATCATTCCCTGTGCAATCGCTGGTCCAACAGTCCCTAATGCCATCGCAATTGCTGCACCAACGAAAACTGCTGCTTGTGCGTACACACTAATATTTGCATCCATGTTTTATACCCCTTACAATATTTACACATTTTTACAGTATATGTTTTTACTCTACATCGTTATATATTCAAAGATCAATATTTCCACGAATCTTTAAAAAATCAAGGTTTAATGCCTAAATAATTATTTTTTAATCATTGTATCATTAACTTTTGTAATAAAATTTTTGACTTCATCTAAGTATTTATTCTGTAAAGCTTCATCTTGATAAAAATTTTCAGTAAAATCCAAAATTAAGTTTGGTGTATAAGCTAAGTCCTCATCAACACCTTCTTTTTTAACAAACCAACGTTCATGCTTTTCTTCAATACGCTTAAGATAATCCATCGTTATTGGAGATTCTTCTTTTCTTCCTCGTTTCATAATCCTTTCATAACATATTTCTGCTGGAGTTCTTAAATAAATAAATCCTCCTGGCAATTGAGAAATACGAACAATTTCGCGTTTCCATAACTTTTTATAAAGACACCACTCAAGACCATTCATCGTTTTGATTTCTTTTGCAATTTCTGCAAAAACATATCTCCCTGAATACAATGAACGCTCAACTAAACATACCTTCGCGCATGCTCCAGTATCAGCAAAAAGCATCTGATCTACCCGTGTCGTTAATATATAAGACTGACAGGTATATGCCCAGCGAACTGGATCTTTAAAAAATTCATCTAATAAATTGTAGCCTTCAATATCTTGCCACATACGATTTGGTTCATAAAAAACATGCTCCCCTAATTTTTCATGCAAAAAATGTAAGAATGTTGATTTTCCAACGCCTACATTTCCTTCAACAAAAATCATTGGCTTTGTATGCTGTCCACTTACACTATTACTTGCTTTTTGATCACATGATTTTGCATCATTATTATTCATATATCTCCTTTTAAAATAATACAAAAAACTACATAGCCAGCTATGATAATTAAATCACTCTTATTTTAAATCAATTACGTAATATTTATGTTTTATATAAAGCAAACACAAATAAAATATCCTCAATTATACCTCTTTATAATTTTATATATGTATCTATATAACATATATTTTTACGCAAAGATAAATTAATAAAATACCTAACAACCACTTTTTTGCTTAATTTTTTAAAATATAGTAAAATAGGCCTTGAAAAGGTCAGATTATAGTTAAAATTTAATGGTGCTTATGAATATAAAGTATATGTCAAAATATATAGTGATTACAGCATTGTTCATAACAACTCAAATAGTAGCAAATGATGCATTTAGTTTTGATCAATTTGATGATTTTGATCTTCCTCAAGTAACTATTAATGAAAACAAATCTTTTTCAGATGCGTTTGATTCTTTAGTTACCGATATAACTACAGAAGACTTATCTCATATTAGATCGTGTACACCTACTGAACTTATTTTTAATAGCATAAAAGCTGTAAATCTTCCTCAAGTTCTAGATCCATCTATTTACAAAAAAACGTTAGTCCCTCTGGATAGAAATATATTTAATTATCCAAATACTTTACTTGTATCTTATCAATTTTTAGCTCAACAGCAGTTTACAACACATCTTTTTATTAACGTCACACCAAGAAAAAACTTCAGGGACTCTCAAGATTGTATCCAAGGAACGCGCCTTGATTCTTATTTAAATATTAGAAGCAAAGGACTTCTAACAACTTTAGATAATTTATTAGAGCTTATTTCAGATGAAGAATTAAAAAACAAATTAAAACGTCTGGATACTGATAAGTTATTATGGGCTTTTGAGCAAGCTCACCTAGAAGAGCGAAGACTCGGTGTTTTAGGGCATTATTATAAACAAATCAGCGAAAAATCATATTTCCAAGCAAAACTTCCTCTCTACTGGATGATTCGCAACCTAAATTATGACAAACAGTATAAAGATATAATGCAACAAGAATTAGGTGAATTTATAAATAACGGTACTGGAGATTCTTTTGATGAAAATGCGTTTGCTCGAAAACACTTTGTTTTTGACGCACTAGGACTAGGAAATTTACGCTTAACCTATAACCATATTGTATGGGAAGGAAACAACTGGCATCTTGACCTTGGAGCAAGTTTAATACTTCCAACAGACTATCAGTTTGCGCGTGGATTGTATGGAACTTATTTTTTCCCAAGCAATAAACATCCTAATCTTGATCTTTGTAATATCGCATCAAGCATTCTTTCTGGAGAAGCTGAAACAAAACAGGTAGAAAAATATTTCTTATCAGCACTTGATCATTTATCGTCAATGTTACTTCAATGTAACTTAGGTTATAATAAACATCTTGGATTTGATATTATTGGTACTGCCTTTTGGCAAATCATTCCTGATTTATCATTTAACACACAATACTGCGTAGAACTTTTATTACCAAAAGAAGAACAAAGATTTTTTGTTCCTAAAAATAAAGGTGACTTCTCAGAAATCTATAACGCTCTTCCTCAAGCAACGACAGCAGAACAACAAGCTAAACTAATTTTTCTTGAAGCACGTTTAAATGAACTCTTGTTTCCAAAAGTTTTAGACGTAAAACTTTTTCCTGGATTTATTTTCCATTCAACATCATGCCTTCAAAAAACATTTAGAAACTGGAATTTTAATATTGGAACTAATTCATATTATCAAACAAATGAACAAATCAATGCTTTCTATGGCTTAAAAAGAGAAGCTATAGATCTTTTAGATATTGAAAAATCTTTAAACGAAACGCTTGTACAATTCAAAGTGTTTGGAAAAATACATAGAATTTTTCATACCAGACGCCATCATGATATTTCTTTATCTATATGGGCTGATGGTACATTATACAATAACAGCCTTGGAAATGATTACTCCCTTGGAATCGCTTTTGATGCTAAATTTTAATAGAATATTAAGGAATTAAAAATCATGAAAAAACTTATTCTAACTTGTTGCCTTGCGTTAGGCCTTAACAATACTTTATATCCTATCAAGTTAAATAATCCATTACTCAAAGCTGCTGATCAAGCAGGACTTTTTAATCGTGGAATAATTGATATTTTAAAAGTCAGACAAAAAATAAAAGATTTTGTTTTTGGTAAGTTTCTCTGGTCAGGAGTTGAGCTAAATCTTATTGTTGTTGATCAGAACCAAAATTCTATCAATAAAAATTTCAATATCATTATTAAAAGACCTGAAACATTGTTTGGCGCAACCTTTGTTACTATTTCTTCAAATCATCCTCTTGCTCAAACTCTATACACAGAACAAACCCAATCTTCTGTAGAAAAATTTATAGAAGAAGCAAAAAAAATTAAACTCTCTCAAAGATATGAACAAGCAGCAACCAATGGTATTAATACAGGACTCTTTGTTAAAAATCCTTTAACTGGTGAGCTCTTACCTATTTTTATAGCTGATTACATTCTAGAAGATTTTGATACTCGTATTACTCATGCTCATATCGCAATTCCTGCGCACAATCAAAAAGATTTCGAATTTGCAAAAGCTTATAAATTGCCTATTAAATTAGTAGTCGATTCTTCAGAACAAGGAAAAACATCAAGTCCTCAATTTGATAAAAACAGCAAACAACTTCTTAGTGCTTATCAAGGCGAATATGATGATTGCCTTATTGTAAATAGTGATTTTTTAAATGGATCAATCCATACTTCACATGAAAAAGCAGTAAAATATCTCATTGCAAATGCTGGTGCTATTGAATACCAAAAACCTTATGTTTACCAACTTGGTCATAAACAATATTCTCTGAAAGAACTTCAAATTATCGAAGGTACTCTTGCCAAAGAAAACAAACAACTTTCTGACGCTCAAAAAGAACAGTTTCAAATTGTTACAATACAAGCACGAGCTGACTTTTTAACGATTGTTGAACAATTTTTAATCAATGCTAAAGAATTTAAAGAACTCATGATTGAAATTGTTGAAGAATCATGCAAAGCTCGGCAAAACAATGATGCCTATATTTTTAAATGGGCACATGTAAACACAGGTGAATCAGAAAAAGTTATTTTCAAACGGGATATTAATGATTTCACCAGCCTTGCTCTTTTTTGTAGTGAACTCATCGATTTCCTTGAAGATTTTGCATCAAGTTGTCCTAATGCTTTAGAAAACCTTAAGAAATTAAAACATACATGAATCATGATCAAATAACTGGAATTATTGACCGAATCCTGTTTCAAAATTCTGAAACAGGATTTTCGGTTTTTATTATTAATTCAAAAAAAAATGACCCTGTGACCGTTACTGGTAATTTTGTTGGCATTCAAGCAGGCCAAGAAATTCATATCCAAGGATCATGGGCTTTTCATCCAAAGTTTGGTAAACAACTTCAAGCAACATCTTATAGTACAGCTTTACCAACATCTCTTGTTGGTATTAAAAAATACTTAAGCTCTGGATTTATCAAAGGCATTGGACCAGTATACGCTCAAAGAATTGTTGAAGTATTTAAAGAAGAAACATTAAATATCATTGATCAAGAACCTGACCGTCTTTTTCATATTGAAGGAATAGGCAAAAAAAGAGTTGAACAAATTATTGCTTCTTGGAATGACCAAAAATATATCGCAAAAATTATGGTTTTTTTACAAGAAAAAGGTGTTTCTTCTGCATTTGCTACCAAAATTTATAAAAAATATGGTCATGAAGCGATTGCAAAATTAACTCAAAATCCTTATCGACTTACTGAAGATGTCTGGGGAATTGGATTTAAAACCGCTGACAAAATTGCTCAAAATATGGGATTTGCAACAGGATCATCAGAGCGTATTCAAGCTGGTATACTGTATACCTTAAAACAAGAAAATAATAATGGACATTGCTATCAAGAAATTCAAGAGCTTAAAGATAAAACTTTTTTACTTCTAGAAATTGATGCTGATCTTCATCAACATCAAATGAAACATGCTCTTACTAATTTATACCACCAAGATCATATTAAACTCCTAACGTACGCAGAAAAGCACTTTGTAGGATTAAGCTCTATTTATGGATGCGAAAAAGCAATTGCCCAAAAAATATTAGAGCTTCTTACAAGAAAAATAAAACATGAGCTTGATCCAAATAACTTATATAAAGATCTTCAAAAAGTTATGACTACTGATTTAAATATTGACCAACAACAGGGAATATTACAATCTTTTAATCATAAAATATCTATCATCACTGGTGGTCCTGGTACTGGTAAAACAACTCTTGTAAAAGCACTTATTAGTCTTCTAGAACTTCATAATATTTCATATAAACTTGCTGCACCAACAGGACGAGCTGCAAAAAGACTCATGGAGGGTACCTCTCGCCATGCAACAACAATCCATCGACTCTTAGAATTTGATCCTGCAACTATGCGCTTTGTGCATGATGATAAAAACTCTTTAAAAACAGATTTCTTGATTCTTGATGAAACATCTATGATCGACGTTTTTTTAGCTCATTCTATTTTTAAAGCCGTATCACTTGATACTCATGTAATTATGATAGGAGATGTTGATCAACTTCCTTCTGTTGGTCCTGGTTCTATCCTTAAAGATCTTATAGAGACTAAAACTGTTCCTTGTACAAAACTGACACAAATTTTTAGACAGGCTCAAAATAGCATGATCATTCAAAATGCACATAAAATTAATCATGGCGAATTTCCAACAACTGCGCTTGAAGATTGCAAAAAAGATTTTTATTTCATTAAGCAAGATGAAGCTGAGCAATGCTTTGAGACTATTAAAAATATCTTATTAAAAACTATTTCACACCATGGGATTAAGATTAGCGATACAACTATTCTTACACCTATGAACAAAGGAATAGTTGGTACACAATCACTAAATCACATGATGCAACAACTTTTAAATCCTGATGAAAACAAGCCTTATTTAACCTTTATGGGAACAGTTTACAGACAAGATGATCGCGTCATGCAGGTAAAAAATAATTATGATAAAAATGTTTTTAATGGCGATATTGGATTTATTCGCGATATTAATCGTGAAGACAATCAAATGTCCGTTGAATTTGATGGAACAACTGTCATCTATGAATCAGATGAAATTAATGAATTGACTCTTGCCTATGCTATAACTATTCATAAAAGCCAAGGGTCTGAGTACGATGCCGTTATTATTCCAATTTTTATGCAACATTTTATGTTGCTTCAAAAAAATTTAATATATACTGCTATTACTAGGGCTAAAAAATTATGCTTCTTTATTGGACAAAGCAAAGCAATTGCAATGGGCATAAAAAACAATAAACAACAAAAACGTATAACCTTCTTACAACAGTTTATTACAGAGCATTTAACGTGTCGCTAAAAAATTTTATATATTTTTTTATTTTTTGTTTCAGTCTAGATCATCATATCTATAGTTTTACGATCATGATTGATCCGATTGGTGATGCTCAGTATACAGGGCGAGAAATCGAAGATACATTTGAACGCGTTGTAACATTACAATGTGCGCAAAAGCTCAAAGAAATGATCCGTAATAATTTTGATAATGTGCAAGTAATCATAACAAGAACAGCTGGAGAAAAAATATCAGAAAGGCAAAATGCTTCCTTTGCAAATAGAATGAATGTCGATCTATATCTTGCAATTTCATTGTATCATCAATCATCAATTCCTAGTAATGTTGCAATATTTTATTATCGCCAAAATTATATGGATCAATATCATAAATATGATCCTTATAAATTTTATCATATAACTGAAGCTCATTTAATCAAGAATACCTTATCAATGAACATTGCAAAAATGTTTATACAATCCTTTCAGAATAAAAACATTAATACCTATTTTTTACCTATTGGGTACTTTGGTATCCCATGTATGCCACTGTTTGGTGTAACATCGCCTGCAATATACATAGAAGCCGGCTTAAAGAATAAAAATGATTGGTATCATCTTACAGATCCAATCATTGCAACTCTTAAAATACTCTTATCATGAATAAATATTTAAAATACTCTCTCATCCTGACAAGCTTTTTTATATCTGGAATAGTTTTTTTTGCTTACCAAGAATCTTGGATTATTATCAATATTCCACAAACAAGCATTTGGAAAAATTTACAAAAACCAAAAATTACTACCATAGATTGTTATCTTTGGGCTTTTAAAAATAACCAATGGATCAAAGAAGAAAAACAGATTATTAAAACTGAAGATACTGCTCAGATGATTCAAAGTTTGCTCAATAATTGGTTTTTGTTTCTTCAAGAAGAACATATACTAAGAAAAACAATAACCGTTGAAAGTTGCATACTTTCACCAACTAAAAAAACAGCTTTTATTTCTCTGAGTAATAATCCTTTTACCTCTCAAGCAACAACATATGAATGTTTCATTTTAATTGAAGGATGTTTAAAAACTATTCGTGAAAATAAAATTGAACTTCAAGATATACAAATTCTTTTAAAGCATAAACCATGGACCGATCATCGACTTAATATGGAAATTCCATGGCCTATTACAGGATATATGAATAACTAGCTTTATGCATATTTTTTACTAATGGTTCTACTTTTTTTTGCTCTTGCTCTACTTTAGCTCTTAAACTCGAATCTGCTGGATTTTTATCATACTTTTCATAGGCTTTAAAATAATTTTTAAACTCTTTTAAGTCCTTATGTGAAGCTTTTACTGAATCATAAAATGATTTCAATGGAATATGAAAATAATGAATGTTCCAATTATTCATAATATTAGTTAAAACTATTTCTAATTTATTTAAGATTATATTATTTAACTCATCATTCCCTTGATCAACAAGCTCATAATAATTTTCATATTCAGAGATCAAATCTTTCATAAAATCTTGATGAACGGGCAATGTTATATGCTTTGATTTCCATCTTAAAAATTGTTTATTAAATTTTATATGATCTTTTGTCAATTTAGAAAAAAGATCATTAAATCCTATACACAATAATATTACCAAAATATAACGCTTCATAATTCCCCTCTTATTTGTTTTTTATTAATTTTTTTATAAGATTTTTTTTTAGGATTTAATAAAAAATTACTAACTCTGGCTTTAGGAAATAAAACATTTGCATCTTCTTCATCGAGCACAAGATTCTGTTTTAATATTTTTTGCATATATTCACCTGATGCATTAATAGAAGATAATTCCATAGTGTCATATGCTCCAAAATATGTTGAACCCTTACGACTATTCCATTCCATATAAAAATCAGGATGATTCGTAATTCCCCAGAAATATAATGCCTTTACAGGAATCCCTGCATCACGAGCTCTTCTGCAAACACACATCATCATATCTATATAGTTTTTCTTAAGAGCAGAATCATGAGTATTACATCCAGCTTCAACAATATAAATATCTTTACCTGGAAATGCTTTACTTGTTTCTATCACTGCATCTATTGAACCTTCATAATCAATAGCCCCTTCAATATTACTTCCCTCTGCTTTCCACATATCAAACTGTAACGCAGGATATACACTTAATGCTATACCATCAAATTTATCTATATATGGCTTTACGTGTTTTACAAATAACCCATTATACATATTGTCTGCTATTGTTGTAACGAATAATTCAATAGCATAGCGAAAATCAGTAATATTTTTGTGCTTTGCTTTCATAATTTTCCATTGATGAGAAATTAAAACATTCAATTTTTTTCCACTTTGACTTAATCGAACATTTTTCATTTCAATAGATGCTTGAGCACAAGCCTTGATCATATTTTGTACAATCTCATCTCTTTTTTTATTGTATTCAAATGGTGGTAAATCTTCTCTTGTTACACGAAAAACAAATCCTATTGGTTGGCTTATAGGACAAACATGTGTAATATTTGGCAACTTTGCAATAATCTTTGCACATATATCCGAAAACCAAAAAGTATCTTTATGATCTTCAAAAAGATTTGATAATACTCTGGGGTTTGCATAATGATGAAAAAACAACATAGGATTACCTATTTTGTTAATAAATTTCACCATTTTGTCTAATTTGCTCTCATCAATTTCTGTTGTTCCTGTTTTTAAAATATCTGATATTTCAATAGAAAGACGAGCATTTGGCAAACCATTTTGAACTTGAAGGTCAACACCTAAGTCTTTAATCAAGCCTACCAATTTATTTTCCATTGCTTCATCAAATAAATCTTCTTCTTCTTTTACAATGCCTATTTTATCACTGTCACAAATAGGACATTTCGTTAAAACAAGGTCATTCTCATCTAAATGATCAACAATATCATCCAATAATTTATTAACTATTATTTCATCTATCATCTCACCTGAATATATTTCATGTCCATTAATACAACCATATTTGGGCATACTACGCAAAAGATACCAGTATATGTTTTTTGCCTTCAACCAAGATTTTGCTTTTTCTTTACCCTTTTTCTGAGCAATTTCATATAGTTTTTTACGAATAAATTGTGGATTTGTTGTGTTATCGGTTATATGAGTTTGAGACATAGATGTTCCAACACTCATCGTAAATGGATTGTCTAATGAATCATTAATTAAAAAATTATAATTTGTTATAGCATCTAAGCAATTACTTGCACCTTGGGCAGCATACAAATATGAAATAATAAAAAGACTATAAAAAAATAAGATTTTTCTCTTATAATTCATCATTGAACAAATCCTTTTTATAAAATTTATATATTTCAAAATATGTATACATAAAAAATAAAATTTATTTCAACTATGTTGTCTTGAAAAATCATTTGTGCTAGTTTTCAAACATAATTCAATTTCAACCAAAAAAAGGAGTTTTTATGTTTGATATGTTGCTTGATAAATTATCAATTTCACAGAAAGGTATTTTATCTGTAATTCTTGGGTTAGTTCTTGTTCTTGGTGCACTTGGAAAACTTGGCTTTTTCCAAGATTTTTTAAATATCATTATGGTCATTGTAGGATTATTTTTATTATTCCACGGACTTCAAGCTACTAATATTCTTAAAAAATTAAAAAAATAAACTTAGTTTATAAGAATGTAATAAAAATAGCCGGGTTAACCGGCTATTTTTATTTGTCGTTCATAAATTTTTCTATATCAACACTATTATTTTTAATATGAACTCTAAGACTTGGCCCAGCAATCTGTATGCCTGCTTTTGAAAGCTTATCAACTAATACAAACCTAACATTACTTGCAATATCCCACTGCCGGAGTGTATTTCCTGAACTTACAAAACCTCGAACTAAAAATAAGTATCCCTTATCATCAAAACTATCAAGCCGAACAAAAGGCTGAGGAACTTTAAGAATATCTTGGTCCTCATCAAGAGCTTCCAGACATATTTTTTTTACTAACTGAATATCAGATCCAAAAGCAACACAAAACACAATATCTTCCAGACCTATATAGCTTCTGGTGTAATTCCAGTTATATAATGCTGATTTTAAAATAGTTGAGTTTGGAACAACAATGCTAACAGAATTTTTACGTCTTAATATTACCGTACGAGGACCTACTTTTCTGACTACGCCCATAGTACTATCATCTATTTTCACATAATCCCCTAATTTAACTGGACGCTGTACCAAAATAAAAAAATATGCCACAAAATCAGTAAATAGATCTTTAAATGACCAACCAAAGACCACTAATGCAACATATGAAACATACGTTACAAAATAACCTAATTTAGACTGAACACAAGCAAGCATTACTGCGGAAATAATTATGACATAACGAGAAATAATAATAATAGTATTCTGAATACCTGCATCAACGTACTGTATATCAAATAAGCGCTTTAAAACAAACTTTTTAAATAAATATGCAAACAATACACCTAACAAAGATACCAATAAAATATAAAGTAAATTGTATACTTTAAACGATTCAGGAATAATTTTTCCTGCTGCATTAAATGCTTCTATTTTAAATAACTCATGTAGAAGAATTTTTTTGAGCGTTATGAACGTAATTCCATAACCCCAAACATGAGAACATGCTAAAATACCTAAAAATGTAATAAATAGCATACTTGAAACAACATAAATAGCGTACCATGCTTTAGCATGTTCAAATCGTTCTATAATTGAAGGAACCGTCCCATCTTGCTCTTCAAAAAAGAAAACTGAAGAATATTGCCGAATCACAGCTTGGATAATAAATAACGCACCAATCATGGCAATGGTAATAAAAAGATTCCAAAAAAGATGCCAAACCAATGAACCATAACCACCTAGATACGGATCACTCATAATAAGTAAGCTAAAAATTCCCAATAAAAAAAGATAATAATAATGCTCTACTATCTGAGCAAATCGCTGGGAAATAATTGTTCGTTTTGATATAAGTTGCACAATTTCATCTTTATCTAAAGAAAAAATAATCGATATAAAAATAACAACATGATAAATCCGAAGTAAAATATTTGGTAATTCTGTTACCTCATGAGCAAATACGACAATAAACATTTTCCGCATCACCAAAATAATAATGGTTGCTATAGAAAAAAATGAATATATAAATGAAAACTTATCAATCAATCTTTTATTTAAAAGAAAATAATCAAATTTTCTATTTACTACAAAAAACACCTGTAGCAACTTACGTGATGCATAAATCCAAAAAATAATCGAATATATATAAAAGAAAATAAGCAAGGCTACTGAAACATCATAGAAACATTCATATAAAAAACATAAAAACCAAAAATATAATGGCTTAAATACTTCCTGAGAAAAACCAATAAATATTGTAAATAACTGTTTCCATCGATATAAAGGATCAGTGTCATCATCTTGAGCATCACTCATAAGAGTTACATACAAACTTGGAAACAATGCTTGCAAAAAAAGGTATATCATAAATAAAAGAAAAAATAACAGGAAAAGCGTTACGATTCCTCCAAACCCAAAACTCATAAGATCATATGCTAGTTTTTGCATACCTAATTGAGAAATATACGTAGTCACTGAAATATAAATATTTTTTAAAAACAACTTAATATCAGGAATAATATTTCGTATTCCTTCCCAAGTAACGGCAGTTGTAGGTCGGTGCCAAACACCTATCATATCAAATTCTTGCAGTATTATTTTTACTGCCTCCAAAGCCTCTTCATCAGCTTGAAGTATCTTTTCATAATTTTCACCTATTTGAAATAAAATATCATGCTGCTTATGAATATCTTCAACAAGACGCATTAAAAGATTCAGGCTGTCATTCCATTTTTTTTGTTGTACCGATGATAAGGATAATACAGAATTTTGTAAAATCTCTTGCTGCCGCTTAAGATATTCCATATATTTTTGATTTTCTTTAATCTGTGTATGAACTAAAAGAAGCATATCCTTATGTTTTTTTATATGATTCAAAAGTGTTTGATGAAACTGTTTATAATCACTACGTTCTTTTTCAAATGTTTCACTATCTTTAGTTTGACCCTGTGTAATTCCATACAAAAGATTTACAGCTTTTGAACTTATTTGAGCTTGGTTAAATAGCTCTTCTAATAATTCCAATTGAGATTTTATTTCCTGTATCATTCGATCAAATGTTATGACCGAATTTAAACCATAACCAACAGAATATAAATTAAATCTATCTGTGATAGTACGAACATCCTCATCTAAATCAATAAATTTTTGAAAATTATCAATAGAGATTTTATATCGATGACGAAGCCTATCAAGCTCATCTTGCGCTTCAATTTTTTTAGAAGATATTTGCTTTTTTATGTCTTGAAGTCCCAAAGACTTTTCTTCCATTGTCTTTTTAGCTTCAATCAATCTTTTTTCGTACTGTTGAACTTCATGTGTATCGATATATAAACGGCTACGTATTAATTTTAATTGTTCAGTCATAGATGATATACGTTCTTGCAAAGCAGACTCTTTATTGTCTAAAAAATCCATTTGCTTTTGATGCAAAATTAGCTTCAAAGAAGCAAATTCTCTTTCTTTAGTGATTAAATCACGCTCAATATCCAAAAGCGATATATCTTCTTTATTTATATCTGTGCTTTTCTTTTTATCTTCTATAATTTGTTCAATGGTATTAAAATCTTTTTCCTTAGTAGCTAAAATATGTTCTTGTCTTGTAACTTCTTGAAATAATAATTCTTTTTTTAAAAGCATTTGATGAAGTTGCTCTTCATACAAAAAATATTTTTTCATAGCAATTTGAAATTCGAAAAAACTATATAAAGATTTTTCTTCTAAATTCTGTTGCTGAGGATTTTCTGTAATATTTTTAGATAAGAATTCAATATTTTGCTGCACTAATTCAATTATTTTTAATTTTGTTTCTTTAATTTCTTCAATGATGCCCATTGTTTTATGATAAATATTAACTTTACGAACTATATTGCTTGAACTCTTGTATGTTGTAGCATTATTTAAAGATTCAATCTGCTTTCTATATTCAGCTATTTTTTGAATTGCTTGTTCTTGATAAGAAGCCGACTCTTGCTGAAAAGCATGTAATTCTACTTTTAGGCTATCTAAATGCTTTTGTTTTGCTTCAGTATCAAGACCTAAAACAATACGAACTTTCGGAGTAGATAAGTTTGGATTTAATTTAGATCCTAGATCAACAGCACCAAATGAACAAAAGTGATATATTAATAAAAAAATTACAAAAATAAACATTACAAAAATAACCTTAAATCTACTTCTTATATGTTATAAAGCATAAGAATACCCTAGCAAAGAGATATTATTCATTCAAGATCAAAAGCTATTATTTTTTTCTTGAAAAAGTTTATCTAAACCTATTTGCAAATATTTATTCAAAAACTGAGTGTCGACTAATGGTTTGTCAAAAGGATCTTGCATCACTATTTTATATAATTCAGCACTACTATCAAAAAATTCACACAAAAAAAACAACCTTAATAAGATAATTTTTCTATTACATTCATTGAGGTGTTCTACATTATCATACATATATAGCAAAAAATTAAATATATCATCTACAGCCGTCTGCTTTGGTAATAATTTAATACAGATTAAAGCTATTTGATGAATAAATTCCAAATGATCTATATCGTTGGTAATATTTGATTTTAAAATTTCAATAGTATTTAAACGATATGAATAATTAAAATTTTCAACGGAACAAAGTATTAATGACCCTGTTGTCAAAAGCCTTGCTTGACTATCCTTTGCATAGATACAATTAATTTTTCCATATTCTTTATGCAATATTTCAACTTTACAAAAAATTGGACTGTAATTTTTAATTACAAAAGCATAATTCATCATAGTTTTTCAATTTTTACATCATAGAAAAATATGCTTGCGAATTAAATGATCTTCCTAAAAATTTCTTTAAAAGAACTTGAGGTTTTACAGATCCACCAGGACTTAAAATATCTGTCACATATTTATCACTTATCTGATTATTCAAAAACCCATTATCTTTTATAGTTTTAAATAGATCAGCCCCAATAATAGTACCTAATGGATATGTATAATAAACAGAAGCATAATTACCTGCTAAATGATCTAGGCTAGCCTCAACATGATAATTTGGATCAAATTCCACAAATTGAAAAATCTTCTTGTAAATTCGAGCAGAAAGCTTTGCAATATCAATATTTCCATTAGTTTTAAACAATTCAAGTGATAAAAATGAAAAATATATCTGCTTGAGAAGTCTATCTGCTCTGCCAAATTTTTGAGCAGCAATTAATTGATTTATCTGAGCTGAAGACAAAGATTTGCCTGTTTTATAATGACGACTTATTGCTTCAATTATTTTTGCTTCATCAAACAAATATTCAAGCATCAAAGATGGAACTTCTAAGAAATCCTGTTGTACCTGCGTTCCTGAAAACATAGTAAAGCGAGTTGCGCCAAAAATATCATGCAAAGCATGTCCTATCTCATGAAAAAGAGATATAACATCACTAAATTCAAGCAATGTTAAATCATCATTAAGACGAGGAAACTGCGTTGCAACAATAGATGCTCCTACGCAAGCAATGCTACAATCATCTCTAATTGCTGGAATTAATGTAATGCTACATGGATTTGTTATTTTTTTACCTGGTCTTTGATATAAATCTAAAAACAAATATCCTAATATAGCCTGATTTTTCATCGAACGAACTCGATAAGAAATAATGTTATCTGCCCATAAATTATCTACTTGATCTAATTCAAAAGTAACAAAAAACAATTTCTCTAGTTGTTTTAATAAGACAGGAACTACATCTTCTAATCGAAAATATTCTGCAATTTCTCTATCATTAATATGGAAAACTTTTTTACGATATTGAGACTTAACATAAGCCTCATCCCATGGATTAAGTTTCCCATTTTCATTAGCCTGAACTCGAAAAGGAAGCATTCTGAAGATTTTTTGATAATCTTTTTTATTTTGCTGCTGCAATTGTTTAACAATATTCCACAAAAAATGTTCAATCTTTTTAACTTGCTTAAACATTAAACTATTTGTTTGATATTCTGCAAAATTTTGATATCCCAAGATCTGAGCATAATCATATCGCTTTTGAATTAATTTTTTAAGCACGGAATCATTCTGTGGATATGCTATTTGTCCGAACATATTATAATAATCTTTTCTAATAGCCCCTGAGTGACAATTTTCCATCACATTAAAAAATATATTCATCTCTGATGGTAAAACATAACTTCCTTTGCCATCAGTATGAAGTGTTTGAATAATTTCTGGATCAATTCCATCAAGATCTGAACCATTTACTACAATATGGCGTATGTCATGCAAAATATTTCCATAAAATTGTCCTGACAACCTAGCAATGTCTGTTGATAAATTCATCAACTCAACCTTTTTTTCTGCTGGCAAAGAAATACCATCATTCAAAGATCTTTCTTTCATAACATCTAAAAAATTTTGTACAGATTTTGTCTGATGATATGGATCTTTTCCAAACTCTGAATATTCTTCAAATGCTTTATAAATTTTTTCATTACGAGTCAAAAATTCATTTTTAAATTGCGTTAATTCCTGTAAAGATAAATTCGCTGCTAATTGCAAAGGAGCGTCACTTGAAAGTATAGCTAACGATCTCATTATCTGGGATCTCATATGAAATATAAAATATGCTTGCTCGTATGGTAAAACTGTATTTAAATAAGTACGATCTTGAGCTGAAACAGATTCCACCTCAAATAAAGCTTCTTTCATTTGTTGAATTGTTTCATCTGTTAAATTTTGTATATCTTCTGATTTTTTTGGAAGTAAAGAAACAATTTGATCCATATCAATACGCGCACAGATTCTCTCCTGACGAACCTTCTTTTTTTTGCACCCAGCAAAAAAAGCTATAAAAATAAATAAACAAGTTACTATTTTTTTCATACATTATCTTTCTGACAATTAATAACTATTTTTTAATCAATCCTAGTATACACACTCATCAGATGCAAATAAAATAAAGATTCCTCAATGTTGTTCTTTTTAAATGGACTAATGTAGACAATAAAAGTAACTTATTCACTCAAAATCTTCTAAACAAAAGAAAACCCAAAAATAACGCTGCAGAAATTATTGCTGTTCAAGAACCAATCTATTAGTAAACCTAGAACTATTTCAGATTCTGCAAAAGTCTACAATGAACATTAAACTAAAAGGGACAGCGCTTGCTGTCCCTTTCTTTTAATCAATATTTTTTAATTTTAACAACTCATTCCTGAGTTCAATCGCTTTTTCAAAATCTAAATTTTCTGCTGCTTTATTCATAGCGTCTTCAAGCTCTATAATTTTTTTCTGCAGATCTTCTTGAGAAATTCCTATCAGCGTTTTTTTCTTACGTTTGTTTTCTTTCTCAGGTCTTTTCAAATCAAGTGCTGCCTTAGAAATTGATTGCACAACTTCCCTTACCACGGTTTTTGGCGTAATATTATGTTCTTTGTTATATGCCTCTTGAATTGCACGACGCCGACTCGTTTCATCAAGTGCATACTGTATCGAGTCAGTAATTTTATCTGCATATAATTTAACAACACTCTCGGTATTTCGAGCTGCACGACCAATAATCTGAATCAATGATTTTTTATCACGCAAAAATCCTTCAATATCTGCATCCATAATGGCAACGAAAGCAACCTCAGGTAAATCAATTCCTTCACGAAGTAAATTTACACCAACAACACAGTCAAAAATTCCTAATCGAAGCTTCTGAAGAATCTCTGTACGTTGTGGCGTTTTTAAATCACTATGAAGATAACAAACCTTCATACCATGTTCTTCAAGGTATTGAGCCAACTCTTCTGCCATTTTTTTAGTTAAAACCGTTACTAAACTCCTAAAACCTTTTTTAGTTGTTTGTTTGATCATTTTTAAAAGATCAGGAACTTGATCTGCTCGTGGATGAATAGTAAGTTCAGGATCTAAAAGTCCCGTTGGTCTAATAATTTGTTCAACTATTTGATCACTATGCTCAATTTCATATTTACCTGGCGTTGCAGATACAAAAATGACATTACCAAAAAACTTTTCTGTCTCTTCAAATTTAAGTGGTCGATTATCACGCGCTGAGGGTAAACGGAACCCAAAATCAATTAAAGTTTGCTTTCTAACCCTATCACCATGATACATTCCACCAAGTTGCGGAATCGCTATGTGCGATTCATCAACAATTAAAAGAAAATCATCTTTTGCAAAGAAATCGAACAAGCAATATGGTGGCTGTCCTGGTGTACGCCCATCAAAATAGCGCGAATAGTTTTCAATTCCAGTACAAAATCCTGTTTCTTCAATCATTTCAATGTCGTGCGTTACACGACGCTCAATACGCTGACGATAAACTTGATTTTCAACCGTTGGTGCATATTCTGCTAGTTCTTTTTTAATAAGTTCTACTGCTTTATATTTTGCATCAGCAGAAGTTACAAAGTTTTTTGCAGGAAAAATAACAGTCTCTTGAATTGCAGATTCAATATGATTTGTAACTTTTTCAACCCAAGAAATTGTTTCTATTTCATCGCCAAAAAGTTCTATTCTGATTTTTTTATGCTTTTCATACGGTACACAAATTTCAATCACGTTGCCTAGCACACTAAAGGTGCCACTCTTTTTATCAATATCATTACGTTCATATTGCATGAATACTAACTGAGTCAAAATATCCTTGCGGGTTATTTTTTGCCCAACTTTTAAAGCAAATGATTGTTCTTTCCACTCAACTGGATTTCCTAAAGAATAAATACATGAAACTGATGCTATGATAATCACATCTCTGCGCTGCATTAAACTAGCAACAGCCTCAATTCTTAATCGTTCAATTTCTGGATTAATCTTTGTTTCTTTAGGAATATACATATCTTGCGCTGGAAGATATGATTCCGGCTGATAATAATCATAATAACTAACAAAATAACAAACTTTATTCTCAGGAAAAAATAAACTAAACTCTTCATACAATTGAGCAGCTAAAGTTTTATTTGGAGAAAGAACCACAACAGGTTTATCTTGAGCGGCTATCACATTTGCTATCGTAAATGTTTTACCTGATCCAGTAACTCCAAGAAGTGTTGAAATTTTTCCCTCATGATGCTCGAGTTTTTTAATTGCAGCCTCTTGATCCCCAGCTGGCTTAAATGGCAAATGAAGTTTAAATAAACTCATAAAAACCTACATTTTTTATAACAATGTTTCTAAAAATTCTTCTCTTTGCTGCAAATATTGTTGCCGTTGCTCTAACCTAGATACTGATCCATGCACTAATGAATAACCTGTTTTTTCTCTTGATTCAAATATTTTTTCATATTCAATTTTCAAAATATCTTCATTTTTAGGATCTACTATCATTGACCCAAGCCAAAAACGTTTCAAAGTATCAAATTTATTAAGTTCATATACTACATTATACAACTTTTGATAACTTGCACGTTCAAAAACAGGATTACCTACAAGCATTACTAAATGAGGACTTAGACTATCTATTAAACTTTCTATTTCTTTATAATTAGATGGCTTTAAATCATCGCTTTTTATAGAATATTGCTGACAATACTTCTTCTCTATTTGCTCTCTTATAAAACTTAACGTTTGATCAGGAGAATTTCTTGACATAACCAATATTGGACTTGGTGTCTTTGTTGTTGAATTTGGAGCATTAGTTTCTGAACCTACTGATACACTGGAACTTGAAGATCTATTATAAGTTTGATCAGATTCTGAATTTTTTTCAAAACCTCTATTATAAATTTGATCAATATCAGCATTTGATGCTGAAACGGGTAATCCTTGTGAACTATTTTTTAATCGTCCAGATGTCCAGTTTTTTGATCGTCCATCCGAAGGGGAACAAAGCACTGTTACAAACAAACAAAATAGTAAAAAAACTGCTTTATTCATAGCGTAACTTTCATATAATATTTTAAAAAACTGATGTTTTTATTTACTTTTAATAGTACATGAAATCTAATTATTTAAAATAATTTTTATTTTTATTTTTTGAATAAATGATCTAATTTTTGAAGTCCTTGTGGATGGCATCGAAATATCGATCCTGAGTTATCAGATGTAATACTTCCTGCGCTTGAATATAATGACTGACCTCTTTGAAATTCAGAATCTCCCCCTACGCTGCCTGGTAACACAGTAGCTTCATCGTCATTAGCAACATTAGTACGACGAGCTCTACTCATTGGTGCTACTATTACCGGACTATCATCATCGCTGTTATCGCTAATTTCTAATAAAGGAACCGCCCTTGTAACTATTGAATTATCAAATGTTTGATCTACATAGGCATCCTCAAGCATCAGTAGTTGTCTTCTATCATTTGATGATTTTTGTGGTTTCTGATCATCTAATACTTCACTAAGCTTTCTAGATAAATCTGTGTGCTTTCTTAAACTAAAAGCTCCTTGCTGAGAAGATGAAAATTGAGCTTCTAAGCGCAATGAAGGAACTTTTACAATAGGATTTACCTTTAAATGAGGGTTTGCGTCTCCAATTACTAACAACATACCCATCAGCTCACTACGAAGATCATCATTAAGTGGCCTAGTAGAAATTGATCCTGTAACTCTACGAACTTCTTGCGTTAAGCAATCAAACTCATTTTGTTGCTGTTCTTTTGATCTTTCTAATTCTCTTTTAAAGCTATCTATCTTTGCTTGTAAAACACAGTAATCTTGCGATCCCAGTAAAAGATTAGATTCAACAATAGATGTTGCTGCACATACTGCTACAGTACTCGTTACGCGACGTGCTAAAGTACTTGATACCGCTTCTAAAGCAGCTGATAAAGGAATAGCTGTTTTTTTTTCAGAACCACTAAAGGGAACTGTTTTAGTTTGCTCTAATTCATTACCAAATGATAGATGTAAGCTATCTTGAAGCGGTGACTGACGCGGTGACATAAGTCCTTGATCACCTGCATGCAAAACCCCTATAAAACTAATGATCATGTATACTCTACAACCCTTCATTTTCTCTCCTTTTTATATTTTCAAAAACCTTAAAAACAAGCTCCCCCCTTTTGATTTTTGGACTATTTATTGATACCATTCTTATAAGATAATGAGCTTAGGGGCTATATATGAAAAAACTGTTATTTTCTCTTTTATTTTTACCCTATATACTTCATAGTGAAAACATCACTGTTTTTGCTCATGGTATCGTTGATGACGCTTCTCAATCCCAAAGATTTCAAAAAGTTATCACTACTCCTCAATTTATAGCTCCAAATTTTGCTGATGCATTAACTCCATCGGGAATTAATTTTAATAATTTCTTACATACTCTTTGCTTACATTTTGACAAAAAAGTAAATCGAAATGCAATGTTTATGGGACAAAAAAACGACATTAGCATAATTCAAGCAACGATTGATAATATCAACCCCAATAATAAAATAATTTTATATGGATGCTCAAGAGGTGCTGCAACATTAGTAAGTTACCTGGGAATTCATAACCCTAAAAATATAGCGGCTTTAATTCTTGATGCATGTCCAGCAAACATGCCTGAAACTATTGAAATGGTTCTTGCTCAACTAGGAATTAATCCAGCACATTGCAATTCAATCTTTTCATACATTTTTCCACAATACAATCCAAAATTAGCTATACCACCTATTCAAGCCCTACAAAATATACAAAATAAAAATTTACCGATTCTTCTGCTTCATTCTTTAGAAGATAAAAAAGTTCACTTTACCAACTCTTTAAAATTATATCAAAAATTTATTGATGCTGGATTTCAAAATGTACATATTTGTTTACTCCCTCATGGAAAACACAGCTTTTTACTTCAAGATGATAGAGTCAAAGATTATTATACTATGATCGTACATAGTTTTTATAAAAAATATAATTTACCTTATGATCAAGAAATTGAAACATTAGACTATCTTCCTGCTAATACAGCCAACTATTTAAATTTAGATCGATTTGATCTTGTTAACGTTTTAAATAACATTCCTGATACAATTACAAAATATCAACAAGATGTTTTAAAAACATACAATCAATCATATCATAAAAACATGAGCTATTCTGCTATCGCAATTACAATGGCTATTGCATATTGGTATTTAAAAAATAATTATTTATAGTAGCTCTGTTTCAATAACTTTTGCGCCATCACGATCAATAAATTTTACTTTTTTACCAACTTTTGTTTTTACCGCTTTAGCAAATTTTCCATCAACAAAAAGAGCTCCTGTATCATCATACAAAGCATATCCAGGCATAACTGATTTATCAGCTACAGAATTAATATAAAAATCTTGACGCTCAACTTCTGTATCAAAATGAGGACAAGCAGAGGCTTCAATTAAATTTAATCCTTGAACCACACCAAGCGGCCAAACAGAATCTGTAATACCCTCAGCAAACCAACAAAGCATTCCTGCACTAAGTCCTGATAAAACAATTCCTTTATCGTAAGCTTGACGCAAAACAGTATCAACGCCCCATTCACGCCAAAGTGCTAACATGCTACGCGTATTTCCACCACCTACATAAATGATATCTTGATTAAGTAGTTGTTCTTTCCAACCCGGTTGAACTCTGCCAAACAAGGATACCCATGATGGCTGTGCACCCAATGATAAAAATGATTGATAAAACTTAAGAATATAATCACGAGATTCATTGCTTGCCTGTGGCAAAAAAGCAATTTTAGGATTTTTAAGATCAGCTAATGATAATAAAAATTGTTCTAATTTTAAATCATGATCTCGCGTAAACCCTCCACCACCCATTACAAAAATTTGCTTTTTCATGCTATCCCTTTTTATATAATTTTACCAATTCATTTTAGCTATTCGATTACTAGTTGCTTGAATATCATTCGCTAAATCTTGCCATCTGTCATCATATTGCTGAAAAAAAACCAACGAACTTAATTGTTCTTCACGTTCTCTTTGAGGAATCAACCCTTGAGAATATATACTAATCGCGCCTTCTATATTTAATTTCTGCTCGTTTATTCTTATAATTCCCAACGACAATAACATTTTTTTTAAACTATCTAATTCTTCGCGTATTACTTGTAACTCTTTAGTTCGTTGTTTTCTAAAATTTAATAGTGCAATTTCATGTTCAGATCTAACAGTAACGCACGTATACCTACCATTTGCACTATAATAATTTTCAAAAAAACCTTTTGCTTTTAAAAAATGAATAGTTTCAAGATCATATAAACTAATTACACCTTGAGGAAAACTATCGAAATCGCAAGCCGAAAAATATACTGATTTTATACAAAATAAAAAAATCATTATCAATTTTTTCATATCAAGCTTTTCACTGTTGATAAAAAAAGGAAGCAGCTACTTTTAAACAGCTACTTCCTTTTTGATTATTATTCTTTTACTACAAAATTAATGGTACGGTCCTGAATAAATATGACCTTAACTACTGTTTTTTGTTCAAGCCATTTTGTAATTAATAATTGTGCCTGCCCAACAACCTCATCTTTATGTAAACCTTTTTGAGAATTTAGTGTTGCGCGAAGTTTACCATTTACCTGAATTGCATAGTGAACTTCATTTTCTTCAACCAAAGATTGTTCATACTGTGGCCAAACACATTGCTCTAAACTAAGACCTAAAACAGTTTGAAGCATTTCAGATGCTGCATGCGGTGCAAAAACAGAAAACAATGTTAAAACTTTTTGCATTGAGTCATGACTCAACTGCATTTTTTCTTTCATTGCCAAATTTGTCCATTCCATAAATGATGCAATTGCTGTATTTGGTTTAAAATACGTAATGCGCTCCTGCACTTCTTTGATAAGTTTATGAACTGATTTAGTTACTTTGATATCTTCTGATTTTCCAAGAGAAAGCATTGAATCTTTTTGTTCTAAATATGTAATAAAACGATTTGAAAAGCGTTTTATTCCTTCAATACCATCATCTTGCCATTGGCAATCAAGTTCTGGTGGTCCCATAAAAAGCATATACATTCGAAGAACATCTGAACCATATTTTTGTACAATTTCATCAGGATTTACCACGTTTCCTTTTGATTTTGACATTTTTTCAACTAACCCTGTTTTTTCAGAAAGTTTACAAACCATTCCTTGATTAAATAATTGCGTAAATGGTTCATCAAATGGCAAATATCCTGCATCGTGCAAAACTTTTACATAAAAACGTGAATATAAAAGATGTAAAATCGCATGTTCAACACCACCGACATATAGATCAACTGGTAACCAATATTTTAAATCTTCTTGGCTAAAAGCTGCATCTTTAAACTGAGGGTTTGGATATCGCAAGAAATACCAGCATGATCCAGCCCACTGTGGCATTGTATTCGTTTCACGCTTTGCATCACCTTTACAATTTGGACACTTAGTATTTACCCAGCTTTCAATTCCAGCAAGTGGTGATTCGCCTGTTCCTGTTGGTAAATATTTTTCAACATCAGGAAGCTTAACTGGTAACTCAGACTCTGGCACTGGTACTACACCACATTTTGCACAATGAATTAATGGAATTGGCTCACCCCAATAGCGCTGGCGAGAAAAAATCCAATCACGAAGTTTATAGCTTACTTTTTCTTGAGCAAGTCCCTGATCAACCAAATATTTAATTAACTGAGCACGAACCTCTGAACCCTTTTTATCTTTAAATGGTGCTGGTTCTAAAAGAATTCCATTTTCCATATCAGAAAAACAGATTTCAAAGTTTTCAACTTGTTTTCTAAGATCTTGATTCTCTGGAACAATACCAATCTTAAGTGGAATATTATACTTTTTTGCAAAATCAAAATCACGTTGATCATGTGCTGAACATTTCACAATTCCTGTTCCATAATCAGCCAATGCAAAACTTGCTACCCAAATCGGAAGATCACCATTCCCAAGAGGGTCAACAATATAACGACCGGTAAAAATACCTTCTATGTTTTTTTCATCATAATGTTTTTCAAGACGTTTAGTTGTCAGCGCTTTGCAAAATGCTTCAATTTCAGATCGATTTGCTACACCTTCAAGAAGTTCTGGCAATAATGGATGATCAGGGGCAATAGCGACAAATGTATCTGCATAACATGCTTCAAAATGCGCTGAAAACGTTTGAATTTTTAAATTTGAATCTTTAACAGGTGATGTAAACAATAACCCTGAACTTTTGCCAATCCAATTGGTTTGCATAAGCTTAACTTTTTCAGGCCAATCAAGTTTATCAAGACCCTGTAAAAGTTTTTCTGCATACTCAGTTATTTTTAAAACCCATTGACGAACCTGACGTGGCTCAACCTTGCTACCACAACGCTCGCATCCACCATTAACCACCTCTTCATTTGCAAGGCCAGTCAAACATGATGGACACCAATTAATAGGCATCATCGATTCATATGCAAGTCCACGCTTAAACATTACCAAAAAGATCCATTGCGTCCATTTGTAATAATCTGGATCAGTTGTATCAAGCTCTTTAGTCCAATCATAAATCGCGCCAATTTCTTTAAGCTGTTCTTTAAACACTGCAATATTGCGCTCAGTTACTGGTCTTGGATGTTTACCTTCTTTAATTGCCGCATTTTCAGCTGGAAGACCAAATGCATCCCATCCCATAGGATGTAAAACATTATATCCCTGTAGCACTTTAGCTCGTGCATACACATCAGATAAAACATATCCTCTCCAATGCCCTACATGCAGTCCTGAACCTGATGGATATGGAAACATATCTAAACAATAATATTTTTTTCCTGAATTAGTTGGCTTTGCTACGCCATATGGTTTTTCTTGCCAAAATTTTTGCCATTTTTTTTCAATATCATGAAAATTATATGACATATCAATGACCTTTTTGTGTAATGGTAAACATTTTTTATTATTTTCAGTATAACGCACTATTAAATTGCCTGCAAAAAAGATTGATTTTTTTTTGTAATTCTTTATTGTAAGACGTATCAAAAAAACGATGGGAAAAAAGAGCAGTAACATACCACACGTTTTTTACCTGAAGAAAGTAGTAGCCTTATGCAAATTCAAGGATTACAAACTAATAATAATCTTCACTTGAGTGAAGAAATCTTGGTTATATCAACAAAAAATTTATTTTCCAAAATCGATTCTTGGCAAGGTATCAATCAAAAAGCTTTTGCTGATATCTCTACCTTAGTTCAAGAACACGGTTCTTTTATGCCACGCTCACATGCTGAAACAGATTTTTCTCATAAACAAATTATTCCCTATCTTTTGTTTACGTTCGATCAAAAACTTTTTGTAATGCAACGTAAAAAAACAGCTTCCGAACAACGCCTTGCAAGTAAATTTAGCTTAGGCATTGGAGGACACATTCGAGAAGATGATATTCAAAATAATAATGTACTCGAATGGGCAATGAGAGAATTTCAAGAAGAAGTAAACTATCACGGAACTATAGAAGCAACTCCTATTGGAATACTCAATGACGATAGCTCTGATGTAGGTAAAGTTCATATGGGTATTATATGGATTATCTCTGGAAATTCTGAACAAATTAGCATCAAAGATGAACATAAAAGTGGACTTTTAATGACTATTGATGAATGCAAAAAAATATATGACAATATGGAAAATTGGAGTAAGATCTGTTTAGATTTTTTACTACAGAATACAGAGTTAATGAAGTAAAAAAGACCCTGGAAATCCAGGGTCTTTTTACTATTTATACTATTTCTAGCAAGAGCAATTACCGACGCATCCACAGCATTTACCACCACGGCAAGACATCAATCGACATAAAATCCAAATTGCTGCAACAATTCCTAAAGCTCCCAAAATCATTTTATGCATTTCAGATAATGCGTTCCAACGATCCATAATACCTTGATGTAAACGACTAAAGATAGATCCTGATTCATCTGCAAAAATTTGAGTTGCTGTCACAAGTAAAACTAATAATTTTTTCATATACTCATCCTTATTTTATTAATTTTTTTTTCTAATTACCTATTATCAAATATGCAGCAAGTTCTCTAATTCTACGATGTTCTGCTTGCGTTGTAGGCAATTTTGCTAAAATATCTTCCAAGCTTCCCATCAAATCAAATTCTTCTGCTATTAAATTTGTTAACATATTTTCTTTTTGATTTCCACTAGCTATTCCAAAATAATCAATCAGTAACTTAGTAATCTGTCTTTGTATTTGTTCTGGCCAATGTTGGTAATCCCTCCAAGAAACTAAACAAGTATTATAAATACTTACCAGCATCTCACCTGGATAAAACACAGACAATTCTTCTTTTTGACCTACAACAAGCCATGATCCTCTATAAATTTGATTCATTGTGCTACAATCTAATCCTGATTTATAACGCTTGGCCTTTCCACTACTATTACGCCAAGTACCTTCATTGTTTTCACATCCAATATACTTTATATAATGATTGTCATTATTTGGATTTTGAAATATATTCAATTTTGCTTGCAATTTATCCAAATCATTCCTCATGCGATGAATCATTCCTAATTCATTATTTCTTGCTATTATTTCTTCTGGATTACTTGCAAATAAATCACGTAGAATTTCTTGATCTCGACGATCCATAGCTCGACCGATCGAATCCATGTGATATATGGTAATAGTTCTCTGATTTTTTACCGCTACTAAACCAACCCAATGATTTCCTGAACCACCAACATTCCAAACAATTCCAAGCTTTGCATCATCTTGGCTAAGTAAACTTTGTATTGGACGTAACTGAATGTCAGTAAATTGAGATTCGCCTTGCAAGCGCTCAAGAACAATAATAGGATTTTCTACTGATTGATATGGTCCAATTAATTCATCTATTTCTTGTCCTTGAAGCCAAGAAATATCAGGTGTTTTTCTACGTTGTGCTATTATTGGTCCCCATATTTTCATCTTTTCTTCGTAAGCCAAAGGGTCTATTAAATTATTTTGACTTTCATTGAGCATAAAAATTAAAACATTTTTCAATGCGTGATAGCCACATTGTGCTCCTGCTCCTTGGTTGAACACAGGCAACATTACAAATCTTACTTGATTTTTAAGTTGACCTTTTGGTTGTTGAGATACTGATGCATTATCCCCCGAAACAGCTGATTTTGCTGCTTTTGGTAATTGTTTACTTGAGGACTGAATTTTATATACAGAATGAGAAAGCTCTAAGGCATTCATTATTGATTGATCTAAAACTGATCCCCTTCGAACTACTTGCTTATCAGATGCTAATGTTTCTCCTTCAATATTAGATGTTTTTTTAGCTAGTAAATTAGTGTTTGATGTAGCAGAAGGTTGTTGAGGAAATGTTTCTGGAATTCCAAAACCTGAACCTAAAAGGCTCTCTGTTGATCCTAATAATTTTTGCGATTTTTTTTCAGGTTCAAATTCAGAACTCATGACTTCAATACAAAAACACATTACTATTATAAAAAACAACATGCATCAACCCCTATTTTAATTTATATTCGATTTCACTAATTTCTTAGGAACAGATAATCGTGCTGATGATGCTGCTTGATATTGCGCTGTAAATACTCTATTTTGTGCTAACCTTGTAAGACAAACTCTTCTTTCCTCTGCTAGTTGCTTAACTGTCAAAACAGATGTTGATCTTAATTTTAACCTTGCTCTCATTTCTTTAACAACTTGAGCCGCTCTTCTCTCTGTTAAAATGGCAAGATGTAAACGTTCTTGATACGTTAATCCTTCTGAGCACCATGAACAAAATATAGCATTTGCAGAAATCAATAATAATAAAAAAAATCTATAGTTCATCTAGATCCTATACTAAAAAATGCACATTTTGATGGGCAACAAATCGATAATCTCCCTTTTTACCAATTTTAATCCCTATATGCCCATCAGCTCCTTTTTTAATTACATAACGAACATAAACCTTAGAAGTTTCTGGTACTTGAGGATGAGACAACCACATTGAAAGACAATAAGGTCCTTCAAATCCTTCAGGAACCTGACCACTTGCAGCACCAGAATATTTAATAAAAACAGGGAAAAATGATCCTTTACTGCATTTAAGCACTACCATATTTTCTGTGTTTAAAATAGGAGATTTATCTGCATCAAAATTAAAAATTGTTTTTGCAAAGACAAAACCACTTGAAACATCCGATCCATAAAAAATCTTAAATTCACAATTTTCCGTATCATTTTCAACTGATGTGAGTTTCAACAAAGGTCCTTCTGGCAAAAATTGAGTAGTTGAGCTAAGTTGATATTTTTTTAAAGTATTAGATGCTGTAGAAACAGATCCACACAAACAAACAACAAAAAAAACTATTCCTAAAAAACATTTGAGTATCATCGAAATCTTATGTTCCATAAAAAATCCCCCTTACTTGGATTTCACTTTTTTCAAAGTAACTTTACCAAATAAAGAGGATATTTTTCAAGGTATCGAAGTAATTTAATAAGCTAAACTTATTGTACTTACTTCTTTTTGTGTTTTGACCATAAATCTTGGAAATGCTTTTTAACACGCGAAACCGTATCATGAATCTTTTTAACAATCCCAGACGTAGGACAATAACGACAGCCACGCTTACGATCAATAAGCGGCCTCATACCACTTTGTCTCCAATCACTCATAGTAAACCTCCATAATTACTATACATTTAATACTAAGATATCTTATTAAACCAACAAAAATCAATAGTTTTTATAAGATTTATAAAGCATCATCCTTTTTCTTAGTAAATACGTATGAAGATTGAGCATATGGATTATGGATAAATCCATGAGGAGTCAATATTTTGGAACAATATTTTCGTATATTTTTATTTAAAATTCTGCGTTGACGCATCTGAAAAGCTTGTATGCTCTCTTCTAAAGCGTCTTGTAAACTCTTACTATGTTCTTCAAGCATCCGATCACAATTATCGCCAACTTCTTTAATATATCTTATTCGTTGATTTTCTAGCAATAGCCTAAATTGACGCAATATTTCATCCTTTTGGTCTTCGATTCTTTTGCGTTCATTCAACTCACTATTTTTTAAAGCTTGTCTTTTTCTTTTCTCTTCTTCTGAAAATAGCTCTAACTGCTTCTTTTCTTCTGCCATACGCGCAATTCTTAATGCTTCTTCCCGTTTTTTTTGCAATGAGGATTCTTTTTTTTCAGCCTGAGCAGCACGTTGTGCCGCAACAACTGCACTAACCCTACTTGCTTCTTCCTCTTGACGTTTTCTTTCTAAACGTAGTTCTTCTTCGATTTCTTTTTTTCGTGCAACTTGAGCATCCTTATCTCGCTCAGCTCTCTCTTCATTTTTTTTCTTAGAAGCTAAAACAGGCCTCTTAAAAAAATCTGCTCTTAAACTTCTTAGTTCTGCCCGAATTCCTTCCAAAATACCTTCTAATAAAGATCTATTCCAAATAATTTTATCTTTCTGAATCTGATATCTTAGATTATTAAACTCTTTTTTAGATAAAGCTTTAATCATTCCACATAATATAATTTCTTCACAATTACTAAAAACCTCTTCTTTAAAAGGTGAATTTTTAAATTGTATAAGAGCTTGATTAGATTCACTTATAGATCTCTGTAATGGTTTAATGGCTTGCAATAAATCATCCAATAATCTTTTATGATCTTTCGATGGCTCTTTTGAATATTGCTTTCCTATTGGACTATCTAATATTGATGCTACAAATAATACCGCGTTTTGCTTACCAAATGACAAAGCTGCAAATTCAGATTCAGAAATCTGACACCTAGATAAATATTCTACAGTTTTTTTTGCCTTCCATTGAGCAATCAATTGATCATCTTCTTCAAGCATATTTATAAAATTATCAATAATTTCAAATCTTAATACGTTTATATCATTCAAACAAGTATGCTTAGATAATACATCAAGAACTGCATCAAAATACTTTTCATCAGAAATTTTATAGTCAAGACTGACTCTACCTCTTTGAATATATTCAGATGTTTTTTGAATTAAAGCATGCTTTGTCGGAATCAAAACATCTTTATAAAAAGACATGAAAAAATTTAATAGTTGTATATTTTTATCTGGTAAATCACTTTCTTCATCAGTTTCTGTAGTCACAAATTTAGATAACCCTTGTAAAACATACAACATATATTCACTATCAGAAATACTAACTACTTGGGGACATTTTTCAGAAAATAATTTTTTACGTGGTTCATAAAAATCTTTTACCCAATCAGCGACTTCAGTAATTTTACGTCTCTTCTTTTTTGACAGAATCAATCTACCTAATTCATCTTCAATGGCATTTCCTACAGCTGAAAGTGTAGATATAGATGATTCTGCTGCGGCAGCTGTAAATGGAGAGATAGCAACAGGATTCAACTCTTCATCATATCCTGCATAAAATTTTTCCAAATAAGGCTTAATGGCCTGAATATAATCTTGAGAAACAAGAGTTTCCATCTTACCTTCTAAAAATTTTATATCTTCTACCTTTTCACCTATTTCATTTCCAGCATTTCTTAATAACTGGGTTACACTAGAAGAAAATTCTTCTTCTGGTTGTCTATCTGGCTTAACAATAACTAATTTTACCTTAACTTCATAAGAAGATAATCCTGATAAAGGCATATCTAAAGTACTAAACCCTTGAACATATCCTGCTTGAGTTTTTTCTAAATCAGATTTAATTGTTTCAATAGCACCTTGGGAAATATTAGAATTTGGCGCCTGAGAACAATAAGAAAAGTTAAAGCAAAATAAAACAGAAAGTAATAACATTTTCACCCCTAAATTTATATACAAAATAATTTTATTATTTTTTGAATTTTATGTTACGATAAAACAATACATTGAATGTAACAAAGAAAAAATAAAATGCTACAAAAAAACATATTCCTTATCATTTTTCTTACAATTTTAAACAATACTATTATCAATTTTCCTAATAATAAAAACCTTCCTGGCATTTTATGTACTATTGAAGGTGTAGACGGATCAGGAAAAACAACTTTACTAAAAAAACTAGAACAACGTTTCACACAAGAAAATATTTCTGTTTTTTTCACTAAAGAACCTGGAGCTACCCAAATTGGAAAACAATTACGCAGCATCATCTTAAATAAAGAAACTCCTCTTTGCCCTTTTGCTGAATTTTTACTTTTTGCTGCTGATAGAGCACAACATTTTCAAGAATTTATTATTCCAAAGCTCACTAATGGAGCTTTAATCATCTCTGATCGCATGGCTGATTCATCAGTTGTATACCAAGGATATTTAAAAGAAATTGATTTAAATAAAATAACTACAATTAATAATTGGTGCATGCAAAATATGCAACCGGATCTTGTTTTTTATCTTCAAATTACAGCACGTGATGCACAAGAACGCATTCAAGCAATACGTGGGCTAAGTGATAAATTTGAAGAAGAATTACTTATTCATCTTGATAAACTTGTTTATGCCTTTGATACTCTTTTTAAAGATAGAGATAACGTCATTATTATTAATGCTTTAGATGATGCTGATATAATTGCAGATTTTGTATATAAAAAAATAATGGACTTATACCTCAACAAAGAAAAAAGCTATGTATAAAATCTTATTAAAACATCCTACACATCTTTGGATTGGTGACCATGAAACTCTTACCAATCACTTAATGCATACGTTTCAAAAACTATTGTGTAAAGATAATGGTTGTTTAAAATGTACAATTTGTACCCAAATTACTGAATACCAACATCCATCAATTACGTGGATAATCCCTCAAGACTCTTATAATCTTGAAGATATTGATAATGTGCTTGAACAGGTACGCTTTAAACTAGATGAAAACCAACATAGATTTTTTATCTTTACCCAAGCTCATGAACTTACTCCATCATGCAGTAATCGACTCTTAAAAACTATAGAAGAACCTCATGCAGGATACCATTTTATATTCCTAGCATCACGAACTGATACTATTTTACCAACGATTATTTCACGCTGTTTAGTTCAAGAATTTACAAATCAAACACAACTCGAAAAATACCAAGAATTATTAGAACTTTTTACACAAAATAATTTAAAAAATCCTCAACAGTTTTTAAAAATTATTGATAAATTACAAATCAATCCTCAAAATTCAAAAGATCTTGTCGATTATTTATTTGCTTATTTTTACAATCAATTAAAAAAATCACACAACAACCGTTCTGATCTTACCATAATGCAAAACACTATGGATAAAGTGTTGATTTTAAAACAAGAAATAAATCAATTTCCTATATCAGGTGCAACTAAAATCTTTTGGAAAAATATTTTTATTAAATTTCATTTATTACAAGCATAAATACTATTCTCATGCTAATTCCTAAACATATCCAAGAAACTATTAAAAACTATATCTTTTCATTTTTTGAAATACAGTTTTTTATTACACTTCTATCACTACCACTTCTTACTCTCTGGGGAATTCCTATTTCAATTATGGGGCCAATTGCAAATTTTATTTTTACACCACTTTTAATTATTTTTTTATGGTTCTCTTGTGTTACTACAATTTGCATTATCACTCATATTCCATCGGCTTTTTTTGAATATATCTTACAAAAACTTACTCAATTTTGGTTATACCTTTTAACATTTGCAAAACCAACCTGGCTTATTGGATTTCCTATTTGTTCCATTTGGCTCAGTTGTTTAATAGCTTTCATTATCATTACATGGTATATAATGATCCGACCAACTCAAAAAATCTCTCTTATTTTTTTAACGATATGCTGGACCATACTCATCTTGCTTCAACCAAGATTTACTGCCAAAATGAACCTTAAAAAAATTGGTAATCTGCCTTTATGGACAATTAATATTGCAAATAAAACATACTTAATCGATAACGGCGCCTTATGTACCAGAAAAAATATGTTTACCAATTTAGATTATACGGTGCTGCCAAATCTTATCTATCACACTGGATTTACAACAATTGATACCATTATTTTTTGCAAACCAAGCACAAGGATAACAAAAATTGCTAAACAGTGCGCTGAGCAATTTAACTGTAAAAACTTTATAGTTACGCCTCATGCACAATGCTATAATAAAATGAAAAAATATTTTAATAATACTACAATCAAAATTATTCCGCTTAATAACAAAAAAATATTTAATATAAATAAAAAAAGCCTCAGCGTATGCTAAGGCTTTTTTTATCATTTAAAATAACTTACCACTCAAGTGAGCCACCTGTTTGGTATTCAGTAACACGTGTCTCAAAGAAATTCTTTTCTTTACTCAAGTCAGCAGCTTCAGACATCCATAAAAATGGATTTTCTGCTTTGTATACTTTTTCAAGACCAAGGCGAAGTAAACGACGATCTGCGATATACTCTACATATTCGCAAAACTGCCTGCTTGTAATTCCAAGAAGACCATCCGGACATGCTTGTATCGCATATTCTTTTTCAAGATCTACTGCGTTCTTAATCAAATCAACAACTTCTTGTTGAAATTGAACAGTCCACACTTCAGGATTTTCTTTGATAATCGTATTAATTAAATCACAACCAAATGCAAGATGAAGGCTTTCATCACGCATGATATATTCAAACTGCTCACCAATTCCAACCATTTTTTTATGACGCTTTAAAGAAAGCATCATGGCAAAACCAGCATAGAAGAATATACCTTCCATGATCACATAAAAACCAATCAAATCACGAATAAACATTTGAGTAGTTTTTGCATCAACTATTGCAAAATTATTATCCATTAAAGATTTTGTAAGACCTATCACAAAATCATCTTTCTTTTTAATAATTTCAACATTTTGATACATAGTATAAATATAATCAGGATCAAGGCCCAATGTATCACAGCAGTAAATAAAAGTATCTGTATGAATTGCTTCTTCAAAAGCTTGTCGCAAAAGATATTGTCTACATTCAGGATTCGTTACATGCTTATATACAGCAAGAACTATGTTATTTGCTGTTAAAGATTCTGCTGTTGAAAAAAAACCAAGATTTAATAATACAAGCTCACGCTCTTTATCACTTATTACCCCTGGAGTTTTCCATTGCTCAACATCACGTTGCATAGAAACTTCTTCTGGTGTCCAGTTATTTGCAACACCATTTTTATAATAAGTCCTTGCCCATAAATATGTCATCGGTAAGATTTTGTTAGGATCTGTTTTTGTATCATGAATAATTGCCATAATTTTGCCTTTCTATAAAAACTTACTGACAAGATTCACAATCAGGATTATCAAGTCGACATGATTGTCCTGCTACCTGATCAAGTACTTCTTGTTCCTGACGCTCTTGAACATTATCCTCTTTTTTCACATCTTGTGAAGCTTCTTGTTGCGATGCTTGATAATTTCTTACTTGAGTAAATCCATATTTTTCTGCATCAAGCGTTGATTTTTCTATCTGACTAGCTCCAAGACTTCTTAGATAATACGTTGTTTTCATACCAGTCTGCCATGCAAACGTATAAATATCATTCAATAATTTACCTGATGTACCTTGCATGAAAACGTTATGTGATTGACTCTGATCAATCCATTTACTACGAGATGCAGTAATCTGAATCATCCAAAGAGGATCTAACTCAAATGCTGTTTTGTATTTTGCTTTAATTTCTTCAGGTATTCCTGGAATCTGTTGAACACTGCCATCAAAATACTTCAACAACTCACGCATTTGCTGATTCCAAAGTCCCAGTTTTTTTAGATCTTCCACTAAATACTTGTTAATAATGGTAAAATCACCACTAAAATTAGCTTTCACATATAAGTTTTTATAAATTGGTTCAATACATGGATAACAGCCAGAAATATTTGAAATTGTTGCTGTTGGAGCAATTGCCATTGTGTTTGAATTACGTATACCATATTTTTTGATAGCTTCTCGAACCGTTGTCCAATCTTTAGTTACTTTACCAAACCGCTGAATCGGCATACCACGTTCTTTTTCAAGAAGATCAAGCGTATCCATTGGTAAAATTCCACGATCCCACTTAGAACCACTATATGAACTATACACGCCACGCTCTTTGGCAAGCATTGATGAAGATAAAATAACATTATAAGAAACAATCTCTGTAAGCTTATCTGAAGCATCAAGAGCTTGAGGACTGTCAAAAGAAATATTCATTTTGTATAACGCATCTTGAAGCCCCATTATTCCAAACCCTATCGGCCTATGTCTAAAGTTTGAAACCTGACCTTCCTTGGTTGGATAAAAGTTAAGATCAATTACGTTATCAAGCATGCGAACAGCTATTGCAACTGTTTGAGCAATTTTATCTTCTTGAATATTTCCCTTGTCATCAATAAACATTTCCAAATTCAATGAACCCAAATTACAAACCGCAGTCTCTTCTTTGCTTGTATTAAGAGTAATTTCCGTACAAAGATTTGATGAATGAACTACACCAACATGATCTTGTGGCGAACGAATATTACTTGGATCTTTAAATGTTACCCAAGGATGTCCAGTTTCAAACAAGCGGGTTAAATGCTTACGCCACAAAGCTTTTGCTGAAACAATTTTAAATAGACGAATTTTTCCAGCCAATGCCATTTGTTCATAATGCACATATCTGTCTTCAAAAGCTTTTCCATATAATTCATGTAAATCAGGTGCTTCTTCTGGAGAAAATAATGTCCATGATTCATCTGATAAAACTCTTTTCATAAATAAATCTGGAATCCATGACGCAGTATTCATATCATGAGTTCTTCGTCTATCATCTCCAGTATTTCTTTTAAGATCTAAAAAGTCTTCATAATCAAAATGCCAACATTCCATATACCCAACAACTGCACCACGTCTACTTCCACTACGATTAATTGCAGCAGTAGTATCATTTGCAACCTTCATAAAAGGAATAACTCCTTGGCTTGGAATTCCAATAGACTTAATCAATGCGCCTGTTGCACGAAGAGCTGTCCAGTCATTTGCAACGCCACCAGACCATTTTGACATCTGCGCATTATCACTCATACATTTAAAAATGTGATTTAAATCATCTGCTATGTATGTTAAATAACAAGAACTCAATTGTGCACGTTCAAGCCCAGAATGTAAAAGAGTTGGAGTTGATGGCATAAAAAGTAGCTGTGAAATAATATTATAAAACTCTACTGCTTTTTTATTCTTATCTTGCTCAAGTAGCGCAAGTCCCATTGCAATACGCATCCAAAATGATTGCGGCAATTCAAAAACGACATCATCTTTTTTCTTAAGATATCTTGAATGTAATGTCTTAAGACCAATATAATCAAACAAGTTATCATTGTCACAATTTAAGTTTGTTGCTAAATATGCAAGATCAAAATCCAAAAGTCTTTGATCAAATCTACAAGATTCAACGCCCGTTGTAATACCTTGTATAAATGATTTTTTATAATCAGCAGCATTAATTTTTTCTGGCCAATATCCAATTACATCATGATACATATGCTTAAGCAAAAGACGCGCTGACAAAAGGCTATATGCATGATCTTGTTCAATAAAAGGAATTGTTGATAAAATTAAAATATTTTCAAGCTCAGAAACTTTCATTCCATCAAAAAGATTTTTTTGTACCACAGCCATTATTTTATCAACAGAAAGATCTTGCTCTAGACCTTGAACAGATGAAAGCAACATTAGATGTACTTTATCCAAATTGAACTCTTTCATGAGCCCATTTTGATCCTGCACCATAACATGTGCATTATTTAAAACACTTTGCTTTGTCGTTTCCACATCAAACTCCAAAATTTACAGATAGAATTATTAAACAGACGGTAATTACTACCAAAATACGCCTCTTCTCCTTTTTTTGATTTTACCATGAATCTTAAAAAAGATTATATAAAGAATCTTTTCTTAAGAATTGCTATCTATCGTAAACCAATCAAAAAGGATAATCAAGTAAAAAAATATTTTAAATTTATTGATTTTTTTAAAAAAAATGCCTCACTTGATGTTTTCTGCCTGAAATGTTTTTCGACTGTAAAGCCCTACTTCTTTCTTATGACCACAGAATCATAAAACTAACCTTCAATACAGCCAATTTATTGACAAATAGAAAGATATATTGATATCTTAAATATAAGAAATGTTAACAAATGGAGGGTTTATGGACATTTCAAAAAAATTGTTTCGCGTCTTTTTTGGACTTTATCTCATTTCATCATTTAATTTGCACACTCACTATGTCGAAGCGATAGAGCTTGTAGAAGAAATAAATACTCTAGATGATTTCTATAAAGCTTTAAGCTCAAAAAAACCTACTATAATCAAACTTTATTCTCAAAACTGTCCTCATTGCAAAATATTTGAAGAGCCATTTAAAGAGACCGCAAGGAAAAATAGAAATATTACCTTTTTGTCTGCTGATGGCAAAAGACTCAATGCTTCACAGATCGTCAAAGAAGTTACCCATGGAAAAATCAAAATACCTGGATATCCATCGATATTATACATAAAAAATGGTGTTATTGTTGATGTTTTGATTGGAGGAGATGCTAAAAAACATACAGAAAAAGTTAAATTTTTAATTAAAAATAACTTTTAAGTAAAAATTTATTTTTAATTAAAAGAATAAAAAAGCCCCTAAGATAAGGGGCTTTTTTTATCAAATCAATATCTTATGCAACTAAAATAAGAGCTACAATCGTCATAAGCTTAACTAAGATGTTAAGAGCTGGACCAGATGTATCCTTAAATGGATCTCCTATCATATCGCCAATTACAGCTGCCTTATGTGTATCAGAACCTTTGCCGCCGAAATTACCCTTTTCGATATATTTCTTAGCGTTATCCCAAACACCTCCGCCATTGGCCATCATAAGAGCTAAAAGAATTCCTGTTACTGTTGCACCAACAAGCATACCACCAAGCGCATGTACACCAAGGGTATAAAACATAATTATTGGTGAAATAACTGCTATAACACCAGGAAGTATCATTTCGCGAAGAGCAGCTCTTGTTGCAATTGCAATACATTGCTCATAATCAGGCTCAGCTGTACCTTCCATTAATCCTGGAATTGTTTTAAATTGACGACGAACTTCAAATACCATAAACAATGCTGCCTGACCAACAGATCTCATGGTAAAGGATGAAATAAGGAAAGGAATAACTCCCCCTATAAATACCCCTACTAAAACGTATGGGTCTAAAACATTAAGCTGTTGAATTTTTGCAGCTTGAGCAAATGCGCTAAATAATGCTACCGATGTCATCATTGCTGAACCGATTGCAAAACCTTTTCCAATTGCTGCAGTTGTATTACCTAAAGCATCTAGGCCATCAGTAATTTCTCTAACAGATTTTCCAAAACCTGACATCTCAGCAATACCACCAGCATTATCTGCTATAGGTCCATATGCATCAACAGTCATGCTAATTCCAACTGTTGCCATCATTGCTACAGCTGCAAGAGCAATACCATAAACTCCACCACCATATACATATGAAACCAAAATAGCACTACTAATTAAAAGAACAGGAAGAACTGTTGATTCCATACCTACCGAAAGACCATAAATAACATTTGTTGCTGCTCCAGATTCTGCACTTGCTGCAGTTTTACGAACAGGACTACAGCTTGTATAGTATTCCGTAATGCTTCCAATAATAATTCCTGACAAGCAACCAACAACAGATGCTACAAAATAAACCATATCTATATTAAACATCGACATATATTGATATGCGCCAAACAAGAAAATAGCAATTGCTACATATGTTGAATTTCTCAAAAGAGATGCTGGAGACTGAGGAATAATAAGACCAAAGCTAATTCCAAATACCGATGAAATAAGACCAATTGCAGAAAGTACAACCGGTAAAAATAAATACTGGGCAGACATGCCAAGGCTTAATGCTAAAAGAATACAAGAAGCCATACCTCCAACATAAGATTCATAAATATCTGCGCCCATTCCAGCTGTATCACCTACGCAATCTCCAACGTTATCTGCAATAACTGCTGGGTTACGAGGATCATCTTCTGGGATTCCAGCTTCTACTTTTCCTACCAAGTCTGCACCAACATCAGCTGATTTAGTATAAATACCACCACCAACTCGTGCAAAAAAGGCAACAAGGCTTGTTCCTGCTGCAAATGCTGTAATAATTTGAGAAAAATTAGGATAATCAAGACAAAAATATAAAAGCGTTATGATACCCAAAAGACCAAAGCTTGCTACCGCAAACCCCATAATTCCACCACCAAAAAAAGCAGTCAAAAGAGCTGCGCGTTCACCTTTATCCTTTGCAGCACATGCAGTACGCACGTTTGCATCAGTTGCAGCACGCATTCCAAGAAAACCTGCAACCATAGAAAGAAGCGAACTTCCCATAAAAGCAACTGGAATTATCATATTTTTAGTAAAAAACCAAAGTGCTATACTACCAAGTAATGATGCACCAATTATCAACTTATACTCTTCTAACAAAAAGGTCATCGCTCCCCTTTGTATGTAAGAAGCAATTTGAGCAGAACGTTCATCTGTAACCTTTTGGCTATTGATTTTTGCTTTAAGCAAAGCAATAACAATCAACCCAAGCCCTGCCACCGCGGCAAAACTAATGTACATCATATCAAGCACCATAGAATAAACCTTTTAGTTAAAAGAAAACTGATTTTTTGATATATAAAAATTTTACCTCCAAAAAGGCTTTGTGTAAAGCCTTATGCCTAAGAAAACAAGCTTTTTATCCTGTTTTATTTTGAATTTCGACAACCTATCGATTACCTATTCAAGCAGCAACATGAAGTAGCATATCACTAATAAGATAAAATCTTTCTCTATCTTTTACAAGAAACGAAGATATAGATAGTACCCTAAGAGCTTCTACATCAGATAGCTTTACAACACAAAGATATACATATTGCATTTACGCTTTATTTTGAAAAAAATTAATAACGCTTATGAATATTTTTTAAGCTCTCTTCTAGTTTCTCGTGCAACATCTCGCTCTTTAAGCAATTCTTTTTTATCATGAGCTTTGCGATGTCGACCAACTCCAAGCTCTACTTTTACCAATCCTTTAGAATTAAAATAAATCTTAAGCGGTAAAATAGTCATTCCTTTTTTTGAAACTTCACCAATAAGTTTATTAAGCTCACCACGATTTAAAAGTAATTTTCGAGTTCTGACTGCAGTATCTTCATCTTTTTGATATGCATGTGAATACAAAGGAATATTGCAATTAAGTAAAAAAAGCTCAGTTCCTTTAACAGTTGCAAAAGAACCATTTAAAGAACCTCTATTAGCTCTAAGAGATTTTACTTCATCACCCGTTAAAACAACTCCTGCTTCAACAGTATATAAAATCTCATAATCGAATAATGCTTTTTTATTTTGAATAACTACTTTCATGAATTATTAACTTATTTTTTTACAAATTAAAAAGTTAGTATACTATAACAAGAGTTAGTATAGCATAACAATAAAAATTAAAAAAAAATTAATATTAAGCAACATTATATATAAAAAAATTATGAAAAATAAAATTATACTGTTTGCAATATTTTTAATAACTCCATCATTTTTCTATTCAAGCAATAGCACAAAAAAAATGTTTTCAGGATCTATAGAATTTCCTTGCTATGCAAGCTTTGATGATCTCTGTCTTTTTTACAAAGGTGAACGATTAAAAATAGAAAATCATGGATCAATTCCTACGATAGAATACTCCTTTTTTGATGACACAGCTACCAACTGTATTTACGTTATTATCACCAAAGAAGTTACACACTGTACTCAAGTGGCAAATACACTTGCAAGCCTAAAAATTTCTCCCAACTCTGATTACATTTGTTATAAACTAGAAGCAAAAAGAGATACAACTCCCCAAGAAGGATCTATGTTAAGCTGGACAATTTTTGATCATAAACTTACTGATAACTATATTCCGCTCAATAGCCTAATCTTTTTATTTAATCCAAACCTTATTGCTGGACTAAAAATACAATCCTGGAAAGCAGAAAATGCTTTTCGTGTTGTTCCAACCATCGCCATAGAATCATCCACTAGCCCTAAAGAAATTAATAAAGCAATTGTTGCTGGCCAACTTGCTGCTCTTGATATTAACGCAGTTCATGCTCCAACAGATAACTACTCTCTGCCAGTAAATATAAATAATAAGCGTACAGCATAATTATGAATTCAAATAAAACAAATTTAACTATTCTTGGCATTGAAAGTTCATGTGACGAAACAGGAGCTGCAATTTTTTCTACAAAAAATGGTCTTTGCAGCAATGAACTTTTTTCTCAAATTAAACAACATGCCCATGCGGGTGGCGTAATTCCTGAACAAGCTTCTCGAGAACACATGGTAAAAATTGTAACAATTGTTGATGACGCGCTAACTAAAGCAAATAAAACAATTGATGATATTGATGCTATTGCAGTCACTCATAAACCAGGCCTTCCCGGTGCTTTAATGGTTGGTGTTTCCTATGCAAAAGGACTTGCTTTCGCTGCTGATAAAAAAATAATTGGTGTTGATCATCTAGAAGGACACATTTTTTCAGCTTGCATTGAAAATCAAGTTACATTTCCTTTTGTTGCTTTAACGGCTTCGGGTGGTCACAGTGCACTTTACCTGGTTCACAACTATGGAAACTTTGAACTCCTTGGCAGCACTCTTGACGATGCAGCCGGTGAAGCTTTTGATAAGGTTGCAAAACTTATGAATTTACCTTACCCTGGCGGCCCAGTAATTGAAAAACTTGCAAGCGAAGTAGAATTTCAAGACTACTTTAAATACCCGCGTGGTAATTTAACAGATTTTAATTTTAGCTTTTCTGGTCTAAAAACAGCTATTTTATACCATCTTCTAAAAAATAATGCTTACGATCCTGAAACTAAAAAATTTTTAAAACCTGAAGATATCGAGTTTAAACAAAAAGTCTCAAGTTCTCTTCTTGTTTGTATTGGTGACATTTTTGAAAACAAACTAAAGAAAATTTTTAAAACATATCCACAAGTTAGGTCATTCTGTTTTGTTGGGGGAGTTGCTTGTAATAAATATTTACGAAATCGCCTTAGTAAAACATGTAATGATTTTAATAAACAATTATTTTTCCCTACTCCTAAATTATGTACTGACAATGCAGGCATGATAGCATTTGTAGGCCACTACATGGCACAGCAAGGAAAATATTCTGACTTAAATCTAAAAGTTTTTTAAAAATTATCTTTATGGTAATGTGTTGTATATTTTAAGGTTCAATATTAATTAAATTCAAAAAAGGAGTTTAATCATGCAAACGCAAAGAATTATTTTTTTATTTTCAATTTTATTGATTCCACAATTTTTAATTCCTAGTGCTTCTTTACAGAGAAGAACTCAATCTCAAGTTACCCCGTTAACACCGCATGAAATTATGCAAAACAACAGAATTTTAGGATTAGAACTATTTCGTGAAAATACAAGAATAGAACTTCAAGAAGTTACTACTACTATTACACAAATTACAATAATTCAGGCTTATTCAAACAGGGCCTTACAAGATTTAAGAGATGATATTAATACTTTAAGATCATCAACAGTTCATCCAACTACAACTCAAACAGCGCTTAGTCACGATGAAACAGAAAGCTTAAAAAGACGTGTACAAGCTTTAGAAGACTCAACAATTATACAAGAGCAAATCTCTTTGCTATCTACTAAAATAGCTCAATTAGCAAAAGATATTGATAATATTTCAACACATATACAAGACATGCATGAATCAAGACAACATCTAGAAAAAAGACTAGGGTATGAATTTTTTATGACAGAAGGTAGATTATGGAATCTTCACGAAAGAGTATTAGCCCTTGAAAAAAAATAATAATAATTTAAATATAGACTCATTTTTACAGCTATATATTTTTTGAAAATAATATGTAATGAAACCATACTTCTATTGTTCATAATAAATTTACTTTATAACGAAGAGAACAACATGCCGCCTAAAAAATTATTATTTTCTATTTTAATCTTATCAATTTTTCAATCTATACTATATACATCTGATGCATCTAATAGAACTAGACACATATGCTTACCACACTTACTACTCTTCTCTCATCCACATCTTTCACACTATCAAAAATTTCATTTTCAACATAATGGGTTCAATGTACAGGTAGAAAAACAAAGCAATACATTACAAAAAAAAGAAAATAGTTAGAATAAAAAACTTATAATGAATTTAAAAAAAAGCGCTACTTAAAAAGTAGCGCTTTTGTATTATTTAATTTAATTTACTAATTAATTATTATCACCATTCGAAGAACTATGATTACCATTACCGGCACTATTACTACTTGCGGCCGATGTAGCACCAGATTTTTTAAGACTTTCAAAAAGTTCTTCATTAGTCTTATATTGTTTCATCTTATTAATGATGAACTCCATACCTTCAATCACATTCATAGTTGAAAGAAGACGATGTAAAATCCATGCCTGATTAAGTTCATCTTCTGATAACAAGAGGTCATCACGTCGAGTACTTGATGACAAGATATCAAATGCTGGGAATGTACGACGATTTGATAATTTACGAGTTAAATGAAGTTCCATGTTACCAGTACCTTTAAACTCTTCGTAAATAACTTCATCCATACGAGAACCCGTTTCAACCATTGCTGATGCAATAATTGTAAGTGATCCAGCTTCTTCTGTTTTTCGTGCTGCACCAAAGAATCTTTTTGGTCTTTGAAGTGCATGAGCATCGATACCACCAGTAAGAACTTTACCAGATGTTGGCGCTGTAGTGTTATATGCACGCGCAAGACGCGTAATAGAATCAAGTAAAATTACTACATCATGGCCATATTCAACAAGACGTTTTGCTTTTTCTAATACAATTTCTGCAACTTGAACATGACGTTCTGCTGATTCATCAAATGTAGAACTTATTATTTCAACATTTTTACCCTTGATGGTACGTTTCATATCTGAAACTTCTTCTGGTCGCTCATCAATCAAAAGAACAATTAGATGAACCTCTTTATGCTTAGCAAGCAAACTTAATGCTATTTCTTTTAAAAGCATCGTTTTACCAACTTTTGGAGGAGCTACGATAAGACCACGTTGTCCTTTACCAATAGGTGTAAAAACATTCATAATTCGTGTTGCAATGTATGCTGGATTTGTTTCTAAATCAAAACGAGCATCAGGATGAAGTGGCGTTAAGCGATCAAAGCTTAAACGAGTTGATGTTTCTTCAGGAACACGATCATTTACTTTTTCAACAGTCTGAAGTGCAAAATATTTTTCACCTTCTTTTGGACGTCGAATGCTACCATAAATCTTATCACCAGTGCGTAAATTGTACTTGCGAATAAATGATGGAGAAACATACACATCATCAGGACCTGAAACATAGTCATAATCTGAAAATCTTAAAAATCCAAATCCATCTGGTAATTTTTCAAGAGTTCCTGCTACAAAAATATCTGTTTCTGGTTTTTCTTGATACTCAAGAATAGTTTTAACAAGCGTATCTTTTGACAATAAACTTGATCCAATAATACCTAATCGCTTTGCATAATAAATAAGCTCGATTGTCTGCATTTCCGCCAAATCAGCTTGATTCAAAGTACGATTAGTTTGTTGATGGCGCTTGTGTTGCTGATATCCTTGTTGTTGATTATTTCTGCGCATTTTATTATCACGAGTTTGTCTATGTTGACGATAATCCTGCTTTGATGAATTATCATATGAATCTCGTTGTTCTTTATTTTCTGGATTTCTTTGAGATGTTTGCGCTACAGGTGCTGTATCTTGAACAACTGTTTTTTCATCTTGTGACGACAAACCTTTGTTCTTACTTAAAGAATCAATTTGCTTATTTTCTGTTTTTTCTAAAGCTGGCTCTTCTTCTTTTTTAGATTTTTCTTTTGAAGCAGTTTGATTTACTTTTAAAGCATTATCAGATGTTGTTTTTTCTTTTGTTGATTGCTCTTTTGAAGCAGACTTTGAACTTCTTGTCGTTGACGTAGAACGTTGCGGAACAGTTGGTTCACTCTGAGATGAACTTTCTTGTTCTTGTACTGCTGTTTCTTTTGTTTTTTGCAAACGATTCTCCATATAATTTATACTTTGTAATTTAAATCGGAATTTTATAAAATTAGGGGCAGCATAACTACCCCTTTTATTTGTATGCTACTTAATTTTTTTTGATCAAAAGCATCATAATTGGACTTGCTATATAAATAGAAGAAAATGTTCCAAAAATAATACCAAGCAATATTACAAGCGCAAAATCTCTAATTGTTTCACCACCAAAAATAAACATTGATAAAACAACAAGAGCCGTTGCTAAACTTGTTAAAATTGTTCGACGCAAACGCTCATTAATACTGATATTTACAATATTATACATACTCTCTGAATGCATTTTTTTCATATTATGTCTAATTCGAGAAAATACAATAATGGTATCATTTATTGAATATCCCAAAACAGCCATAATTGCACCAATAAAATCAATAGAAATCTCTTTATCAAGCAACAAGAAACATGCTAAAACAATCAAAGCATCATGCGCAAGCGCAATAACTGCCCCGAAAGCAAATGCCAATCTAAAACTGATCGACAAATACAAGATCAATAAAAGAAGCGCTATAACAATAGCCTTAAGCCAGACTGCCCACAAATTATCACTAATTGTTCTGCTAATACTCATTACTTGCAAAATAGTTGCTGGATTTTCTGGTGAAACTTTATCAATTGACGCAAGCAACTTTTTATCAAGATCCGAAACCTTATCTGGGGTTTGTTGTACTCGTACAATTAACTCAGGAGAACCTATAACACTAAAAACTGTTCCTTGCCAATCATCATGAATAGCTTTTTTTACAGCTTCAGTGTCAACAGATTTTTGAAATCGAACCCTTATTTCTGTTCCACCGGCAAAATCAACGCTATATCGAAAACCACCTTTAGTGATATAACTCGCAATACCTGCACCAATTATTACCAATGTGAATAAAACGCTCGGAATACTATATCTGAGGAAATTATACTTGTACATAACACTCTCTTTTCAGCTTTATAAAATACGATTAATGTATTTTTTATAAGAATCTAATTGTTACTTTTTTAAGATTTCAAACGAAAAGTCACTATATTACAATTGAGAAACAATTGAAACATATTGACGATTTTTATAACCGCGATGAAACTTTACAAAACCTGCAGCAAGTGCAAACAATGTATCATCACCACCACGACCTACCAGCGTACCTGGATGATATTTAGTACCTCGTTGACGAATGATGATTTCTCCGCCATTAACTTTTTGACCTTCGTATAATTTGACTCCAAGTCGCTTACTTATACTATCCCGGCCATTCTGGGTGGAACCGCCGGATTTACTGGTTGCCATACGTATATCCTTGAATTTTTAGAATTATAGATTAGATGTTTTAAATTCTGCTTAATATCTTTTAGAATTAAAAGTTTTTTTTCATTAAATAGTGTGCCTTTCTTCGAACAAAATGTCAACTAGAAGCAAGGAATTTTCGTGAATTTTCACTCTCTTGAATCAAGAGATTTACAGACTAATCTTCCTTTAGAATCAAGAAAAAGCTCAAATTCATTGTTTTTAGAAAATTGCTGACTGCTTATCAATAAATCTTTTTTACCATTTTTAAATCGGCAAGCGCAAAGCTCATCCATCTTTTTTTCAGGAGTTTGTGTAACCTTGGCTACGTCTAAAGAAACTTTAACTTTTCCATACCCAGCCGGTAATATTTGCTTGCCTAACTGAGAAAAGTCAACATCTATATAGCTATCGTTAACCAAAATAGGCTCCTGGACTGCAAAATCACCTGTTTTTGGATGTCTGATATTATAACGAAACCAAAGCTTTTTACCTGTTTTATTTATAAATCTCTTTATATTTTCATCATCAGTATTTAATTGATACTCAAAATTTAAAATTTTAGTTGTTTTTACAACGGCATTTAATCCTATAAATCCATAAAGAACAACTATTAATAACCTTTTAATCATTTTTCTCCTTTTATTTTGTTACCTCTGCCCAATTTTTACCAGTTCGAATAGAAACTTTCAACGGTATTTTAAATGTCACAACCTGCTCTAAACAGCTTTTAAGCAATTTTTCAGCCTTTTCTATTTCATGATCTGGACACGTTATTAAAAGTTCATCATGTATTTGTAAAAGAATCTTAGCTTCTAACCCTTGCTCTATGCTCTTTCTATAAAACTGAATCATCCCTAATTTAGTAATTTCAGCAGCTGTTCCTTGCACTGGTGTATTAATGGCCATCCTGCGTGCAAGTTCATACAAATTTTTATTTTTTTCATAAATTCCAGGTAAATAACGACGTCTACCATATAATGTTTTGGTATAACCTGTTCGTACAACTTCTTGAACAACATGCTCCATCCACTGTTGTACTTTTGGATATTGCTCAAAATAACGATCAATGTACTGTTTTGCTTCTGAGTAAGAAATTTCTAAATCCTTAGAAAGTCCATATGGGGTAAGTCCATATAAAATACTAAAGTTAAGCCTTTTGCCAACATCTCGTTGCCTACCTGAAACAAGTTCTGGTACCACTGAAAAAATCTGTGCCGCTGTCTGTGCATGAATATCTTTGCCAGATAAAAATGCATCAACTAAATTTTTATCTTCAGAAAATTGCGCTAAAATACGTAGCTCTATCTGCGAATAATCAGCTGAAATAAATGACCAACCTCGTTTTGCTTTAAATGATTCTCGAATATTTACATCATATTCTTTACCAAATTCAAGACCATCTGTAGGAATATTTTGTAAATTTGGATTAGAACTGGAAAGTCTCCCTGTTGCTACAATTGTCTGATTCCATGATGTATGAATTTTGCCCGTAACAGGATTTATATAACCTGGAAGTGCATCAATATAGGTACTTTTTAACTTAAATAGCTCACGATACGCAAGCAATAACATTGGAACTTCATGCTCTTTTGCTAAGATAGCAAGAACTTCAGCGTCCGTTGAATGAAGTTGTGTTTTTCCACTTTTCTTTTGTGGCTTAAGCTTGAGTGTTTCAAACAATAATGTCCGAATCTGCTTAGGCGAATTTAAATTAATTTCTTGACCAGCCTGGGAATAAATCTTTTTTTCTATCAATGAAAGATCTTGTTCAACTTGCTTTCCTAAGTGCAAAAGAATTTCAGCATCACAATAAATTCCTTCCATTTGCATGGCAATTAAAACATCATTAACAGGAAGCTCAATTCCATAAAAAAGATCTTGCATGCCTTGTGTTTCTATATCTTTTTTAAAAATTTCAAATAATTGTAATGTTTGATGTGCATCAGCTGCTGCATATAAAGTTGCACCTTCAAGAGGAACTTTTTCAAAACTATCTATCTGGTATCGATCAACGATCTCTTTAAAGCTAATCATTTGTTCATTTAATAAATTTAAAGAAAGATCTTTTAATCCATTCTTTTCCCATTCTTTAGTAAGCAAGCTTGCAGCTATCAAGGTATCAAAAACTGGTCCATCAACTACAAACCCTGCTAAACTTAAAATAAGTAAATCATACTTCGCATTATGCATATATTTAGTAATTTTTTTATTTTCTAAAATAGGTCCTAAATACTTAATAACAAATTCTTTAGCAAGTTGCTTTTCTGACTCATGAGCAAGTGGAATATAAAAAGCTTGTCCTTTAAGATAACAAATAGAAATACCAACTAATCTTGCTTGCAATGGATCAAATCCATTTGTTTCTGTGTCAATTGCAAAACCTGATGTTTTTTCTAAATTTTTACATAATTCAATTAATAAATCTTCGTCTGTTATGCACACAAAATTATATTTTTCATGAAGTTGTTCGTGTTTTATTGTTGCGTATTCTGGGACTACCGAAAAACTTGTATGATTCTTCACAATATCTTTTACTAAACTTTTAAATTCTAATTTTTCAAAGAATGACAATCCTTTTGCCCATTGCTTTTCATCAAAAAAAGTTTCCTCAATTGTTAGATCAACTGGCACATTCTTAAGTAAAAAAAGCTCATAACTCAAATACGCATTATCTTTTGATTCTAAAAGAAGTTTTTTAGTTCTTTCTTTTGAAATTTGATCTAAATTTTCATATAAATCATCCAAAGAATCAAACTGCTTTACTAATTCTGTTGCTGTTTTTTCACCAACACCCTTAACTCCAGGTATGTTGTCTGAAGTATCACCAATAAGCGAAAAATAAAATGGCAGCTTAGATATTTCAAAACCATATCGTTCGGGTACCGTTTTTTCATCCATAATTTTATCAAAAAAAGGATCATAAATTATAGTACGCTCATTAACAGCCTGGCGCATATCTTTATCAGAAGATACAATCACAGCATCATAGTCCAACTTGTTACATTTTTTAGCGAATGCATACATTAAATCATCTGCTTCTTGCCCTACTTCTTGAAGCTGAGCAATGCCGAGCAACTCTGTTATCTCTTGAATTAAATCTTTTTGAATAAATATATCTGACGGTGGAGCTTGCCTTGTTGCTTTATATTCTGAAAAAATTTTATGACGCTCTGTTTGTCCCTTACTATCCCACACTACAACTATATGCTTAATTTCAAACTGATCGATCAATTTTTTAATCATTCTGCAAAAACCATAGACTGCATGTACAGCAATACCTTTGCTCGTATGTAATGGCCTTAACCCATAATACGCACGGTATAAAAATGATGAACCATCTATAATAAAAACTGATTTGTTTGAAATTTTATCACGCATTTTAGTTACAACCTCAAGATTATGACAGTTAGCATACTCATGAAAAAAACTCTGGGCAAGTATAAATACAAAATGACTCTCAAACTTTTAATATAATTATTGCTTATTTAAGAAACTAAATGCTATGTCTTTTTTATTATTTAAATATACGATTTACAAAGATTTTTTAAGGATAATCATGAAAAAAATATTATTTTATTTTGTACTATCAGTACAAATTTTATTATTACAAAATATAAATGCTGCTCAATCTGCCAAAAACGAAAAAATCACTAAAGACAAAACTAAAAAAACAAACAATAATACGAACAATAGCAAAACAAAAACTTCTACTACAAAAAATGTAAGCAATTCTTATGAAAAATCTGGTAATTATATTATTACCGACGAAAGAGAACAACAAGCATTCTTTTCATTGTCAGATAAAGAACAAGAAAACATCAGAAAAAAAACAAAAGCACAACAAGAAGCTGCGTTAAAAAAACTTGCTAAGGACATTGATCTTAAAATCTCTTTACAAAAAATGTTATATGATGGTATTGATTCTAATGATATCGAAAAAGTAACTAATGCTATAGATAATGGCGCTATTATAAATTTAGATCATATGCAATTAATGCTTAAACAGAATAACCCTAATATTTTTAAAATATTAATTGATCAATATATAAAACAAAAACCAAATGAAGATATACATAATGATTTTACTTTGAAAATTTTATTTATTGATTGCATAAAAAACAATAATCTTAATTACGTTAAAATATTACTTAATGTTGGACTGGAACCAAATGATGTTCTTGATATCAAAGATCCTTTAATGCTTGCAACAAAATATAGCACTGTTGATATGGTAAAAGAACTTCTAGATCGAGGCGCTGATATAAATTATAAAGATGAATACGGTCAGACGCTTTTTCATATCGCTGCTGAGCATGGTAAAGCAGATATATTACACCTATTTTTAACTGATCCAAAAACTAAAAATAAATTTGATGTAAATGAAAAAACGGATTTTGGACAGACTACTGCTTTACACGCAGCTGCTACTTCAAATAATAAAGATACTATAGAATTTCTTTTAAATCATGATGCAAACATTGAAGATACAGACGAAGATGGAAATACTCCATTACACTATGCAGCATCAAGAAATATTGATACGACAAGAGCATTAATTAATGCTGGAGCAGATATCAAAGCTAAATCCTTTTTTGGACAAACTCCTTTACACCATGCTTCAGATTCAGGAAAAACTGATATTGTAAATTTGCTACTCAGCTCTCACGCTGATATTGATGCAAAAGATATAAATGGTAATACAGCTTTACATTCTGCGATTAAAAAGCATGATTATACAACTGTAACTAGTCTACTGAACCATGGTGCTAATATCGATCAAACTGCTATTGATCTTGCAAACAATGAGAAAGAAGACCATCCAGGAATAATTGATCTTCTTGAACAAGAAAACAATAAGAGAAAAAAAGAATATCTGTATAACAAAGATGATCGCAAAGAAAAAGAAAGATTATTAAATCTCAATCATGCTGAATTTTAAATCTATAAAAAAATAGTTTGTTCTTTTTTTGAAATTAATTTTTCATCAAGAAGTTCTTGCAATATCGATTCAACTGAATGCTGATTCCCAGGGACTTCTTGATCAATTAAAAAAAACAACTCATCTTCTGATAATTTTTTAGTTTTTGAAAGTATACGAATAATTGCACCGCGTACTTGCCTGCGAGAACCAATAAATTTTGATTGACGAGTATAATGCTTACTTTTTTTATTATTTATTTTTAATTCCTTTTTCAGATAGACACCATAATCCATAAGTGCGTAATACCAATCACGAGAATTCTTTTGATCCAACGTCTGTTGAACTAAAGACAAAATCTCTTTGTCATGAACTATTTGCTGATCTTGAAAAAATTCATATAAAAAAACTGTACGAATATTTGTTTCTACAAAAACAACAGGCAAATTAAATGCAAAAGCTGAAATTGATCCTGCAGTATTTGGTCCTATTCCCGGAAGCTTTTGTAAATCATCTAAATTTTTTGGTAACTTGCCACTAAACTCTTCGATTATCATCTGAGCTGCACGAGCTAAATTTAATCCACGGCGATTATATCCTAATCCTTGCCAAGTAGATAATATTTCATACTGAGACGCTTGTGCAACTGATATAAAATCTGGAAATTTTTGTATCCATTGCTCAAATTTAAAAACAACTCGTGATGTTTGAGTTTGTTGCAACATTACTTCTGATATAAAAATTTTATATTCCGTAATATCACTGCGCCATGAAAAATCACGTTTATTTTTATGATAATAATCATAAATTTTTTTTTGAAATTCAAAAATTTGATTAGTTGTTAGTTTCATTTTCAATCATAAATGGTCTAATAATTGATCGTTCCTTAAATGGAAATGTTAATGTTCCTACTATCTGATATTCATCACGTCCTTTACCAAGAATAGCAATAATACTTCCTTTATTGCTTAATTCATGAGCAAATTCAATAGCTTTAACACGATTCAATTCTTTATAAAACTCAAAATGTTTGCTTTGATCAAATCCTTTTTCTATCGCTATAGCAATATCTGCAGGACTTTCGTCTCTTGGATTATCTGATGTTAGAATTATAACATCACAATATTTTTGCGCGATAGATCCCATAATTGGTCGTTTCTGTGGATCGCGATTTCCACCGGCACCAAAAACAACAATCAAATGATTTGTCATAGAACGTAATGTAGATAATACTGCTTCAAACGAAGATGGATTATGAGCATAATCAATAAAGCACTTTGCCCCATTTTTTAATTCATATTTTTCCATACGGCCAGGAACATATGCTAAATCTTTAAGCGCATATTTCAATTCCGTAAAATCAATATTAAGGGCTTTCATTAAACCAAGAACACCCAATACATTATAGACATTAAACATTCCCAAAAACGGTATGCAAATATCATAGATTTTTCCCTCAAGCGCCAAATGCAACATAGTTTCATTGTTTACTTGATAGGTTGATCCATAAAGCGTTGCTGTTTTATCTTGAAGTGAAAAAGATGAACATTCTGGATTGTCGACAAGAAGTTGTGCGACATGCTGATCATCTTTATTAATAAACATATTTTTTAAATTTTTTATTAATCCCAAAAATTGTTTTTTAGCATTAAAATAATCTGATAACGTTTCATAAAATTCTAAATGTTCATGAGAAAAATTCGTAAAAACTCCTGCTTCAAATTCTATTCCTTCTATCCGTCTTAATGTTAAAGCTTGCGCAGAAACTTCAAGAACTACATACTCTATGCCTTGGTCAACGCATACTTTTAAAAACATCTGTAATTGATCAGGAAGTGGCGTAGTTAATGGCATTGAAATCAACTGTGATCCAATTTTTTTTTCAATGGTACTTACTAATGCTACCTTTTTACCAATCGCATGGAGCATATGATATGCCATATAAGAACTTGATGTTTTTCCTTTAGTACCTGTAATTCCTATAATTTTTAATTTTTTTGCAGGAAAATCCAATGCTTGGGCAGAAAGTTGCGCTAAAGCTTTTCTACCATCTGATACAAATTCTAATGTTGCAGAATATTTTTTTATTAATTTTATAATTTCTTCGCTAAGAACCAGATGAGACTCTACAACTATTTTAATAGCACCCTTTTCAAGAGCAACAGGTATAAAATCTATACCATTTTGCTTAACTCCTGCAATTGCGACAAATGTAGATCCTTGGCCTATAAAATCAGTATGACTTGTTACTGGATACACCGATGGAAATATAATTTCTGACATATTGGATAATCCGAATTTTTATTGTTTTTTATAATTTAATAATCCCGCTCTAATTTTTGGAGCAAAATAAATAAGACCTATAACATTAAGCAAAAATAAATTTGCTGTCATAACGCTATTTAAAACCCAAACAATACGAGCATTCATCATAACTCCATAAGCTGCACAAAGCGCATAGACTAGAGGGTATAAACCTGAAAATCTTCCCTGCATTAAAAAATCCCAACAAATTCTTGCATTAAATGCATATGCTATAACAACACTAATTGCAAACATGGAAACTAAAATACTTACTATCCAACCAGCCGCTACTCCAAATACTGTTTCATATGAAGAAATTAAAAGTGCAGTACTTGTTTCACCTGTTGTATACGCACCACTGGCAAGAACACAAAGAGCAACTAAAAAGCAAACTACATGCGTATTAATAAAAACACTCAACATAGATAAAATTCCAGAATCAACTGGATCTTGACCCTTTGTTGTTCCAAATGCAACAGCAGCTGTTCCAAGTCCTGCTTCGCTTGCATTCGTACCTTGTTGTAAACCAAGAGCAACTGTTTTTTGTATAGTTAGGCCAAGAGCTCCTCCCAAAAATGACTCCGGTTGAAATGCAAAGTAAATAATTTGATACAATGCGTGAGGAATCGCTGCAGCATGATAGACTAAAACAATAATTGCTGAAATCAAAAATCCATAAACTTTTATGGGTACTAATTTATCTAAAAATCTGACAATCCTAGAAGATCCACCAAGTAAAATATACATCATTGATATTAATACAACTAATGCAGTTATATACTGAGGAATACCCCATGAACGATACAATGCAAGACCTACAGCATTACACTGAATTAAGTTTCCACCAGTGATCATAAATCCAAAGCCAAACACAGCAAAAAGAAATGATATTATGTTTCCTGCTGGAAGAAGACTTAAGTAATACATAGGCCCAGATTTTTGTGCTGTTGACTCAGATGAAAAATACGTAGCAAGATATACCTCAGAAAAACGAATAGCTACAGAAAAAGTAGACATTACTAAAAGCCAAAAGATAGCTCCTGGTCCACCTACTGCAATAGCTACTGGCATTCCAGCTAAACTTCCATTTCCAATATTTCCACCAAGAGTATTTATAAAGGCTTGAAATGGAGATAATGTTCCAGAAGAGCCTATATCAGCACTTTTATTAGAACTAAAAATCATTTTGACGGCTGCTGTAAAATATTTAAATTGAACACCATTCAAATAAACAGTGAAAAAAATACAAACAGCAAAGAAAAATAATAAAAAAGGCATGCTCCATAAAATATCAGATGTTTGCATTAAAAAAATAGAAAAATCCATAATTTCCTCTTACGATTAAAATGAACAGATTTTTTTAATTTTTATTCAAAATATAAAAACTCTGACTCTGTTCGCCCTCAAAGCTTACTTCGAGAATATATCTTAATTATTCAAACAATTTACTTTAGAATACAAAAAAATATATGTAAACTACTTTAATTAAGTATGCCAACAAGTAACACAAAAGCAATTAAACAAAAAGGTTCTTAGGTAAGAATCAAATATTAAAGAAAGTTTAATTTTATGAAAGTTTTAGCCCTTGATCTTGGTGATGTTTGGACCGGAACTGCATTAAGTGATCCTCTTAAAATTATTGCTCGACCTTTTAAAACAGTTAAAACAACTGATTTATTTAACTTTCTTGAAGAAACTGTTAAAACTCAGCAAATAGATACATTTGTTATTGGATACCCCAAAACAATGCGCGGTACAGAAAGCGAACAAACAAAAAAAGTTCTGGCTCAAAAAAATGAAATAGAAAAACTTTACCCTGATAAAAAAATAATTTTGTGGGATGAACGGCTTTCAAGCAAAGGTGCTCGTGATATCCAAGGAAAAAAAGCAAGGACTGACGGAGTGAATGAACATTCAATTGCAGCTGCAATTATTTTACAAACATATCTTCAATATTTATCATAATTTTAAACTACTTTTAATTACTATGAATATTTAATTCGTAACCTAAACCTTGACTTTCTTATAAAATTATTTTTAACATGTTACTTGTCTTCTTTAAAGATGGAGATAAGTATGCAATGTAGAAAATGTTCGGGATTGATGATTCAACAGATGTTCTTTGATCATTTTTTAAATTTTGAAGGCTGGAAGTGCCTTAATTGTGGTAAAATTGCTCTTAAAAAGGAGAAGGTTTTAGAGTACGATTACTTTGGAATATATTTACAACAACAAAAAACTAAAAAAAAATAATTTCGTATGCCTTATTCCTTAATAGTGCAATATCCTTATGAAACAATTGAAGTTGCCATTTGCAAAAATGGCAATATTCTTCGTGCTGCTACTCTGCATAAATTTGATGCTACAGCCCAAACTATCCCTACCTTACAAGAATTACTTAATAGTCAAAATCTAAAGCTTTCTGACATTTCATTTTTTGGAATCAATGTTGGGCCTGGTCCTTATAATACCTTACGAGCAATTTTAACTATGATTAATGCTATACATCGCGTTAGTCAAGTCCCACTAATAGCAATGAATGCTCTTGATCTACTTCAAGAAGATATTGAAAAACAAAATACCCTAATAATCCTCAATGCCTTTGAAAATCATGTATTTTATAAAATACAAACTGAATTAAAGAGTCAATCTGGAGCTTGTAATATCAATACTCTTGAAAATATCTTGCTACAAGAAGAAAAATCTTTCCTCATTCAAGGAAATGGTGCCCTAAAATACGAAAAACAAATTAAAAACTGGAGCAATATAATCTGGCCCAAAGAAATTATACCCTTCAATAAACTTGAAACCCTTGCTCATCGAAGTTTTCAAAAGTTTGAAAACCATGAATATACTGATCAATACCTCAAACCTATCTACTTTGAAGATTTATCTCAAATCGGTTACAAATCATAAAACTTATTTTTTTATATTCATAATCTTGTTTTTTATCTCTGCAAAGCAGTACAATTATAATATCAATAAAAAAGGGGGAAGATAATGCAAAGATTATGGACTGTAATTTTAATCAGCATGATTGGATTAAATTTTGAAATATCATCTAAAGATAATGATAAAAAATCTCTAAAATTTGATTCCAATAAAAATTTAGATAAATCTCACCAAAATGTAGCGCAATTGCTCTTAGTCAATAACGTCTTAGATCAAGTCAAAAACGAACATAAATTAAGCTACGAAAAAAAAGCTATAATAAAAAAAGCTAATCAGAATATCATTCATCTAAAAAGAATTAAAACACGTTTACAAAAATTAGACTTAGAAAATGATAATGATATTGAAAATGAATCCAAAAAAGAAATTAAATCCTATAAAGTAAGCAAACATAATCTTATTAAAAGCGCTTTTCAGCATATCGATCGTCTGATTAAAATAGAACATCATTTAATAAAACTAGAAGAAGATGATACTACAGACAATGAAAAAGCAAAATTATCTCATAGAAAGCGCAAAGAGCAAACAATTAACATCATTAAAGAAAAAATAGACCATTTACTTAAAATAGAACGAAAATTAATTATATTAACTAAAGATAATCCAGAAGAACACAAAGAAGCAGAAGAAATTTATCATGAAACTGAATATTTAAAAGGTCCAGAGATACACGACCGAGAAACTTTTTCTATAGAAGATGCCCAATATCGCGATCATCTAAAAAAAGGCATAAGCACTTACTCATATGACTATCATGAAAAGATTAGAAATTACTTATGGGGTAATACATAAAAAGTTTTTATTGTTTATCAATAAGAAGAGAGAATTTTTAGTAAAAGAATGCTCTCTTCTTTTTTCAAAATAGCCAAACTTTTTTCTCTGTGATAAACTAGACCCTTGTTACAAATAGATTTTTATATAAAAATCCAATTACATAAAATTTGGTAAACTAAGATGAACTTTCGTACATTTAAACAAAATAAATTAGTTAGAGATAAAATTATTGAGATGATGGAAAGCAATGGATCAAAACTTTATTCCTATAAACTCAATGACCAAGATTTCTTAAAACAACTCAAAATAAAGCTCATCGAAGAAGCTTCTGAAGTATACAAAGCTCAAACAAAACAAGAAATCTTAGATGAATTATCTGATATAAAAGAAATCATCGATTCCCTTCTTAATATACATAATCTAACTTTTAAAGATTTAGAACTTGCACAAGAAAAAAAACGTAATGAAAGAGGCGGTTATCAAGAGCGAATATTCTTAACCTTTGCAGAACATCCTAAAGATAGCCCCCAAGAACGTTATTGCCTAGCTGATCCTGATAAATATCCTGAAGTTAAAAATCAATAAACTTCTACCTTGTTGACTTATATGCTATTTTAAAATAGATTAATAGTATGTTTAATTTTAAAAATTAATATTTATATGAAGATCAAAAGCATACATTCTTACATGAAATTGAGCGACTCAGTCGGTCAATATGCTTATTTGTCTACTTCATATAATCACTCAACAATTTCTTCTTTATTCATTTTAATTGTGCCTAGCAAGCACTAATATATCTATTTTTTTAAAACTTATTTCTCGTCTTTTTTAAACTATGCGCCCAAAGGCCATAGTAATAAATATTTATTATTTTAATTTTTTAGAAAGTTTATTATGAAAACTAATAACTATATAATCTTGCTTTGTCTAACTTTGACAGCTTCCATACAAAGCAGAGATTTAACTATATCAGAAAGTACCATTGTTGGTGCTGCTACGGCTTGTACAGAATTAATTCCTGGCCATCCAATGTCATATGCTATGAATCAGGCCATAAAAAATGAACCTTTCAATCCAAGGCATATGTATAATGGATTTGGGGTAAGCGCTCTTGCGCAAGCTCCTATTGTAGCTGCTCAGAAAGTAATCCAATCTCAAGGAACCAGACTAATCACAGAAAATCAAAACGAGCCTGTTTCACAAAGACAACAGCTATTGATTTCTTATTTGGCAGGAATAGCTGGAGCTCTTATAGATACACCATCTAATGCCATACAGCTTTATTTGCAAGACCCAAAAAATGCACATAAAACTACCTACCAAGCTATACGGGATCTTGGTCGAAATTCTTTTCGTGGTTTTTCAGCTAATGCGTTACTCAAAGAAGGTCCTTTTGCAGTAGGATATCAATTCATGGCTCCCAAACTGACATCGATAGCAGAAAAACATATCCCTAATGATACAACTGCAACAATCGCTGGAAGTATTGGGGCAGGAGTAATTACTGCCGGAATAACTCAACCTGGTGCTATTATCAGAAATAGAATGCAATCTGGTGAAAAATTTTCAAATATCATCACAAACACATTAAAAGTTGATGGTGTTCGCGGATTCTTCAAAGGATTACCTCAACGTGGTAGTCGCTTAGTAATAGCTATGCCTATTTATGTTCTATGTGCATCTTGGTTAGAAAAAAAACTTAAAGGTGAACCATCGCCAAAAAAGTCAATTTTCGCTAATTGTGAACAAACTTATTCAGAAAATTTTAATGCTTACTTAGATTCTGTTAAAAAATTCACAACAGAAAATTCTGTCACTATATCTGTAGCTGCAACTATAGCAGCTCTTGCATATACTTATAAAGTATACAATCAGGCAGATTATGGTAAAACAAAAGAAAATTCTGAAGATCCAGTTTCTAATGAAACAATAAAAAGTTCTAAATAACAGAGCTATTTATCTTTTATTATAGAACCTATCCAAGATTGATATAAACTTGGATAGGTTCTATAAATATCAAAATTAAACTAATAGTCTTAATGAAAAAAGTGATCATCATGAATAATATTTTTAAATTTTGCAGAGCATCGCAAAAATAGCTCCCTAGAACGTTACTGTTTAACTGATCCTGGTAAACATCCCGAAGTTAGAAATAAATAATTTGATTTCTTGATTTATGGACTCTGCTTAAAATAAGAGCGTTAATGATTTATATAGTTAAAAACCATTTAAAATATTATCTGAAAATTAATTAGATTCTAAATAAAGCTGAACCAATCGAAACAGCTTGCACCGCTCGTAGTATAGTTGAAGTTAAAGAACATTTTTGAAATGAAATCTCTTCAAGTTTTTGCAACTCTTCTAAGGTAAGTCCTGCTTCTGGTCCAACAAGTAAATAAATTTTCTCTTGCTGTAATTTTTTTGTTCTTAGATCAAAAAATGATTGCCCTTGAGGATCAAAAACTACCTTAAAAGATTGAATGTTATATTCAACATCCAATAAGCTTATCGGAGAATAAATTTGTGGATACGAATAATTTTTAGATTGCTCTGCTGCAGCAATAATAATCGATTCAAGTCGCTGAAATTCTTTTTCATGCAAAAGCTTCTGACGAGATTTTTGAGTCACTACCAACTGAATTTTTGAAACTCCAATTTCAGCTAAAGAATAAACAGCTTCTTCAAGAGCTTCTTTTTTAAGAAGAGGTAATAAAAAAATCATTTCTGATAAATTTTGATTATTTTTTTCAAAACTCAAAATTTTAACTATTAGATCTTTTTTTGATATATCAATTATCTCAATCGTTCCATGAAAAAATTTATCAAAAAAAATAAACTTTTGTGACGCCTCAACACGAAGAACTTTAACTAAACGATGAATAATCTCAGAATCAACTATCTTTGCTAAAGAGTTTACTTGTGACTTTTCATTCCAAAATTTAGGTACGTGTAATGCAAATATATGCTTATCAGATGAACTCATTAATCCCACCAAGAAGATGCCTTACGTACAACTTTTTTCATATTATGATACTGCACAACAGCAAGAAGCTTTGCGTATGCTAAATATTGTTCAAACCAATGACCTTTATTTTCATTGGACAAAGAAGATAAGTCTGAATTATTAATAGTTTCAGTAAACTGAGATAATGAATCAACTTCAAAATCATTCATTCCTTCATACAATCCTTCAAATGCAATTTCATCTGCAACATTAAATGAAACTACTTCAAAAAAGGGATCATCAAGAAAACATTCTTTGATCACCATAACGCGAACAACTTTAATTTGAGCATTTAATTCAAAGCAAACAACTACCTGCTCAACAGAACTTGCTTCAGGTAAAAGCTCCATCGTGATAATATTTTCTGCAGTATCTAAATTAAGAATTTCAAGATCTTTTTGTTCAACAATATTGCTTTTTTGCACTTGATCAAGGCGACACTTGCCTATCCATTGCTGCCCTGTTTCATCAGACATAACTAAAACTAAAGCTGCTTTTTCTTCAATTAATTTTTTTGGAACTGATACTTGAAATACCGAATTACATACGAATGTCGTTATAAATATTAAAAAAGACCAAATATATACTAACTTTTTCTTCATAAAAAATTCCTTTCAAAACTCCATTTTCAAATTTATGTTTTATAATTTCATAAAAGTGGGTTATTCCAGAGTATATCTCAACTCCTTGTTGGACATTGTCAGCTACTTTATATAATTTCAATTTGATTCTTCTATATAAGAATCTTTTTCCGTTAGTTTTAATTATTTTTGCTTATACCAAGAAAAATGAACAAAATCATTGTCATTACTATCAACCAGTTTTGCTCCAAAGTTTTTATATAAACTCTGAGCTCTAAAATTATTATTACGAGTCGCTATATCTACACGTATTGCACCTCGTTTAACCATATCATCAACGGCATATCGCAATAATTTCTTTGCTACACCTTGACGACGAAAATCTTGGTCAACTATTAAAAACAATAAACGCCAAGCTTTAGCTGATTCAGGATAATATGATAAAAATCCTGCAATATTGCCTTCCACGGTAGCTACCTTCATTATCATGTCATACTTTTTTGCATATTGAGAAGACGTAGCATATTTCAAAGTAAAATCTATAGAATAGGTATTAGTGCTTTGTGTAGATATCATCCAGTACCAATTATCATTCTTATGAAATAGAGCATCTACTTTTTGATGATCCTTATCATAGACAAAATCACGTATCTTAAAACCTGTTTCTTCTTGCGCTGTCTTGCTATACCAATATTTTATACCAACAGTAATCACTAAGGCTACCAAGATACTAATATATATTTTTTTCATCAAGCCCCCTTTTAACTCTCATAGGCTATTTGCTCTAATATTAAACCTTTTGCTGGTGCATTTGGAAGAGTATGACATGGATTTTTTTGATCTAATACTTTTTTTATATCTTCTAAATCAAAATCTTCCGACGTTGCTACAGTAACACATGCTCCAACAATTCTTCGAATCATATATCTTAAAAAACTTTTACCCTTAATTTCAATACGATATGCATCCCAAGATGAAACATAAGAAATATCAACACTGTCAATAGAACGAACCGTATCAACTAAATCATCCCCAGTACAAAATGACCTAAAATCGTGTTGTCCTAAAAAAATATTAAGCGCCTTTTTCAAAATTTCAAGATCAATTGGCTTATAAATAAACCAACCAAATCTTTGATATAATGGCAAAGGACGCTTACAAAATAAATAATAAGCATATGTTTTCTGAACTACCCCATCATGAGGATGAACCAATCGATCTAATTTTTGGATAGAGCGAATTGAAATATCCATAGGAATAGCTTTGCTCCAAGCACGCATTAAATTTTCTGGATTTATATCAATAGGGCACCTTACAATAGCAACCTGCCCTAAAGCATGCACTCCCGCATCTGTGCGGGAAGCTCCCAATATTCTAGCTTCTTGAAAAAAAACATCTCGAAATGCTTTCGTCAGAGTACCTGAAACTGTTGTTGCATTATCCTGTTCCTGCCATCCCCTATAGGCAGTTCCATCATAAGCAACAACAATTTTATAACAAGTCATAATAACAAACGTTATTGTTTAATACTCAGTTGCACAGAATGGAAGTAAAGCCATAATACGTGCTTTTTTAACTTCCTGAGCAAGAACTCTTTGAACCTTGCTTGAATTTCCTGAGATACGAGATGGTAAAATCTTACCGCGCTCTGTGATGAACTTTTTAAGTAAATCTGCGTTTTTAAAGTTAAGATCATGCATCATTTCTGGATTATCAGAAAAACGGCAACGTTTTCTTTGACCTTGACCTTTTTTACGAAACTTCTTTTTTAAAAGACGAGCACTGATTTTTAATTTAATTTTTTTTGTCATAATAATTCTTTTCTTGGTAATAAAAATTTAACGTTACGTTCCTAAAATATTACTCTGCTATTTCTTCTTGAGCAAAATTCTCTACAGCTAATTCAGCTTGAGAAGATTTTTCTTTGTCATAAGATTTTCTTGGTCCTTTTTTAATAAGACCTTCCATCTCATTGCGCTTCAAAAAAGAATCAACATCTTCTGGGTTGTCTTCCAATGATTCTGGACGACGATACTCTAAAGATGCCGCAGGATTAAGACGTTCAATAATATGTTTAGGAATTAATGTGTTAAATTTAAACACAAAGATATTCTTAACTTCAGCAAGAAGCGCTTCTTTTTGATCATTTTCAACTTCAAAACGAGTTAAGAAATATACACCGTATTCATTTTTGCCGACTGGGTACGCTAAGCGATATTTTCCCCAACGATCAAATGAAAGCATAGTACCTTTATGAGCACGAATAACCTTAGTGAAATGAGCTTTAATAGCTTCAGACTCATCTTTAGTTATTTCTGGTACTGTTAGAAATAGAACTTCATATCGAAACATATGATACACCCTACTTGGATAATATATACTCATGTAGTTAACTGAGTATAATAGGTTAAAAAATTTAAAATACGTTTAATAGTTTAACAAAAACTAAAAAAAACGCTATATTTCCACTAATTATTAAAATTTTGTATTTTTTGAACAACTTTTCCAATGTTCTTAAAATAATCTTTTCCCCGAATTAATGCTATTGGAGAATCCTTATAATTCAGAGGACTCAAGATAATAAACTCTTCTGTATAGGTAACCTTCATGATGGTTTTCTTAACTGTTTCGTTACCATACTCAACAGCACCGATATCACCATTTCTGGTCCATGTTTCAGGAGAAATAATCAATAAATCATTTTTCATAAAAACAGGAGACATTGCATTTGAATCAACAACTAAGGCAAACATTAAGGAATCAGCAGCATTTAATGTTGGAATAAAAACATCTTTATACCCTGATGTTATTTGCATTAATTGATTAGTATAAGGAGATGGATTAGATGGAATTTCTCCCACAACAGGAATAACTCCTAAGCGTAATGATATATCTGTTTTTTCCGGCAAACTAACATTATTATCAATATTGTCAGTGCGCTTACGGCGCTGCATAAATAGCTCTACAGGGCTCATTTCAAAAGCATTTGCTAGCTTTCTTAAAGAATCTTCATTCCAACGACGAGTTCCATTCTTGATATGGGTTAAATAACTTTCAGACATTCCTGTTTTTTCAGCTAAGACCTTAGTGGTCCAACCTTTTTCTCTAAGTAATTCTTTAACCCGCAATTCTGTAGAAAGCGACATAAGACTCCTTAATTTTTGATTAATTAATAATAAGGTAGTATTCTAAACAAAGCAATCAACACAAATAATAATGATTTATTAAAAACTGTCAAATGAAAATAATTCCAAAACATCGATCCAGTCGAAAAGCCAACAGTGAACAAAGTTGTCTTTTAGAAAAAAAATATTGGAAAGAAAATAAATTTATCTGTGGAGTAGATGAAGCAGGAAGAGGCTGTATGGCTGGACCTGTAGTTGTAGCTGCAGTCGTACTTAACCAAAACGCTAAACATAAACTTTTAATCGACTCTAAGAAATTAAATTCTCAACAACTTGTTTTTATGTATAACTGGCTTTTAAATAAATGCATTTTTTCAATAAGTATAGGTAGCCCAAGAATCATTGATCAACACAATATCTATCAAGCTACAGCAAAACAAATGCGTAATGCCCTACTTCATCTTTTTGTAAAAACAACAGCTCCTGATTTAATTGCTATTGATGCCATGCCTATAAAACTTACCAATACCCCATATTCTAATATTGAAATCATATCGATGATACAAGGAGAATCAAAATCCACATCTATTGCAGCAGCATCAATCATAGCAAAAGTTACCCGAGACAGAATTATAACTCGCATAGCAAATAGTTTTCCTGGATATGGCTTAGCCCAGCACAAAGGTTACTGTACAAAACTCCATCAAAAGAATACTCTCACTTTAAGACCTACTATTATTCATCGCAATTCATATTTAACTCGCCTTATAGGAGATAACCTAAATGAACAACAATCAATCATTTAATTCTTCTAACAAAAATCTATTGTATTCTAACAAGAATCTTTTTGGTGAAGTCATTGAAGGCAACCTTTCCTTTTGGATTGGGCAATCATGGGAATGGAATCATGTACCAGAATTTGCTTCTTTAGTTATTGCTACCAGTAATAACATTAAAATGTATGGAATAATCTATAATATCCAAACAGGATCATCTGATCCCGCAAGAAAACCAACTCCTTATCAAAAAACAGAAGAAGAACTTCTAAGAGATCAACCACAAATTTTTCAATTTCTACAAACTAGATTCAATTGTATAGCTGTAGGCTATCAGCAAAATGAAACCATTTATTATCACATTCCTAATCAACCAGCAAAAATTCATACATTTATTGAACATGCAAGCACTGAAGAATATCAAAAGTTTTTTTCAAATAATCAGTTTTTAAATATTTTATTTAATCAACAATCACAAATTACAAATTTTGATGAACTACTTCTTGCTATTATAAAAAACCTGCATGAAAAAAAGTGTCTCAACAAAACCAATTTATATGATTTCATCGAGACACTTTCAATTCTTTATAAAAATGATTATCAAAGACTTAAGATATTTTTAAATCGTATTCAGTCGATGATGCCAACTTTTGATGCGTAGAAAATTGCTTTTTTAAATCTTCTATCTGTATAGAATAATCATCAACTCGCTGTTTCATCTTATCTTGCTCTTTATATCGAGTGGTATCAGTTAAAACCCAAGCAGATAACCATGCTGCAAATGATCCGTGAAAAGCACCTTTCCAATAATTTCCTGAATAATAATTATTCTCTATCTTAGGGCAAAAACCACTAGCTTGCTGCGCCATCACATGTACTACTTTTTGATTTTGAGCTGTAAATTCAGTTTCTTTAGTTTTATAAAAATCATCACGCAATCTATATAAAATATTACTACCATTTATATTATTACAGTCAGAACTCAGGCGATCACCAAATCCATGAAAAAAGTTAAGATTTGAATCTTCTTGACTAAACGGACTGATAGATTTTATTTTTTCTTTGATGCTTGCAATAGATGATGGTGCTTTAGAAAAAACACTTACATCTTTAAATGCAGAAAAATGAGAGCCAATGTTCGATGAGTATGATCCCAATTGAAAATTATTTATGCCATAATTACCAAACATTCTTTGTAACATAAAGGCTGATACTCGCTTGCCCGCTGCTGTATTTAAAAAATATCCTGTCATTACAGCACCGATTGTTTTAACTGCTTTTGTACGTAAAGCTGCTCCAACAACAACGGCTCCAGCTGCGACTTCCAACCCTGTTGGCCTTGCATCAATTGGCATTACTAAAATTAAAAATAAAACTAATCTAATATTCATACACAATCCAAAACTTCAAGTAATATATAAATAAAAATCTCATTATTGTTATTATAAACAACTTTTATTCAAAGACAAATTTCAATACATTAAAGATTTTTTCTTATTTTTAAAAAATAAAAATATATGAGATACTAAAAATAATTCTATTACACCAACGTCTTTTGTAAGGTATAGCCTATGTTTAATTTTATTAAAGAAAAACTACAAAAAATTTATACGTCCATCAGTTCTAAGCTTCATGATATTTTTAACAAAAAATCTATTGATCAAGCGACCATTCAAGAGCTCAATGAGCTTTTAATTAAAGCTGATACTGGTGTTTTTACTACTAAAAAACTGATTGATCAAATAGAGCTTGGTTATAAAAATGGAACCATCTCAACAGGAGAAGATATTGCAAAGCTAATAGAAAACGAACTCCTTGCAATTCTTGATTCGGTAAAATTTACTCAAAAACCCCAAGTCTTTTTACTTGTTGGAATTAATGGTAGCGGAAAAACAACCTTTTGTGGCAAACTTGCAAATTTTTTTATAGAACAAAACAAATCTGTTATTTTAGCTGCAGCTGATACATTTAGAGCTGCTGCTCCTGAACAGCTACAACAATGGGCAACTAAAGCTAATGCTCATGTAATTATGGGAAAACCTGGACAAGAGCCAGCTGCTGTTACATTCGATGCTTGCGAAGCTTTTAAGAAAAACAATGCTGATATTTTAATTATTGACACAGCGGGAAGACTTCAAACCAAAGAAAATCTGATGAAAGAACTTGAAAAAATTAAAAAAATAGTACAACGCCAACTACCAAACTATTCTATTTGTACACTCTTAACGGTTGATGCAATGTTGGGGCAAAATTCATTTTCTCAGGCAAAATTATTTCATGAATCAACCAAATTAGACGGTATTGTACTCACCAAAATGGATGGTACAGCAAAAGGCGGTATCATTTTTTCAATTGTCCAAGAACTTAATATTCCAGTAGCTTTTCTTTGTTTTGGTGAACATATTAATGATCTTATGTTATTTAATGGCAAAGAATACATTCAAAATCTTTTAGGCAAAAACACGATTTTTAGCTCACATAAAAATCAATAATCATATGAATACATCTTATATCCATTTAATAACCAAGAACACATCACTGTCTCAACAAGAAGCTATCTGGCTTTTAGAGCACATATTGCAAAAAAAATATAGCTTTTCATCTGATTTTACCTTAACTGAAAAACAATTAGCTAAACTTAATGAATATATAGACCAAATCAACAAAGAGCACGTACCCTTAGCTTATATCATAGGATGGGTACCATTTTTAGACCTAAAGATCTCTGTCAAGCCTCCAATTTTAATTCCGCGCCCAGAAACTGAAGAATGGGTCCATAGCCTCATACAAAGGCTTATCCCTCATCAATCAAAAATAGGCCGAATTTTAGAGATTGGAACTGGTTCTGGTGTTATCGGGTTAGCTTTAGCCAAAAGTTTGCCCCAAGCTCAAATTTGGGCTATTGACATTAACGCTCAAGCCCTTGATCTAGCACGCCATAATGCGAATATAAATGGAATTAAAAATATTGAATTTATAGAATCTGACCTTTTTCAGGCCTTGAATAACCAAACATTCGACCTAATCGTATCTAACCCACCTTATATTCCTGAAGCATCCGCTTCCGAGATGGCCTTAAGCGTGACTGAGTGGGAAGACTCACGCGCTTTATTTGCAGGAGATCTAGGAATCGATATTTTAAAAAAGATCTTAGAGCAAGCACCTGATTATCTCCAAAGCCAACCTGAACTACCCTTTCAGCTTGTCCTTGAAATCGATAGAACCCAAGATGAAATCATACCAAAGATAGGTAAAAAAGTTGGCTTTGAGTGCACCCCAGAAAAGGATTTATTCGGCAATTGGCGCACTATTTGGTGCAAAATAGATAATAAATTAAAACTAAAAGGACGCAAAAAAAGCACCCTATAAAAGGATGCTTTTTATTAATTTTCGTTAAATTAAGCTCTTCTTTGAGCTGGTCTTAATTTTCTAGGACCTTGAGGTTGTTGCTCTGGTTGACTTTGATCATTCATTTCTCTTTCCTGAACCTGGCTACCACCTTTAATCATATTAACTAATCCTAAGATTTGCATAAAGCCCATATATTCACCTATACCAGCTTGTAAAAGTCGATATGCTGTAAGTGTGCCACCTATAATTGTTCCAACTGTACCTAATGAACCTAACCAACTAGATTCTTTTTTACCTAAAGCTTCTAAAGCCGGAAGTGCTGCATTTAACTTTGGAGCTACTAAATCTAATACTGGAAGCACCGCATTTAATTTATTTTCCATGCTCTCATTACCCAATTGTGTACCAATGGCTGAAGCAGCTACAGTTGCGAATAAAGTTCCAGCGCCAAGTGCACCTTTTTTAAACATAGCACCATAAGATGGCTGAATCGCCTGAGTAACGCCTAATATAAGGGTAATCGCTAATAAAATCTTCTTCATAAATCCTCCATTATTTATATCAATTTATACCCTAAGAATAGCCTTTTTTAGCTCTTTTGACAAAAGGGGCAAGGGCTTTTTATAGCTCCTGACGATAAAAAATGTAAAGTCCTAGAAAAAGTGTCAAAAAACCTATTAAATCAATAATTTGAATATTATATCCAAAAAACAAAGCTCCATACAGCATAGCAAGGGCTGGCTCTAAAAACCCTGCAAATGATATAAAAGTAGGAGAAAAATGCTGCAATAAATATGCATATAAACTATATGTCACTAGGCTTGAAAAAACAAAAAGTAGTAATAAATAGATAAAATCATATGAAAAAACAGGCAAAAAAGTGCCAATGTTATATTGTAATAACACAAAAAAAGCTGAAACAACACCTCCTATAATCATAGCTAGTCCATTTAAAAGCTGAATATTATGACCTGATACAGAAGTTAATTTTTTAAAAAATATCCACCCCAAACAGAAAAAAATCATCGACAGAAAGACTATCCCGTTACCAAGCCAAGCATATCCAGGTAAAGATACAAAATCCTCAGCTGATGATTTTTTTAATAAAATAGGAAGTAATCCAATCAAGCCTATGACAAGGCCAATAATTTTAGTCCTACTTAAGGATTGTTTTTCATCCAAATATAAAATAATAGCTGTCAAAAAAGGAGCTGATGCATATAAAAAACAGATTGAAATAGGACTTGCAAACAAAGCTCCATACGAAAAACCACACATCGCAAATGCATGAATCAATACTCCATACAACGTTAAAAGATACCATTGATAGCTAGTTAATTGTAATGTAGACAATTTTTTATAATCAAATAATGCAAAATAACCTAAAATTATAGATCCGCTACCAAGCGCACGAAACATACCTACAATTACTGGATATGGATTAGAAGACATCAAACTTGCATTAATAAAAGTCATAGCTGCAAAAATAGCATATAAAAGAAGAATAAGAATCATAATTCCCTCTAATAAAAATAACAAATTTTGAACTATTCTTAAATAATATCACAGAGTAAGTATTTATCTGAGAACTTGCAAAAAAAAATATTAATGCCTAGATTACCCCGCAAATAGACTCTTTACAAAAAAGAATCAAATAAATATAAAAAATATCTATATTTTTTTACAAGGAGCAGTAATGAATAGATATTTAATAATATCATTAAGCTTTTTGCTTATTCCAAACATAACACTTGGATCATGGTTTAGAACTCTTGTGTTTGGCAAAAATACATCACAGCAACAAACCGTCCCTTGCAAGCAAGATTTAAAAAAATGTTCTAGCGATGACGACGATGATCATTTAGCTCATCGCGCACTTCAATCATCAACTCAAAGACCATCTCAAGCGGCACAACACTTTCATCTGGATGATGATGATAATGACTATGATGCTACAGGCTATCCTCCTGTCAGTGCCCCTAGAACAGGTATCCTGTTTGAAGATCAACATAAAAAAGGTATAGGAACTACCTCAGCTGACTATATAACAAGATTATATTGTATTGGCGCACTTAATGATGCATGTAGTAGAGATGAAAAACAATTCACTAAAGATCCTAACATCTTATCTCATTTTCCAAGAGCCTTAGAAGAAGATGGCAATCATTTAGTAAGAACAGTTCAAACCCAAGCAAAAAATTATTCAAGACAAGCAGATGATAACAGGGCAGAATTATCTTCTGTTATTAAAAGAATTGAGACTGTCTTAGTTGCAACAACTCAACTTCCTAATGCCCGTGGTGCAATTTCTGCTGCAGAGGTATCTGCTATTGATCAATTATTTCAAGCATCTAATATGACTTTAGAAAATTCTATTAGAACCGCAATTCAAGAATATAGATCTATAAAAACTGCTTTTTTAAGACTTCGCTGCTTATTAAGAACCGCTGACCTTACAGGAGAATTAGAACCTCTTGAGGCAGAGCCAACATACGAACTTATTAAAAAAGAAGATAAAGAAATATTAAAAGAAGTTTGGGCAGAATTTGACAGATTAGAACAAGAAAAAAAAGATGCTGCCGCTGCTACAATATCTGATGAAAGTAAAAAATAAACTATCATGATAAAATTATTCCTTTCTTTGACACTTTTAACATCTAGTATGCTAATAATTCCTTCATCTACAGGCAGACAACTTACTGAGCCAAGCGCCTTAGATGCTGTTCAAGGTCTTAAAGATGATGATGAAATTGCAAAAAAATTTTGTTGCATTGATGATTCAGGAACCGCTGTTGATGATTCTACTTCAACAACATCTAATTCATTACTAACAAGATGCGCTAGAGCTGCAGCATCTGCTGTAACTTCAATGACTAAACATTGTTTAACTCCTAAAGTATCACATTTTTATAATATGTCAGAAACAGATCTAGATGCATTCATAAAATCTAAAGCTACTGCATCTAATGAATATGAAGGTTATCGTGAAATAGAAACTGCAATACTTGATGCTATTAATTCTGAACAACTCGAAGAAGCTATACTTTTATTTAGCAAAATGTCTTCTAAAAAACCTTGCTTTACTCGTACAGCATTAAAAGCAATACATGAAGCTGCAGGAAAATATCAACAAAATATTGATCGTGCGTTTCTTCAAAATGCATTACTTTATGCTACAAGAACAGCAAGAAACGTTTATGTTCAAGATGAAGCAACAAGAGTAAAAGCTTCTGTTTTTGAACGCCAAACACCTGACTCAATATCTGAATTTTCTCAAAAATTATTACAAGATTTACGAACTTTTGCTGCACAAAATACGAATCCTGCAACTGCAAATCTTGTTAAGAATAATGCCTAATTTAAATTATTCTGATATGATTAAATAACAGTATCTGTTCATATAAAAATTAGATTATTTCATCATGAAAAATAACATAAAAATATTAGATCCTCATGAAGCTATAAAAATTGCTGCTGGCGAAGTGATTGAACGTCCTGCAAATATCATCAAAGAACTTCTTGAAAATAGCATTGATGCTCATGCTTGCAATATTCATTTGTATCTAAAATCCTCCGGAAAAGATCTCATAAAAATTGTTGATGATGGCTGCGGTATGTCGCCTGATGATGCTATGCTCTGTTTTGCACATCATGCAACCAGCAAAATTACAAAGGTCGATGACCTAACAAATATAAACACTTATGGATTTCGTGGTGAAGCTCTTTCAAGTATTGCTGCTGTCAGCACAGTACAACTGATAACTAAAACCCAAGATCAAAAAATTGCCACATCTATCACCTTTCAAAATTCAAAATGCATCAAACAAGAACAAGCTGCTCATCAAACTGGTACTACTTTTATTATTACAAATCTTTTTGATAACATTCCTGCACGTAAAAAATTTTTAAAATCTGATGATACAGAATTGAATCAAGTTATTTCCATATTTCAAGCATTTTGCCTGAGATATTTGAATATTAATTTCAAACTGTTTCATAACGATAATCTAATTTACAATTGTCCTACAACAGAAAACATAGCAACACGATGTGGTCAACTTTGGAATAATAATTTACATGAACAACTGATTGAAGTACCCCAAGAAACAACTAAAAACATTACTATTCATGGTGCTATTTCAACACCTCATTACTACCGATTCAATCGTGGACAAATATTTATATTTGTAAACAATCGTTGGGTAAAAAATGCAGAGCTCATGAAAGGTATCATACACGGCTATGAGGGAGTTTTACCTCATCAAAAACACCCTGCTGCTTTTATTTTCATAGAAATAAATCCTGCCCTTATTGATGTAAATATTCATCCTAAAAAAGAAGAAATAAAATTTTTAAATCCTGGAATAGCGCAACAAATCGTGAGCTCTAAGGTTAAAGAAGCTTTAAGCAATTTTATAAATAAAAAAATATCCATTCAGACCAAGATTACGGAACCAAAAACTTCTCAAAAAATATCGCTCGATCAAAATATTTTTCACGAAGATCCCTTCCAAGAATCTTTCATAAAAAATGATTCTTCTATAACTTCTCAGTCTATGATCAAAGCTCCAAATATTTTTTCTACGCCTTTTGTAAAGCCAACATCATCAATTAATAAAGTTATTCCTGAAGCGATAAAACCTGATCCATTACAAATAATTCCTCAGGCAAAAGAGACTAATACATCGGTATTTAAAGAAGAACAACTCTACAGTATTATCGGACAATACCACAAAACATATATTTTGATTGAACAAAATGAAGAACTCATTTTAGTTGATCAACATGCAGCACACGAACGAATCATTTATGAAAGACTAAAAAATCAAGGTACTGTTCCTTCTATTCAACTGATGTTTCCTCATATTATAAAATTACCAATTAAAAGCACTGTATTAATAAATACTCAAACTCATCTTCTTTCTGAACATGGAATATTAATTGATCAACTTACAGATACTGAAATAATCATCACAGCAACACCAGTTGGTATGCAAATAGGTGCAACTGAAGAAATTATCAAGCTGCTTGCTGATATGGTTGAAACAGAACAAAGTATTCATAATTTACAACTTAATGAAAAAATACTTTGCGAAAAAGCATGCAAGACCGCATGTAAAGCTGGTGATGTTCTTGAAATGAATCAAATGCAAAGCCTGGTCAAAGAACTTATGACCGCACCAAATAGATTCTGCTGTCCTCATGGCAGACCAACCATGTACAACATGAGTCTTAAAGATATTGAAAAACATTTCAAACGTGATTATGTTGGCAACAAACAAAAAAATATTTCAATGTTGTAATAAAAGGAAAAAATATGAAGCAAAATTCAAAAATGTTTATAATCAATTTCATAATTATAAACATACCAATTATTCTTACGGGTGCAGCATCTGGCGATGATGATGAAATTCCAATGTCTCGTGAAATAAGACAAGTTTATCAGCAAAATCCTCAAGAAGAATTAGAAAAAATTTTAGCTGATCCAGTTTTTTTAGACCTACAAAAAATGCATGCTGAATTTAAAAAAGCGAAAGAAGAATTAGGCCGTCGTAAAGATACTCAAGAAATAAACGATTTGGAATTCTCAAAACAATTTGAAAATCTAAGAAATTCCTTCAATAAAAAACAACAAGATTTTAAAGCGCGACATAATAATAAAAAATCATACTCCTTAAGAGATTCCCTCAAACTTATAGATCAACTTAGAGATCTTCAAAAACAAGAAGAATTTAAACTAAAACAACAATATTTATATGGCACAAAAGAAACCTATAACAGACCGCTTTTTGAAAAAGAAAGATTGAAAATAGAAAGATTACATGAAGCTGTACGAACATTTATAAAACTTTTCACTGAAGAAGCAAAAACAAAAGTAGAACAAGAAGTAATGCTTGAATTGCAAAAAGCACAGCAAGAATTTAAAGATGCTTATTATAATTTAAAAGAATTCTATATTCCAAAAGGACGCGAGACATTTAACGGCGAACAAGAACTTAAAGAAGCTGAAGTTTTACTCGCAGAAGAATTTAATATGAAAATTAAGGCTATACGAACACGCCTTCAACAAGAAATGGACTCCTTGTTACGTGCTAATGAGTTAGCTGCTGCAGCCCAAGCAAATGCTGAAGAATTTGCAGAATCTCTTAAAAATTCAACCACTGCAGCTAAAGCTGTAAGCCATAGAGAAGAAACTCATTCCGCTGCTAAGTTAGCTAAATTACATCTATTGCCTGAAGGCAAGTTACGTTCACACTTATAAAAACATCTGAAAATTGCTTGATAAAAGAGAGCTGAATTTTAAAAGCCCAGCTCTCTTTTTTTATAGAATTTATTCAATCATCTGTTTATAAATATTTACGTCAGCTTGTTTATAGATCAACATAAATAATATAATTAAAAATCCCGAACCAGGATGAGTAAATAATAATGTTGCAACTATTGAATAAATAGATAAATGAAAGACACTGCCTTGTGTCAACTTCCAGCTTGCCTTAACTGCAGTAACAATAGACATTCCTTTATCAATAATAAAATACTGAATAAATCTCAAACGTTGATACAGAAAAATAGATCCTCCAATAAAAAAAATAATATTAAGAATATTGAATATGCCTAAATATTTTTTCATCCCTAAAAATGGTATTACAGACAACAAATAAACACCAAGCATTATCATTTTGCCTAAAAAATATTGCGGTACCAAATGAAAATATTGATACAAATCATGAAGTGATGCTTTTTGACCAGACTGAAACTTTAAAGCTGTCTTAATATATCCAACTGAAATCGTCATTGCGATAATGCTTATGAAAAAACCTGAGACAGACAGCATCACTTTTTTTGGCATCAAAATAACTTTAAAATATTCTGCCCATGAAATATCTTCTAATGTATGATTTAAAATATTTTCAGGAAGGAGCAATTTAAATATATCATAGGGCTCATGACCTGTAGCATTTGTCGCAAACACTTGTGCTTTTTGAATTGAAATGTCTGTAAATAATTTTGAAGCATAATGAAATATCCAACTATAATTATTTTTAAGCATTACTGGATCTATAATATCCATAGATATTGCAAGATAAATCATTAAAATAAATCCAATGATCCATACAATAAGTTCCCAAACAAGATAAAAAGCTATGTATTCAAGATTAATTTTAAGGGATGTTAAGTAGGCTTTTAAAATAGAAAATTTTGAATCAAAAAACATACTGTTCCTTTTTATTAAAAAACAAGATACCTGAATATTATATTCAAGTATCTTTCTTAAAATTAAAAACTATTTACTTGAAAGTTGTTGATAAATATTTGTTTCGGTTTGATTTTTCAAAGGTAAAACAAAAACTTTTAAAATAAAAACAAAGTTTGCAATATTATTCAACATTAAAGAAATCAAGGAAAAACCAGTAAGTTCAAGCACAGAATCTTGCGTAAGTGCCCAACTTGATTGTAATGCCTTTATAATACTTAAATTTTTATCAATAATAAAAAATTTTGCAAAACGAAGACGCTGATATACAAATATACCTGGAACAATAAAAAGCAATAATCCAATTATAGTTGCAAGGTTTACTACTAAATTAGCTAAAAAAACACGCGGCGCTAAATAATAATATTCAAATAAATATTTGAATGTTACTTTTTTATTTGCATTTATATCTAAAGCTATCTTAATCCAACCAACCATCATAATATCAACAAATAATTTCAATAATAATGCTGTTGGAATAATCCAAGTAATAATTTTTGTCAGATCTTCTTTTGCTATATTAAATGAAACAATATCCATATCAACAAACTGCTGTAAAAGATCTTCTGGTATATTTTTTGCTAACGCTGTATGCATAGCAAAATTTTCATGATATAAAGATCCTGTAGCTGAAGTTGCTGTTTGCTGAAACAGTTTTACAAGGCTATAAATATGATTTTTTAGGAGCATAAAATCTATAATTCCAAGAACTGCCAAATAACATGCAACAGCTAATACTCCTATAGCCGTTGCCATCATAAAGAACATAAAATTATCAATTACTATTTTTCCACCCTTATAATAACCTTCTGTCAATGAAAACTTACCATTTAACATACATCTCTCCTTTTTCAACGATATGCTTACTATTAAATTTAAACTACAAAAAAAAATTTCTTTCTGTCTAATTGATTACTTATTTTTTAATTGAGCATACAATGATGCAATATTCCAAGAAGCAACCGGTACAAAAATATTAATTATATTTACCAATGGCAATAAAAATAAAACATGAAAAACACTAAGAGAAATTCCAAGTGGCCAAAAATTACCTCGTGTCATATCAAAGCTTTTTGAAATAGCCTGTAGTGGTGAACATTTTTCTTCTAGCATAATAGGATATGCCATGCTTGTTCTAACCATGAAAATAAATCCTGGAATAATTAATAAACAAAATCCAAAAATAGTTAAAAGACCTACTAAAATAAATAATATTATAAAACTTAATCGATCATCCTTTTGTTCAAACTTTCGCATAGGTCTGCCTAAAGCAACATCCAAGCTGTTTAAAGCAACCACATTCCAAAAACCAATACAATATTTTAAAGCTTTATAAATTACAAATAATGCTGAACAGCATGTTAATAAAAACAAAGAAATTGACATAAATACTGGCCAGAATGGTATAGGAATAGATAAAATAATATTATGAATACCAAGAGTACTGAACCCAATTGCCGCTATAAGCAAATACCCACTCAAAAGACAGCCTATCATTGCAAGAAAACTAAGAAATGCAATTAAAAACCAAGAATCAACTACCCGAAGTTGTTCTTTTATAAATGCCCAAGAAGCTTCAAGCATTTGAATGCCAACAAATTGTTTACTTTCCATAAATAACTCCTTATTTTACTGATAAAATTCGCTTATTATCTTCTGTTATCGAAATCTCAATAATATTTTTTGCATATTTTTGAATAATTTCTTGATCATGTGAAATACAAAGTATCACAATATTTTTTTCTTTTGCTAGATTTTCAATCCCCTGCATCAAATAATCACTATTTTTTGAATCTAAAGCAGCAGTTGGTTCATCAAGAAGTAAAATATCAAGAGGCTTTTGGGTAACCATAAGCATCGCAAGCATTTGTCGTTGACCTCCTGATAAAACACGCACTGGCTTTTCAAGAGGTATAGAAAAACTTTTTACTAATTCACAAACTTCTGATGTTGCTGATGCTAATTCTAAACCAGGATTAGTATCAAATAAACTATATGCCAAATTCTGATATCCCGTAAAACTTGGTGCTAGCATAAGATCAAAATTTTGATGCAAAATCATAGAACGCTCATGTAATTTATTTTGGTGAGATATATTACTTAAATCATAAACTTTATCTTGTATTTGAAATGTTCCAGCTAAAAATTCTGATCGCGAAACAATGCCTTGCATTAATCTAAAAAAGGTAGATTTACCTATACCATTTTTACCCACTAAAAAAATTAATCCCGGCTTAGTAACTTCACATGATAAATCTTGAAAAAAATATGGCTTTTTATAATCAAACCCAAAAGAAAAAGATTTTAAAGAAAAAAAGTTTTGCATGATTATATTCCTAATAAATTTTGTTCTGAACCATTTGCAATATAACGACGGAATAAGATTAAAAGAGTTGCAACAATAATTGCCTGTACAGAAGTAAAATATCGTAAATCAAAACCACTATTTAAAAGTATTTTTTGGATTATAAAATATCCAATCACACCAACAACAGCACTACTCATTTGAATCGGCTTATTACTATAAAAAATAGTTTTACCTATAATTAATGAACTCAAACAGACCAAAGGTAATCCAACACCCATCATCGTGTCTACAAAGCCATTGCTTTGTGCAACCATATACCCAGAAATACCTGCTAAAGCATTACCAATCGCCATGCCTGCAATAACTACATACGACTGATTGATCCTGTAGCTTTTTAAAAACTGAATATTATCTCCATAAAGTGCACAACTAATACCAAGTTGCGTTTTTAGAAATAACGCAAACATAATCATCACTAAAAAAACAATTATTAAAATCATTGCCAGTTCAGGAAATTGTTGAATACTACTGATCATTTTTAAAGGATTATATAAATGAGCAATGGTACGATGCGAGCCATCCAGAATCCACAATGATATTCCATGAAAAAGTCCCATCGTGATAATAGCAGATAAAATAGAAGAAAATTTTGCCACTTCAGAAAACAAAGAGGCTATAATTCCAACTATCGCACCAGCACAAGCACTTAAAATTACCGTTGTTAGAAGAATTTCAATTCCAGAACAACCTTCAAACTGTAAAACAAGAGATCCAATAATCGCTCCAAAAACATATGCTGTTTCAATGCTTAAATTTGGAATCTTCATCAAACTAATTGTCAAATATGATCCAAGAACTAAAGGTATATAAAGCGCTATTTGTTCAATAAAAGCAAAGTTCATACTATCTCTCCTGATTTCATCACAAACAATAATTCTGGACTCAGATCAAGACCTTGTTGACGCATTGTTTTAGTATTCACTTTTATCTTAAAACCCATCGTTGCAGTACTTGGAATATCTGTTGGCTTTTTACCATCTTTTAAAATTTGAATTGCTTTCAAGGCTGACTCGACACCATCCTGATATTCATACACGCCATATGAAAGTGCAGCACCCTTGTCGCCAGAATTTAAATCTGATGCATACAAGGTTTTGTTATGCTTACTGCATAAATTAACTAAACTTTCAATTCCTGAAACAACTAAATTATCTTTTAAAACTAAAACGGTATCGCAACTGTCTATAAAATTAGAAACTTTTTGGGTTAAATCTGTAATATTAAATACTTCTACAGTGGCAAACATAAGATTTCGAGCAAAACATATCTGTTCAATTTCTTTTTTTCTTGTATCAAGATCTGGGCTTGGATTATAAACTAAAAGAATAGAATGTACGTTCGGCTTTAAAAACTGTAATGTTTCAATTTGTTGTTCAAATGTATCAATACCCGTAACTGCAGTAATATTATTTCCTGATGATGCCATAGTTTCAACTAATTTAATTCCAACAGGATCATCAACAGCTCCTGCAACAACAGGAATATTTTTACCGCGCTGCTGACAAACCTCCTTGATAATCAAGCTTGGCGTCGTTGGAACAGTAAATATAAGATCATAGTTTTTCATAACAACTTCTTCTGCCTGCTGACGCATTAAAACACGATCGCCATTGCCATTGTACAAATCATATTGAAATGAAATTTTACCCTGCAACGTTTCCAAGAATCCTTGCACAATCTCTTCAAGCGCAGGATGGGAAAGTTGCAACATAATCGCTATTTTTTTACCGTCTGCTTGCTGTATTTGTCCAGTATATTTATCTGCTAATGGATTTTTAGATTTAAATAACACCATAAAAACTAACAAAAAAATCATCCCAATAAAAACGAGTCCTATATTGTTTCTTTTCATATAAATTCCTTAATTTTTTAAATATTTTGAAATTGAAAACATTGATCTATTTTTTTCAAATTCAGATATCGTTGTTTTTCCATCAATTGCTAACTGTGCCAAAATCAGCCCCGTTAATGGTGCAAATTTAAATCCATGTCCTGAGCAAATAGATCCAACAACTATTCTTGTATCGCTTGGCAATGTATCAATAATAAAATTTTCATCTTGCGTATTCGTATAAAAACACTTCTCTGTACCTACTATTTTATCAACAGGAGCTACAAATGTTTTAGTAATAAAGCTCATCAATTTTTGAATTCTTTGCGCATCAATATCACTTTGAGAATCGAAATTATAACTTTGAATTGTATGCGTAGTATGCTGGGAAATTTTAAGAAGACCTTTACTAAATAATTCAGGCATTCCATAATAAATTTCATTAACTTGATCATAAATTGCTGAAAATTGAGGGAATTTTCCCAATTTAAATTGCTCTTCTGGTCCTTGCAATTTCACATACATAACAATTTGTTCAATGATATCTAACTGTTTCACTAAATTCGGCAATAAATCTGTTACATATTTCCCTGCTGTAATTACAACTTTATGAGCAAATAATTTTATTGTTTCTGTCGTAAGTTCTACAGGTTCATGATCACTATTAATATTTATTACTTTTGTATTCTCCAAAATAGTAACTCCATTTTGAATAAGCTTTCCTTTAAGTGCTTGAATACAAATATCTGCAGCCATAACGCCACCAGTTTGATCATAAAGAACTGATGTTACTGAATTTAATTTGAATTGAGGAAATAAAGACATAACTTCAGCTGAAGATAATAATTTTATAGGTAAACTACCACCTTCAATTCCTTTGCAGTAATTTTCAAAAAGATTCCCCTCTCCAAAAAAAATTCCTGGATTTTGATATAAAAGTTTTACACCCAGATCATATTCTAATTTTGGTAAATATTCCTGATATATCTGAGCCATAAAATTACGATAATTTTCTTCTATATATGTAGCACGAACAATGCGCGAAGCTCCATGAGAACTTCCAAATGAATTTCCTATTCTATATTGTTCTACCAAAGCTATACGAATATTACGTGACTTTGATAAATAATATGCGGTCATAAGACCATGAATCCCGCCACCTATGATTACAACATCATATTGCATAGTGATTCCTTTTAAAAAATAAAAACAAAATTTTAATTATTGAAAAAATTAAGAATTGCAAAAAATTGCAATAAAGATTTATTTAGGCCAAAGGCCAGAAAGAAAGAATGAAAGAAATAAAAAAAGTCATCGATTTAAATATCGCGCTCATATATATACTTTTTTTTAGATTTTAAGATAAGCACATCTTACGCTATTTCAATAATAATTGTCAAATAGGTTTTTATTTGAAAAAATTTATTATTGCTAAAATCGCGCTATTATATCTTAATTATTAGCTGGAATTTTATAATCAAAATACAAAATTCGATCACAATAAGAATCAACAAGTTCTTCTTCAATTTGATCTATCATATCAGGCAGATATTGTAAGATATGACGATACTCACCATGCCCAATTTTTCTGCCATCAACAGTAAGACATATTTGCTGAATTTTATCAGTTTTTTTAAAGACTCGTTGCGACATAACTGGCGCATTTTTAGGACAATCTTTATGTAATTTTTGAAGATCTAACTTTTGTACCCAATCACCCTCTGAATAAAATGAATAAGCTTTCGATACATACGGACTATTTATAAAATCACTTGTTGATTCTTGTACCGGAGTTCCTATTAAAATACATTCTAAAGAAATATCTTCTTGCTGAAATGGTAAATGAGAAAGCATATTTAAAATTACATTACCACCATGAGAAATTCCAATAAAACGTATTGATATAGATGTATGTTTTTTCTTATACTGAGCAATCAATAATTGCAAGGCTTCATATAATTTTTTACCTTCTTGTATTCTTTGGTGCGGACTAAGATTACTTGAATGCCATCCATATGTATAAAAATGATTTAGATTATACACTTGCGGATTGGCTTTATAAAAAGATTGAGCTATTTGATAAAAATAATAATTTTTTGGTAAATTTTTTGCTAAAGATAACCCAGGATCAGCATAAATCATATGACGCACAGGAGACCAAGAAGAAGATAAAACTTTAAGTGCTGGATATGAACCATGAACTAAAACAGTAACATCAACCGCTGATAAACTAAATATTTGAAGACTTAATAAAATAGTATAAAAAATACGCATTACATAATTCCTTAATTAGACAACAAATATTATTCAGTGTATCGAATATTATATGAGTTCGCTATAACTTACGTTAAAAAAATTAAATTCAAAAAAAAGGATTGAATTATGAAACTTACTCATCCTGATAAAATTTGGTTTCCTAAGTCAAAGATAACTAAGCAAGATATTGCTCAATATTATGATAAAGTTGCTCCCTATTTTTTAAAATATGTTAAAAATCACTTAATTGTATTACTTCGATTTCCCAATGGAATCACCAACGAATCATTTTATCAAAAACAAATCCCTGATTATTTTCCTGCATATATTAAAAGAAAAACAATTGATCTTAAAAAGGGAGACAAACAAACCCTTGTAATAATTTCCAATCAAAAATCTTTAGTATATTTAGTCAATCAGGCAACGCTCACATTTCATAGCTGGCTGAGTAATACTAAAAAAATAAATCTTCCTGATAAAATCGTATTTGACTTTGATCCAGCAACTAACGATTTAAAAAAATTACGATTCGCTTTGACCGAAATGAAAAAAATTATCGAAGGATATAAACTTACTGCTTATTTAATGACAACTGGCTCTAAAGGTTATCATGTTGTTATACCCATAAAACCTAACTATTCATTTGAAAAAGTACATGAATTTTCAAAACAATTAGCTCAAGAGCTTGCAAATAAATATTCTGATAAAATAACTATTAATCCAAGATTGGATGCACGTAAAAACAAAATATTTATTGATTACCTTAGAAATTCTTATGGAGCAACCTCTGTTGCCCCGTATAGTGTAAGAGCAATAGAAAAAGCCCCTATAGCAACACCAATCACCTGGGAAGAGCTCAACAAAACTGTTCCTCAAAAATATACTATTAAAAATATTTTTAAACGACTTTCAACCAAAGGTGACATTTGGAGAGATTTTGAAAAAAATAGAAAAAGCCTAAAACTTTAATTTTTTACAAAGCTCTGCAAGCAACAATCATATTAATTGATGCTGGTTTAAACTTGAGCAATACTTTTGCTGCTTCAAGAGCTGTTGCCCCCGTAGTACAAGAATCATCAACAAGCATAATGTGTTTTCCTGTAATTTGTTCAGCCGTATCTAAACAAGTCATCGATTTTTTTATGTTTGTTGTTCTATCTTTATGAAGAACTCTTACTTGATACTCTGTTTTTTTTTCACGCTTCAAACAGTTAAGAGTTGGAATTTTACTATGATATGAAAGTCTATTTGCTAAAAGTTCTGCTTGATTAAACCCACGTTTAAAAACCCTACTCCAATGCAAAGGAATAGGAATCAAATAATCAACTTTAACAAGCGAAAGTACCGATTTTTCCCAAATGATATCAGCAAGTTTTTCAAGCACTATCTCATCGCTTCTATATTTTGCAAAAAGCATAGGACGCAATGGTTCAGTATACCTTGAAACAGTATAAACCGTTAAAATATATTTATCATTAATAGTAAACATCTTTGGCGCAATCAATTCGATAGATGTATCACAACGCGAACATAAAATTGATCGCTCTTGCATGTATCCACGACATGCATAACATAATGGCGGTGCTATTATAAAACAAAGAATGTCATAAAATTTTTTTGCATACTCAAAAACAGCTAACATACTTTTTTACTTTTCTTGATATACAAAAACACCTAATAAAAAAATAATTGCTCCAATCGTAATACTTACATCTGCAACATTAAAGACTGGGAAATACCAATCATTATAATGTAATTGAACAAAGTCGATTACACTACCATACCAAATTCGATCAATAAAATTAGAAATACCCCCTGAAATAATAAACATACATGCTGTAGCAAGTATTTTATTATGAAAAACTTCTTTTAAATAATAGATAAAATAAATTAAGACACATCCAATAAAAGCATACAGCATCATAGTATACGTATCATGCAAATCACCACCAATTCCCCAGGCAATACCACGATTAAACGTTACAAAAATATTAAAGTATTCATTAACTATCTGTGTCGTTATAAACTCTTTTATTACCAAATATTTAGTAATACGATCAAGCAAAAACGTTACTGAAAATATCAAAAAATAATTAACGTATTTCAACATTATATCCCTTAATCGCTGTCGTTACCTGCTGAACTATTTCATCAAGATCTTGTTTTGTCATTGTTTTCTGATGATCACTCATCGTATAACGAACTGTCACAGCACGATGATCATGCCACTCTGGCTTTTCAAAGAAATCTACTACTTTAACATCTATAATATTTTTGTGAGCTTTTTTAATAGAAGCACATAAATTATCTGATGTAACGCTAAATGGTACAAACAAACTAATATCATAGCTTACTTCTTGATATTTAGACCATGGAGTAAACTTAATCATTGCTGGTTTTAAATGTTCTAAAAATTCACCATCTATTTCAAAAATAAATGCTTGTCCATCAACCACCTTATGCATCCAAGCCTGTGAAACTATTCCTGCTGTTCCTATAACTCGATCTTTGTATACTAATTCTGCTACTTGATGTGCATCATACCATAGAGGAATAGATCTTTTAGGTTTTTGATATGTTACCGCAAGTCCAAGCATATGAAATAATGTATCAAGTTCAGCTTTGCATGCATAAAAATCAACCGCTTTTTTATCAAAAATAATGCCTGCTAAAACTTTATGCTCTGAGATATTTTGTAAATTTTTTGACCAAGTGCGGTTTAATTCAAAAAATCTTAAGTTATCATGCTCTACGCTATTATTGACTATTGCCTTCATCAAATGAGGAATCAATGAAGTCACCAACATAGTCCAGTTTTCAGAAAGTGGACTTTTTACATGTACCGCTGGAATCAAATCAACAGAAAGTTTTGAAACAAATGAAGCATCGTACATCATATATTCACGCAGCTCATGCATGTTCATGCCATATGCTAAATGTTCTTTAATTTTTCTAATATTTAAAATCGGCTGCATATCAAAAGGAACCATTTCTCGTACCGGATTTCTTGGTGCAATATTTTCAAAACCAAAAGTACGAATTATTTCTTCAACAATATCTTCTTCTATATTAATATCTTTTGTTGCTCGATATGTTGGAATGATTACTTCATATTCACGATTTGCTGTATCATACGTTACATGAAAATCTAATTTTTTGAGTGTTTCAATAACAAATTCTTCATCAAGAGGCATACCCAAACGAGTCTGAATAAAATCATATGAAAGTTTATACTTTTGTTTTTCTATAATTTTACCAACAGAAACAATCGGAAAACTTGTATCTAAAGGCAATACTCCAACTTTTTTTGCTAAATATACAAATCGTTTCAACGCAGTAACGTTTTGCATAGGATCTAAATCTTTTTCAAAGCGCATCGATGCTTCAGATCGCAACTTAAGTCTTTGTGCTGTTTTACGAATTACTGCTGGATCAAATCCTGCGACTTCCAAAATAATTTTTTCTGTTTTTGAATGGTATCCTGACGTTGCACCGCCCATAACACCTGCAAGAGATACTGCATGATTTTTATTCGCTATAACTAAATCTGTTGCCTCTAATTTTGCAAGCTGTCCATCCAAAAGCATCAGCGTTTCTAAACTTTTTGCTTTACGAACAATAATTTCATTATCAACAAAAGATGCTGCATCAAACACATGCATTGGATGACCAATATCAAACATCACATAATTAGTAAGATCAACCATAGCATTAATAGGCTTACCACCGACCAAGACTAAACGTATCGCCATAGGAATAGAACTATCTTGATACACTACCTTGTCACAACGCAAAGCTGCAAAACGTGAACAAGATACTACATCATCTATAGAAACTGATACACCATCTTTTAAACTATTTTGCGCAACCTGAGAATATTCTGTTGTTGCGTGATCATATAAAACTGAATCAAGAGGCTTTAATGGCTTATTTAAAAACGCAGCAATTTCTCTTGCGATACCATAATGTCCCCATAAATCAGGTCTGTGATTAATAGATTTGTTATCAACATCAAATACATAGTCTATTTCTGATATTCCTTGCCTCCAACCACCTTTTTCATCCTTTTCTTCTACATGCACCGCAGGCATAATACCCTCACGATTCTTATCTAAATCAGATAAAAGAACCCAACGCCACACACCATTTTCAAAGATTGCTAAATACCATGATCCCACAACTGCATCCGTGCGACCAGACAATTCAAAAGTCTCACCGCGCTCTGGACAATTAAATGTTACTTTTTTGTCACCGATTGATTCTAATTTTCCCACATACCATGATGTAATTGGAAGCGAAACACGCTCATATGACTCAATCTCTGCTGTTCGAATATTAAATAAATGAATAATTTTATGAATATCAATGTCTGCTATTGAACAATCAATATAATCAAGAAGCCAAGAAAGCAAAATTTTCATGAAACAGCCTTTTTATTCCAATTCTTTAAATAAAAAATTTATATAAAACTTAGTATAAAAGAATTCAAAAAACAGACAATAGAGCCTAAGGCTAAACAGCTACAACCATATTTGAAAATATTTACAGAAAAAGTTAGCTTTTAATTAATTTTCTCTAAATTTTATTCATATCCAACTCTACTAACATAAAGGCAGTATAATCTGTTTTAATCAATTATCATTACTATATATTCGAATAGTTGAATAAAAACGTTCGTCTTAAAAAAATAAGGTTAACTTAATTTTTCAAGCCTATTAGTTCTTTCATTAAATTCAACTGCAATACCATGCTTTTTTAAAAGCGGCAATATTCTACTTTGAATAACCCATATATTAAATCTTATATCCAAAAATTTTTGGATACGTTCTAAATTACTACATATTTTTAGATATTTAGATAAATAAGCTTCTATAAATAAATCTTTTTGTTGCAATACAAAATAAGTAAACCTTGATAAACTATCTAGATCTAGCCCTTCATTCATTCCAACCTTATCAATTTCATCTATTATTACTTTAAAATCCCAGCCTTCGTCATTGATTAATTTGTTTATTTCTTCATCATTCATAAGCAATTCTTGATTTTCAAATTCTTGCGATGATTCCGGTTGAGCTGAATTAGCTTCTATGCTATGAAAAAATCCATCTGACGGATGAATATAGCCATAAATACATAGAAATAAAGCACTAATTAAAAAAATACGCTTCATGAAACCTCCTATTTTAAAAGTTATATTTATATTTAATCAAAAAAAACCAATTAAAATCAATAGTTTAAGGCAAAAAATCTTTAAAACTATCCTTATTTAAATTAATCTAGACTCTAACCAACTTTTCTTTTATACTAAGGAAGAATTGATCATTTTTCCTCAAAAGGATTTAAACTATGGCAAAAAAAGAAAATCGTCACGTTATTAAGCTTAAAAGCTCTGAAAGCACACATATTTATTCAACATACAAAAACAAAAAAAATACTCCTGAGCGTATTGAAATGAAAAAATATGATCCTATTGTGCGCAAACACGTAACATACAAAGAAGAAAAGTAATATCAAATACTATTCTAGACTCAAATCTGGAATCATATCATTACTCTTTAAAGAATGTTAAAAAAATCATTTTTAACGTTGGCAGCCGTTTGCTTGCCCCACTTGATACTTACACATATTTCAAATGATTTAGTTAAAAATCATTATCCAAATGCCTATTCATGGTATTTGTCACTTTCTGAAAAATATCCTGATGCAAAACTCAATACTATTGAATTTTGCATCAGTGATCATCACCACGCAAAAAATCATACTATTTATCTTCCAAAATCATCTATTGAATTCATTAATAATTGGTACAATGTTAATTGTCAATCTGATGAAATTACCCAAAATCTTTATAAAGAAGAATACTTATTACTTCATGAAGCAGCACACGCACTTGGTTATGATTATGAAAAAGGTGAGTTTGTAAAAACTGCTGCTATACTAGCTGGGTCTTCAAGTTTATTGAATACAATAAGTCAGCTCTTAACTCAATCAATTGAACCCACACAAGCCGCCATTAAAAATACCATAAGAATCGCCATCCTTGCTGCTGGAGTTTTTTCTTATGCACGCCTACAAGAAAAAAATGCCGATCATTTTGCTAATAAGACAGTAGATCAAAAAACACTTGAAGCCGGTATTGCATGGCATGAACAGAATAAAAAGAATTTGGATCTTCCTGTAGATAGTTCTTCCACAAAAAAAATTCTGCTTGAACAAATCAATGATCTTGCTCATCCAAGACCAACAAAACGAGAACAGCGAGCACAAAATAGCTATAAGCAAAGATTTAAATCAATTAATTACACCTAAAGTCCATAGACAGACCCTAGCTTCTTTGTTAAAATCGTTGAGTATAATGTCTTTAAATTATTCTTAAGGAATACACATATGGGTACCATCCTTCTTTACTATAAATACGTCTCAATTCCAAATCCAATCGAAATTCAAAATTGGCAAAAAGAACTTTGCGCAAAACTCGGTTTAACAGGAAGAATTTTGCTTGCACATGAAGGAATCAATGGAACAGTAGGTGGAAGCGATGAAGCAACCCAAGAATATATCAAAGCTATGAACGAACATCCATTATTTGGTGGCATTGATTTCAAAACAGCTCCTGGTGGATCAGAAGCATTTCCACGCATGAAAATAAGCATTAAAAAAGAAATTGTCCACCTAGGTATTGATCCTGAACAATTAACGGTTAAAGATACTGCCGAACACTTATCACCTGAACAGATTCATAATTTACTCAATAATCCTCCTGAAGATTTAGTGATAGTTGATACCCGCAATAGCTATGAAGTCGCTGTAGGTAAATTTAAAAATGCCATCAATCCAGAAACTCGCTACTTTAGGGAATTTCCAAAATGGGTGGATGACAACATCGATATGTTTAAAGATAAAACTGTTTTCATGTACTGTACTGGCGGAGTTCGATGCGAACGAGCAACAGCTTATGTAAATGTTAAAAACGTTGCAAAAAAAATAGTTCAACTTGAAGGCGGAATTCACCGATATATAGAACAATTCCCAGATGGTCATTTCCGTGGTAAAAATTACGTATTTGATAACAGAATAACCGTACGAGCAAATAATGATATTTTAAGCTCATGCTTAAACTGTTCTACTCCTGCTGATGATTTTTTCAACTGCTTAAACGCTTTATGTAACAAACATTTCACATCTTGCCCTGAATGCTTACAAAAACTTGAAAATACTTGCAGCATAAAATGCCAAGAGCTTATTAAACACAAACAAGCTCCTGAGCGCCAACCATTTACAAAACTAGAAAAAAGATAATTACGTAAAATTATATCCTCGAAGTAAAATCCGAGGATATAATTTATTAAACAAAATAAAATTCAACAAAAGGACCCTTATGCATGCTTCACAAAAACAAGAATTAGCTTCTATTAATAATTTTATAAATATTGAAGAAAACATACCACTTGCTGATAAAAATTGGTTTAAAACTGGTGGTATAGCTAGATTTTTTTGTGAACCAACAACACCTTTAGAGTTTCAACAGGCTTTACAATTTGCAAATCAGAATCAATTAGAAATTTTTGTTCTTGGTGAAGGTGCTAATATTTTAATCAGTGATGATGGATTTGATGGACTCGTCATCCGTCCAAAACTTAAAAATATTACTATCACGCAGCGCACTGACTCAGATGCCCAGGTCATTGCTGGGGCTGGAGTTCGCTTTCATGACCTAATATCCTTTTGTCTTGACAACAACCTCACCAATCTAGAAGAATTCAGCGGAATTCCAGGTAATGTTGGTGGATGCGTGTACATTAACATTCATTACTATGAATTCTTGCTCGATCAATTCTTAGTTGAAGCTCAAGTTATTCATCATAAAACTGGCGACATCCTCACGGTCAAACCTGAATGGTTCAATTTCGGATATGATCAATCAAAACTTTTAGACAAAGAATATTTTTTAATCAATGCAACATTCAATCTCAAAGTTGTAAATGACCTTGAAGCTGCTTATGCCAAAGGCAGACACAAAGAAATAATTCGCCATCGTGAACGCAGATATCCAACACAAGGAACTTGTGGAAGCTTTTTTAGAAATTTTTCTCCAGAAGAAGTACAAAATACGGACAAAAAATTGATCTACGTTGCTTACTATCTTGATAAAGTTGGCATTAAAGGTGAGCTTTCTTTTGGCGGCGCTACTGTTTCACACCAACATGCAAACATGCTCGTCAATAAAGGTACTGCTACCAGCACTGACTTGATTAATTTAGCAGCCAAAATGCAAGAACTTGTATATAAACAGTTTGGAATCAAACCCCAAGCAGAATGTCAGTTAGTTGGATTTAAAAACAATCCACTCAGTTAAAAACGCATCAAATTTGCCAAATCAGACAACAAGATTTATATTATAATTAATAATCAAATTCAACTATTTTCATTAAGGATACTTTAAAATGAAATTAATAACCTATATATTTTTTATTGCCTTAGCTATATTAGGATTAAATCAAAATCTACTCACAAGCGCTAATGAAAGAAATCCAACCAATACAACCAACGTCGTAATAGTTGAAAAAGAAAGCAAAGAGTCTTCACGTTTTTTTAGAAATTTGATCATTTGCTGCGCTACTTTTGCTGCAGGCTATGTAACATGCAATATCCAAAATTTTAATTATATCAAAATCAATCAGCGTAAAAGTCCTGAAAAAATCGATTTTTTCACGGCATATCTTTATAAATTTGGATTTAAAAAATTAGAAATGTATGAAGCGATTTTTAAAACACCTTGCTTTGTAACAGATATGATCATAAGTAACCCTGCAGTATAAGGATAACCTGCTGCTTTATATCAACTATATGATTAACAAAAATACAATTTTCATAACCAAAAAAACTTTTTAAAACATGAAAAAAAATCTATTAAACCTTTTTGCTTTTTGTACGACATTTTCTTATCTTATAGCAGAAGAAAATATCCAAAACCATACTGATGACACAATCCAAACAGAACAATCTTCACCTAATTCTACAAATGATTGCTCTGAAGCCGAAATCAAAGAATCTGGTTATAATTGGAAGAATATTGCTACAGGCGCTATAGTAGCCATAATAGCATGCCGGATGTATGACGCATATCGCTTGTCAACTAAAAGTCGTATAGATCACTTTTGTAGAATGGGTGCTACTGGCGTAGATAAAAAATTAATATTAAAATTTTTAGAAGAAACTCTTCAGCCTTATGTACGCGTAGTACTTAACTATAATAAATCATTAAATAAAGAAGATGCAATAAAAGCAATAACTGCTATAGAAGACCATCCTACTAATAAGACAATGACACTTTTTGATTATATACAAATCAGTAATAACACTGAAGTTACTTTTATTGTGAACACTAGAGTAGAAGAAACTAATTAAATCCAATAATATATTTAGACCATGGTTTTAATACAAAAATTTAAATCTCTTTGATAATAAAAAAGGCTCTATTAAAATAGAGCCTTTTTTTTATGCCGGTATTATTGTTACACTTCTTGGTGAACCATAAGCAGAGATATATTCATTCTGATTAATATTTTTTGGCACTAATTCTATTTCTTGTAAAAATTGCTTTTTTATTTCTAAGAAACTTTTTGGTCCATCTCCCTTATATAGGTTATATCCTACTTGATTTATACCTTTTTGTTCTTGATAAAGAGATGAATCGGAATTAGACAATGAAACAGAAAACGCCGCTCCTTCATCTATTAATAATGCATCTTGCGCCCAAAGCTGAACTGAATCCTGACCATTATACCATAATTGAGCTGCTACTTTAATTTTTCCTTTTGCAGGAATCTTATCAGGATCAATTTGATCAGTGATCAAACTATCCGTTGTTATTACTAACAAAAATGCTCCCGTAGTCTTCCATCCTCGCTTTTGCATTTCTGCATCAAGAGCTAAATCATCATTATTATTACTTGATTGAGTCTTCTTATCATTTTTATCCTTCTTATCCTTACCAGCCACCGCTTTTTTCTTCTGACTGCTATCACTATCACTGCTACTATCACTGCTACTATCACTATCACTATCGGAACCATAAGCACGCGCCATTAAAAGTCCGCGTTCTTTATATTGCTGTTGCACCCAGTATTGTTGATTATTAAATATCTGTAATATTTTTGGCCCATCAAACTTAAATCCTCTAGCTTGATCATCTCTGTTTTGACAAGTTTCGTCACCTTCTCCTGCTGAACCAGATGGACATAAAAAACTATTTTTATCTATAGACGAATCTTCTAATAGTCCTTTAAACGTAACACTGCCTAAAGCTGAAAATGAAATCAAAAATGATATTATAAAAAAAATATACTTCATATGCTTATCCTTTTTTAAATTCAATAAAGCTGCTATACTTTATAAAATAATATCACTTTTTAGCAATATAATTTCAATGAACCCATATTTTTATTTCGAAATCATCTATAGTTCAAAAAAATCACGCGCTCGCGTTGGAAGAATTCATACACCGCATGGAATTATTGATACACCAGGTTTTGTAGCAGTTGGAACTAATGGGACACTCAAGGCGCTTGATAACGTACTTTTGCAAAATTTAAATCAACAGCTTATGTTTTGCAACACCTATCATATGATCTTACACCCAGGACCTGATGTTGTCGCCCAAGCTGGTGGATTACATACATTTATCAATAGAAGTCAACCGATTATTACTGATTCTGGTGGATTTCAAGTTTTTAGCCTTGCATATGGCGGTGTCGCCAGTGAACTTAAAAGCAAGGGTCAAAAAAATCAAAAAAACTCTGTTGCCAAAATTACAGAAAATGGTGTCACCTTTAGATCATATCGTGATGGGGCACTCATTGAATTAACCCCTGAAAGCTCAATTATAGCTCAAAAAAAATTAGGGGCTGATATTATTATTCCTTTCGATGAACTACCGCCATACCATATCGATCAAAAATCACTTAAACGATCTTTAGATCGAACGCATAGATGGGAAAAACGCTCGCTTGATAAACATCTGGAAAACAAACAAAACCAAGCTATTTATGCTGTTATTCATGGTGGAATCAATAAAGAATTTAGAAAGCTAAGTTGTGAAACTCTGAGCAAACTGTCCTTCGATGGTTTTGCAATCGGTGGTAGCGTTGGTAAAAACAGAGAAGAAATGATTGATATGCTCAATTTCACACTGCCTCTTTTGCCTAATGATAAGCCAAATCATTTACTAGGAATAGCTGATTTACCATCTATTGATGCAATTATTCCACTTGGTATTGATACTTTTGATAGTTCACATCCAACCAAACTTGCACGCCACGGTCACTTACTCACAACGCAAGGAACTAAAAAAATAGCTCAAGCTCAATGGAAATATGATTTTTCACCGATAGACAAAAACTGTCTTTGTTATACCTGTCAAAATTATTCTATCAGTTATATTCACCATCTATTCAAAGCTCATGAAGCTACAGCGCATACACTTGCAACAATTCACAACATCTTTTATATGAACAAATTAATGGCCCAATATCGAGAAAAAATTATGTCAGGACATGTATGATTATAACTTCAACGCAAAATCCAAAAATTAAACACCTAGTAGGACTTCAAGGCAAAAACTATCGGTCTAAAAATAAAGAATTTATAGCCCAAGGCTTTAAAACCTGTAAAACACTGTTAGATTCAGGATTTACACTAAAATCTATCTTTATGACCGAACCTATGTACCTTGAACATCAAAACAATTTTTTAATCGATGAAACTTATATAGTCGATGATACTATCATGCAAAGAATAAGTACTACAACAACTTCAACAGGTATCGTTGCAATTTTTGAGATGAAAAATGAAAAACTTACAGCAACTGACAATGGTGCTGCTTTAGTCAATCTTCAAGATCCAGGAAACTTGGGAACACTTATCAGATCAGCTTCAGCTATGGGCTTAGAAGCTTTATATCTTATTGATTGTGTTGATTTTTATAATCCAAAAGTAATACAAGCTACTACAGGATCTATTCTTAATTTAAAAATTTTTATTTGCACCTGGGATGAATTCAAAAATTCAATTCAATCTATCCCTCTTTGTGCTTTGGTGGTAGAGTCAGGACAAACCCCAAACAATATAGATTTAAAACATAGCTTAATAGTCATAGGAAACGAAGGACAAGGTTTATCAGATCATATCCTCAAACAATGTACAACTCGCATGACCATTCCTATGCCAGGAAAAACTGAGAGCTTAAATGCTTCAGTAGCAGGATCTATCGCAATGTATTTAAAATCTCAAGCTAATATTAAATAGTAAAATCAAGGAAAATCATGAAAAGTCATAAAATATCTCTACAATCTGCTATTTTAATGAATATTAATATTATGGCTGGGGCAGGAATTTTTATTAATATAGTAGATTTAACCAAAGAACTTAGCATCTTTAGTGGATTATTATATTTTGTAGTTGGCTGCTTCATGTTTCCATTAATTTTCACTTTTGCAAAATTAGTTGAAATTTTTCCATCAGGCGGATTCTATGCTTTTGGTAAACCAATGCATGATTTTTGGGGATTTTTGAGCTGTTGGACCTATTTTTTTGGTAAATTAGCTTCTGTAACGTTGTTAATGAACGTCGTAACAACCTTTTTACGCCAACTATTTCCTTATCCGCTTGACACTATTAACCCAATCTGGATTAGCTTATCTATTTTAGCAACCTATATCCTTCTAAACTGCCTTAATATGCGAGTTGGACTTATTATCCAAAAGATTTTTGTCATATCTAAAATAGTTCCAATTTTAGCTCTAATAGGCCTTGGAATCTATCATTTTGATATAAATCTTATCTCAGCTTATAGTTTTGAGACTCCAATCAAAAACTTTATTTTCATGCTACCCTTAGTGCTTTATTGTTTCTCTGGATTCGAAGCAGCATGCTCTGTCAGCAGAAACATTGAAGATGCTAAAACAAATGCGCCTAAGGCCATATTTTATTCGTTTTTTACCGTTATTTTAATCTATGTAGCATTCCAAACCTTAATCAGTTTAATGCTTCAGCCAGCTGTCACAAATTTTAGCTCCTATGCTTCAGCATATCCATACCTCATGAGCTTGATTCCTACAACCGAATTTATTCAAGCTAAATTGACAACCGCTATCAGCTTCTTGATAGGTTTTTCAGCTATGGGAGCTGCTTACGGAGTTTTATTTTCTAATTCCTGGAATTTATACACGCTAGCAGAGCATAATCATACCTTCGCAAATAAAGATTTAATAACCTTAAATAAATATTCTATCCCCTACATAGCTGTAATCTGCGAAGGCCTTGTTTGTGCGATTTTCCTATGGATAACAGGAGGCAACAAAATTCCTTTACAGCAAATATCAACATTAGGCGGAACTATCACCTATACGATTAGCACGATCGCATTTTTGTATACAGCAACACAATCACGTATTTTAGGGTACTTATCTTTGATAACATGCTCTGGGCTTATAGCATCATGCATAGCTAGTATCGTCAAGCATAATATTACATCTTTATATCTTTTTTTAGCTATGACTATGCTGGGAATACTGATGTACTGGGCAACCAAAGAAAAATAACCCCCCCCCCTTTTTACAAGAAATCAAGGTTCTGGCATCTTGGTAATAACTTTGAAAATATAAATAAAATAATAGGAGGTTATATGAAAAAGTTATTATTAAGTACACTTATCCTTGCTTCAGGTTTAATGTATGCACCACTACCAGGAAGACCTCAACCAGCAGCGCCAGCACCAGCAGCAATAAATCAACCTGCACAAGCAGCGGCACCAGCAGTAGCAGCAGTACAAGCAGCAACTATAACAAGTTCTTATGATCAAGATATTGAAGCTATTGTTAAAGAAATGAAAGAAGCTGCCCAAAAAGGTAATGTCAATCCTACAGCAAGTCAAGAAAAAGCCTTAAAAAGTTTAAACGATAAATTAGAAGATTTTAAAAAAGAATATTGTCCGAATACAACAGGAAAACATGTATTTAACAATAAAATCACTCTTGATAGCGCACTTGGTACATTAGATAGATTTGAAACAGTCGCTAAAAGAATACATACTGATTTGTCTGCAAACGATTCAATATTTGTTGCAATATATCCAAAATGGTATTGCGATAAAGCAAAAGAAGCTTATAAAACAATAAAAAATATTGAATCAATAAGAAATGACATAAGTCCATCTAATTACTTCGTTAATAAATTTAAAGATGGTAAAAAATGGATTTTTGCAAGTAAAAGAAATTTTGCTTTCGCTGTCGCAGCAACTATGGGTACATCTGCTATAACAAGATGTATTTTCAAAGAACATAATGGATGGATAAAACCAGTTTTTAATATTAGCAAATCACTTGGATCAAATATACTTCTTCCTGTATTCAAATACATCACTTGGCAGTAATCATTTTATCTCGAAAATAAAAATAGGCTCTGGAAATTCCAGGGCCTATTTCCTTTTTATAACCTATTTATAATATAAATTTTATTATAAAAAACACTCACCCTTTTGCGATCCAACAATCATTAAGGCATACTAAATAATAGAATCTGTTTAACAATTTTATGGAGGTTGCCATGAAAAAAATCATTTTAGCTCTATCATTGTTGCTATGTGCAACCACTTCATCAATCTTAAGTATGGTAAGACATGCACCAACTCCTGGGGTAATCCAACTTGGTGGACTGCCATCTTTTGACCCAAATGGAACCATTATGAAAACCATCTTGCATGATCCAAACTTTGAAGAAGAACGTAATGCTATTAAAACTTTTTTACAAAGCCCAACGATAAATCAAAACTATCAAGCTATTGTCTCAGCTATTAATAATGCTCCAGCTAGTATGCCAGGTGCTCTTGAGTCACTTGAAGCATTCGAACGAGCAATTATGAATTATATTCACTCAGAAAACTATATTTTTATTATTGAAAATAAATGGCTTAACGTATTTGTAACTGGTGTCCGATGGAGCTGGATAAATCCAAAATGCTGGATACAGCCAAGTTATTGGTTTGGTGATAATAGCCGAACATTAGAACAATGCATGCAAGAACTTTCAATTATTTCTAATATAGCAGCAAAATATTCTATCGTTGCAAGCACTAGAATGAAAGCAACAGTTGAATCATATCTTCACTGGAGACGAAATATAGCTATACTTATTGCATCTTATTTTACAGGAAACATTATGCATCATGGATGGGAAAAATCATCCCTGAAGATGCTTAAAAATGGTGGCTTAAAAAATTTAAATAAAGTCACTACTCAAGCTAAAAAAGATATCGTTGATTTTACAAAATATAGCTCAAAAGCTGTATATAATGGTGCAAGCTCTCTTAAAAAATGGATACAGCCTGTAACCAATGCTATTTTATATGGTGAACAAACTCCTGATAAAGAAAAAAGCACTTCTGATAACGACAACTCATTTAGTTCAAAAAATACACAAAACAGCATGTACTCTATATGGAAAGATTATAATAAAAGTCTGAAATATAAATTTTACGACGAAAAAGAAACCAAAGAGTAACAACTTTATTGTGTCCTAAATTAAAAAGATAAAGGTGGCCTATTATATAGCGCCACCTTTATCTTTTTAATTTATTTATACCAAAATAGCTGAATAAAAGATATTATTACATCCCTTAACAAGGGGTCTAATTTAAGCTTATTTGAATTTTATATTCAACCCTAAGGCCTTTTTAAGGAGTCTATCCCTTAATTATCCCTAAAATCAAAATTTAAGACTTTTATTAAATTTAATAAATAAATTAATGCATGATAAAAAAGGTATACCCTTTTGCGGCTAAATCAATCTTGAGGCATACTAAAACAATAACGGAATGAAATAATAATTAATGGAGGTTGCCATGAAAAAGCTCTTTTTAGCTTTATTTTTGTTGCTTAGTGCAACCACATCATCATTGCTTAGCATGCAACATATTCCTGCAACTGGACTTATTGAGCTTAACGGCACAACTGAACAACCAGGCATAATTTTTGATATCATTTTAAATGATATTAGTTTTCAAGAAGAACGGGACACTCTTATAAATTTTTCACAAAATTTACAAAATCCAACGTATCAAAATATTGTAACATTCATTAAAAATTCTACTGGCCGCCTTGAAGGAGGACTCAAAGTCCTAGAAGCTTTTGAGCGCGCAATTATGCATTATATTCATCAAAAAAATTATATAACCTATTTCGAAAATAAATATTTAAATATTTTTGTCACGGGTATTCGATGGAACTGGGTTACACCTTCTGAGTGGATATGTTTGTGGCATAAAGAAAATAGCTACATGATTCATCAATGTATGAAAGAGCTTTCAGCTCTTGCAGATATTGCTAAAAAATATTCTACTATTTCAAGTGCTCGCATGAAAGCAACGGCTGACTCATATCTTAATTGGAGAAAAAATATCCTTATTGCTATTAGTACTTATCTTGTAGCAAATGGTCTTTTGCGTCGTGATAAACAAAAATCACCTCTCACAATGCTTATCAATGGTGGATTGAAAAATATCCCTAATACCATAGGTCAAGTTAAGGATGATATCGTTGATTTTACAACTGCTATTGGCAGTTGTGTAATGCCAATTGGAAATCGTATTTTTAATGGATACCAAACTTCAACTAATGATACAGATAAAAATACAACTAAAGAAACTAAAGCACCTATATCTGTAAATACAAACAAATCAGAATCAAGAAAAAATTCACCAAGTAAATACTCTCAATTAAAAGCAAAAATTAAAGATTATAATCAAACTCTTGGTGATAAATTTTTATATCAAGAAACAAATTCTGTTCAAATAGAACCATCAGAAACTAACAATACAAAAGCAGATGCTAAACAATTAATGAGTGAAGAATTTATTAATCCATCATCTAAGCAACCCAAAGAAAAAAAGTCCTATTTTAAAAGCTCGTATTTTAAAGGTTCTCAATCAATGTTCGATCAGGCAGTAAAGAATATGGAAAAGGAACGCAGAAAACAAGAAAACAATGATCTTTATCAATTTTAACAATTCAAATACTATCTGACCTTTAAACAAATCGCCGCAAATAATGATAAAATTAAAGTAGCAATATGGAAACGTGTTGTTACTTTTGATTCTTTTAGACCCAACATTTCAAAATGATGATGTAAGGGTGCCATCTTAAAGATTCGTTTACCCCTAAGCTTAATTGATCCAATTTGTAAAATTACTGATGCAGCTTCCGCGACAAACACTCCACCCACAATAGGCAAAAGCATTTCCTGCCGGGTCATAATCGCCATCATAGCAAGCGTTGCTCCTAAGGACAAAGATCCTACATCACCCATAAAAATCTCTGCTGGATAGGCATTAAACCAAAAGAAAGCCAAGCAAGCTCCGGTTAAAACAGCAGCCACAATAACCGCTTCGCCACTACCCACAAAAGGTACATGCAAATATGATGCAAAATCAGCATGTCCACCGATATATAAAACCCCTCCAAAAAAGACAAAATTTATCAAAAGAACACCGATAGCAAGCCCATCTAGCCCATCAGTTAGATTAACTGCATTGCTTGTCCCTGTAATGATAAAAATAAGCCATGGCACAAAAAGCAATCCAAGAGGTATCGTAAATCCCTTGAAAATAGGCATAAATACCTCGTAGGTTGGATCTTGAAGAAAAATCCAAAGCAATGCCAAGATCAAGCTGCAAATTAGCTGTAATCGAAATTTTAACCTTGAGGATATGCCTTTTTTAAATCTCACTTTGAAAATATCATCTAAAAAGCCTATTAAGCCAAAAAGAACTAATGTTAACAACAAAATCCATGGTTGAAACGAGCGCAAATCACACCACAAAAGTGTATTTAAAAGGGTTAAGATTATAATAAAAAGCCCACCCATGGTTGGCGTTGAACCCTTCTGTTGATGATTTTCGGGAGTAAATGGACGAGCTGTGTTTTCAAAGAGACTTGCAGAAAAAACAATAAATCTTTTACCGAGCAAAAGCCCCATAAAAAACGTGCTCAATAAGCCCATAATAGCCCGAAAAGAAATGTAATGAAATACCTGAAAAGAACTCAAGAAGTTAGCTAAATACATACCCAGATAACACAACATAAAAATCCTCAGAAAATATTAAAATAACAGAACCAGACTATATTTTGCCTAAAATAATTTCAACTCATTTTTAAATTACCCCCACCCCTTTTGACGGCAAAATAGCTATAAAGTATCATAAAATATGACTGCTTGAAAATTCAGTCTTTTAAAAAGATATAAACCATAAACCAAAGGTCTAATTATGAAAACTTTTAAAAAATTATTTCTTTTAACAGTCCTTGGAATGGGAGTGTATGTACATGAAACTCATGCCTCTAGTATTCAAAATGAAATTCGCAACACAGTTCATAAACATAAACATGAAATAGACGGTATTAAAAACAGTAATCAATTAAATCATCTATTAGCTAAACTTAAAACTGAAATTCTTAATATTCTGTCTGATGAATGCAACTTGGACGAAAGAGAAAAATCTTTAAAAGTATCTTTATTGGCTTTAAATCCTGTAGATAAAATGTCGATAGCTACTCATATTAAAACTATTTTATCATGCCTTGATTCAGATATTGCAAATATCATTAAAAATGCGATTCCGCAGGTATACAGAACTATCTTAGCTATATAAAAAATTTCGTAGAGGGAAGCGGAGGTTACACGAAGCTTTCTATTATGATCGTTTTAGATAAAAACAAGAAATTGGTAAAAAACAATTTCTTGTTTTTTTTATTATCTTAAACAAGATGATTATCCAAGTCATCATTAAAGCAAATCAAAGTAATATAGCAATATCAAAGAATCGCCTTAAAAAATGAGTTCTTTTCCTATTATCAAAGATAACTAATCTATCTTAAACTGCTTGTTGCCAACAAGCGCAACAATGTTTGTAATGCAACTGCGACATCCCTTTTTACTTGATCATCATTACAAGTTCAAAATTATTACAACCTGCCAACGCAAAAGAAAAGCCTTTCACTATGCAAAAAACCAAAATAAGTTATACTAATTATTATTAAATAAAGCTTTATTTGCATATAAAAAATCATGAAAAATAATTCTATGAAAAATTCTTTGGATTCTACCCATATATTTGATGTTATCATCGTTGGTGGCGGACATGCTGGAGTAGAAGCCGCACATGCTGCTTCTAAAATGGGTTGCAAAACCCTTTTGATCACACTTTCTAAAGAAAAAATTGGTCTTATGCCATGCAATCCATCAATCGGTGGCGTTGGAAAAGGTCATATTGTTTTTGAAATATCAGCTCTTGGCGGATTAATGCCAAAACTATGCAGCACGACCTATCTTCAGGCTCGCATGCTAAACACCAAAAAAGGACCTGCTGTACAAGGGCTCAGACTTCAAATTGATAAAGATGCTTACAGCAAGCTCGCAAGCGAAACACTACAAAATCTTGCTAATTTAACTATTTTTACCGAAATGGTTGATGAAATTTTAGTTGAAAACAAACAAATCGTTGGTATTCGTACCGCATCAGGAATTGTATATAATAGCAACCAAGTTATTTTAACAACAGGAACATTCTTAAATGGACTCATTCACGTAGGTGAAAAAAATTATCCAGCAGGACGTCGCGATGAGCAAGCTGCAACTAAGCTTTCAAACTTTTTAACAAAGCTGAACTTAAGACTAGGAAGACTAAAAACTGGTACTCCCCCAAGACTTTTGACAAGCACCATAGATTTTTCAAAGCTTGATAAACAAGAGACGGAACCACTTGATACTCTTTATGAATTTGAACCAATCAATGTAGTTAATACTCGTGATTGCTACATTGCATACACCAATGAAAACACCCACGAAATAATCAAGAACAATATTCATCGCTCTGCTATGTATAGTGGGAATATCAAAGGAGTTGGGCCTCGTTATTGCCCCTCAGTGGAAGATAAAATTGCCCGATTTGCTGACAAAAACAGCCATCATATCTTTGTAGAACCTGAAACAACTGATTATATTGAAGCATACCCAAGTGGTATGTCTACATCACTTCCAGAAGATGTACAAGAAGCTTTTATCAAATCTATAAAAGGTTTTGAAAATGTTACAATTGCAAAATATGGTTACGCAGTTGAATATGACTTTGTATACCCAGATCAACTTAAACACTCATTAGAAACTAAAGAAATTTCAGGATTATTTCTAGCCGGACAAATCAATGGTACGACTGGTTATGAAGAGGCTGCTGGTCAAGGGATTATAGCTGGTATTAATGCTGCGCTTAAACATAAAGAAAAAGAACCTTTAATTCTCAAACGTCATGAAAGTTATATCGGCGTTATGATCGATGATTTAGTAACTCTTGGAGTTGATGAACCCTATCGAATGTTTACCTCCCGCGCAGAACGAAGGCTCATTTTACGACAAGATAATGCGTTTTTAAGACTTATGCCTAAAGCTTACGAACTTGGACTCATCGAAGAAGATCTTTATTTAAAATTTCTTCAAGAAAAAGAAATACTTGAGCAAGTTATAGCTAATATCGATGCAAAATTTACTAATTCGCAACTTGCAGTATTTCTAGAAAAAGATCTTTCAGCTCAAGATCTTGCAAAAGCTCTTGGGTATGATGTTTCAAGTAGAAATGCACTTTCAATTCTTTCCCATGTAAAATATAAAGATTATATCAAGCGAGAAATTGCAGAAATTGAAAAAACTCAAAAGTTTGCTCATTTAACAGTGCCACCGCAAGAAATTATTGATAATGCTCCTGGACTTTCAACAGAAATTAAACAAAAATTAAACAAACATAAACCTGAAACTATTGCTCAAGCAACTTTAATTTCTGGAATGACCCCTGCTGCGATATCATTATTAATCTTGCTTGCTCGCAAACCTGAAACAGGAAATAAAAAATATGATATTTGTTAAAGGACTTTCTCTTCAATTTGGTAGCCAAATCGTTTTTGACAACATTTCATGTAATTTATCTGATAAAGATAAAGTTGGACTAGTTGGAAGAAACGGAACCGGAAAATCTACTCTTTTAAAAATTATTGCTGGTCAACAGGATTACGACAAAGGCGACATTGAATCGTCACATGGTTTTAAAGTTGCTTACATGCCCCAAGAAGTTGTCATAACTTCAAATAAAAATGTTGTTGATGAAACCATGGCAAGCTTTGAGTATTTGCACAAACTCAAAGAAGAATCTGATGAATTAGAAAAAATAATCATAGATGATCCAACAGAAGAGCAAATGACACGATACTGCGAAATCCAACATGATCTCTTGGAGCATAATTTTGATGAAAAACGCGCACAAGCTCAAAAGATTTTAATGGGTCTTGGATTTGATGCTGCAAAACAAGAATCACTAGTAAGTCAATTGAGCGTTGGCTGGAGAATGCGAATTGTTCTTGCAAAGCTTTTACTGCAAGATGCTGATTTCTATCTTTTTGATGAACCTACAAACCACCTTGATATTACGGCAAAAAACTGGTTTTTAGATTTTTTAAAAGAAGGAAAATTTGGATACTTACTCGTTTGCCATGATCGCTATTTCCTTGATAAGGCATGCCATAAAACATTTGAACTCTCTCAAGGAAAATTAACCATTTATCATGGAAATTATAGCTATTACATTACCCAAAAAGAAATAAGAACTGAATATCTTGAACGTGCGTACGAACAGCAACAACGAGAAATGAAACAACAGCAAAAAACTATTGATCGTTTTAAAGCTAGTGCCAGCAAAGCTACCATGATGCAAAGTATGGTAAAAAAACTTGAAAAAATTGAGCGCATTGAACTTGAACCTGGCCCAAGGATCATGAACTTAAAATTACAAGTTCCAGAGCGTTCAGGGCAATATGTACTTACGGTCAGAGATGTTTCATATTGCTTCACGCACAAACTCTTTAATAATGTTTCATTTGAAATTCAACGTGAAGATAAAATAGCATTGATTGCTCCAAACGGAACCGGTAAAACAACTTTATTTAACTTAATTGCCAAAAAATTACCGTTACAGCATGGTACTATATCTTTGGGACATAATGTTTCAGTTGCTCTTTTTGACCAAGACCAAGAAAAAATTTTAGACCCACAAAAAACAATTCTTGATGAAGTAATTTCTTCATGCCCAAGAGTTCCAGAATCACAAATTCGAGCAACACTTGGTGCGCTTCTTTTTTCTGGTGATGATATTTTCAAAAAAACAAAAGTTCTTAGTGGTGGTGAAAGAAATCGCGTTGCGATGGCAAAAGTTATTTTAAAAAATGCAAATTTTTTACTTCTTGATGAGCCGACCAACCACCTTGACATTGAATCAAAGGAGGTTATTTTAAATGGCCTGAAGCAATATCAAGGTACTATTTTATTTGTTTCTCACGATCAAGATTTTGTTAATAAACTTGCAACCAAGATTATTGAATTAACACCTAAGGGTGTCACTGTTTTTGATGGAAACTACGAGCAATACATTGCATCACAAGAGCAATTACTGAAACTAAAAAAAGATTCTATTAAAAAAGTTGTCGAAATTAAAAAAGATGAAAAAGATTCTGCTCAAAAGAATCAAATTGCAAAAACACCAAATAAAAATTTGTATGAACTACAAAAAAAATCTAAAAACATTCAAAAGAAAATAACAAAGCTAGAACAAGATATTGCTACCCTTCTTGAAAAAATGGGTAATTATGTCTATGGTTCTGATGAATACTATGCAGCAAATCAGCAGCTACAAAAAAACAATAAAGAACTTCAAGAAGCACAAAAAGAATGGGAAACTATTCAAGCTCAAATAGATTCTTGTTTAAAGAATCCAATTGATTTGGAAAACTAATGAATCCAATATTGCTTCATATTTGGGGGCCATTTTCAATTCATGCATATGGGTTTTTCATTGCCCTGGGAACATGCCTTGCTGTTTTACTCGCTAAGCATGACCAAAGATTAAAAAAAATCTGCACTTTTGAAGATTTTTTAACTGCTGTGCAACTTATTGTTGTCTTTGGTTATCTAGGTGGCAGAATATTATGTCTTACTAGTGAAGCATTAGAGAATAATGATGAATTTTGGACAATCTTAAAATTTTGGGAACCCGGCCTTTCAGTACAAGGTGCAATTATCGGCGCTACAATTGCACTATTTTCTTTTGTGAAAATAAAAAAAATAGCTTTTTTTTCATTTATTGATCGGATTGCGGTTTATGCACCCTTAGTTCATGGATTTGGACGTATCGGATGTTTTTTTGCTGGATGCTGTTATGGGCAACAGACCAATATCTGGCTCGCTGTTACCTACACGCACCCTGATCATATGGCTCCTTTAAATATCCCTCTTCATCCAACACAATTATATAGCGCCTGTTTATTTTTTTTAATATTTTCACTATTCTATTTTTATGTTCAAAAAAAGAATCTTCCTGCTGGTAATATATTTTTTCTATATTTGATATTAGCAAGTTCTGAAAGGTTTATAGTTGAATTTTTTAGAGGGGATCAAACATGGATGACGAATCAAGGTTTTTTATCTATATTTTCAACTAACCAATGGATCAGCCTTGGTATTATAACAATTGGATTCTTAGGAATTGCAACATTATACCTTTTTAAAAAGCATAAAAAATAATGGATTTATTTAATTTTATTAAAAATAATGTTGATATTTTAGACGTTATATCTGCATACACAGCAATCAAAAAAACAGGTTCTTTATACTGGAAGGGACGCTGTCCATTTCATCATGAAAAAACAGCTTCATTTACGGTAAGTCCTCATAAAAATATTTTCTATTGTTTTGGATGCCATGCAACTGGAGATGTTATAAATTTTATAGAAAAAATAGAACATTTAAACCCGTTTGAAGCCACCCAATATTTAGCAGAACGATATAACTTAGATATTCCACAAGAAATTCAACAACAATCTGGTCATCAAACTTCAAAAAACTATTATCAATTATGCCATAGCTTTGCAACATGGTGTAATAGTATGCTACCTAAATACCCCTTAGCTGCCTCATATCTTGAAAAAAGAAACATCACTTCTGCAACTGTTCAACATTTTTTACTCGGTTTTTTCCCGGGAGGAAGCAGAAATATTGCTCAACTTATTTCTTATATTTCATCGCAAGGCTTTACAGTTCAAAATTTGCTTGACGCTCACATTCTGCAGCAAGGAAAACAAGGATTATACTCTGCTTATGAAAATAGAATAATCTTTCCCATAAAAGAGCATTTAGGAAAAGTTTGCGGCTTTGGCGGAAGAATCTTTTTATCTGATGATACCCGCGTCAAATATTACAATTCTATGGATTCTTCTTACTTTAAAAAAGGTAAATTACTCTTTGGACTCGATTCAGCAAAGCATGAAATTCAAAAAACTCAAAAAGCTATCATCGTTGAAGGATACATGGACTGCATTGCTCTTTGGCAATATGGACTTAAGAATGCTGTTGCAACATTAGGAACCGCATGTTCTACTGATCATCTGCAGCAACTAACCAAGCATGCACAGACTATTTATCTTTTATATGATGCTGACAATGCTGGTAAACAAGCTGTTTTAAAACTAGCCTCATCCTGTTGGCAACTTGACTTAGACCTGAAAGTAATCACTCTTCCTCAAGGACAAGATCCCGCTTCGCTTTTAGAACAAAAAATTGATATTATGCCCTACGTTCAGCGATCTTGTGATATCTTTAATTTTTTTGTTGAAGCAAAAAGTAGCACCTTCAATCAGGATTCCATAAAACAAAAGATGAACGTATTGCATGAATTACTCGATATAATAGCTCAAGAAACTGACAGTCTGAAACAAAATATATTACTTATTAAAGCAAGCCAATCATTGCAAATACCTTTAGAAATATTAAAAAACGAGTATACTAATAAATATAAAGTTCAACCAAAAAATACTTCTCCAAAAATTGAAAATTTAGAACCAAAAACATCAGAATCTTTGACCATAGGATCTTTAGAAGAGCAAATTGTTGCAACCATAGCACATAACCCTCACATCATGACACAAGAACATGAGCTGCTTTTAACAACGGGACTTAAAGATACAGCTTATATAATTATACAAGCTGTCATCGATCATAAAAAAAAGCATAATGATGAGTGTAAACACAGCATTGAAGAAATGATTGATCCAAGCCTGATAGAATATCTACGCAGCATAATTTTTAAAGCTGGCGATAGTGCTACAGATCAAACATTTCAAAGCTTAATGCAACAATTCAAAAAGAAATATTGGAAATCTATAATTAACACTATTAAAATAAAAATATTCCAAGCACAAAAAGATCTTAATGAATCAGAAGTACAAAGACTTCTTGCTGTTTTTGAACAATTAAAAACAGAGGTATATAAAAACGGACGTTTATGATTAAGAAAAAAGCTGTTCAAAAAAAAGTTGTAAAAGAAGTTATAAATCTTGAAGATCGTCAAGGTCTTATAAAAAAAATCGTTGAAGATAGCCAAAAACAACGCTATGTAACGTATGAATCCATCATGGATTTAAGCGATAAATATAAATTTAACGAAGATGAAACAAATCAAGTATTAAAAGAACTTGAAAAGAAAAACGTTGAGCTCATTCTTCAAGAAGAACTTACTGGTACTAGCTCTATTATTCAAGATGAAGATTTCATAGAAAGCATCGACGAAAAAGAGCCTGCAAAAATAGCCAATAAGTTGTCTAAAAAAACTATTGAAGATGATAAAGAAGAACTAGAAGAAAGTGAAGATGAAGATAAGGATGAAGGCGAAACAATCAAAGAAGTCCCTGATATTCCTCAAATTGCAGATGGCGTAAAATGCTATTTGCGAGATATCGGCAAAATTCCTTTACTCAATAAAAAAACAGAAACTACTATTGCTGACAAAATAGCAAGTGGTAAAAAAGAATCTGTAGAAGCTTTAGCAAAATTTCCATTAATTCATAAAGAAATTTTAATAATTGGCGATCGATTACAGAAAAAAAATATTGCTCTCAAGGATATTATTCAATTCACTGAATTTGATGAAGAAAACGTACCAAAACTAGAAGAAGAAAGAACAGCTCTTTTAGCTTTAATCATCAAAATTAAAAAAGCTGTTGCTCATGAATCAGAAATTTATAAAAGCTTTAAAGGCAAACTGACAACTGAAGCAGCAAAACAAGAAATGTTTAAAGCCGTTAAAGAAAACAAAGAAAAAATTAGCGCTCTTATTTTTGCAATAAAGCTTTCAAATAAACTAATTAGAAAATTAGGTCGCAAAATAGAAAAGCTTTTACATAAAATTATTGATCGTAAAAAATTTGTTAAAGCAACAGATGAACAGATTGCTCAACTTTCCAAAAAGAAAGATGATAATCTTGTAGAAATACAAGAGCTTGAAACACAAAAAAGAATTGCTCAAAAATCTATCAAGAATACTGAAAACGAATTCGGATTAGATTTTGTAACTGCAAGTAAAATATATAATAGTTTTGCTCGTGGTCAATTAAAAGACAAACAAGCAAAAGCTGATCTTGCAAAAGCAAACTTACGCTTAGTGGTCAATCTTGCCCGTAAATACATTAACCGTGGACTCCACTTCTTGGATTTAATTCAAGAAGGAAATATTGGTCTTATGAAAGCTGTAGAAAAATTCGAATTTGAACGTGGTTATAAATTCTCGACGTATGCAACTTGGTGGATAAAACAAGCGATAACTCGTGCTATTGCTGATCAATCAAGAACAATTCGTGTTCCTGTTCATATGGTTGAAACACTTAACAAGATCAATAAAATTAAGCATATCTTCCTACAAGAACATGGTCGTGAACCAACGTACGCTGAATTAGCAAAAAAATTAAATCTTGATGAAAAGAAAATTAAAAACATTATCAAAATTTCAAAAGAACCAATTTCTCTTGAAACTCCAATTGGTGATGGCAATGACGCTTCAATTAAAGATTTAATTGAAAGCGAAGATGATATGTCGCTTTCTGATTCTGTTGCATACAATGACCTCAAAGAAAAAATTCGCGAAGTCCTCAAAACGTTAACACCTCGTGAAGAAAAAGTTCTTAAGATGCGATTTGGTATCGATGTTGCATCAGAACATACACTTGAAGAAGTTGGAAAAGATTTTTCTGTCACTCGTGAACGTATTCGACAAATCGAAGTTAAAGCTCTTAAAAAACTTCGTCATCCATCACGTAGTAAAAAACTTGCTGCATTCTTTGATCGAGAACTTCAAAACCTTGAAGATGCCGATACCGAAGATATTGATGATTTTTCAGACGATGAATAAATAAAAAAAAGGCAGTCTACAAAATGGACTGCCTTTTTTATAAAATGCATATTTTTTGCACTCTATCAAATTTTTATTGTATTTATATAACTTATTAAGTAATTATTAATTACTGTATGAATTTTTAATCCTAATAAATGATTATTTTAAAAAAACTATACAATAAAGGAATCAAAATACTTATGAAATATTATTTTTTCGTAATATTTTTTTTTATACTTTTAAATTTTTCTTATAAATCTAATTCTGCATATGATGATATATTCAACCAAGAATGTCCAGAAATAATAGCTATTTTAAAAACAAAAGGAATTGCTCAATTATTATTCGAAGAAAAAGATGAACGACGTAAAATATCTTTAAATGAAAAATACGAGCAAAATAAAATTTTAATAAAATGGCTAGATGAAGAAGAAAAAATTCTATTAAAAATGAAAAATTCATCTAAAAAAGAAACCTCTTGTTGCTGCATAGTTCAATAAGCTGATCTAGATTACATCATAAAAAATATCAATTTTAAAATTTAAGCTATTATTACATATTGATCTAAATCAAACTATATTTTAGCATTTCAAACTAAAATTTATTTTTATGCTATATCTATAAAAAAATAGTTTTTTAAAATAATTGTAATCTTTTTAATATTCAATCATACTAAAAAATCGTAAACTATTTTTATTATAAAATAAAAAAGGATACCGTGACTATTTATACACAAAAATTACTTTTCGATTGCGCCTTATTTTTATTTGCTTTAGCGTTTTGTGCTTTACTTGCATTTATGGAAACAAGCATTACTGCTATTCGACTATTTAAAGTTAAAGAATTAGAGCGTTCAAATCCGAAATATAATACTTTTTTCAAAACATTAGAATCAAATCCTCAATATGTTTTAATGACCGTACTTATAGCCGTTAATATGATGTGTATTACAACTGCTGTATTATTACAAAATATTATCGAAAATATTTTTGCTGATTTTAATCTTCCCCAAGGACTTGGTTTTACAATCGGTATCGCCATGGGTACCATTGTAGTTTCATTAATTGGTGAAATTATTCCCAAAAGTATAGCACAGGCTTTAAATAATCCACTCGCATCTCTTCTATGGCTTGCAAATGGTATTTTTTATATTCTTGCGCCTATTGCACGTCCACTACTTTCAATTTCTAAAAACATCACGCGTAAAAATTATACCAATCATGATGAACATATCATTTCAGAACAAGAAATTAAATTCTTAATTAATTACATAGAAAAAAAAGGGCTCATGGAGCAAGATAAAACTCATATGCTCCAAAACATTTTCAGAATGGAAACAACGCACGTAAAAGAGATTATCATTCCAAAAAGCGATATTATCAGTGTTAACATCGATTCTGACATGGTTACAATTTTAAATTTATTTAAACAATATCAATTTTCAAGATTTCCGGTTTATAAAGATAATCCTGAAAATATTGTTGGAATCATTTATCAAAAAGATCTTTTTTGGACTCTTCATTTAAACGATGAAAATATTAGCTTAAATAAACTCGTTAAACCAATTATTTTCGTTCCTGATTCACTTAAAGTAAGCGAACTTTTAAAAGAATTTAAAAAACAACATATTCATATGGCTATGGTTCTTGATGAATATGGAAGCACTATCGGACTTGTAACACTTGAAGATGCACTTGAAGAAATTGTTGGCGATATTTCTGATGAGCATGAAAGAATATATAACATGCATAAAGTCATTACCATTCAACCCGATCAAGAATGGCTGGTTGACGCTATGATCGATCTTGACCGTATTCAAGAAATTCTTCAAATAGAATTCGATGCGCAAACAACGGTAACTCTTGGTGGATTTTTAACAGAATACGCACAAAAACTTCTTAAAGTTAATGAATGTATTTTTTATCAAGGCTTTTGTTTTATGGTTAAACAAGCAAACGATAAACGCATTATTCAAGTAATTATTAAAAGAACAGAAAACAAAGAAGAATGTTCAACGTTTTGTAAAAACTAAGCGAACGATACTTTATGAAAAAAATTTTCTTAAACTGCATGCTTCTAATTTCATGCAATGCAATTGCAAATAATCAAATTAAACAAACTATAAGCCAAGATAAAGATCTAGAAATCCTTCAAGAAGCTTTAGAAATTGTTGCATCTATGTCTGATAATATTGCAAATCTTGCTATACAACATAAAACTAAAACTGGTTCACCTGAAGTTACCAAGCAAGAAGCTATTGCTCTGATTGAAAAAATAACTGATTTAGTTGTCGTTATTATCAAAAAAACACGCCAAAAAAAGAATTCCCGTGCAATTATTTTACATACACAAGACGAACTTGATTTGATAATTAATAAAATTGCAGACGAAATATTCGAAAAAATTCAATAGGCTTTTTTCAAAACTACAAAACATAGTCCCAGAATTGCATCAATTCCAAGAATATTTATAAGGTGGATCATCGATTTTAATTCGATGAAGACAAGAAAAAAATGAATTATTCACTCCAAATGTCTTGCTCGAACTTGATTCAAGCATCCATTACTTAAATAGTATTTGTTCAAGTTTTGAAATCTTAACCCATAAATAATATATTAGTCACTAATGCTATAATGATTAGTTTATTACTTTAAATATAAATTAATGTATTCCACTATTTTATACTACCAATCGTGATTCAAATGGATTTTGAATATTCTGTAAAAGTGATTGTAGTTTTTGCATATCTTCATCATTTGCAGGAGCACTCGCTTGTGTATCTTTAGATTTTACATCGCTAAACCAACCAACTCGAATATTTCCCCCTTTCTCTGAAGCTTTTTCATGCCATGTTTTTGGATGTACCTGTTCAATACGCAAGCCTTCTTGCCCATAATCTTCTTTTGAAAGTTTATTAATAGAATCTTCAAGATATTCTGAAGGCGATTCAGTTCTATGACTATTAAAAAACCAACGAGTAATTGGATCTTTAAGGCTTCCAAAAACTTCTTCAGTTTCAGCAAGCTGGTCAACCATATAATCTGCTGCATATTTTGTCATTTGTCCCATGCCTGCATGAGTACGAGGCTCAACAACCGTTGTACGTATCACAATAAATAATTGTTTTTTATCTGCACTTTTTCTTCGTGACGCAAAAAGGTTTCCAATAATTGGAATTCTTTCAAAAAATGGTACTGATCGCTTACTAACAACCGACGTATCAGTAACAAGACCACCAAGAACTAATACATCTCCATTTTTAAGTGAAACATTAGTTGTAACAGCACGTTTGGCATAAGTACCATTTGCTGGATCAGTAAGATCTTCCCAATTATTAAGCGTTAAATTAATAGTCATATTAACCGTATTATTATAACTAATAAGCGGCGTAAAACTCATATTAACTGTAGCATCCTGTTGTACATAACTTAGAACAGGGTTAACTGTACCTGAAACACTGCTTTGTAAGTTTTTGGTTACTGAGCTAGTCACAGTAACATTCTGATTATTAATCGCCATAAGTACTGGCCTAGTAAAAATTTTAGATCCTGAATGAGTAGAAAGAAGCTGGAAAAACGCCCAGGCTCCATTCGTTTTTGCTTTACCACCACTAATCAAACCAAGAACACTGCCAGGAGTAAAAGATGTCGACACTGATGTCCCTGCCGGTATAGGAGTTCCGTTTGGATTAGTAAGATCTGTGCCACTTCCACCAATTCCAGTAGGATTCAATAAATCTGATAGATCACCTACTAAATCATAATAATTTTGCGCATATACCTCTCCTGCATAAGGATTACCAATTACAGCTGGTGCCAAAAGCGCTGCTTGTGCTTGCATATTTTTTGGAAACACTGAAGTTGTAATTCCTTGTGTTCGTATTTGTGCGCCTAAATTTCGAACAAAAGTAGAATCAAGATCCATAACAATACCTTCGATAATAACCTGTTTTTGTGGTTTATCTATTTTTTGAATCAATGGTTCAATTCTTTGCCAATCTCTATCAGAACAAGCAATGATAAGTTTATTCCCCCCACGTTGACCTGTGCTAGGCAAAGCATTCGATGGATTTTGAGTTGATTGAGAAGTTCCTACACTACTACCTTGACGAGTTTTTTCTGCGATTATTTGAATGTATGGATCAAAGCCAATATCAGATGTTATTGTTGAAGTTGACTGCGAACCACCACCAGAACCAGCTGAAATTAAATTATTTAAAACATTTGCAAAATCTTCTGCTTGAAGCCACTCAAGTTCAATAACATGAAAAAATGATTTTCCTTTTTCCTGCGGAATATCTAAATATTTTTTAACAAAGCTTTTAACCTGATCAACATCTTCTTGTTTTCCAATAATTACAATACTATTTAAATTTCTAAAATTCTGAGGATCCAAGTTTAAAACTTTTAATGATTCTGAAAAATAGCGTGCTCTTTGTATCGTGTTCGTGCTTAAAAAGCCAGCTCCTTTTTTAGAACTATCGCCAACCATAACCGATGTAAATAATGTTACTATATCAGCAGCTTGTGCATGCTCCAGTTTCATAATTTCGGTTGTTTGAGTAATTCCAGATTCATCAAACACGGTCAAAATTTGCATAGCAGATTTAATAAGATCTGATCTATGAGTAAAAATAATTGCATTTGAATTGTTATCAGGAGTAAATGTTTCTTGATTTCCCAAAATATTTAACAAAATTGGAGCTAAATCACTTGCAAACTGTCTGCCAATATTAATATTGGCAAAGGTATACATATAGCGTATACGATCCATTCCATCAGGAAGTTGATTATAATCTACATTTATATATAAAGGTATTGCTTCTTTTGCTGCTTTAGAATTTTGCATTACCGTATATACACCAGGAACTCTTAAAATTAAAGTATATCCTGCTTGCTCAAGAATCATTTTTACAAATTCCCAAGCTTCAGCTACTGTCAGTTTTCTGCCAACATTAAAAGTAACTTGTACCGCTATAGGGTCTGTTTCAGGAAATAAAATATTAATACCCAATTTTTGAGCAAACTCAGAAACAAGCTCTTTAATATTCTTCTGAGAATAATTAAATTCTACTAATTCACTTGATACCCCAGATTGAGATTTTTTACGTTCTTTTTTTATCTCTTCTTCTCGAGCTTTTACTAATTTTTCAACATCTTCTGTCTTCATATCTAAATCAAGAAGCATAGTAAAAAGACTTGATTGATAAAATAAAAGACATATGAAGAGCATCATATAATTATAGTTTCTAATTAAGCTAAGCTCTGTAAACAAATTTTTTATCGGATTCATACTTCGATACATTTTGCTTCGCAAAACACTCAGTACGAACGATTTTTTATAATATTTTTCTTCATTTGCGTTCGCCCTGAGTGAAATCGCAAAGCGATTTTGTATCGAAGGGTAAATATTTTTTAAAATCTTTTTCATATGCCTTATTCCTCTGGTCTTAATGTCGCAACAGACAGAGTCAGATTAATTTTTTTTGCAAAGTTTTGTTTTGAAATATCAATACTATTAATATATAAAATAGATTGTTGTTCAATATCTAAAAGCAATTCACACATAGTTTTTGTATCGATATTACTCATATTCATTTGAATGGTATCTTCTTGATAACCATTTGGCAATTTTTGCGTAGTAAACTTATGTGTTGCAGCTATATGATATCTTTGTAATAACTCATCAAAAAATTTCAAAATATTAAAATTTTTATTCTGTTTTAGTGCTTCATCTACTTTATTTTTTTGACGCTTTACAACTTGATACTGCGTTAAAATTGATTGTACTACCCCACGCGTTTTATTCAAAATTATAATTTTACTTTTTATATCCTGAATACTATAAATATAGTATCCCACTATTGCCATTCCAGCAAAAATACATATAGCCAAATATATTAGGGAAAATCGATATAACTCTTTTTTTTCAAAAATAGCTAAACGCTCTTGTAATAATTCCAAGATTTTCATGCTGCCCCTTCTTGATCTAATTTAGATTTTAGTTCTACATTAAATGAAAGCTCTCGAGGTCTACTTACCAACTTAAGAGTCTTAAGTGACTGTAACTCTTCATAAAAAAGATCTAATGCATCTAAATTTTTAACCGTACCAGACATAGTAACTTTTTGATAATCAATATGAACATTCTTAAGTTCTAAGCCTATTGCCTCTTTATCAATTGCTTGGCTTAAATCCTGTAAATACTCAAGCGCTGATGTTTCATTTTGTTTCATAAATGAAAACCATAATTTACGCTCACGCTTAAGTTCTTCTTCTGCTTTTTTTGATATTTCTGTTATTTTTTTCTCACCACGCACATCTAAACTCATTTGTTCTTGAAGCGTATTAATCAATTGTTTGCGTGAAGAAGTATATCCTAATTGCCATCTATTCATTTCTTCATAACTTCTCCACCAAATACCTGCTAAACTCAAAGCACTGACCAAGACCATAATACATAGTTGTAATGTAATCGTTTTAAACTCTTTTCTTTTTGAAACATCCTGAAGTAAGTTATTTTCTGTTTCAAAATACCAAAGTATTACTGATGCTAATAAATTACCTTGCTCACTGGTTGGCTTAACTTTTGCTACAATATTCGTATTAATTTTCTTAAGGCTTTCAGAAATAGATACTATTGATACTATTGATCCAAAATAATTTTGTGCCTGTACAATAAATGAAGGCAATGATGTATAAAATCCTGTCATATAAATTTTATAAGGACTAGCATACAAAGCACCCTCTTCTTGTTGAAAATATAAAAATGTTTTTGCAAGCTCATCAAAGATTTTTTTAAATTGATCTATTAGTAAAGTATTACCATTTGAATTCATAAAAAATGTTAAAAAATCTTGATATGAATGAATACCATGACTAGCCCAAAGTTCATGCTCATCAAAAAATCCTAATGGAATTATTCGAACGCCATGAATTATACCATCTTTCATATATAAAACTTTTATAGTTTTATAACCAATATCAACTAATATTTCACTACGCTTTGCCTGAAAATAATCTAATTTTGTTGCTGAATTTTCTGTTTGCTGTTCTTCTGATTTTTTTCGAGAAAACAAATTATAAAATTTTTGACGAGCTTTTAAAAATCTTGTCCATAGATTTTCAGGTTTTATTTGAGCTGCTAAGGCTGATTGTTTTTCTTGTAAAAGCTCTTTATAAAAATAATATAAACCAAATACATCAACGGTTAAAATATCAAGAGAAACGTCTGCTTTTTTAAAAAGTTCATACTGGTGTTCTATATCTTGTTTTTGCACTGCACAAATAAGAACCGTAGAACTTTTTTTTAATAAATCTTGCTGTGTAATAATAAAGTCTATAATTACCTGGTCTAAAGCAAAAGGTAAAATATTTTCTATTTCAAAAGGAATTACCATTTTAAGTGTTTCTTTATCAAGAAATGGTAACTCTAATTCTTTAAAAATCATTGCTGATGTTGCCAATGTTGAAATAATATTATCAACTCTACCCGCAGCAGAAACAATTTTTTTTATTGCATTAATTTGTGCTTGCTCTGAAGATTCCTTAAGATGTAGGACCCATTGATCTTGCATCTTAATATCTTTACCCGAAAATTCAAATAATACTGCTTGTATCATAATAGGAGTAATTTCAACAGAAAGTACTCGCTTTTTATGTAAAAAATAATTTCCAATACGACAAGGAATAAATAAATCGTGTATCATTCAACATCCTTTACAGGCTTGGCTACACTTGTTGCTATAGAATTTTTTGATTTAAATTGCTTCACTGCTGGTTGTATTGTCGGCTCTTCTTCTATTGTTTTTTTTACTTTTTTAGATTTTTTCTGTTTTTTACTATTTTTAGTATTCATAAAATTATCACCGTCTATTTTACCATCAAGATTTTGTCGCGTCTGATAATTTTTACCTGTATGCAAATGCTGAAGGGATGAATGATTAGATCCAAAAAATGCTTTTTGTATTGGATCTTTGGTTGTTGCAAACCAATCTGTTTCATCAATTAAATCTATATGTTTTTGAACTTCTTGTAATTTATATTGTGTATATTGATCAACCTGTTTATCATCATTCACCGGATCAAGTACGCGAGGACAAATAAATATCATAAAATGATCTCTGCTAACTGTTCGTCCTTTAGATTTAAAAAACCAGCCAAGAACTGGTATATTTTCTAAGAATGGAACTCCTACTGAATCTGATTTATATCCTTCTGACATGATACCACCAAGTACCAATGTTTCACCATTTGCAACAGAAACAATTGTTTGAATAGTTTTACTATCACGTGGCGCTATATCTTTATCCGCTACTGATGTATCCTGGAACGTTTGATTTTGAACCATAATGTTCAGATTAATAATATTTCCTTTATTAATCTGAGGAGTAATATTCATCGTTAATGTAGCATCAATTGGCGTAAGACCCTTAGTAACAGCAGCCCCACCATTCACAACAGTGCTTGATAACTGCCTTCTGGTTTCACCGCTAGTAAGATTTGCTTGTGTATTATTAGATACCACTAAAAATGGATTTGAAATAATATGAGTCGATGTTATCGTTTTTAAAATTTTAAATATTGCCCAAATTGGCTTTCCAAATGTAACCAAAACACTTCCTGCTTCATTAAGAACCGATGTTCCAAGTAATGATGCAAGACTTGATTTAATAGAGTTATCATCTTGACCAGGTTTTCCTCCAGTTACAACAACATTAGTACCCGCAGGTACACCTGAAGTTTGTGCAGAAATCGAACCCAATACTGTTGGTCCATAGGGAGTTACTCCTGGCTGACCCAAAAGAGGAGAATTGTATCCATTTGGTCCACTAATTTGAGAGCCAAGGGCTTTAATATCTATATCCTTAACTTGAACTAATAGTACCTCTATTCCTATCTGTTTTTGGGGAGTATCAAGCTCTTTAATCAATGGCTTAAGCAACTCAAAATCTTCTGGCTTTGAATTAATAATAAGTGTATTAGTGTATGAATCAGCGACAATATTCATCTTTTGAAAAAATTTAATTCCATCGCGGACACCACCATATACTTGTCCAGGATTTGACTGACCATAATTTATAACTTTATTTAATGTTTTTAATATATCTGATGCATTTGTATATTCTAATTTATACGTAAACACTGGAGGAGCTTTTCTGTCAAGCTCAACATCAATATGTTTTACAATAAAGTCTTCTACTCTTTTTACATCACGCGCAGTTCCTAAAATTATCAAGGAATTAGTTCGAGGTTCTGGAACCAAGGTTATATCGGAAGGAAAATATTCAAGTGAAGATTCTTTTTTTGGCATAGTCCAAATTTTTACACCACCCTGTTGCGTTGCTGTTGCTCCTGCAGGCTTAAGTGCTTCGTATAATGCTTTTACATCTTCAACATTTGCTCTTTTTAATTTTATAATAGAAACAACTTCTGGAAGCATCCCATTATCAAGCTCAATAACAAGTCTCATGAGTGATTTAATTGAAGATGATCGATCAGTAAAAATAAGTGCACGCAAATCATTATATATATCTAATTTTCCTGAACCACTTTGCATCTTGCTGAGCAAATCTTTAACTTTTCCAAGTTCAGATAAATTTTTAGAAAAATAAATATACCTAATAAACATATCACTGTCAGGTAATATTTCATGATCAACACCAACATAAACAGGAATAGTATCTCCTACTGTTTTTGCAAGAGGAACAATGCGATAAAAACTATCACTTGGCATAGGAATAATATTAAATCCTGAAATATGCATGAATGTTACAAAAAGATCCCATGCTTCTTTATACGTTAAATTTTTATTAGTTCTAAAATTAATCTTATGTCCCGTAACTGATGCACTGACAATAGGAGTACCTTTAGCATCTTTAGTCCCTGTTACAATGTCTTCTGATATAAACTTAATATCAAACACTGATTCAATATATGTCAGTAAATTACTCAAGCTTGCATCTTCAAAATTAAACGAAATTACTGCTTTATCTTCAAGAAGTTGTGACTTTTGATATAAAATACCAGACTCATGGACAGGTAATAGATTTTGCTCTAAATCTTTATTATTTGCTGATGATAAAACTTCCAATTGTTTTGATGGTTCTAATTTCTTTGATGCTTCCAAATGCTTAGAAATATCAAACGTATCCATATCCTTTTTTAAATCTTTAGGCTCTGTTTGCAATTCTAATTCTGGCTCAGCCGTTTTAATTATTGAAGGCATTTTTTTTGCATCTAATTGTGCAATTTCAGATAGAATTTTTGGCTTCATTTCATTTGCTGGCGTTATCTTTGCAACAGGAGCTACAGATGTATCTGAAATAACTGGCATTGGCAAAACAGATTTTGGTGCTGAAGTTGAAGAATTTACAAAAGAATTTACTGGATCTTTAGCCGATGATGCTTTACCTTGAACACTACCAAATATAGTATTCTTCTTAGGTTGACTTAATGTTCCAGAATTTGCCAAAGGAAGCGATGAAAAATTATTTTCAAAAACAAAAAAACTTATTACAAATATAAACTTTTTTATCATTTTCATACTATTCCCTTAGCGCCTGATGTTCGTACATTTTGATTGAAATTTACATTTTGCATTTTTGGTTGTGCCGGTCCAGCATTATTCATATTTTCTGAAAACTTTACATTTCCTTGAAAAGAATGAGCTTGTTTACGGCGAGCATCAAATATTTTTTTTCTTTCTTCCATTTCTATTTGTTGTACAGTTGGAGCTAATTTAACTTTCTGTTCAAGCATTTTTATTTTTTGTTGTTCAATGTCAAATAACTGCTCTGAGGTTGGTACAGCTTCTTTTGCTGATTTTTTTGCATCTGTTTCTGTTTTTTGAAGACCAATTCCCTGATGAGGATCTGCAACTAACATATATTTCAGCTCTACTGGATTTCCTGACCTTTCAACCTTAACGGTAAATTGATCTCCTATTTTCTTTTGTATCATATTATCAAATACCACGACACGACTTGACATATCGGTTACTGGAATTCCATCTACTTGTTCGATAATATCTTCCGCTTTAAATCCTAACTTTTCAGCTAATGTATCTTTACCAGCTCTTTTGACAGAACAGCCAACACTTTTACCTTTTTTGTATACCGTTGTTAAATCTAAAATCTCGATAAATCTGCCCAAAGATTTAATATTTTTTGTTAATTTTTCAATTGGTACATGATAAACACCTTGATGAATAGGTATTACTATAGATGAGATATCTTTTATTACTTCAAATTTCATATCTTTACTTGCTTCATTTTCTGATAAATATAACGTTTCCTGTTGTCCATTTGAACGAACAACAATAACACGATTTGGATAAATTTTAAGAATTTGAGCATCAGCAATAAGTTGTCCAACTCTATAATTAACTTCTTCTTTTGAATCTTGAAACTGAATAATTGCTATGCTTTTATCGGGCGTATTATAATTATACATAACACCACGTAAAGTTACTGCTAATGGTGCTATAAATACTTTTTGTGGCTCAAGAGGAATTTTCAAAGGAACCATAGGGGGAGCTTCTGGTATAACTGGAATAACTGGTTCTACAGCTTTTGCTTCAGCTGGAGCAACCGGTATATACGTACCAAATAAATCATTTTGCTCATAAATATTTTTAATAGAAACAGTCAATCCTAGTTTTTTAGCTTCAACAGGAATAGTATCAGGCTCAAGTGATGTCCGACGAGGAATAGGTGTATGTAATAAAAAAAATGCTACCTGAGCAATCAAAAACAAAAATAACAGTGAGCTATTTACAACCCACAAGGACTGTCTCATTTCTAATTTCCTTTCGAAAGGTTCCAAACAAAATACCTTTCGTAACTTAAAATTGTCAAGTTTCTTTATGGAACAATAACAGAATCTAATATTACCCTGACAATTTTATCAACAGATATCTCTTCAGCAGCTGCTTGATAGGTCAAAGTAATTCTATGACGAAGTATTGGTGTTGCAACATACTTTATATCATCAGGTATTACAAAATGACGTCCTTGTAAAAAAGCTATTGCTCGAGCTGCTTTTGCTAAAGCAATGGTTGCACGCGGTGATGCACCACAAGCAATTAACCCTTTTAATTTTTCAAGTCCATATTTCATAGGATCTCTTGTTGCAAAAACAAGATTAACTATATATTCAGCAAGCTTATCATCCAAATAAATTTCTGATACAACTTGTCGCGCTTCAGCAAGATCATTTTTTGTAAGCACAGGAATTATTTTAGTTGAACTAAAATTACGTTTTAAAACTTCTTTTTCTTGTTCAAATGTTGGATATGGTACATGAAGTTTAAACATAAAGCGATCTACCTGAGCTTCAGGTAGTTGATATGTTCCTTCATTTTCAATTGGATTTTGTGTTGCAAAAACTAAAAATGGTTCATCCAAATAATATGTTGTTGATCCAATAGTAACTTGTCGCTCTTGCATAGCTTCAAGAAGAGCTGACTGAACTTTTGCAGGAGAACGATTGATTTCATCAGCTAATACTAAGTTAGCAAAAATTGGTCCCTTTTTTGTTTCAAAATCAAGTGTTTTAGGATTGTAAATCAATGTTCCAACTATGTCAGAAGGAAGCAAGTCTGGCGTAAATTGAATTCGCTGAAAACTTAATCCCAATGCCTGTGATAACGTCTTAATAAGAGTTGTCTTTGCAACGCCTGGAACACCTTCAAGTAAAATATGTCCATTCGTAAGCAAAGCTACACAACTCATGGTCACAATAGTATCTTGACCAACAATAACTTTTCTAATTTCTTGTCTGAATATATCAAACTTAAGATTAATTCTTTGTATATGTTCACCCAGCTTAATAGATACTTGCGATTCCATATTTAATCTCCAATAACTATCTTTATTTTACATTTTATTTTTATCATGAAGAATCTCTTGATGAATCGGACCTTCTACAAGTCCTCGGATAAATTGATAAATATACGGATCTGTTGATTCCCAAATTGTTTTTGCATCCACAATACTTACAATTTTACCTTGATATAATAAAGCAACAAGATCTACATATTTAAAAATTTCAACATCATGCGAAATAACAACTGATGTAATCTTTAACTTTTTCTGCATGTCAGCTATCAACTCATGAACAACTGCTGAGGTTATAGGATCAAGACCAGTTGTTGGCTCATCATACAAAATAATTTCTGGATTTCCCATTAACGTACGCGCAAGACCTACACGTTTTTTCATACCCCCAGATAACTCTGCTGGATATTTATCAATAGTATCTTCTGCCAAATTAACCATTGATAATTTTTCTTTAACTTTTTGACGAACAACCTCAGGATTAATTCCATTTTCTAAATCAACTATTCCAACATTTTCAAAAACAGTTAATGAATCTAAAAGTGCTGCAAACTGAAAAACATATCCGAATTTTTTAAAATTTTCTTCTCGTATCTTAGCCGAAGCATTTACAATATCAACACCATCAACCAAAATAGATCCGCTAGTCGGCGCAATAAGCCCAATAACCTGCTTAAGCAAAACAGATTTACCTTCACCAGATTGCCCTATAACACAGGTTGTTTTTCCTTCAGGAATAGAAAGATTAAGATCATTAGATACCCAACGACCTTCTCCAAATCTTTTTTTCAAATTTACAATTTGTATTTTATCCATATTATGACTTCTCAAATAAAACTAATGCTAAGAAGTAATTAGATATTAAGATCATAACAGAAGATAAAACTACAGCCTGAGTTGTCGATATTCCAACACCTTTTGCACCACCTTGAGTTTTATTACCCACAAATGATCCAACACTTGTTAAAATAAATCCAAAAACACTCGACTTAATAAGTCCACCACGAATATCTGAAACTTCTAAAAAGTTTTTAATACCTTCTACATAATCAACAGAATTTAAATCAAAATAGTATACATATACCATGTACCCACCCCAAATTCCAAATGCCATAGTAAACATAGTTAAAAATGGCAAAATTAAAATTCCAGCCAAAATACGCGGAACCATAAGATACTGAAAAATGTTAATATTTAATGTTTCAAGTGCATCAACCTGTTCGGTGATACGCATAGTACCAATCTCTGCTGTTATACCTGAACCACTTCTACCCGTTACCATAAGCCCAGTAAGAACCGGTCCAAGCTCGCGAGTTAAAGTTAATGCTACAACAGGACCAATCATATTTTCAGAACCAAACTTAGTAAATCCATAATATGTTTGTAAAGTGATAACTGCTCCTGCAAATAAACCTGTAAGAACACTTATCACAAAAGAATCAACTCCTACTGTTTCCATCTGCGTAATTAATTTTTCAATCTTAATACGAGTTGTAAACATAGTGATAAAAGTTTTTCCTACAAATTCGCTGTATTCTCCAATAGAATCACAAACGTGCAGAACCTTTTCTCCAACATGATTGATAATATTTATAATCATACATACCCTTTTTGCTCTTAAGACAAGCAACAAGGAAAATCTATACTATTCAATAGGGAAAGACAAATTTTCTGAATCTATAGGCATTTGATAAGAAACTGATGATTTAACTCCAACTACAGTGCGTGCACGAACTATTGAAAGAATTAAAGAACCGCCTAAAAATAATGCTAAAAAAATCCAAGTAATTTTTTGAAAAATATCTTGACCGCCAGAACTTCCAAATAACATTTGATTGTTACCACCAACATTTCCAAGCCCCATATTACCTTTACCGCGTTGAATAATAACAAGTAAAACTATAAAGAAAGAAAGGAAAAAAAACAAAGTACTAAAGATGGTAAACAATATCATTTTTATATCTCCAAAAACATTATTTCAATTACAAAACGAACACAAAAAGTATAACACCATTATAACAAAGCTCAAGATTTAACTACCGATCTTAGGTCTATTTCTCGGTTTTAATATATCTAGATTATCAGCTGATGTATTACATGGTTCAAAATCTAAAGATCGATGTAAAGATAAAGAATTATTTTTTAATTTACTTGATAAAACTTCTGCACAAAGATACGAACAAACTATGGTTACTCCCGCAACATAACAACTTTTTTTCAATTTTTGCTTTGTTGTTAATTTTGAATTTTTAAGCATTACTGGAACATAAAAAGCTAAAAGCTTAACCACACTAAAAATATCTTTACTTAATTGAACAAAAATCTGCTCAATTAATCTATTTTGATCTACAGAAAGGCCACAAAAATATATTCCTGCTATATCTATTATATTTTTATAACTTGATGAAAAAATATGTAACATATCTTCAAGTAATTTTTCATCATCTTTATCTAATTCATCTGCTGTATTATCATAAACTTCTTGTTCAGCCTTATGATAAACAAATAGATCTTGCAAACTATAATTTTTTTCATTAGAAGGTAATATTTCTACATTAAAGCTTAAAAATAAAAGATGAATTATTATAATATATTTTTTCATATTAAAATTTAAAACTCTTTACATAAATTATATTCTTTAAGTAAAGTAGCCTTATACAATTTCAATATACAAGGCTTAGTATGAAATTTTTAAAATATACCCTTTTTTTAATTGGACTTGTCATACATTCTCAAAGCGTATCTTTTGACCAGATAAACGATTGTTTACATTTCGAAAATATAGAAAAAATTTCAAACTATCGCTTAACAATAGTTTGTTCTCTTTTAGTAATGATTGGATATTATAGTGATCAAAAAATTATGTCTTTTTACAAAAACTATCCTTTATCTTCCTTAGTTTTATCATGCCTTACAAGCAAGCTTTTAATGAGCATTTATACAAAATACAACCTAATGAATAAAAATTTATTTCTACTTAAAACAGTGAATCAAATTTATATTTATTTAAAGTATGCTTTACTCATAGAGCCCAATGAAGAAAAATGTTTTATGTTAATCGAGCAATATAGCTCTTTTTCTATTAATGAAATTGAAGAAATAACAAAATCGAGCATATCAAGTTCACTTAAATGTCTTAATTGCTCATCAATCTCTAATGTCAAATATGAATGCCCCAAAATAGATCATATAATATGCGATAAATTAGATTTAGCTTACTTTAAAAGTGATCCGGAAATTTATAAAGAATTAGTATCGTTTGAAAAAAATAAATCAATGAATAAAGAAGAAATATTTGAAAAAATAGGAAAAAAAATAAATCAAAAAATAGATTTTTTAATAAAAAATAAAACCTTATAGTAATCAAAGGAAAATTATGAAAAAATTATTATTATTGTTACTCATGAATAATCTAACTATATTTTCTGCAGCTAGACCTCCTCTACCAATAGTTCCTCCTCAACCTATAATACCAAATTTACCACCTGCTCCAACTCCAGCTCCCATAGTACCACAAGCAGCTCCCATAGTACCGCAAGTACCTCCTATGATGCCGCAAGTACCTCCTATGATGCCGCAACCAGCTCCTAACTTTCAAGCTGGACAACTAGCAAAGCCTAAAGCAACTCCAAATCAACCCGTTACACAAACAAAGGATGATCTAGCTACTGTAAACATACAAAACTTATCTAATATAACGGCAACCATTAAAGGTGGTACTGCAAAAATAAATGATAAAGAAAATCAATCTATATCAATAAACACAACTCTTGAGCCAAAACAAAAAGAACCTGTATCGGTCACTATTTTTACGTATGTTCCTGAAAGTAATAAAGGTGGTCTAGAATTTAATAATCTAACATCAATTACTATTAATGAAGAAAAGTTATCCTTAAATCCTCCTGTCAATCAATCCGAAAATATCTACATCAATAACGTTAACGAGCAATGGAGAATAGTTTCAAAGCCAAAAAAAATATCACCTAAACAAACTCTTGTAAAACCAGTAACAAAAGCTGCATTAAACATTCAAGAAAAAACTCATAAATCCTCTGCAGCAAAAACTGCTAAAAATTCAGTAATACCTCCAATGACACCAGCACCTCAAACAATTCCAACTAAAAAATAACAATAAAAAACGACTCAAAAGGATTCATCTTGAATTTAAAAAACATATTACTCATCACCTACTGCACAACTACGGCAATAGTATTTTGCTCAGATATAAAAACAACCGAAGCTATCAGAAATGAAGTTAAAAAAGCTATAGAAGATCTTGCATGGGCTATGAAACTTACACAAAGTAATGCTGTCACTACACAGCCTACATCTATACACAATCACATTCATAATGCAGCCACATCAGGATCTACAAGCAACCCAACGTCTTCTGCTATAGCAGCAAACGAACCTGAACAAACAAAAAAAGATTCTGCTGTTGCCATTGAAAATAAAATTGGCATACAAGAATTTTTAAAAACATATGCATGGCATACTAGTGGCATAGTTATAAGTACATGGTATCTGTATGCTTTTTACCAAATTTATCAAACAAACAAATTGTTAAATAATCCTTATAGTTGGGCCCTTTTTAAAGAAGAGATACCTGTAACAAGACTTACTACTATTCAACGAGCAGAACTTTTTAAAGAGCTTCATCTTGCTATTTGTAAAAAGTATCTCAATTCGGCTGATTGTGATAATGGCCAAAAAGTTATGTTAAAATTTTTAGCCGATCTTTCATATGAAAAATCAAGACTAGAATCATACCTAATATACCAAACTGTTATTTCTAATTGCTATCTTTCAAAACTTTTTCCTACGTTCAAAAAAACAGAACAAGTTGAAGAATCAATTGCCCGAATTAATTTTTTAATGGATTTATATATTGAATTTTTTATTATCAAGGATCAAAACAAATAAAGGAATGTTGAATGAAGTATATTAATTTACTATATTTTAGTTTTTTTATAACTAATGCACTTTTTGCGCCTGATGTTATAACAGATAAAACTAATCAAGCATCTAATAAAACAAGGACTAATGAGCCAATATCAGAAACAACACGCATTATACATACTGAATTTGAAAGACACTTAGAAGATGCAAACAATGCTAGAATCAAAGCTAAGAAAGCTCAAAGGGACGCTGATAAAGCTCAAAAAGAAGCTGATGACATTCAACGAGACGATAAAATTACTAATTCAATGCGCAGAAAAAAAACAACTGACCTTCTTCAAAAGAAAGATAATGCTCTTCAAGAAAGAGACAACGCTATAAAAGAAACAGAAGATGCTCTTCAAAAAGCACGCGATAAATATCGTCAGCATCACAATGATGGATTATCTAAAAAAGAGTTTGTAAATTTAAACATAAATACTGATCATATAACTTCTGTATATAAATCAGACCTAGATGCTAGCTCAAAACAACTTTCAGAAGATCTCTATAACATAGACCCTCATTTATTTACTGAATACAACGATCAGGCTTATGCTGTAAGAACAAAACCTGAAACACTTACCGCAACAGATTTCCAAGGTTATGAGATGCATCCAAGATTACTTATCGATACTACTTCTTATGTACCTGGAGAAACAGCTGGACGCAAACTACGATCAACTCCTCTTGAAGAGGCTATTGAGCTAAAAGATGTAAAATCTATTAAAAAAATATTTAAGATTATTAAAGATCCAGTCATTATAAAAAAAGCACGACAAGAAGGTTTTGATATTTCTGCAGAAGCTTTAACCCAACCCTTAATTGATAAATATGTTGACATATTTCATGAAAAAGGAAATGATGCTGCAAGTAAATATATAACATCGCTTGAAGATCTTAATATACCAGAACTAACCAAGGCATTAAATGAACAAACAGCTATGCTTTATTTTCAATGGGCTCTTGATGCAGATGACATTGAAGTAGCAAAAAATGTACTATCTCACGCCAAACAAATAAGAATATCCCAATCTCTTATTGCTGATCAATTAGCGGATAGATACAACTATTTGCTAAAATATAAAGGTAAAAAAGAAGCTTCTAGATATTTATTAAATGTTCATAAATTAGATGATGATAGTTTATATTCAGATTTGTACTATAAATTATTTCCTACCAAATAATTTTAGTTTTAACTAAAAAACCCTTCAACTTAGAATAAGCTGAAGGGTTAGGGGGGTGAATGATACTCTGAGGTATCATTCGATTAGGGACATTTTTATCAAGTAAAATATGGCAAAATATTAACAATAGCACTCGAATAAGTCAAGCAATTCTTTACTACTTTCAAAGTCAATCCTTTTTGTAACTTTATTAATTATTTTTGCCTTGCATGAAATTTCGTATTTGTATAAACATTTCTGGATGGTTTTTTAATTGCTCACTTGTTGCTTTTTCAATGATTTTGCCATCTTTCATTAAACAAATCGTGCACAATAAATTCTCAAGAAGTCCTATATCATGTGTTGCAATAACAACAATAATTCCTTGTTTTGCCATGTTTTGAATTATTTGTCCAACTTCTGCTGTAAGCATTGGATCAAGAGCTGATGTTGGTTCATCCATACAGATAACCTTTGGCTCCATGCACAATGCGCGAGCAATTGCGACTCGTTGTTTTTGTCCACCAGACAAAGATGATGGATAAACATGAGCCTTATGATCAATATTAAATTTTGCAAGAACAGCTAAAGCTTTTTCTTTCGCTTCAACTTCATTCATTTTTGCAACATGTATTAATGGATATACTAAGTTATCAAGGACTGTTAGATTTAAAAATAAATTAAAGTCTTGAAAAACCATTCCTACTTTTTTAAAATCAAGTGCTTGACCATCAAATTCTAACTCTCCAGAATTTGCTTGTTCAAGATTAGAAAGTATTCGAAGCACTGTAGATTTTCCAACTCCAGATCCACCTAGAAGTACTAAAATTTCACCTGCTTGAACTGTAATTGATATATCATTAATAATCGGCTTTTCATGAAATTTTTTAACAATATTTTTAATATTAAGCATGGCTCTGCAACTTCTTATCTAATTTTGAAACAAAAATATTTAAAATACCTGTGATCAATAAATAACTACACGCAAGTACTGCATATACTGTTGGCACATCAAATGTTTGACTCATAACAATTTCACCTTGCTTGCTCAGTTCAGCTACTCCAATAACAGATGCTAAGCTTGAATCTTTTACCAAAGTAATTAATTCATTTCCAAATGCTGGAATTACTGTTCGAATTGCTTGCGGCAAAATAATATAACGCATCGCTTGTCCCCGAGAAAATCCCAAAACTTTAGCAGCTTCCCATTGTCCTTTATGCACAGATTTAATTCCTGCAAGAACAATTTGACTCATGTATGCACCACTATTTAAACCAATTGAAATGATTGCAGACCAGAAAGCTGTTATAGAGTATCCTGCAAAATTAAGCATATAAAACATTGCAGCAATCTGAATAAGCATCGGAGTACCACGAATAATATTTACATATAGCATAATCAACCAATGTAAAATATCCTTGCGAAGTGACAATAAAATTCCTGCACAAATTCCTACCAGAATTCCAATGCAGCAACTAAACATTGCTATCAAAAGTGTATTTGCAACTCCTGCAATAAATAGGTTTTTAAATTCGTATATAATTTCAAAATCAATCATTGTACATTCCATTTTATTTTTAACTGCTCTAAAGAATTATTTTCATGCATTATAGCTAAAGCTTCATTTATTTCTTTTGCTAATGTCGTATTATTCAGTTTTACTGCAAATGCGCAATCATCTCCTGTTCCATGAAGCGGTAAAATTGAAAACTCATCAATATTGTTTTTTTTCTGTAAAATATTATTAAGAACACTATTTGAACAAACAAATGCATCAGCTGTACCTGTTTGAAGAGCGACAAGACCAAGAGAAACTTCTTTAAGTCGAATCATATCAACATCTACCTGATTTTCCAAAAATGCTTCGGCTGTATGTCCTGAATTAACAACTACGCGCTTGCCAACCAAATCAGATAAACTTTGTGGCATAAATTTGTCTTTTTTTGAAAGAATCACAAAATAATCCCCTGATAAATATTTATCAGTAAATTTTACAAATTTTGCACGACGAACAGTAGGGCTCATGCCTGCTGCAATTACATCAATGTCACCGGCTAGAAGTGCAAAAATAAGTGACGTAAATGGCATATTTTTAATAACAACTTTTTTATTAAGAAGCTCTGCAACCTGAGTAATCACATCAATATCAAAACCTATAACTTCTAATGTCTTAGTGTCAATAAATTCATATGGTGGATAATCAGCAGAAGTACCTACAATAAGAGTATTTGAATCTTTTTTTGTATTTATTTGATATTTTTTATATGCAACAGCAATAAAAAATATTGATAATATAATTAAAATAATATTTTGTATTTTCATAATAAAATAAGTCTAACATTAATTTTTTTTTTGCAAAATTCATTATATAATCAAGAATTTTATTAATTGATTATGGTTTAAAAATATATAATCTGTATCTATTATTTAATTAATTAATACAAAAGGTTTATTTATGAAAACAACATATATAAAATATTTTATAATTTTGTATTGCTGCATCTGGGTAAATATAAACTTTTCTTCACCATGTAAAGATTTAGAATCATTAATAGAATCAAAAAATTTTGAACAAAAAGCATGTCAAGAAAACAAAATAACTCCAACTTTCCTAAACACTCAAAAAAAACAACCTCTACAGGTAATTACTAAAGAAAAAGAAAATAAGGACAAAGCGCATTCTGAAATTATAACTACTATAACGACATTAACTGGAACACTTGTTATAGGATTTGGTCTTGGAGTCTGCTTAGGAAAACTTAAGGATTATTGCTCCTAAACTTTAAAGATACTCATGAAAAAACAAATCATTAACTATGTAATAGTTTTATTTTTGATTGTCTCAACAAATATAAACTACTCTTCTCCATGCAACAACCTAGAAAAATTAGAAGAATCAGAATATTTTGAACAAAATAGATCGCAAGCTAAATACACTCAACCAACTGATTGTGAAAAACCTAAAAATATTTTATATGAAATTTATCAAGCAAGTATAGCATTAGGTAATAACGAAACTAAAGATATATCTATACCTATGCTATGTGCGGGCGGCATTTTCAATTTTGGCATATTCATAATAGCTCCTATAACAGCTTTTGCGCTATGGAAAAATTTTAATTAAGCCTAAAAAATTTCATCAATAACTTGTTTGACTGGTCGCGCCATAATAGGATCTTGCATAGCAGCATAAAACGTTTGATCATATGTTCTTGTTTCAATAACCATAGGCATCGTGATTGCATGACCAACCAAAAGTGCTTGCTTTTTAGAATCTAAAGAAGATAAAATTGCACGCAATGTTGTTGCGTTTGGTGTTCCCATAAGCACAGCTTGCACATCTTTTTCATCGCTTAATTGAGCCACAATTTTAGTTCCTATCTGAGATAAAACTTCTGGATCAATACCAGAAGGACGTTGATCAATTACAAACAACGTTACATAATACTTACGCATCTCTCGGGCAATGTTTCCAAAAATAGTTTGCGAAGCTGCTACTGGATTTAAAAATTTATGTGCTTCTTCAATTACAATCATAAGCTTTTGTGGTTCATCTTGTGGCTTTTGTGAATTTAAATAAGCCTCTGTTTTTTGAACATATTCATAGTGAATTCGACGAGTAATCACATTAGCCAAAAGCAAATAACAAAATGTTGAGGTATGATTTCCAAACTCAAACACCACATGTATTCCCTTTTGGATGTATTCCATCAAGCGATCAATAACTGAATCTTTGCCCGTTCTTGTCTTCACAAAAAATGGCAGTCGTTCAATACGTTTTAATTTTCTATATAATGCCGCAATCGATTCTGGATGTGCACCAATTTGTGCTGCAAATTCTTTTGCATCATGACCTTGCTCTAAAAGAGCTTGAAGCCACTGAGATTTGAATTTACTTTCAATCAAGTATGCTGCTTCACATGCGGTACTATGTAAATTTAATTCTGATTGCATCGATAAAATATCTGCAACTGAAATATCTTCATAGCAAAGTTGAACTACTACATCAGGCTGCGCACCACGACGCATCGTCGCCTGAGGATCAAGTGAAAATATTGCAACCTTAGATGGAAATAATGACTTTAATCCTTTTACAAATTTTGCATCAGATTCTTGACGAGCCTGAAGACCATATTCACTATGCATATCAAAAATAAGCGTTGTTGCAGCATTTTTTTTCATAAGCCCTGCAAGTAAAAGCCGTGTCAAAAATGTTTTACCTGTACCACTTTTACCAAATACACCACTGCTACGTTCAGCAATTTTTTCTAAGTCAACGCAAACAGGCGTTGTCATATCAAGCGGGTTACCCATATTAAAATATTTATGACGCACATCATCTTCACTACCAAAAATAAATGATACATCACGCTCTGTTGCTTCATAGACTGCTGCAAAATGTTGCGGAACTGTTTTAACTGGAACTGCGCGACCTTGTTTAGTAAGTGCAATCATCGGTTTAATTTGTGCTGTTGCATAAATACTTTTTTTCTTTAAAAAATCTTGTAGCAACGTATCTTTTGGACTTGGTGGATATAACAAAATATCTGGATGCGTTACCTGAAGAGTTAAGTTTGTAATCATTGAAAAAAATGTATATTGATTACCTGCAATTCCAACAAACTTACCTGCTTTAATATCTTCAAGATTTGTCTCTTGCGCAATGCGCATCACAAATCCTTCAGTGAGTGATCCTTCAATAATATAACCAAGCGGCTTATTCATAAACAAATATTTTTCTTACATCAAATTTTGGTCATTAATTTTTATACTTCAAAATAAATTCTTTAATCTGTTGTGCAATTTCACCAGGTGTTTGCTTGCTTGAATCTACTTCTAAATCATATGATATATCCCAATGCACGGTATCATAATGACTGCGTGCATGACCCGATGGTGAAGTACCACGGCCTTTTTCACGTTGTTCTAAAACCTCTAAAGGAATGTTCACTTTAACAAAATAAACATTAACATTTTCTGGCTTTTTTTTGCGCAAATCATCAAGCCATTCTTTTTTGTAAACTATATAATCAACAATAACATTATTTCCATTTTGCGCGTATGCAAATATAGCGCTATTCATGCCATACGCAACCTTATCCCCTTGATCACCTACAAACAATGTAATCTCATTATTGTTATCTGTATCTTTAGTTGTTGTAACCCAGCGAATTGCATTCTTTGTTTGCCAATATTCTAAATTATCGGGAGTAATATCAGGAAGTGGAGCATCAAACAATGAATCAATCCCATGCTTTATCCACAAATCAGGCATCATAAGAGATTGGAATGCTTTTTGAATTGAACTTTTACCTGAAGCTGATGGACCGTTTAAAATAATAACAGTACCACAAGGTTTTTGTGTAGTACTTTGTTTATAAAAATAGGCTACAAACAAAACAGCACAAATAATAAAAAGCATTAAAAAATATTTAAAATCAAACATAAAAATTTTCACCTGTTTTTTAATTAAAATAACATTAATTTTAAGTCCGCGTTAATTACACATCCATAGGAATTAAAACTTGGACTTCAAAGCGTGTCACATGCGCCACTGCTTGTACAATCATTATCGACTCTGTTGCTCCATCAGAAATATGATATAAGAACTCATAGCCTGATGAAAGTTGAATAATCATAGGTGCATGTCCTTGCTGAATTATCATGTTCCCAACAGGAGTATTCAGTTCAACCCAATCAACATCATGCTCAACAGTCTTTTGTGTTGTAATAATTTTAAGTTTCATATTATAAAGTCTTTGCTTTTTGATAAGCCTCTTCAAGAGTTCCTACCATATAAAAAGCTTGTTCTGGCAAATGATCACAATCACCACGTACAATTTTTTCAAAATCTTCAATTGTTTGCGCAAGCGGTACATATCTTCCTGGAATTCCTGATGCAAATTCAGCAGTAAAGAATGGCTGTGTTAAAAACTTTTGAATACGTTTTGCACGACGCACAATAATTTTATGTTTATCCGATAACTCATCAAGACCCAAAACAGCTATAATATCTTGTAGCTCTTTATATTTTTGCAAAATTTCTTCTATTTGACGAGCAATTTGATAATGTCTTTGCCCTACTGTTTCTGGAGAAAGTCCTTTTGAGGCTGAAGCTAATGGATCAATCGCAGGATACAAACCAAGTTCAACTAATTTTCGAGAAAGAACAGTATTTGCATCAAGATGCATAAATGTCGTAGCTGGTGCTGGATCTGTAATGTCATCAGCTGGAACATATACTGCCTGAACTGAAGTGATCGCACCATTTACTGTATTTGCAATACGTTCTTGAAATGCTCCCATCTCTGATGCAAGTGTTGGTTGATAACCAACTGCTGAAGGAATACGTTCAAGAAGTGATGAAACTTCCGACCCTGCTTGAACAAAACGAAATACGTTATCAACAAATAAAAGCACATCTTTTTTTTCTACATCACGGAAGTACTCCGCCATGGTAAGACCAGTCATTCCCACACGAAGTCGCGCTCCAGGAAGCTCTCCCATCTGACCAAAAACTAATGCTGTTTTATCAAGAACTCCTGAGCTTTTCATCTCAAGCCAAAGTTCATTTCCTTCACGGCTGCGTTCACCAATTCCAGTAAAAACAGAAACACCCTGATGTTCTTTTGCAATATTTCTGATGAGCTCAGTTACTAATACTGTTTTACCAACTCCAGCTCCACCAAACAGTCCAATCTTGTAGCCTTTAATGTAAGGACACATCAAATCAATAACTTTGATTCCTGTTTCAAGAATTTCATTTTCTATTTTTTGCTCAGTAAAATCTGGTGCATGACGATGTATCGACCATTTTTGTTGTGTTTGAATTTTTGGCTGATCATCAATTGTTTCACCAAGAACATTAAACATGCGACCAAGAACCTGATCTCCAACTGGAACCATAATAGAATTACCTGTATCATAAACCGGCAAAGATCTACTAATTCCATGAACATTTTCAATTGCTATGCATCGTACGATATCATCACCAAGTTGCAATGCCACTTCAAGACATGCTGTATTAATTTTTTTATTGCCTTCATCCGGAATTTCAATAACAAGACAAGAATTAATTTTTGGCGCATGTCCTTGAGGAAATTGTACATCAATTACCGTTCCAGTAATTTTTATAATTTTTCCAAAAATTTTTAATTGATTTTTACTTACATCTGAATTTTGATTCAGCATTATATAATCCTTAGTTTCTTTGCACAGCAATTAAGTCTTATATCAAGGTAAAAAAAAAGCAGCTTTTTGTAAAGCTGCTTTTCTTATTATATTACAAAGTTAGAGTATAAAAACATATACATAATTATTACTATGCTATAAATTCTATATCTTTTAATCTTAATAGCTACCTTTAATAACTTTAAGCTCTAAACAAGCGAGAATATCTATATTTATCAGGATTCACAACCGGAAACATATTAGTTTTTTTAGTTGGAGCAACTGCTGCACACCCAGAGCGAACATGACCCATATTTTTTAGCCTTCGAGATAAAGAAATATAACTTTTTGATCCTCGAATCTGAGTACGGTCTAAAGAAAATCCAACCATAGATGATAATAGAAAACAAGCCCCTAATACAAATTTATTCATATAATGAATCCTTTATTATCATAGTATAAATCATACCTGTTAATTCATTCTTTATTTTATTCTTAATAAATTATAATAAAATAATTGAACTATCTGCCTTTTTGAATCAATGAACAGCACAAAATAATCTCATCTCGTGACTTAGCAAATATAACACCGTTTTCTTCTTTGAATGGAATCGTCAGTCCAAACATATATTCTTTTTTGAGTGGCATTCTAGCTTGATTTGCAAACTTAGGAATATTAATTTTTCTATATCCATGATTAGTAGAAGATGCAACTAAAGATGACAACAAAAAAGACACCCCTAATAAAAATTTATTCATATAATGAATCCTTTAAAATAAAAAAATAACTTTAGTAAAATAAATTATTTTTTTGCTTGATAATTATCTTTTTGATCAATAAATTTTCTTACTTGTTCTTGCGCAAAAGTAAGATTTTTTGATCCATTTTCAGATTTAGCTTTTTTTAAAACATTTGACGAATGTGAAAATTCTCGATTGTTATAAGACGCTTTAGGCTTAGCACCTTGATAAGAACTAAATATAAAAGACTGAGCGCTTAATATTAACAACAAAACACTTATTAAAAATAACTTCATATACCAAACTCCTTGAAGTTTTTTACAATTAATAGCTCTTTTTACGAAAACAAAAAACAACCTTTAAATAATTTTTTAAAAATTTGCTTATCTATCTACCTTATTACAATCCTTTTAAACTACTCTGACAACTTTTTATTTCAACTCTAGGACAAGATCCAGAGAAAAATGAAGTAGAGGAAGAAGATGAAATAGATCCTAAACTCAGTGCTGCATCTTGGTGAAATGGTTTTTTTCTTTCTGAACGCAACGAGCGAAGATCAACTGAAGAACGATTAATAATGTTATCTGGTTGCTCTTCTCTTTTTGAATTAGACAAACTACTTCTAGTTTCTGTAGTGACTCTATCTAAAGAAACACGATCTTGCGATGATGATTTCGACTCCTGAGATGATGATTTTGATTCCTGAAGCAATAAGTATACCATACCAAGCTTTTCTACATAACTAACTTCTCCTGATCTCAAAACACCTCTTATTTCATAAGATAAATTACTATGAGCAAAAAATATTCTGCTGTCTTTAGAGTAATCGCTGCGTTTTTGTTCAGAGGAAAACAAATTAGTTGAAAATATAAAAAATATCGATAATAAAAAAAAATTTGCTGTATTCATTTTAGATTGCTTTAAATTAAATAAGAGAATATTAACCTATCTATTATAACAAAAGCAGCTAAAAATAAAAATCAACTTTCATCTTTTTTATTTTTTTACTTAATGTACAACAATTTTATTGCAAATTTCATTAAGCGTATAAAAAAATCATCGCTAAACAAATTGTACCTGCAACAGCACCAAATCCATTTGCTCTTGCCACAAGTTTATTTCCAATCAAAAAACCATACATCGACCAACTAATCGTTGAAAGATATGCACACAAAAAACCCGGTAGTGATACATCCGAGCTACATCCAGTCTGCCAAATTTTATATGCTTGAAAAACAAAAATTAATTGCCCTATAAACCCAACTGCATACATATAATATTGATAATAAGATAAAATTTTTTCTTTCATCATTATGCCCTTTATAATTTGCTACCTATTTGATTTTTTCTTTTTTTCTTTTTTTTAATTTCTGTTTTTCTTGCTTGGTGCTCTAACAACAAGAAAGATACTATTGTTTCAATTTGTTGCCCAAGAAGTAATTTGTTTTCTCTATCATTTAGATTATCTTGAATTATGTTATAAATAACGCCAACTGGATCATTTTCTGGGTTTTGATTATGCATAGAAACTAAAGTAGAAAAACAAAACAAGAAAAAAACAATAATAATTTTTTTATATTCCATAATTTTTATTATTACATATCAGAATAATTATAACATATATAATTGGATAAATTAAATTTGCTCATAAAACAAAAAACAAAGGCCCAATAGTTGGGCCTTTGTTTTTACTATTTATTTATATTACAAAGGAAGCAATACATGCTTTAAAACTTCATCAGCATGACTTACAAAAATAATATTAATATCTGTGACTAAATCTTCAATCGCAGAAAGTTCACTTCTGTTTTCTTCTGGTAAAATTACCGTTGAAAGATTATGCTGTTTTGCCGCAAGCACTTTTTCTTTAACTCCACCAATTGGCATCACATCTCCTCGTAAATTGAGCTCTCCTGTCATTGCAAATGAAGCATCTACAGCACGCCCTGTATACGTTGAAAGAATTGAGGAAAGAAGCGTAATCCCAGCTGATGGGCCATCCTTTGGAACTCCGCCTGCTGGTAAATGAATATGCAAGTCATAATTACTGAATTTTTCATATGGAATCTTAAATTCGTCAGCATGTGCACGAGCATACGTTAATGCAGCCTGAGCTGATTCTTTCATCACATCGCCAAGCTGTCCGGTTAAAATTAATTTTCCTGTTCCTGGCATAAGAACTGATTCAATTTTCATTACAACGCCACCAACTGATGTCCATGCAAGACCATTCGTAATTCCTATCATGTTTTTCTTTTCTATGCGCTCTACAGGGTATCGTTTTGGCCCTAAGAATTTTTCAATATTTTTCTTGCTTACTTTAACAGCCTCTGATTTTTCCACAAAGATTCTTGCTGCCTTACCACAAATCTTTTTAATCAACTGAGCAAGATGACGAACTCCAGCTTCCCTAGTATATTCTAAAATCACAGAATCTATAGCTGACGTACCTATTTGAATATTTTCTTCTTTCATTCCTGATTCATCTATAGCATGCTTCACTAAATACTTGCGTGCAATTTGCTGCTTTTCTTCAAAGGTGTATCCCGAAAGTTGAATAACTTCCATACGGTCTACAAGTGGCCCTGATATCATGCCTAAATCATTGCATGTTAATATAAACATAACCGATGATAAATCAAAAGGCATACCTATATAGTTGTCATAAAATTCTTTATTTTGGCTTGGATCTAAAACCTCAAGAAGCGCTGCTGATGGATCCCCTCTAAAATCTGCTCCCAATTTATCAACCTCATCAATCAATATTACAGGATTCATGGATCCAGCTTTTTTCATTGCTTGAATAATTCTTCCTGGCATAGCACCTACATAAGTTCTTCTATGACCACGAATTTCAGATTCATCTTTAACGCCACCAAGAGATATTCTATAAAAATTTCTTCCCAATGACTTTGCAATCGATTGACCAAGAGAAGTTTTACCTACTCCAGGAGGACCATATAAACAAAGTATTGGACTTGGTCCATCAGCTTTTAAATTTTTAATTGATATAAAATCTAAAATACGATCTTTAACGTCATTGAGCCCATAATGATCTTTATTTAAAACATCTTGAGCATGAGACAAATCTAAATGATCTTTAGTATACTGACCCCAAGGAAGCGATAAAAGAAGTTCTATGTGACTTCTTGTTACGCTTGCTTCCATCGATTCAGGCGCCAAGCGCTCCAACTTATCAATTTGCTTTTCAATATCATATTTCGTTTTATCTGGAATATTTTTTGTTTCGAGTACCGCCTTAAATTCTTCAATCTCATCAACTAAATCCTCTCCCAACTCTTTTTTTATAGCTTTAAGTTGCTCGCGAAGATAATATTCGTGTTGACTTTTATTAATAGACTCACGGGTGTGAGCTTTAATTCGTTCTTGAACCTCTGATATAGATATCTCTTTTGAAAGTTCTTCATAAATACCTCGAAGCAAATCATCTACCTCTGTACATTCCAATAAAAGCTGTGAAGGATGACTCTTAACTTCAAGATGAGATAAAACAAATTCTGCAATTTTTTCTGGATCGGTCATTTTTGAAAGTATAGCATAAAAATCAGGGGTAATATTATGACTCGTTGCTGAAAGTCTTTCTGAAATTTCCTTAATATTGCTAATTAATGCTTGCGTTTCATCGGTTGGTTCTTTGTCAAATTCTACTAATTCAACTTCAGCAAGAAGCATGTCTTCTCTGACCATTAAATCCTGCACCTGTGCTCGACAGACACCTTGTACTAATACCTTAATTCCATCATCTGGTACATTAATTACACGCATGACGCTTGCTATAGTCCCAACTGAATACAGATTATCTGTATCTATTTCTTGCCCCTCAGATGATTCTTTAGCAGACAAAAGTAAGATATATTTTTCTGATTCAATCGCCTGCTCTATTCCATTCATGATTCTATCATCAAGAACCAAAAGTGGCATAATCATATTTGGAAATACCGTAACATTTACCGTTGGAACAACCGGTATAATTTTTGGAATCGCCTCCAGCGAATTATCATGTGTGAGATTAACTTCCATACTCCCCCCCTCAAGGTATTCGGTTCTTTTTTCCCATCAATTCTATGCCTATTCTAAGTGAACCCAAAACCAAAGTTCAAGAGAGCAAGCCATTTTAATGGACTAACATCCTTACAACCTATTTTTTACTTGAAAAATCTGAGCATGAACTTATGATTAATTTACATTTATAAATTTTTAAACGATAAAAATATTATGAAATATAAAAGCCTAACGCTCCAGAATATTACAAAAAAATATCTTCAATCTAAAGAACATATCATTATATTTAAAGATCTTACCTATAGTTTTAAAAATAATACTTCATACGCGATCATGGGACCATCAGGAATTGGCAAATCGACACTTCTTCACATTCTTGCTGGAATAGAAAGCTCTGACCAAGGGTATGTAGAAATTGATAACCAAAATATTACTCAACATACCTTTGAAGAAAGAATGGCTGCTTTGCATAAAAACATCGGGCTTGTATTTCAAAACCCATGCCTTATTCACGAAATGAGTGTATTAGAAAACGTAATGCTCAATGCTTTTGCTAATAATCATTTTGAATCATCAAGCTACGAGCATGGCAAAGAACTTCTCGATTCTATTGGTCTTTTAAATAAAGCAAATAGCGCTGTAAGTAAACTTTCAGGAGGACAGCAGCAACGGATTGCTATTTTACGTGGACTTTTTCATAAGCCATCATTTATGTTAGCTGATGAACCAACTGGCAACCTTGATAAAGATTCTGCCAATAAAATCATGGAGCTTTTGCTCAGCTACCAAAAAAAATATGCCATGGGTCTAATAATTAGTACCCATGACATAGAAATTGCAAAACAATGCGATATAATTTTAAAAATCGAAAATCAAAGATTAACTTCTTAACGATTTTGAGCTGTCTTTTCCAATAGACGGTGTGTTTTTAATGTATGGCATTCTTCAATATATGACTTGTTTCCACGCAAAATATATTTAAGCTGATACAGTTCTTGCTCTAATTCTAACAACATTTTTTGTACTGACTCGCTTCTTACAGAAAAACCTTTTTTAAGTGCGGCTAAGTGGGCATCAATTTGATTTGCATAATATACTAAAGGATATTCAGAAATAGCGCTACAATGTTTACGCGCATGTTTTACTAACTCTTTTTCAACTTCTTGCTGATCTAAAACTATCAATGATCCATGAAGCAATATCATTGATAAAATTTCCATTTTTTCATAAGCAGCCTTTTGAGCAGCTGTCCAATTCCACGGTTTCAACCAAGAATCATATGAATCTCTTAACCATGATTCATATGTTAAACAAAAGTCACGGTCTATTGACTTAAAAAATGTATATAATAATGGATCTTTTAATGAATTAATATTATTTAAACGTATATGATTCACAAAGCGTTTAAAAACATGTTCACTTTGACTTCCATAATCTCCATGCCAAGACCAATCGTATGCTATTTTAATACCTAATACAACAAGAGAAATCGTTGCATAAGTAGAAGCTTCTATATCTGTTTCATGCGCTCCACGAATATTTAAAAATCCGTATGATTGACTAGCTCCAAATCTAGTTCTTACTGCTTGAGTTTCAAAACTCATAAAATTTACAAATAAAGAAATGGTTATCAAAAGTTTTTTCATAAATTTTTTACCATAGTAATTAAATTTTACTTATAAGATTACAATAAATAATATATCTTAATATAAATAAAGCATCAAAATTTATATTGGGAATAGATATGTCTCGATCAATACTTAAACAAAGTTCTAAGATTGGATTTTTATCATTAATTAGTCGATGTATGGCTTTTGTAAGAGAATGGCTTCTTATACAATACTTTAGCGTTGGCGATACATCAGATATCTTTTATGCAGCATTTCGTATCCCTAACACGATGCGCAAGATTTTTGCCGAAGGATCACTCGCTTCTATTCTTGTTCCCGCTTGCATAAGTGCTCACAAAAAAGAAGGCGATGCTGGACTCAATCGAGTTACCACTTTATCTTTACTTATCATACAATCAATTATTGTCTTAATTTGCACTATCATTTTCTTTTGGTCATATGATGTTGTCAAGCTCATTGTACCTGGATTTTCTGCGGATAAGCTTTCTACGACATCAGACCTTCTGCAGATTCTTATCTCTTTTATAATTTTTATCTCTTCAGGTGCAATTATTGCTGCGGCTCTTCAATCACAAAAAAAATTTTTTATCCCTGCCATTGCGCCATCAATACTTAATGTAACCTACATAAGCTCTTTAATAATTTGTCTTTATTTTAAACTATCAACAAATATATTTTGTTGGTGCGTCATCGCAACATCAATAGTCTATTTTTTATTACATGTAATTGCTTATTTTCATAACAATTATAAATTTCAATCTCCAAACAAAGAGACTTTTCATGAAATTAAAATAATTCTATTACAATTAATACCCTGTATTATCAGTGTAGGAATCATTGAAATTAATCACTTTATTAATACTGCCTTTGCTTCATATCTTTCAAGTGGATCAATGACACTTCTTCGCTCAAGTTTCCAATTCGTAAATATTCCCGTTGGAATTATTACCGCATCTTTAGTCACCGTGCTACTTCCTCATTTTTCAAAACTTCATATTGAAAGCCCTCAAGAACTTGCTGATCATCTATTTGAAGCAATTAAATTTACCATATGGACCACCATGCCTATATGTTTTATGCTTTGGCTATTTTCTCAACATATTTTTGAAACACTTTTCATGGGTGATGCACAAGCTATCCAAAAAATTCCGCTTGCACAATCTATATTTTGCGCATATTTAACAGGACTTTTGTCTTTCTCGCTTAATAAAATATTTTTAACTATTTTTTATGCCCTTAGGCTTACTGTAATACCTATGATTGCAAGTATCATAGCAATCGCTGTAAACTACAGTTTAAGCAAACAGTTCATCACGCTATATGGCGCTTCTGGCATAGCATTTGCTGCATCATTGTCGTCCATCATTCAAACTATCATTCTGTCAATATTTCTTTCCCAGCATCTTCATATTCCATGGTCAGGAAAAAAATGGCTTAATTTTTTACTACACTATAGCCTGCAACTATCAGCTTTTTCAGTGATTTTATGGTTCGGATACAAAATAGGATACATTCTACTCCAGAATATTAATTTTAAGCTTAATTTTGGCTTGTTTTCACTAACATCACAAGCATTTTTAAGTGGATTTGGAATATGGTTTTGGACAGGGCCATTATGCTTACTTTATCTTATTGCTCTTTATATCAGCCGAAAATTTTTTAATATTAGATTGTCATATTTTGACGAAAAAAAATAATCCATAGATTTGGATTATTGTAATAAAATTTTATTATAAAAATAATTTTTTAGGCGCTATATAATTTTCTAGTTATTAAAAAAATAATTGCTTAGTAACTAATCTTAGATTTATTCTATAGCTATATTCTCTGCTTTATCAGATTCACGATATACTTTCCAACAATAATATCCAAAGCTAATAGTAGCTATAACTGCTGCCGAAATTCCAATATTTTTATTAGATAAAAAATCAATATTTGCATGAGGATTATTAATATTCAAATTATTATTAGAAATTATGACATCATTGCCATGACCCATACAATAATCATACATGCATTCTCCTGCTATTTGATGCAAATCAATATAGCCATAAACATTAACACCTTCTAGTGCTATCCCCCCAGCAAATCTCTTAAATGATATATTTTTTAACTGATACTTACCATATAAGTCTTTTAATACAGGAATCCTATTTGGTAAATAAAATATATAATATTTGGGTATATCTTTAATTTTAAATGCTGATGCAGCTACAGATATTTTCATGCATTCTACAAAAATTAAACCAAATATCAGCAGACCCTTTATTAAATTTTTAAATGACATAAGATCCCTAAATAACCTAAAGTCCAAAATTTACAGTAACATTAGAAAGCTATTTTTCAACCTCATCATCACTATTTACCGTTAAATCAGAGTAATATTTTTTATATAAATAATAAGCTACCCCAGTAAAAGCTAAAACTCCTGTCGCTATTCGAATATTTCTTGCTCTAAAATATGATTCATCTCTCATTGTAAGATAGAGATCACTTTCATCTTTCTGTTTTGTATCCTTATAAGAATTTACAGATCTTTTATTAGCCAATGGATAATATTTATGCTTTTTAACTGACCATCCATTAAATATCCTGTTTGGTTTAACCTCCAAAGCGATATCATCATCAAATCCTGCATACTTTCCATAGACACTATCTGGCGAAACGTTTAAAGTTACTACGTCTTTATCTGTTGAATTACCAAGGCCGCTTTGACAACTGCAACCACGCATATTCCAACAACCTCCGCCCTTTTTTAAATTTTTCATCATTTGATCTTTTGGATTACGGTCATGCTGATGGGCACGAATAACACCTATAATTTTTGCTTGGGATCCAGATTGATTATCAAGCATATGATTTACTGCTTCTTGACCACACTCAATCCCCCTTCCTTCTTTTATCTTAAACTCTGCGTGATCTTTTCCAGTTGCATCAAAATCATTCCACATATGACCAAGCGGCAAATCACTATCTGTAGGATTTCTTAAAAGAATTCCATTAGCCATTTTTGAATAAACTTTTTTAATATTTCTTTTTAAGGACTGAGAAACAGTCTCATTTGATAAAATTTCATCGACTGCATCTTTTCTGTTTAAAAGCCCAAGCAATTGATATTTTTTATCAGATTCAAGTAATTTTTTTGGATCATATCCTGGCTCTACTCCACCATGACATAACTGAATATAATTATCTTTAGTATCACCTAAATAAATAGCTGTAGGCATATAATCATACATACGACAAACTCTATTATATACTGATCTGCTGCCAAAAACTCTATTATAAAGTGATCCGCTGCCAAACTTATTAACAACTTCACGTTCAAATCCATATTTAGAGCATATATTAATGTCCTCATGATTTCCACGAGTATAAAAAACCTTATCAGGATTAGCATTACCTAATCGGGCAATCGTATATAAAACTTCTGAACCATAATTACCACGATCGACCAAGTCACCTAAAAAGGCCATATTAACACCGGCCTTTAATTTAAAATTATCATCGATAAGTCCTCTAGACTTCATATCTTTAAGCTGAACAACCAAAGAATGAATGTCGCCATGCAAATCACCTCTTAGTAAAAATTTTTGACCAGAATCTATAGAAACTTTTTCAGTGAAAGGAGTAAAACTATTTGTTTTGTTAAAATCAAAGAATCCAGAACCTGGTATAGTTTGACCTTGATTTGAAGCTTGCCAATCTTTTGAATTTTGCATTTTATTAGCACGCATTTTCATCCATGCTTCAATCTCACCAACAAATTCATTTGCTGAAAATATAGTATAATTTCCAGAAATACCTTGTCCTAATAATTCTCTGTTCGTTGGTAATTTATCAACCTTAGCAACCAAATCTGTTACTGTTGCTATTTTATCATCTGATACAAGAAAGAAAGGAAATATAGCTGCAAGCAATATCCCATAAAAAATTCTTTTAAATTCCATAAAAACCTCTTATTTCATAAAAACTCTATACTAAATATCATATAAAAATAAAGCTTATTCAGCAAAAGGGAGGGGTCTTTTTAAGCAAAAAAAACCCCTGAAATTCAGGGGTTTTTTTAAATCGTTAAAAAACTGGTTAATCTTTTAAAAATTTAAATTCTTAAAAATTGGTTGCGGGAGCTGGATTCGAACCAACGACCTTTGGGTTATGAGCCCAACGAGCTACCAGACTGCTCCATCCCGCGATATATCAAAATTAAATTTATATAATACCAGTATACCCATTAAAAGCACTAAGTCAAATGGGATATCGTTGTTTTATCCTATTATAAAAACGTTTTTTAATATTTTGTATCAGCAAAGTATAATGAAAATTTTTTTGCTATTTTAGAAAAACCCTTACCAATCAGCGATTTGAGAGCACTAAAACAATTACTTTTTATAAAATCCTGTAAATTACGATCTAATCAAATGTTTCGAAAAATCTTTTTTTAAATCTATTATAAACTCAAGTAATCCATTAAAAACCATCAAACCCTTTGACTAAATGACCTAAAATAAGGTATATTGTCTATAATCTTTGAAAACGAATGCCGGGGGCGTACTGGCTTCGACGTGGTCATGATGGTTGATAGTGCATGTCGAGTTTTCTTGTTGTAAACTCGTTAATCAAACGACAAAAAACAAATAAATGCAAATTCTATTAATTTTGCTGGAGCATCATTCTTTGCTGCATTGTTCGCAATGTTTGCAGGTATGACTGCTTTCTTAAGACGTCGCGAAGACAACGAACTTTCTTTCGCGTTTTAAGTATTAAAAAAAACTAGTTCCACCTACTGTAAGTTTAGCTATTTACTAAAGTAGGCGTATATAAAATAGACTTGTATGTAATGCCTCCGTTTTCTGGGTAGCATACTCGTAAATAAGAAAAACAAACATGTAGTACTCTTGGCTTGACTTTCTGCGGACATGGGTTCGACTCCCATCGCCTCCACCAATTATTCGTATAGCAAAGAATCGTTATTCATTTATTTAGGATAAATATTTTAAAAAATTTATTTTTTATATAAAAAAAGGATTCATTTTGCTACAAAGATTTATTACAAAATTAACATTTTTTTCTATTTTTTTTCTTATTTATTCAGCTCAAATATCTTCTTCTATACAAGAAAAATTTTGTAATTTATACATTCCTCATGCATCATTTGACTTTCGATTTCCCGATAATTCTAAAATAAGTCCAAAAAATTCATCTTCTTATTTTCTTTTTACAATGAAATGGCAACAAAAAATAAACAGAGCTTTTTTAAAGTTTTTTGAAGATCTTCAAAGTAGTCTCGATATATCTATAGAGGATATATATAATATGCTTTCAAATGAAACTATTGTTGAAGAATTTAAAGAATATCTCAATGAGAAACTAACTTTACTATTAAGTGATCCAAAAACATTAACTGAAGAAACTATGAATCCTTATTTGCGTAACACTTTGCAAAAAGGTATTGAAAAATTTATTCTCGAAAAAAATATTACGTTTATTACAAATCCTAACATTCACAATCTTGTTGATATTTATTTTGATATAACTAAAAACATGTATGTCATATGTTTTAATGCTAATGTTTACAACTTAGAAACTATCCGAAATATTAATGCTAGTGTTCATAGAAAAAAATCATATTATTTTTATTACAAACTATCTGAACACAAAATTAATTATCTTTTATATAATGAATTTATAAATTCTGGATTTATTGTCGCATCTTCATTTATTCATCATCAACACAGCTTAATTTTATTTATTTTAATTAATTATAAATTCTCTGGAAAAATGGCTAATTATAATACCATAATGTTGCTAAAACGATTAATGAGCTTTCAAACAGATATAGAAATAATTCTTCAATCAAGCAATCCATTAGAAACTGCATATTTTTATAAAGAATTAGATTCTTTCAAGGCGCATACTGATATTTGGCAGCTAATTATTAACGATATTACTAACATGTATAACACAGAATCACTCTTAAAATTTAAAAAAATACGTGAAGCTACCCAGAAAAATTTATAATTATCTAAAAACAAGATTCCAATAGAAGAAAAATCTAAAAAATCTCTTTTTAGTCCTCTCTATAATGTATAAAAATCACTTAAAACAAGATTCTTTCAAGATTATTTCTAAACAAAGTAGAAATAAATTCGCTTCAAAAAATATAATTTTACCTATGCTAAAATGCATGAATCCTTAGAACAATAATCCAATTGACGAAATTCAATAAAAATACTATATTTGAGCATCAAACAGATTCTTAAATTTAAAGAACTTAATAATTGATATTTCATTTTAATACCAAAAAGGATACAAATGAACATCTTGCAATCACGTAAAACAATATTTACACTTTTTCTTGTTGCACCATTTGCTGTTAATGCTGACGTAATGCATAGCGGAATAAATATTGTAACTATCAGCGGTCAAGAAGTTATGACGGGATCAGAAACAGGAAAAAAACTTCAAGAAACAATGCAACGCAAACAAAATGAATTTGCAGAACCATTAAAAAAAGAAGAAGAAGCTGTTAAAAAATCTGAAAAAGCTTTAATGGATTTACAAGAAAGCCTTCAAAAAGAGTTTGCAGAGTTTGATAAAAATGCAAAAACCATGAGCGCTGAAACACGTGAAAAAAAACAAAATGATCTTCAAGATAAAGCTATAAAATTTGATGACAGCAAACGCAAATTTGAACGTGATGTAGCAAAACTCAATGCTGAAGGTCAAAAAATTCAAACTAAGATGTCAGAACTTTATCAAAAAGAAATGACTAAGCTTGACGCATTTGTTAAATCAACGATCAAAGAAGAAGCAGAAAAAAATAAATGGGACTTAGTGCTCATGGAAGAATCAATCATGTATGCAAGTCCAAAAATATCTAAAACAAAAATGATTGTAGAAAAACTTGATGCAAAAACAAAAGCTCAAAATTTAGCAAAAAAAGAAGCTATCGAAAAAGCTCACGAAAAAAAATAAGCGATAATGAAATATAATTCAGAAATTAAAGCTTTGGTAGGACTGGGAAATCCAGGTCCTACCTTTTTTTATACGCCACACAATATCGGTTTTTTAATTCTTGATAAAATTTGTGAAATGTATGGTGGTAGCTGGTCAAACGATCATAATATGCAAATAGCAACTGTTATAATCAATGACAAAAAACTATTTCTTGTGAAGCCACAAACATTCATGAACGATTCTGGTCAAGTTTTAAAATATCTTAATAAGCGGGGAATAAAGCAAGAAAATCTATTTGTTATTCATGACGAAATCGATTTTCCTTTTAATAAAGTATCAATCAAAGTTGGCGGCAGCGCACGAGGACACAATGGTCTAAGATCATTAATTGCTCATGGTGGAGATAACTTCTTGCGCCTACGCTGTGGAGTTGGACGCCCTGATAACCCAGCTGATGTTGGCAATTTTGTTACGAAAAAATTTCAAGAATCACCACAACAAGTAGATGAACTTATTGATAAATCAATTAGTATAATTTTAGATCTACTTAAATAGATAATGTTTTTATAATTTATGGGTTTATCCGCGCAATCAAATCTTCTGTATTTATATCTCTAAATTTTGAACCAAAAACTAAGAATTTCTGATTACTAAAACATCCTTCCACTTGTGAATATGTTTCAAATTTTTCATAAATATAATTTATTTTTTCTAATTCTTGAATGACATCTGTCCAGTCAACAGCTATTTTTCTGTTTTTATATTCTTCGCTTATATTTCCAACAAATGCCGCTACTGTTTTTGTTTCACTATCAATATCACTTTTATCGCTATCAGAACAATAATTTATTACTGACATAGCTAAGCAAGATAAGTAAAAAAAATTATTTATTTTATTCATAATAAATGCTCAGTTGATTAAAAAAATTTAAAAATTTTATTATTCTTCAAGAGACTGAACTTTCTTCTCAATTATATAGAAAATATATTTCTTATTTAAATTATAACGAACAAGAACGCTTTGCCCATTTTTGTATTTTACCCTGCATCCTAACTTATTTTTTTCTAAGAAATCTTGTAAATTTTCTGTTATTGTTGATTTTGGAAAATAATATGCTCTTTCTTCTGAAGACGTTTTTTTACATTCCTGATCTAATCTTAAAAATTCTAATCGATCAAATAATGGTATTGCCCATTGATTTTTATTAGAATCTGATGAATCAAGATATATAACATCTTGAATATTTTGTTGTATTTTCACAAAACTTGCCCAGCACCAACGATCAATATCTTTTTGTAAGTATCCTTCTGTTAATAATCTTTCATTTTGAGAACATAACAAGCTGCTTCTATTCGAAAACATCAAAAATACAAATAATAGGCTTTTCTTAAATCTCATAAGTCCCTAATCCAGATCTAATTTACCCTAAAAACGATATTAATTTTTTCTTAAATTCTGAAATATTTATAACTGCTCCACCACCTTGTAAACTTAAATTATTACCGCCACCCTGCAAACTACATTCTTTTGCAAGCCACGGTCTAAGTTCTGTAAACGACACCTCATCTGCAAATATTTTATCAACTGATGCTACAAAAGTAGATTTATTATCTTGATTTGAAATTAAGAAATAAAATCCTGACTTTTGCTTTTGAAGTTCCTGACAAATTAAACGCATATCATCAGCCGTATAACCTTTTGCATCGAGAACTAATGTCGGAACCGCACCAACCATTTCAATATCTTTAATCCATTGAGGAATTTGAAACTTAATTAAAGCTGCACGCGCACTCACAATTTCTTTTTGCTGATCTTTTATTTTTTGTTGCAGATTATAAATAGTTGTTTCAACTTGATCAGCTTTCACTTTAAATTCTTGGCTTAATTTTTTTATAATTCCAAAATCTTGCTGAAACTCTGCAAGAGCTTTATATCCTGTAAGTGCTACCATACGACGTTGACCCGCAGCAAGAGCAATCTCTTCAGTGATTTTAAACATGCCAATATCACCCGTAGCGCGTACATGGGTACCACCACACAACTCTGCAGAAAATTCTCCCACTTGAATTACGCGCACACTTTCTGGATTATACTTATCACCAAAAAATGCTATCACGCCCTGGGCAACTGCTTGTTTGTATGTTGTGTTAGTAATATTTACAGCAATATTTTCCCAAATTTTTTCATTTACCAAATCTTCAACAGCTTTAATTTCTTCTGCCGTTAAAGGTTTATGATAAGTAAAATCAAATCGTAAATATTCTGGGGTTACCACGGAGCCGGCCTGCTTAACAGTTTTACCAAATAATTTTTGCAATGCAGCTTGAAGTAAATGCGTAGCTGTATGATTTTTCATTGTATGAAGTCGAGCAAAAGTATCAACCTGTTGATCTACTTTTTGTCCAATTTTAATTGTTATTGGTGCAATAATTTTTGCAGCTATTGCATCACCAATTTTTTTAAGATCTAACAATGCTGTTTGTTTTTCATCTAAGGTAATCACTCCTTGATCATTTACCTGCCCACCACATGCAACATAAAAAGGAGATTTTTTGGTAATAATCCAACACTCTTTTCCTATTGCAACTGAATCAACTGCTCTATCATCAACCAAAACTGCAATAATCTCAGAGCTTTCATGCATGCTGCTGTAACCAGTAAATTCTGTCGTAATATTTTCTGGTAACGTTGTTGCATACGCTGCTTCTTTCATTTTTTTTCCAGATCGTTCACGCTGTTGCTGCATATGTTCTTCAAAGCCACTTTCATCAACTGTTTTGTTATATTCAAGCGCAATTAATTTCGTTACTTCTAAAGGAAAGCCATACGTATCGTATAACATAAAAGCTTCAGCTCCATCAATAACTTTTTGTGAAGGATTTTTTCTTATATGTTCTTCTAAGATTCGCTTGCCTCGTATTAAATTTTCTGAAAATCTCTCAATCTCTGATGTCAGTACAGACATTACTAAATCTTTGCTATTCATCAATTCAGGATAAACAGGTTTCATCTCTTCAATTAAAGCCTCTGCTACCTGTGGAAAAATATTTTTATCCGTTAATTTTTGAGCAAAAAGCGCTGCACGACGAATAATTTTTCTCAAGACATATCCACGTCCATCATTTGAAGGTGCACATCCATCAGCAATTAAAAAAGTTGATGAACGAACATGATCACCAAGCACATTAAATGCTGCTTTAATATCATCGCCGCTTGTGTCATACTTGTGTCCAGTCAATTGTTCTATTTTTCTAAATACTGCATCAAACAAATCTGTTTCAAATACAGAATTTTTATTTTGGACAATTGTGCATAAACGCTCTAAGCCCATTCCAGTGTCAACGCCTGTTTGTTTAAGAGGAATATCAGTACCATCTGCTTGGCGATTAAATTGCATAAATACATTATTCCAAACTTCCATAAATCGATCACAACCGCATGCAAGATCACAATTCGATTTTCCACAACCATAAGATGTCCCACGATCAACAAAAATTTCAGTACATGGACCACAAGGACCAACGTCTCCCATTTGCCAAAAGTTACTTTCTCCAAGTTTAAATATTTTTTCTTTTGGAACACCCATAACTTCATGCCAAATGTCATAAGACTCTTGATCAGTCAAATGAACAGAAACATATAATTTATTAACATCAAGACCTACATCTTTTGTTAAAAAATCCCACGCATACTGAATTGCTTCTTTTTTAAAATAATCACCAAAGGAAAAGTTTCCCATCATTTCAAAAAAGGTAAGATGACGCTGTGTAAATCCAACATTTTCAAGATCATTATGCTTACCACCAGCACGTACGCATTTTTGAATAGATACTGCACGTTTATAACTTCTATGTTCTGATCCTAGAAAAACATCTTTAAACTGATTCATTCCTGCATTTGTAAAAAGAATTGTTGGATCTTGGGCTGGAATAAGTGATGATGACGCAACTTTTTCATGTCCACGCGCAACAAAAAAGTCAAAAAACTTTTTACGAAGTTCTAAAGATTTCATAATTTTAATCCATTAATTTTTAAATTTTATAACGAAATATCCTGAAAATATGGGTGTAATTTTTTATACACAGAATTCAAATCAACTGAAATTTGCTTAGCATTGCCAACCACAGTAAAAAATCCGGTATCACCCAAAAAACGAGGCACCACATGCAAATGAACATGCTCAGGAATTCCTCCACCTGCAATTTTACCTAAATTAGCTCCAAAATTACTAGCCTCACAGGCTAACGCTTGCTTGACTATCTGAGTGCTTATAGCAGAAAGCTTCATCATCTTTAAAAGTACTAAATCAGTCAATTCATATAACTCTGAAACATGTTTTACAGGAACTATTAATAGATGTCCTGCGTTATATGGATATAAGTTTAACAAAGCTACAACATCTTCATCTTTATAAAGAATATATCGATCTTGGTCGGCTTCTTTTCCATCAAAAACAGTACAAAAAACACATGCTCTGCCATGGCTTTTATTGATCTGTGACATCACATACTGATCACGCCAAGGAGCATAGAGTTTATCCATAAAATATTCCCATACTTAAAATCACTAATTATATAAAGCAGTATATCACAAAATGATTTTTGTAAATCATAACGCCTTCTCTAGTTAATATCTTACTTTATAAAGTCACTTTTTTTTAGTATAATATATTATTATTAATACTATGTTTCAAAAAATTCTTATGAAAAACTTTATAAAACCATATTTATTTTCACTTTTTTTAGTGATTTTTTCATTTTTCAACTCATTGTTGTCCGAAAACAGTGTCTGCATAGTAATTCCAGCTTATAACGAAGAAAATAGAATCGAACGAACTTTACTTGAATATGCTAAATATTTTAGCTCTAAGCCAGAAACAACGACTTTTTTGGTTGTAGCTAACAACTGCAAAGATAACACCGTTGGGGTCATTCAAAAAGTACAAAAAAACTACAATAACATCGAATATATTGATCTTAAGCCAGGAGGCAAAGGGTTTGCAATTAAAGAAGGTTTTGCTTGGGCTCTTGAACACAATTTTGACTTAATAGGATTTGTTGATGCAGATATGGCGACAGAGCCGCAGTATTTTTATGATTTGATTATAGCAAGCAATAAGACAGATGGTGCTATTGCAAGCCGTTATATATCAGGTGCAACCGTTTCTCCATCACGGCCACTTCTTCGAAAATTAGGTGGAAAGTTTTACAATTGGTTACTTCGAACACGCCTTGGTATCCATTTTAAAGATACACAATGTGGAGCAAAAATATTTAACAGAGAAACTGCTTCAAAAATAACTCCTTATTTACAAGAAAAAGGATGGGCTATTGACCTTGAACTGTTGTATCTTTGTAAGCTGTTTAATAAAAATATCAAAGAAATAGCAACTACCTGGTCTGATCAACCAGGAACTCATTTAGTTATCACCTCAAGGCTCATGAAAGAGTTTTTAAGTTCTCCTACTAGAATTAAAGAACGTCATGAAATTTTAAAAAAAGATTTACAGAAAAAAAAGAAGTTTAAAAATAAAAATTATAAATTTCAAAAAAATAAAAATATTAGGAATACAAATTAATATGTTTATTAAACAAAGTTTGCTTATATGCTTGATAACATTTGGCTACACATACAGCTCCCAAAATCTTGCCTTGGATCATGTTGTAGCTATATTGAAAAAAAAGACTTATGGTACAATTTCTTCTGATAGTGATAATTCAGTAGAAATATACGCGTATAATAATGAAGGCAAGCAAATATATTATTCCAACATTCCAAAACCATTCACCAAAAATATGCTTCCTCAAGCAACTCTTCAACCATTGCTTGAGCGTTTAGGTTTTCATGAAAATAGATCAAAATATTTTTTTCAAATTATATATGATCTGAATAGATCCTCTGCAGATATTGCATTTTCTAACCTACCACCAGAAAATTAAATTTTTTATTTTTCTATATTTTCATATATTAAAAATATTTTTTGATAAAAATTTACCATGATTATCTTTATCGCTTTATTCTTCTGCTGCTAAGTGTGGAGCATATCTTCCTTTTGACTCAGTTCCCAATAACGCTTGAGCTGATTCAATTGCTTTATTAGTATTTTCAGTTGCTTTTGCAACAAAATGATTATCTGAAGATTTATTACTTTCATCTGTTAATAACTCACCAATGATATGAAATGGTGCGAATTGATTTCCATTTTCTTTACAAGAGCTAGATACTCCTGAATTTGTATCACAAGTGAATAGACTAAAATTAAATAAAATAGAAAAAATAACTACTTTAAATGCAACATTTTTCATAGCATAACCCTTTCATTTTAATTAAAAAGCTTCTGGAACAACTCCTCGTGAATTCCAATATCCATCTCCATAACTTACTGTCAACTCTTCGTCCTTTGCAATATCTTTTACCGCTATATAACAAACATAAAATATATTTTCCACTATCACATCAATCCGTTTTGTATTTGGATTGCTTGCATGATTAATGAACCGAAGCTCATTTCCTTCGTATTTACCATCTATAACCAAATTTTGATCATTCTTGTCTGAAACAGTGTAATACCAAGCATAGTCAACATCTTCTTTAAATTCAGAATCATTCCAGCGTAAATCTCTTAACCGTCCTGCATATACTCCTATAAAATCTCCGGCTTTAATATTTTTTGCAGCTTTAATTCCATGGCCTACAGCTGGTGAAATAAATTCCAAATACATAGGAGCCAATGTTCCTTCTTTCACATCCTTTCTATATTTTTCAGACAATTCTAAAACAGTTTTTTCATTATCTTTAAAATATTGTGTCTGATATGGAGGTACTAATTGTACGGCCTTATCTATAACCATTATATTGCTGTACTTGCAACCAACATCTGTAAATAGTTTTTCTTTTTGTTTTTGAGTTGTGTATTTTTTAATTTTTGAATCAATATTTTGATATGTTTTTGCATCAATCAAAAAAAATGAAAACAAAGTAACTACAATTAAAATTCTATTATTTATATTCATACACAAATTTCCTTACTTTTATTAAATATCACTCCAATTTTTTGTAATATCATAAACTCTCTTTTTTAAAAAAGAATAGTCATTATTATTTGTCAGGTTACCAAATAACTCATGTATAATATGTACAATCTGTATACAATCATTAATGCTCGATCCACGCGAAACAATCGCCGGTGTCCCAATTCTAATTCCGCCTGCTTGAAGTGGCGGCAAAGTATCAAATGGAATTGCATTACGATTTACAAAAATATCAATTTTTTCAAGTGCGCTTTCAACCTCTTTGCCACTTAAACCCAAAGGGCGAACATCGATTAAAAACAAATGCGTATCTGTTCCACCTGAAATAATTTTATAACCTAATTTTTTAAACTCATTAGCCATAGCTTCTGCAGATGCAATAATCTGTTTTTGATATTCTATAAATTCTGATGTCATAGATAATTCAGCGGCTAATGCCTTTGCTGCAATTTCATGAGCAAATGCTCCTCCCTGAATTCCAGGCATTACAGCACGATCAATTTTACTTGCAAGTTCTTTTTTGCATAAAATTACTCCTCCGCGAGGACCACGAAACGTCTTATGTGTTGTAAATGTTACAACATCTGCAAAAGATACTGGTGATGGATGAACTCCTGCTGCAATTAATCCTGCAGTATGTGCAACATCTGCTATAAAATATGCATTTACAGACTTTGCTATTTCACTAAATTTTTTAAAATCGATAGTACGAGAATATGATGATGCACCAGCAATAATAAGCTTTGGCTTACTTTTTTGAGCAAGCTTTGCTACTTGATCATAATCAATCAATTCTGTTTGAGGATCAACACCATACGATACTATATTATATAAAGAACCAGCCATGCTTACCTTTGATCCATGTGTCAAGTGACCACCAGCTGCAAGATTCATGCTTAAAATAGTTTCTCCTGGCTTTAGAAGTGCAAAGTATACAGCAAAGTTAGCTTGTGACCCCGAATGGGGTTGCACATTAGCATGTTCAGCTCCAAAGATTTTTTTAAATAATTCAATGGCATTTTCTTCAATCTGATCAATAAACTCGCAACCGCTATAATATCTATGATATGGTAACCCTTCGACATACTTATTCATTAAAACCGATCCAACAATCTCACGTACCACATGAGGAGTATAATTTTCAGAAGCAATTAAGTTGATTCCATTTTTTTGACGACTATGTTCCTGATTAACCAACTCAAAAAGTTTATTGTAAGCCATTTTTTGTCCCATAATCTTTTACGACAAAATTTACAATCTTTATAATTTTTTATATACTTATATACAATATATTGAAATTAAAAAAGATCTATTAAGGAGTCAATCCTCGTGATATCAACTACCGACTTTAAAAAAGGCAAAAAAATTCTTTTTAATAATGAACCATATATGGTGCTTGATTATGTATCAGTTAAACCTGGAAAAGGTGGCGCATATATCAGAACAAAAATGAAAAATATGCTTACTGGCTTGGTACACGAAGAAACTTTTAGATCAGGTGAAAAATTTGAAGAGCCAAATTTAGAGTACAAAGATATGCAGTATCTTTATCTTGATAATGGTCTTTATAATTTCATGGATACTGAAACATATGAACAATTTGCCTTCAATAAAAGCCAATTAGAAGAAGCTCTTGATTATCTAAAAGAACAAGAAACTTATAATATTATTTATTTCAATGAACGACCTATTTCAGTAACTCCTCCAATGTTTATGGAACTTATGGTTAAAGAAACTCCTCCTGGAGTTCGTGGCAACAGCGCACAAGGTGGTGTTACTAAGCCAGCAACTCTTGAAACTGGTCTCGTTTTGCATGTTCCTTTATTTGTAAATGAAGGTGATATTTTAAAAGTCGACACACGCACAAACGCTTATATTGAACGGATAAATAAATAATGGAAAACGATAATTCACAAATTCCAAATAATTTATCAGTAAACGAAAATTCTATTCCTCAGCCAGAAAATGCTTGTCAAACTCTTGATGAAGTAATTCAATCTCGAAGAAAATTTCGTTCTCTTCTTTTTCATATATTATATGCAGTTGATGCATTTGATTATGAAACAACTGGACAAGAAATTGCTCGGAAACTCAATGATGAATATGAAACAGATATCCCTTTAGATGGGGATATAGTTAAAGCTGTTAATGATATCGCTTCAAAACGTCAAGAGCTTGATAAAACTCTTATTCCATTTCTTGAAAACTGGCGATTTGAACGTATCGGAAAATGTACGCTTTTGGTTTTACGATATGCAATCTGGGAGATTTTATACACACAAACATCTCACAACATTATCATTAATGAAGCGATTGAACTTGCAAAATGTTTTTCAGAAAAAGACGCCTATAAGTTTGTAAATGGAATCTTAGATAAAATTTCAGCAAAGTATAAAACTACTGATGCTACAGAATAAAGTTAAAAACAACATGAAAAAATTATTATCTCTTTTATTGCTATCAAGTTCAATCATATTTACTGATAACAATAAACCAAATAAACCAAATAAACCAATAATACATAATCCTTTGCCCTTTGAAGCATTACAGTCTACTTTTGATCAATATTCTCAAGATTTTCCAAAAGATTTATCTACGCATGAAGCAGAAGCTTTCCATGCATTTTTAATGCAAAGAAAAAAATCAACAAAGATTGACGAAATAAAAGTTCAAGAAAATGAAGAATTTCTTCTACAAAATCTAAAAGATAATTATGACTTAAATCGCACAAAATTATCCTCTTTAGAATTAGCAATGTGTGCATTTGCTCACTCATTAAACAAACTAAGAGCACATCAATTTATTGCTGAATGCCAAGCTTATCCTCGGGAATATAGCCTTACTAACTTTGAGCAAAACTATCCATTTAAATTATTTCCAGTTCCACAGGCTACATTCATTCAGATTACATCTTTAATGACAACAACAGAAACTCTTCATATTCTAAAAAATACAAGAAAAAGATGGGTTGGATTTTTACTAATGCGCATTACTAAAAAATAATTTTTCTTGTTAAAAACAATTTAAATATTATTTTAAATAATTTGCGATAATTTTTTATTTGCTAGAATATTTCAATTTTTCTTGCTCTACTAACTCATCCATAGGCTTTAAAACAATATCTATTTGTTGCTTAGTCCACGTTAAAATATTCTCATCTGAAAAAATCTTTTGGCATAATGATCGCTTATTTGAGTCTTCTAGTGTTTGCAACAAGTGAGCCGCTACCAATCTGTATCCAAGACAAGGTTCTAAGTTTACATTAGGCTTATTACTTGCAACCCCTTGTCTTGAGTTTTCACCCAAAAAAATCGCTCGAATGGCATCTGCATATTCTGTTTTTCCCTGTTCTTGGGCTCTAAAATAAAGCGTAGTTGTTAATTGTTTATAGGTATGATCTTGCGGATTAAGATTTATGCTGTAATTATTACAAGCAGCTAAATGTAAATGCATTGCTCCAAAAAATACGATTGCTGATATTAATTTTTTCATATTTATCCTTTCTAAAAATTTTTACGTACATGATAAATAATAAATATTATCATTACCAATATTACTATTTTTTTATTGTTTTTCTTTTTGCGGAATAGAGCGAACTTTTTTATTTTCAAAAAATTGCTCGCACATAACTTCTATTACATCTTTAATTTGGATACGCTCCCAATACGCAAAAGCTTTAATTTTTTCTAAATGTTCTTGTTTAATGATAAACGTTGCACGAATTAAATCTTCCTGCAGTCCACGTTTTGCGGCTGGAATTGATTGATCAGTAGTTTTTGTTGCTGGAGTTGCTTGTATAATATCTGTTTCTTGCGATATCCACTCAAGACCTTTTGGAACTGCACCTAATCTTTTTTTCATAAAATTTCCTTTTTTAAAAATTTACCGTTGTACTTGTTTCTGTACTTGTTTAACCATTGGAATTGTCATTTGACGAACTTCTTTATTTAAAAATTCTTTAATAAGCATATCAAAATCATATGATCCATTACATTGTGGACTATATTCAAAAATAGTTTTTCCAAAACTTGGTGCTTCTGCTATTGCAATATTTTCATGTATTTTTGTTGCAAATAATGTATCTGGAAAACGATCTTGCAAACACGTTAAAACTTCTTTATGAATTTTGCGACGATTATATCTCGAACAAACTACACCACCAATTTTAATTTTTGGATTTAAACTTTCTTTAAGAATATTAATCGTATCAAGAAGCTGAGAAAGTCCCTGCAATGCAAAAAATTCTGGCTGCATCGGAATTAAAATTTCATTGCATGCAACTAAAGCATTAATCGTCATAAGCCCAAGACTTGGCGGACAATCAATAATTACATAATCATACTGCCCTTCTATTTCTTGAAGCATTTGCTTTAAAAGAATTTGTTTATTTGGTATTGCGCGAACTATCTGATCAAAACCAGAAAGACCTATACTTGCAGGAATAACATACAATGCTGATGCTTTACTTTTTGCTTGCATTGGTCGTATCAATAGTGCATCTTGCAATGTGCACTGACCAGTTAAAAGAGCAAGCAAATCAAAAATAATTTCTTGTTTTTGTATAGGTTGCACTCCTAATGCTGTTGTAGCATTTGCTTGAAGATCTGCATCAACAAGCAAAACTTTTTTACCTGCGCGTACTAATCCTGCTGCAACATTAACAGTAACTGTTGTTTTACCAACGCCACCCTTTTGATTCATAACAGCAATAATTTTCATATCTGCACCCTCTTCGTTTAAAAATACCCTCAACCATACACCTACTAAAGAATACATAGTAAATCAATATTTTTATGTGGATCTTGTATATTTTGTACACCTGATACACAAGATAACACAATGAATAGATCAAATATTTGAGATTTTTTAAGAAATCATATAAAACTTAATTCAATCGATATGCTTTAATACATTTATTTAAAAAAAGGGTAATTATGAAAAAAATATACTATCTTTTACTCATGCTAATTATTTTTAATTTTATAAATACAGAAACATCTCTTTCATCAAATTCAGAATCTACTTCAAAAAAAACAATTGAATTTTATTACAATAAATCAAAAAAACTTTTTGAAGAAATAATTGCTGCAGACGTTTGCAATAAAGATGCAGAAGCTTATACATGCTTAGTACAATTAAAAGTTCGCACATATGATTATCACTTTGCAAAAGAACAAACTTATTCTTCTGAATATCAAAGAAAAACAAAAAGCTTATATGACGAAGCTAAAACCAATGCAGAAAAAATATCCTCTACAGAAGACCCAAATATTTATAATGCTTTACAAGTAGTATTAGCCTATTCTAAACAACTTATAGAAAGTTAAAATAATTTTTATAAAAATAGATGATTAGACGAATTTAAAACAACAGGATTAATGAGTGGATTTTGTAATTCTGCAATAGTAGAACAACAAGCTGCCGCAGGATCTCCAGAGGCAGAAAGTAAACCATCCCAATATTCGTTACCAGGATAAGAATTTGAATCCCAAGCATACATAGCAACAAGTAATTTATCTACATGCTCACCAACTAATTTATCAGCTGGGTTTGCCTTTGAAAAAGACAGTTTAATATTATTTTTATGATTCATATTTATTTTTTTATCGAAGTGCAAAAACTCTATATCCGTTATATTTGAAAAATTATTTTCATTCAAAATTTCAGTATAAACTTCAAGCATTAAAACATCCTGTATATCTGAGATTTTCCATACACCAAGACCAAGTCCAACTACCCGACAATAAGCTTTTTTTTCAGCTTGCAGTGCACGCCTATTTGCATCTTCTAAAAATGGCTCGATCACACACTTAAGGCGCTTTTTATACACAGAACTATTAAAGTACATATTTTTATTCAACTGAATGTATTTTCCAGTTGCATCCTGTTGCGCTTCTTGAAATGTAGGAAATTTTTGACCATAAAATTTTTCAAAACAATTAAATTCTTTTTTTGAAAAACCATACCCATTTTCAACAATATTTTGCTCTGGAGTAATAATTATATGCTTCCATTCCATCAAATTTTGCTTTTCAAAACGCGCTCCAACTAAACCAACATAAATACCTTCTTTTTGATAATTATTTGATGTATCTAATGTTGCAAAATTGTAACGATTACCATTATTTATAAAATAAGTTGGAGTTGAAACACCAAGTAACGCGGCTATTTCCATTTCTTCATACGAAAGATAATTAGATAATACTAAAGAAGATATTTCTAAATCAGTCCCTATAAATTCAAAATTGCCACATCCTCGCATATTTTTTTGCTGCAAGCGATACGTATCATTTGCTGTATAAAAAGCTAATGGGCGATTTAGAATTAATCTTTTTATAAAATCAACTTCTGACATATTCTTATATAATTTTTTTTCTTGGTTTGTTCCAAATTTTCTTTTGTGATTTAAAAAATTTTTGATTAATAATCGGACTGATTGATCACAAATAACCTGTACAGAATTTGCTTGCTGTACAAATTTTTTCTGCTGTTCTTCTGTTTGTGCGATAGATTTTATACGATTTGATTTTGTAGGGAATATGCAAATTTCAGAATTAAATTTTTCTGATGCCTCAACTAATTGTTTAAACTGTTCATCATAGGAATGACAGGTTACTTGTTGGCAAAAAAATAATGCTATTATTGAAAATAAAAAGTTCATAAAAAAACCTAAATAATACCTATTTACCCTATATTTTAAGCATACCAAAAATACGAAAGCTACTCAAAAGCCTCATCATGTAATACATCTTTTTTAGATCTAAAAAATGCATACTGAAGTAGCTCAAAAGCAACTTTATCAGTCTGTAGAGTTTTTTCTTGGTCATGATACAAACGATACTCAGGAAATTTATATGAATAAAATAAAATTTCGGCAGGGTGATTGTGCAAAAAATTTTGCCAATTTCCAATTTTTTGCGCTTGATACAAATCAGGAATTGCTAATAAGTGTTTCCCAATAGCAGGGTGATGAAGCTTCATATGATCAGGATGCAAACCATCAATCTGTATAGCTATATTAGTGATTCTTTCATGCGATACAAAAACTCTTTCATGCAAGCCATGAACACGCTGAATTATGTCTCCAAATGAAAATAAATTATAAAAACTATCGATCACCGACATATCAGGATACATCTGAGAATCTGAATCAACAGGAACGCCAAGCGCGTAAAATTTTTTGATTTTTGACTTATTGTTACCATGAGAATTATTTTTACCAAGTATCATCGAAGATATTATCCCAACTGTAACTCCATGACTATGACCAATCAAAATTACAAAATCATATTCTAAAATTTTTTTTGTTAAATTTTTTGCTGCTATTAATTGCTCAGGATATCCAAGTTTTCCAGACCATGAAAAAGAAACTATTTCATCTACTAACTTTAAGTAGTTATTAGCTATTTCAATCTCATGAAAAAAATCTCCACCAACTTGATACCATGATTCATTTTTTGCCCAAGTTCCATGAATAATAATACCAGCTGACTTTGTATACAAAGTTTTTTGAGTAAACAAAATAAACAAAAAAATTATAGACAAATACCTCATTTCAACATCTCCTATATCACAGATTTCATCAATGCGTTACTCTGTACTCAAGGTAAACATGTTATTCATAGTATAAAAAAAAGACAAAGAACAAATCAGCCTTGCTATAAAAAAAAGTAAGCCAAAATGACTTACTTTTTTTTATAGCAATTTATTTAATTTTATTCATTTATTTTTTGGTACATTTTTTTAGACATAAGCAAATACATAACTGCACGATTAACATATGAATTATTTTTATAAATATGTTTTGCAATATTTATGTGTAAATTTTCTAAATTTTGTAATTCAGGAATATTTTTTCCCGATAACCAATCATATTTCTTTGCTGATCTAAAGAAATTTAATATTCCGCCAAGATTATTAATATCTGCACCATTATCAATCAATGCTTGTACTACATAAGGATTTTCTGGCGCACCAGCTACATACGTCATAATTCCATGATTAAAACGTATAAAAAATTTTGTTAGTATATCACTGCGTAATTTTTCTTCTGCTTCTTTAATCTGAGCTTGAATTTCATCTTGTGTTTTATTTGTAAATTTACCATTTAAATAACTATACTTAACGCCATAATCTAAAAATGTTTTCATATCGCATTTTGCATGAATATCACAGCCATGCTCAATAAAATATTTTATAATGTCATCATAAATTTTCTTATTTTTTATAGATACTGGTATATCACCTAAAACAATAATTAAATTATAAATATTAGCTTCTAATTTCCCTGAATTAATCAGCTGTTTATATTCTGATTCTATTTTAAATTTATGCACAACAGCTAAAACTGATCTAGAAGCTTCAGCTTTCACTTGATAACCAACCAAAGCAAAGCATGCTGCAAACAATAACTCTCTTAAAAATGATTGTTTCATAATCTTAATCCCTCTATTTTCCATTTAAAAACAAAAAAGCAAGCTCCCAGAGCTCACTTTTTTTAAAGAACAAAAATATTCTCACAAATAAAGTATAAACCAAACCACAAGAAAAACAAATGGCTAAAGGGGTTTTTTGAGGCGCCATTGAGCGGAAAACGCTCAAAAAATCTTCTATGAAAACTCAATAAATATTAAAACTAAAATTAGATTTTTTTATTATAAAAAATATGGAATTAACTAAAAACGAGCTTTGAATCAGCGTTTTAGTTAATTCCATATTCAACTTTTATTTTCTAGCAATATCAGTGCTTTGCAGCAAGATTAATAGCAGGAAATATCTCTTTAGCAAGATTCGCAGCAGCTTTCATCAAAAAATATAGCTATTTCTCGAGCAGCACTTGCAGCTGAGTCAGATCCATGAGTTGCATTATGGCTCATGCTTCTGCCGTACAATTTACGAATTGTTCCTTCAGCAGCGTTTGCTGGGTTAGTTGCACCCATCAAATCACGCCATGCAGCGATTGCATTTTCTTTTGCAAGAACCAAAATGATAACAGGAGAAGATGTCATAAGTTCAACCATTTCACCAAAGAAAGGTTTTGCCTTATGTTCAGCATACAATTCTTCTGCTTGCTCTTGAGATATCATAACTTTGTGCATTTCTAAGATATCAAATCCAGCAGCTTCAATCATAGAGATTATTTTACCAGCTACTCCTTCAGATACTGCGCCTGGCTTAATAATAGCAAATGTTCTTTCCATCATAACAATTCCTTAAAATTTATTTTATTTAGAAAATAGCGACTGGACTTACAAGGCTGCAAGTCCAGTCAAAGTTCAAAAGAAACTAAAGATTACTTTTTAGCCTTTTTCTTTGTTTCTGTGCCTTCTTGAGCTTCAGCTTGACGAGCAGCATGCTTTTCAAGCTCAATCTGAAGGGCTGATTTCATTTTAGGTGCAGCAGGCATACGCTCTACAGCTTCTGCTTGTTTTACAACCTTTTTCTTTGGTTTTTCTGTTACAACTTGTTGTTCATCTTTGCTTTCTTCAAGCTTCAAGCTTAAACCAATTTTACGTTCAGATGGATTAATATTAATCACACGAAGTTCGCGAGTTTGGCCAACTTCAGCTGGATTTTCTTTTTGTTGCTCCAACTCTGAATTGTAAATTAAACCTTCTACTTTATTTGAAAGTTTTACAAACGCACCATAATTACCAATTTTAGTAATAGTACCAGTTACAATTGAACCAACTGGCATTTCTTTTTCAAGTGATTTCCATGGATCTTGTGATAATTGCTTAACTCCAAGAGCCACTTTTTTATGTTCTTCATCAATTGAAAGAATTACAGCTTCAACTTCTTGTCCTACTTTATACAAGTCGCTTGGATGCGCAATATGCTCAGTCCATGAAAGATCTGAAACGTGCACAAGACCATCAACGCCCGGAATAATTTGAACAAAGATTCCAAAGTCTGCAATGTTAGTAATTTTACCTTTGATGCGATCATCTTTTTTGTATGTTTCAAGAACAGTTGACCATGGATCTTTAGAAAGTTGCTTGATGCTAAGCGACATACGACGATTGTCAATATCAAATGATACAACAAGCACTTCAATTTCTTCGCCAACCTTGAAACGATCTTTTAGGTTATTAATACGATCAGTCCATGAAATTTCTGAAATATGAACAAGACCTTCAACACCTTTTCTGATTTCAACAAAAAGACCATAATCCGCTATGCTTGCAATGTGACCTTTTACAATTGAACCAACGTGAATTTGTTTTTCAACATCTTGCCATGGATTGTCACCAAGTTGTTTCATGCCAAGTGATATTTTGTTGTTATCTTTATCAATTGATAATACTTTAACTGTTACATTTTCACCAATTTTCAAAAGTTCGCTTGGATGAGAAATTCTTCCCCAAGTCATATCAGTGATATGTAAAAGACCATCAACGCCACCAACGTCAATAAACACACCATAATTAGTAATGTTTTTAACTGTACCCATGATAACTTGGCCAGCTTCGATGTTATCAAGAATTTGTTTACGAGATTTATCACGACATTCTGAAAGATATTTTCTGCATGAAATAATAACGTTTCCACGTTTTTTGTTTAATTTAACAATTTCAGCAACGATTTTTTTACCAACGAATGCATCAAAGTCAGTTACGCGATATAAGTCAACCTGTGATCCTGGCAAGAATGCTGGAACACCAATGTCTACACTTAAACCACCCTTAACTTTGTGAGTAACAACACCCTCAACAGGTTTGTTCTCTTCAAACAACTTAGTAATTCTATCCCATGCACGCACAGCTTTTGCGTTTTCATAAGAAAGAACTACATCACCATTAACGTTTTCAAGCTCATCGATAATAACTTCGATATCTTGTCCAATTTTTATGTTTTTGATTTCTTGCTCTGAAAACTCATATAATGGAATAATTCCGTTAGATTTGTACTTAATATCTACAAGTACACCATCTGAGTCAGCATTTAAAACTTTACCGACAACCAATTGTCCGCCTGTATATTTTGACACTTCAGTATCATAAAGTTCTTGCATAGATTGTTTTTGTGCTTCTGATAACTGTGAATCAGCATCAAAATCAATAATCCAAGCATGAGCAAATTGAGATGGTTTTATACGTTCTTTTGACATAATATTTACGATATAGTTTTTAACTCTCTAAAAACTACAAAATGTTTGAAAATAAATTAACAATACCTAATTAAAATAGCACAATAAAGCATATATTTCAAATTGAAAAGAAAATGAATAGCGCTTTTTTTATAGCCACATGTGACATTAAAATCTGTTCATTTCATAACGATCAAACTACATTTTTAATTGTTGCCTGAAATTTCTTATACCATCCTGCAATGCAAGAACAGAAAGCATGCCACACTGCAACCTATTTATTCCAAGAGACATAGAAAGCAACTGCTCAACAATTTGTTCATCAAGCTCCATTGCTTCATCTAGAGACTTATTTTTCACAAAATCAGTTAAAAGTGATGCCATAGCGATACTTATAACGCAGCCAGAAGCCTCAAAATGAACATTTTGCAAAGTTTTATTTGTAACAAAACCACAAATAGTAATGACATCACCACAAGAAGGATTAAGCTTTTTAGACAAAAAATCAGCCCCTGGAATAAGTCCATAATTTGAAGGATTTTTTGCAAGATCCAAAATATGATGCTTATAAAGATCTGATCGATAATCCATAAAATTTATCTCTATTAAAGTTACTTTGTATATTAAGTATACATAAAATACTTTTAAACAGCAAAAAAGCTAAAACTATTGCTTCAGAGTTCATATAATATATAAAATACTGATAGATATTGTTTATAAATGGAGGGCTTCTTTATGTTATATTATATTATATTTTTCATGTTATTTAACTCAGTGTTTTTAGAAAGTTCAGATTTAACAGCAAGTAAGCCTGTATCACAAAGATTAATTCCAAGCGCTCAGGCAGTATCTGATTCTGATCCAGCAATATTAGTAAATGATGCTCAATTATTTGATTTCCAGTCAGCACATACAAAATCTGATACTCAATCTAGATCATTAGTAGGATCATCTCAGGCTTCTTTATCTGACAAAGAAGAGGTATCAAAAAATAAATTTGACCTTACAGAATCATTCTTTGACTCTACAAGCTTAAACGTCTCTCGACATCCTTCTAATAATTCACAGCAAAGTCCAAATAATCAACCTAATAATTCGCAGCGAAGTCCAAACAATCAACACACAGCATTATTTCAAAGACCAAGAACTAGCTCAAATGGATCTCGTCTAGGTGAAAATGAAACAGAAGGCGCAGCTAATCCTTTTTCTGCATTAAACGCTTGTTTAATAATAGCCAACAGGCGTCATTCTCGATACAATCCTAATGGTTTAGCTCAAAGTCAAAGACGTTCACTTACATCATCCCAAAATACAGCTGCTGCTGCTGCTGCTGCGATTGCTAATGATTCTACTTCAGATACAGATGAAGAAAACAATCAGATGAATGTCCAAGCGCATTTAGAAAAAGCAAAAGAAGCGCTTCGTTCTTTGCGTCAACAATCATCTACCCAAGATACTGCTCAAAAAACCAACCCTAGAGGAAACTCTCAAAAAGGTCCGCTTCTTTCTTTTGTTTTTCCAGAAGAAAATATTCAATCTGCTAAACAATAATTTCTAAAATAAAGGGGCTGTATGTTAAATTGTAAAATTTTAATATTATCAATTTTTATTTTGACTCATATGTATTTTCTGCCAAGTGATCCTGCCACGCTACCTAGTTCATCTCCAAAGCATACAAAAAAAGTTAGCTTCACTGATTTTAATAATCCTATAGAAAAAGAAACTCTACAAAATACTCAAAGCAAAAATTCTGTATCTAAAAGAACAGCCGTACATTGTAGTGATGGCGATGATGATGATCAATTATTATCTATAGCTACTCAATCAATAAGAACTATTCCTAGCCCAACTAGCTCTAGAGTTATAGAACTAACAGACGATGAATTATGTCATGAATCGAAAACAACTGCTACAAAAACAACACTTTACACTTCATCATCTTCTTCAGAAAACGAACTAGATTCGATAAATCAAAAAATAAAACTTGGTGGAATTATAACGCTTTCAGCTGTTGCCGCAGCGGGATCTATACAATTAAAACAGTACCTAGAAAAAGATGATACTGCTCCTGTTAGAAGAAGTTTGCTTGAAGCTGGTGACATATTTGGGGCTGGACGTACAGCAGAAGGTGCTGGAGCCATTGTCAAAGGGATTGCTTTAGCAATCGCAGCTGGTGGTGTAATTTATACAGTTCGTAAATATTTTGGTTTAATTGATGCCAGATTTGATGCCCAAGAAGAAAAGCACAAGACTATGACAGAACTTAAATTACGGAAAAATAATGAAGAATGGGAAACTCGTGTAAGAGAAGCGTTTGAAGAACAACAAAAAATAACCCGTGAATTTAATACTGACTGGGCTAAACGACTATTACTGCGAGCCGATCAAGAAAGAGACGGAATGCTAAAAATCCTTCGTCCTTTAATGTCAAGCATCCAGAACATAAATCATGCCGTACAACAAGAAAAAGAACGCAATCATAAGCGAATTGAGCCTTTAGTTGAAGGGTTAGCTTATATAACACAAATACTTCAAGAGCGAAGAAATTCCTTGCCTACTACAAGTGAAAAATTACAAGCCCTACAACAAAATGCTGAAAAAGCTGCTATGTTAAACAAAGCTAGCAACTCTTCGCTTGGTACAGAAACAGGTATCAATGCAAGCCTAGAAGAAGCAACCAATGCTTTAAATTCCCAAACTCTCAAGGTGCCTACCGCTGTTGAATTACCTGCACAAGCACCAGCTATAAAAATTGATCCGCCAAAAACACAAGAAAAAGCATTCTGTTGTTGCTGGTAATAAATATTAATAAAACAAAAAAAGCGCTCATGTTTAATGAGCGCTTTTTTTAAAGTCAAATAAATTTTTATTCAAAAATTTGAACCTAAAAAATTATTTCTGTTTATTTTTCTTTTTTATACATGCTTTTCTTTTTTGAGTCTGCATGGCTTGCATTCATTTTTTTTTTACTGTGATCTTTTTTCTTATGGTCTTTTTTCTTTTGCTCTTTTTTTACATGTTCTTTTGACTTAACATGCTTTTGTTCTTCTTTATTTTTAGCACATCCAGCAAAAGCAAACATTGCGCAAAGGGCAAATAAACTTAAAACTTTCTTCATACTCTTTCCTTTTTAGTATAAAGCATATACATATATTTCTACTTCATACTTTAAAAAATTTTTGAATTTAATTGCAAGAAATTTTTAAAAATTATTTTCTTACTCAATTAATATCTTTTTTAAAATAATGAATTAATGCTTCTTTTTAAAGTACTATTCAATGGATATTAATAATTTTAATTTCATAAAATTATACTTAGCCTAAACCCTTCCAATACGAACAGTAAGTAATTTGTTTATTTGTAAATGTTTCTTAACTATGGTTTTCATATCTTCAAGTTTCATTGCACGTATTGTTTCTATTTTTTTACTTAAATAATCTGATGATAAATTATATTTTTCTAAAAATAAAAATGATTGCGCTGTATCCTCTATGGTTTCAAACATAGCAGGAAAGTTATTTATAACCATCTCTTTGGCTTCATCAAAGTCAGCCTCTTGAACCATATCAATAGAATTTTTTAAACAATCTAAAATAACTTTTTGTGCTTCCTCAAGACGATCTTTTGAAACAATTGTTTTTACAAAAATCATACCTGGTTGTTTATCGGAGCTTAAAACTAAAGATCCGCTAATAGTATAAAACAATCCTGTTTGCTCTCTGAGCGCAAACAAATATGAATTCATGCTTCCTGATAAAAGCTGAGTAAATATTTGAAGTGCATCAAAGTCAGGATTTTGTCTATCAACAGAAAGACCTGCAAAAGCCAGCACTACCTGATCTCTATTTTTGAAAATGTCTATCGTTTTGTTTTCTACATCTGCTATTTTTGGATATTCTAAGTCTGAAATAGTGCTGCCTGTCCAACTTGAAAACTCTTGTTCAATCTGTGACTTAATTTTATTTTTATCAAAATTTCCAACGACAACAAGAACTGACTCTTTTGGTGTTGCTACTTTTTTATAAAATTCATAGGCTTGATCTCGCGATATAGCATCAAGAGTCTCTTCTGTTCCTAAAACCATTTTTGCATATGGATGATCTTTATATATCTCTTGAGCTACTACTTGATTAATAGAGCGCTTTGGAGTATCCCAAAATTGTATTAACTGTGCTTTTGTTTTTTCTTTAATGCGGTCAAAATCTTCTTTTTTAAAGATAGCATTTTGAAGCATCTCAGACATTAATTCAAAACCTTTTTCTGCGTCTTCAGATAACATGGTACAACCAACAGAGCCTGGAGTTACATCAAAACTCATACCATAAGATTCAGCTTCTTGAGTAAATGAAAAACCTGGATATTTTACTGTACCCTCAAGCATCATTTTTGAAGCTAAATAACTAATTCCTTGCTGATCAATTGGATCCCAATGACTATCTGCTTTATAACGCAATGTGCAATCAACTAAGTTTACATCAGAGCTATGATATAATAACACCTTAAGTCCATTTGAAAGTTCATACGACTCAGGAAATGGAAACTGCTTATTTTGTAATTTCTTAGCTATAACAGAAGCTGCATAGCGAGCTGGCTCAACGGTTGTTTCACGTTCCTTGCCGCTTAAAATTTTAGTATCAAGTTCATCTGATTCTTCTTGAAGCCTATTTAAAATAGTTTTATCTGCCTCTGGTACACGAACTACTTCTCCAAAAAATGATAACGATTTTCTTAGATAACGTTGCAAGAGTTCTTGAATTTCTTGAACTATAGAATTTGGATTATAAGTACAATAATTAAACGGATACTGTTCGTCTGCAATTGCTACAAAAGATTTTCCTATTGCGCTTGCTTGTTTATGAACATCTTCAAATAGATTTTCATGATCAATCTGCGCCGCTTTTAAAGCTCGACGTAATTGAATTTCAGAAATAGCTCCAAGCGATAATTTTTCAATTTCTTGATATATGAGTTCTTTAATTTTTTCTATATCTTTTTCTTGACGAGGTTTAAATTCTATAAAAAATACGCCTCTGTCTATAAGATCATATGTCATAGCACTTACTGATGTAGCAAGTGAAAGCTCATCTACAAGTCTTTGATATAAAACAGATCCTTTTCCATTAGCAAGAAGGGTACCTATGATATCAAATAAAAAGTCTTTTTTTTCTTTTGCTCCTGGAATAGCAAAAGCCATCATACAATGTGCTTGATCAACTTCTTTATAAAGAGAAAATGTTTTTGATTGTAATTCATCATTAAAGAAAAATTCTGGATGCACTACATCTGCACCGCGAGGTATCGGTTCAAATACTTGTTTGATTTTTGCAATTGCTTCATCTGGATCTATATCACCCACAACAACAAATGCCGCATTATTTGGTACATAATATTTATGATAAAACTTTAAAAATGTTTCACGCTTTAAGTTCCACAAATCTTGCTTATAACCAATAATAGGATAATGGTATGGATGTGACTCAAAAATATTTCCAATAAGTCCATCAGCCAATGCCCATCTAAAATCATCTCGGTACATTTTTAATTCTTGAATAACGGCTTTGACTTCAGAATTCATATGATCTTGCAAAAAAGAACAATTTTGCATGCAATCTGCATAAATCGGAAGCATTTGATCCCAATTTGCAACAGGAACATCAAAAACGTATGCTGTATAATCATATGAAGTAAATGCATTTGCATATGCAGACAATTTTTGCGACATTGCATTAATATCTGTTTCAGAAAGCATTTCGTTAGTGCCCTTAAAAATCATATGCTCTAAGAAATGAGCCATTCCTTTTTCACTTGGTTGCTCATGTTTTGATCCGACATTATACCACATTTGAAGCGCAACCTTTGGCGCATTTTTTTTAGTGTAAATTAAAACTGTAAGACCATTTTCAAGGACATATTTCAAAACTTTTTTTTCAACATTCATATTCATAATTTCAGCACTTTGTACAATAATAAATAAAAATAATATTAGTATCTTAAAGAATTTGTTATTTTTTGCTATCATAAAACTACTATGATTAATCAATATTTGCATAATTCAATTCCACTTACTCGTCTTTTTTTGCTTAATACCATTTTTGCCTTAATAGCTAGTTCACTTCTTTTTTATAAATTATTTCTTCCTCTTGCTATAAGCTTAATAATAATATTTTGTATTACATATATAAAAAAACAAAACTATCTTTTATTCTATGTTTCTATTATTTCAACTTTGATTATTGTAGTAAGATTACATCAGATAGAATCTTATTATACACAGCACCATAATCTCTTACAAAAACCGGTCGTCGTTCAAGGCATTATCAAAAACGTTATACACAATTTACAGGATAAACAAAATAGCATTATCACTCTTAGCACATCATCTATTAGAGATAAAGAGCTAGGTCCCTTAAAAATCAAAAAAGTTATTTTGATACAAATTCCTTATAGTCGAGCAAAAGATTTAACTACTGGTCAATGGATAAGAATTTACAACATTCAATTAACACAACCAAAAGAAGATGATAATTATAAATTATATCTATTAAAAGAAGGTGTATGGGCTACAGGGTTTGTATACAAAGAAAAATTTATTACTTCAAAAAAACTCTATAGTTCATGGTATCAAAAATATTTCAACTATCTTTCACATTATTTTAATAATCAGATAGACCTTTTATACAATCCTTTATTTTTAGGCAAAAAAGAAAAAAATATTGAATCCCTAACCATACAACATCAATCTTTATATTGGGGCATTGCTCATCATATGGCTCGATCTGGTATTCACTTGATAACCATATTAAGTCTTTTTGTAGCTCTTTTTCACTATTGTAAGTTTTTTCATAGATTTCGCTTTCTTTTGTATACTGCACTTGTTTTTTTATATGCACTTATTTCTATTCCAAACATATCATTTATCAGATCTCTTTGTATGATCACAATACAAATGTTTACAAAATTTAATGGATTTATATATTCAGGAATTCATGCTTATCTTTTAACAGCGCTTATTTTAATACACTACAATCCTCTTGCTATTTTTTTTCTAGACTTCCAACTAAGCTTTGGAATTACAGCTATAATCATGTGGCTCTTTTTTATTAAATGGAATAAAATAATTGCATTTTAACAACTTAATATTGTATTTTTTAATTTATTAAATTCATAAAAAAGGAAAATTACAATGAAACAAGTACAATGTTTTCTAAATTATATTTTATATATTTTAATACTGCTTAATTCTGAAATTTATACCAAACAAATAGATAATTTATTTTTATCTCCTGAAGAATTTTCTGAATTTATAAAAGAAACAAGAGAAGAAGAATTAAGCATTATAAACAAGCAATCTGATATATCAGATATTCGTTCTGTACATCCTAAAAAATCCTGGACCTTTATCGTATACATGGCGGCAGATAACGATTTAAATTATTTTGCCTGGAAAAACCTTAAACAAATGGAACTTATCGGTTCAAATGAAAACATAACGATAGTCGCACAACTAAATAATCCAGGATCGGCACCTACTAAACGATATGTAATACGAAAAGACAAAAGAGTCATTGTTCAGGATCAAACCATACAAAATCAAAAATTAAATAGTGGCTCATACCATACACTAATAGATTGTATGCAATGGGCAACAACATACTATCCTGCAGAAAATTATGCTCTTATTTTATGGAATCACGGAACAGGTGCCCTTGATCCTCACTTTGGAAAAACTATTAATCCTTGTGAATTATTTTATTTAAACCCAACAGACAACAAATTAGAGATTGATCGCGGAATAAGCTATCTAGCTTTAATTTGTAATGAAGTACAACGAAATGTTCATATTACGAGCAAACGCGGTATATGTTTTGATGACAGCTTTAAATCATATATAACAAATCATGATTTAGAATTAGCCCTATATCATATAACACACAATATTCTACAAGGAAAAAAAATAAGTCTAATTGGATTTGATGCATGTTTAATGTCGATGATTGAAGTATCATCAATTTGCAAAAATTATGCAGAATGCTTTGTTGCATCTCAAGAACTTGAATATGGTGCTGGATGGAAATACGATGAGCTTTTAAAACCTTTTGTAGCTGGAACCTTAAACTCTTTAGAGTTCGCAAAACACATAGTTATAAGCTACGAAAAAGCCTATGAAAAACTTATTAATGATTATACTCTTTCGGCTTTAAATCTTCAGTTTATCAGTGAACTTGAAAACAACATTGATCAAGTTGCTCTTATTTTAACCAAGGCCCTTATTGAGCAACAAAACAGATCTGTTTCTGATATCTTAAGAAAATGCAAATCTACTCAATATTGTACCTGCTTTGATGAGCCAAGCTATATAGATATTGGCCATTTTTATGACAATCTCCTTCAGCATATTGCATACATAACACTCAAAGAAAAAACAATTGAAACGCAGATTAAATCAGACCTAAATTCACTCCTACAACAAGGCAAAAACATACTTAAAAATATTGTGATAGAAAATAAAGTAGGGTCTAAACTCAAAAAAGCACAGGGCCTTTCTATCTATTTCCCTGAATATGGAATTAATGGTAATTACACAAAATCGCCTTTTGCTCTTAAAAATAACTGGTTATCGCTTCTTATGAAATACATCAAAGGCTAACATTTGATAGATGTGGATAACTTGTGGATAACTTGTGGATAACTTGTGGATAACTTGTGGATAACTTTTCAACATATCTCAGCTCACCTCTAAAAAATGCCCATCTAAACAACAAAAAATCCTGTTTGGATGGCCAAAAGATTGATTCAGAGGGTCTATTGACCTATATAGCATCAAGTTGTCCACTACTTATCCACAGGTTATCCACATTAGGTTATTTAAAAAAAAACCAATAAAAATAGCTTTATTTGTTGATGCGATCTCAAGTTATCCACATAAAAGACACTTATCTATTATTCTTCTTTATTAATAAATATATATAAGAGATAAATAATAGCTCCCAAGACAAAAGGGTGCTATTTGAAAACTTTTAATTTTTTATTTTTTTGTTATTATGTATATATATATCGTCTTGTACTAATCAATCTAAATTATAGTAACTCTCAAAAATGGGACTTAAGTCTAAATATGTTAAATAAAGTTATAGCAGAACTTGTTGATGAAAAAGGTTTGGATCAAGCTTTACTTCAAAGTATCATCTGCGAAGGTATACAAGCAGCTTATGAAAAGAAATATCCTTATATAACCTTGAGAGTCAGTATTAACAAAAAAACAGAAGAGCTTTTTGTTGAAGTACAAAAAGAAGTTGTTACATCAGTTGAAAATCCAGAAGTTGAAATAACAACAAAAAAAGCTGTTGGAATTCAAAAAAACGCTAAAGCTGGCGACTTGATATGGGTTCCGTTTGAAGAGCCAATTGGACGCGTTGAAATCTTAAAAGCTCGACAATTAATTGCTGCTAAACTCAAAGACATTGAAGCTCAGTTTATCTTTAAACAGTTTGAAGATAAAATTGGTACAATTGTTCAAGGCGTTATACATAAACATGAATTTTCTGGAACTTTGGTTACAGTACGTGATACTACTGCTTTCTTGCCTAAATCCCTTTCTATTCCAGGTGAAAAATATATAGCTGGAAGACCTGTTAGAGCACTTTTAAAAGAAGTTCATCAGGAGTATAGAAGCAGTGGTCAATTAATATTAGATCGCTCATCAGCTCAATTTTTAGCTCGTCTTTTAGAATTTGAGATTCCAGAAATTTATGACAAATTAATTGAAATTAAGGCTATTGCCCGCAGAGCAGGTTATAAGAGCAAGGTTATTGTAGCTCAAACTGACTCTAATATTGATCCAGTAGGTACTTGTATTGGTGTTGGTGGTAGTCGTATTAAGCCTATATTGAAAGAACTCAATGGTGAAAAGATTGATATTTTCTCATGGAGTAATTCAAAAGAAGATTTGGTTGCGTTGGCTCTTAGACCAGCAGAAGTTAATCGCGTTGAAATAGTCGATGAAAAAATTGCTCGTGTATGGGTAAGCGATGATCAGAGAGCTTTAGCTATAGGTAAAAATGGTCAAAATATAAGTCTTGCCTCAGAGTTGCTTGGCTACGAAATAGAATTAATTTCTTCCGGTGATAGAGTTGAAGAGATTGATCGTGAGGCAAATCATTAACATTGAAAGTGAAGTTAAGATTTACATGAGAATTAAAGATTTTTCATTACAATATGGTATTCCTATCGATGAAATAACTAAAGTTTTGCGGGAACATAAAGTTGGTTTAACTGAAAATATATCTATATTATCGGACAATCAATTAAATTTCTTAAAAAAGCACTTAACTTTAATAGATACTGGAAAATTATTTAAGTATAAGTTGCCAGAAGGCCAAAAAGTTGTATTACATGATATGACTGTTGGTGAGCTAGCAAATAAATTACAATGTACAGCTACAGATTTGATTGTGCAGCTCTTAAAAAAAGGCTTTTTTGCAAATAAAAATCAAGTTTTAAAAAGAGATGAAATCGTAAAATTTCTTGATAGCCTCGGTATTGCGCATGAAGACTTAAAGCGTAATACAGATGTTGCTTTAGAAAAAGTTATAGAAGCAAAAAGTTCATCAGGTAGCGAAAAAAGACTCCCTACAGTTGTTGTCGTAGGTCACGTTGATCACGGTAAAACATCATTTTTAGATTATATTAGAAAATCACGTGTCGCTGAAAGCGAAAAAGGTGGTATTACACAACAAGTAGCAGCGTATGAAGTTCCAACAAAGCATGGAAATCTTGTATTTGTTGATACACCAGGACATGAAGCGTTTTCTTTAATGCGCGAAAAAGGTGCGTTGATAGCGGATATAGTTCTTTTAATGGTTGCACTGGATGATGGTATCAAGCCTCAGACTATAGAATGTATAAAAATTATTAAAAATTTTGGTGCAACTGCTGTTGTTGCGCTTAATAAAATAGATAAAGCTTCTCCAGATAGAATCGACATCGTTAAGCGACAGTTGGCAGAACAAGATTTACTTCCAGAAGACTGGGGTGGAACAATTCCTTGTGTTGCGATATCAGCAAAAACAGGACAGGGCGTCGATGAGCTTTTAGAGTTATTGCGTTTACAAGCAGATTTAATGGATTTACGAACAGACTCTAAAGAGGCTGCGCGTGGATTTGTTTTAGAATCTAAAATGGAACATGGTCGCGGAGCTGTTGCTACAATTATTTTACAACGAGGAACAATACGCCGAGGAGACCATTTTGTTTGTGGTGCCTCATTTGGAAAAGTGAGTTCTATTAAAAATTATGCAGGAAAAACTCTTTTAGAAGTTGGACCATCTATACCAGCTATCATAGCAGGATTTTCAGAGCTGCCACAACCTGGAGATGTTTTTGAGTTTGCAACAGATACTACAGTATTAAAGAAACATCAAAAATCAACTACTCTAAAAAATCAAATAGATCATTCAAAAGGATTAGGTCATCAACAACAAGAAGGTGTTGGATCTGTAAGTGTTATTTTGAAAGCAAATACGTTACTTTCAAAAGAAGCTTTATTGGCAAGCATTATGAAATTAAATAAAGAACAAGCTGAAAAAGTTCGTGTCATTGATATAGGCGTTGGCGATATTAATGAAAGTAATGTTGAGCTTGCACTTACATCAGGAGCAATTATTTATGGGCTTGGTGTAAAAATTCATAAAGAAGCAGCATATGCACCAAAAAAAGGTGTTGTTGTTAAAACATATGATATTATTTATCAGCTACTTGATGATATTAAAGCAGCTGTTGTTGCAAGTCGTATCAAAAAAGTAGAAGAAAAAGAAACAGGCATGGGCCGCATTAAGGCAATATTTAAAATTAAATCAGCTGGTACTATTGCTGGAGCGGGTATTGAGTCTGGAGTATTCCAACAGGGCAGCAAAGTCAAAGTCGTACGCAATGGAAAAATTATTGGTCGCGGTGTTATTAAAACTCTTCAAAGAGATAAAAACAAAGTATCAACAGTTGCAGAAGGCAATGATTGCGCATTTGCTGTTGACGGTTTTTCTGATTGGCAAGAAGGCGACATAGTATACTGTATTACAGAAGTAATGGTATAATCTGTTGCATTATTAAAATTTTGTTGCAATTTAAAAAAAGATCCTTTAATAAAGGATCTTTTTTTGTTGTTGTTCTTCTCAAAATAAATTTTTTTTTGTGGAAAGATTAAATCGCATTAATATTAGTTGCGTCCTCCTTCCTTGTGTTTGATAGTAAGGTAGTATGGTTGGAGAACTGCTTATTTCGATGGTGGAAATTTTTAAATGGGTTAGGGGATTAAAATTTATTCCACCATCGATCTTTTATTTTTTTATATAACTTCTTAAAGTATCTAAATTTTTCTGATCATATGTAAGATCATCTGATGATTTTGGCGTTTCAATTATTTTTGCAATATCTTTAAATCTTTTATCATTCATGAGCAGTTTAAAACTGTCAGTTTTAATTTTTCCTTTACTGATGTGTTCATGACGATCAACGCAAGAAGCAAAATCTTTTTTAGAATCATTGATATGTATTGCTTTTATTTTTTCCAGTCCAATAATTTCATCAAACTCTTTCCATAGTTTCTTATAAGATTTTTCATCACCAAATTCGTAGCCTGCTGCAAAGATATGACAAGTATCAACGCACACACCAATATTTTTTTTAGAGGTTACATGTTTGATAATTTCTGCTAAATCTTCAAATTTTTTGCCTATGGTAGAGCCTTGACCGGCCATAGTTTCCAAAAGAACTATTGTTTTTTGTGGTGGAGTAATTTCGAATGCAGCGTTGATATTTTTACCTATTTGCTGGCAACTTTGCGGTATATTTTCTGATGAATTTGATCCTGGATGAAGCACGAGGTATGGAATTTTTAAATTTTGACAACGACTTATTTCATCAGCGAGTGCCTTGATTGATTTTTCTTGCACATCTTGTTTTTCAGAAGCTAAATTAATCAGATATGATGCATGAGCTACAACGGTATCTATTTTAAATTCTTCTTGAGCATCTAAAAATCTTTTAACATCTTCGTCTGTTATTGTTTTTGCTTTCCATTGTCTATTGCTTTTTGTAAAAATTTGCACACAGGTAGCACCTATTTGATGAGCTCTGGCAATAGCTTTCCAAAATCCTCCAGCTATTGAAAGATGAGCTCCTAATAGAGATTTTGTTGACATACAACATCCTTAATTTTAAAAAAAGTTTTTATATTTAATTAAGATAGCATTACAACTTGCAAAAATCTAAACAAAAATCTTACTTTAAGAAGTTTTAAAAAGGGGTTTTTTTATTGACAAGATCGCTATTTTGAGTGATAGTAAATATACAAATATTTTAATAACATTATCGCTTGGATTACTATGAATCTACGAGTTCTAAGAAGCAAAGCTTTGCCTATAGTATTATTGTTAAACTTTTTTGTAATGTCTATTTTTACAAAAAATGATTTATCACCAATCAAAAATGATCCGTCTGTAATAGTTTCTACAAAAGAAATAGTAGAGAAGGACATAGTTGAAAAAAAGAAAGAAAAACAGCAACCTGCAACATCAGACAAAATTCAATTTATATCTAGTTCAGGCAACATGGTTGTTGATATGGGTGGTAAGTTTGTTGTTGAGGATTTCTTTGGCAAAAATATGTCAACTTTAAATGCAAAGCATGACGTAGACACTGTCTTTTTTGTACGATCAACAGCTGATTATTTCTTTAGCATGGCATATGGAGATTATGATAAGCCAAGAATTATGTTTTACGACGCGATTCGTTTTCGATATAGATGGGGAGCTCCAACAGATGCAAAGAACGTTGATAGCATTGTGCAAATAGCAAGCGTAACTCAAGGTGTAAAAGGTACGGCTACCACAAGGCATTTACTTTGGATGCGTGAGGCCTGGCTTAAATTAAAAATTGGAGACGAAGGTAATGAATTGAATCATTACTTTCAGGCAGGACTTATTCCTTATCAAGTAGGAAGAGGTATTTCGCTTGGAGCAGCTTATGAAGCGTTAGGCTTTTTAGGGTTTGTTCCTGGGTCATCTATTGATCAATTTGCGCCTGCAATTCTTTTAAGTATCAATCCTATTAAAAATCGTTTAGTTGTCGATGGTTATCTAGCGCTTACAGAAAATAATCAAACGAGCCTTGAAAGTAACGTTGAAGTTGTTAGAAAGAATGAATTAGGAGTAGGTTGTACGCAAAGAGGAGTTGGACATCAATCATTTATAGCAGCACTGCGAGCTGATGTTTTAGTTTATGAGCAAGATAAAAAAAAGGTAAACATTGAACCGTATTTTGTCTATCAACATGCGCCTGATCAAGATTTTGAATTTACAAATGATGTAAATACTTACATAGGAACAGCTGGATTAGCTATAGAGGGTATTTATAAAAGATTTAATTGGGGTATGGAAGGAGCTGCTAATTTTGGTGATATTGATATTCGTCCATGGGATAGAAATACAATTACTTTAGCTTCGAACAAGATAGTGGAATTTGGGGCAGAATATAATTCAGATGTGTATGAAGAATACACCAAAGTGTATATAAATGGTAATAACTTGAAGGATCCAGCAACGATAAAAGCGCCAGCAACAAGGCAAGCACAGCAATTAGTAAAAGCGTCTCCAAAAGATCCTTCAGAAAATGGTAAACTAATAGGACAATTTGGGATTCCTGGATTTACGCAGCCTATGTACAATGCTATAGATAGATTCCGTCCAGAGCAGCACAAAACATTAAAAGGTTATTTTCTTGTTGCAGATGCATCATATGATATTATTCCAAAAGACTTAATAGTATCCTTTGGTGTTGGGTATGCATCAGGTGAAATAGATCAGCAACTTGATACTAATAAATTAACGCAAGATCAACTTTTGAACCAAACTTTTTCAGGATTTATTCCATTACAGTCTGTCTATTCTGGTAAGCGCTTGCGTCATTTAGTACTCTTTAACCAAGGTGTACCGCGTTATGCAGTTAGAAATCCATTAGCTGATTTGTCATCGTCAAACGTAACAGGAATCATTGTATCAGATAAAATTAATGAGATGACAAACATTGCATTTGCAGGTGCTCGTATTGATTGGAAAATACCACAATTGAAAAAGTATAAGTTTAATTTTTCTCAAAACTTTATTCCTTATTGGATACCAAATCCATCATCATTTGTTGTAAGTCATCCAGAAGAAGCCCTTGTTTTATTACAAGAATCATCTAATTACTTAGGAATAGAGCTTACTTCAGAATGGTCAGCTTTATTTTATGATAAGTTGAAGTTTTCAGGGTACTTTGGTGTTTTAATTCCAGGACAACATTATAAAGATATGTGCGGCATTCCTATTGGTAAAGCTAAGCTTGAGTCTGGTTCTGATCTTGCGTATGTTGGAAACATTCAGCTCTCATTTCTTTTCTAAGAATTTAAAATATTAGGAATTTTATTTATGAAACAAAGAACAACCTATTGTGGTTTAGTAAGCGAGCAATATACAAATCAAAATATAACTTTATTTGGCTGGGTACATCGTCGTCGTGATCATGGCGGCCTTATATTTGTTGATTTGCGTGACCGTGAAGGAATCATGCAGGTTGTTTTTAGCACTGATTTTAATCAACAGGCTCACGAGCTTGCACATACTCTTAGAAGTGAATATGTTATATCGGTAACAGGAAAAATTGTTGAGCGTGCATCAAATTTAGTGAATAAGAATTTAGCAACGGGCATGTACGAACTTCAAGTGCAAGAGCTTGAAATTCTTAATAAAGCAATAGCTCTTCCTTTTATGCTAGAAGAAGCAGCTGGCGTAGAAGAGGAAACAAGACTTACGTATCGTTATTTAGATTTACGCAGACCAGAAATGTATCATAATTTGAAGTTGAGAAGTGATGTTACATTTTATATGCGTGAATTTTTCAAAAATGAAGGATTTTTGGAAGTTGAAACTCCAATTTTGACTAAAAATACTCCAGAAGGAGCACGTGAATTTTTAGTGCCGTCACGTATTCATGAACGCAGTTTTTATGCATTACCGCAATCACCTCAAATGTATAAACAACTTTTAATGGCATCGGGCATTGATCGTTATGTTCAGATTGCGCGTTGTTTTAGAGATGAAGATTTGCGCGCTGATCGTCAGCCAGAATTTACACAAATTGATCTTGAGATTTCATATGCAACCGAAGAGGTTGTAATGGGAACTATTGAGCGATTACTTCATACAATATTTAAAAAAGCGATGAATATTGATATTCCTCAAAAATTTGAACGTATAACATTTGATGATGCTTTTGCGTTGTATGGTTGCGATAAGCCAGATTTGCGCTATGAACTTAAAATACAAGATGTCAGCAATCTATTTGAAAAAACAGAATTAAAATTTTTACAAACAGTTCTTTTGCAAGGCGGAAAAGTTGGTGCATTACATGTTAATCAAAAGCAGTTTACACGATCTGAACTTGAAGGTTGGGTAAATAAAGCGCTTAACATGGGAGCAAAAGGGTTACTTTGGATTCGCTTTAATGAACAAGGTGAAGTTGAATCACCTGTTGCAAAATTTTTAGCACCAAATTTTTTACAGCAAGTTCAAACAGTTATTCCAGGCGTTAAAGCTGGGGATACATTGTTCTTGATTGCTGGAAAATACAGTGAGGCATGGACGCTTCTTGGTAGACTGCGTTGTGCACTTGCAGCTGAATTAAATCTTGCAAATGAAAATGAATATCGTTTTTGCTGGGTAACTGATTTCCCATTGTTTGAATTTGATGAAGGCGAAAAACGTTGGAATGCTGTGCATCACCCATTTACAAGCCCGCAAGCAGGTTGGCAGGATAAACAACTTGGTGATATTAAAGCTCGCGCATATGACGTAGTTTTAAATGGCTATGAATTAGGTGGTGGATCTATCAGAATTCATTCTATTGAATTTCAAAAACAGATGTTTGAATTTTTAGGTCTTGATGAAAGTAAGATGCAGGAAAAATTTGGAGCTCTTTTAACAGCACTTGAAATGGGTTGTCCTCCACATGGCGGTCTTGCTCTTGGCCTTGATCGTATTATTATGCTTATGACTAAATCTAAATCAATCAGAGATGTTATTGCATTCCCTAAGACTCAAAAAGGTCATGATGCAATGATGAAAGCACCTGGTGAAGTAGAAGAAAAAGATCTTGTTTTATATGGTTTAAAATATTTGCCTAAAAAAGAAGATAAAAAATAAAAAGGTTATTTATGAAAAAATTATTTATAATTTTTGTGGCATTTTTTTCTGTAACTGCGAATTTAGTTTGTAATGAAAAAAAATATGAACAACAAGAAAAAGAAGGTTTGTTGCTTGGCGATCGATATGCTGCTCAGGTGAGACAAAATTGTAACCATGTATTAGTGAGTATTATTATGCCATTAGTAGAGCAAAAGGGTTCTTTGCTTGATAGTGAAAAAGAAAGACTTAACAGAGCATTCAAGTTATATGAGATTATGAAATGTTCAGAAAAATCTTTGTTTGAACTATATTCGTATGATGAACAATTAAAAAAATAAAAATTTAAAATAAATTTTTATTTTATAGATAATTATAAAAAAGCAACATCAGTTTGATGTTGCTTTTTTGTTATGTTAAGAAAAATAAAAAAGATTAAGGGTTTGTAGACATGAAAGTTGTTATTATATGAATTTTGAAAAAATGATCCTTATAAATCCTGGTGATAATTATAAAGTTATTGCTGAAATTGATGCTTCAACATCAGAAGAAATTGATCAAAAAATTATGCTTGCTCATAAAGCATGTAAGAGCTGGGCTAAGAGTTCAGTTCAAGAGCGTATTCAGATTTTACAAAAATTATTAAAAGAGTTTGATAATCAAAAAGATGAAATTGCAAAATTGATTGCAATAGACATGGGAATGCCTATTTCTGTGTGTATGGAAATTGATATTAAAGTAGGCCTTAACTATTTTCAAGGTTATTTAGATAATGCAGATTTGTGGCTTAAGCCTGAGATAGTTTTTGAAAACTCAAAAGAACGACACACAGTGTTTTTTGAAAGCTTAGGTGTTGTTGCTGCTAGCATTCCTTGGAATTTTCCGTTTACTAATTTTATTTGGGCAGTGATTCCAAATCTCTTGGTCGGAAACACTGTTGTTTTAAAACATTCTGAAAACTGTGTCCAGACAACAAAGCTTTTAGAACAAATCATTTTGTCATTAAATTTGCCCGCAGGTATTTGCAATTTTGTCTATGGAAAAGGGCATGATGTTGGCAATTATTTAATTAATAGTGATGTAGATATGATTTGGTTTACAGGAAGCACGCAAACAGGGCATCATGTGTATCAAGTAGCAGCATCAAAAGACATTCCTGCTATTTTAGAACTTGGAGGTTCAGCGCCAGGAATTATTTTTGAAGATGTTGATATTGATAGAGTTGTCGAATTAGTTTATTTTAATCGTTTTGCAAACAGTGGACAAAGTTGCGATGCCTTAAAACGTTTAATTGTTCAAGATTCAATTTTTGATATTGTTGTTGAAAAAATACAAAAACTTGTAACAAGCAAAATAGTAGGAAATCCTTTAGATCCAGAAACAGATCTTGGTCCGCTTGCAAATAAAAAACAGCTTGAAATTAGTCAAGCACAAGTAAGTGACGCAATAAGCAAAGGAGCAAAAATTATTTGCGGTGGTAAACAACCCGAAAATATTTTAGGCGCATATTATCAACCAACAATTCTTACAAATATTTCTTATGATATGAAAATTTGGACAGAAGAAACTTTTGCTCCTGTGTTGCCTATTGTTTCATTTACAAATGAAGATGAAGCAATAGAGTTAGCAAATGATACTATTTTTGGATTGGGTGGATATATTTTTAGTAACAATAAAAAACGAGCTTTTGAAGTTGCACAAAAATTAAAAACAGGAAATGTAAGCATTAATGGTGCAAACTATGTAATACCTCAGGATATATTTGGCGGGTATAAAAAATCTGGAATTGGTCGTGAGCATGGAAAAATAGGCATTAGGCATTTGTGTCAGATGAAATTAATAGCAGAAGAAAAATAAAAGCTTCGATCATACTTTATTACGGTATGAAGAATTAAATATTCAGGAACATTGTATGCATGCACTTGTGGAATTAAATTCTATAATAACTGTTTGTAAAGCAAGACAGCTACTCAAGGGTGGCAGCAGATAGTTAAGAAAAAATCCTAAAAATAGAATAATTTTTAAGAAAATATATTTAGGATAGGATGCAAATTTTGCTGAAATAGTAGGTAAAGTACATTAATAAATTATTAGCAACTATATTCAAAATAAATGAGCAATGTTTACAAAATTTTTATAAGCATTGCTCATTTAGCGACAGTTTTTAAAGCTGTCTGATATTTATGATCAAACGTATATTATTGGGTATTACTCTTCATCATCTTGATCTGTGTGATGAACATCATTTTGATGAGCTTTAGCAGCTTCTGCGCTTGCACTTGTAGTAGTTGTTATACTTGCCTTAAGTGAGCGAAGTTCTTCTTCTAAGCTAGCTGCGCGTTGAGCTTCTACTTGAGCAGCTTGTAATTGTTCAAAAGTAGGTCTTGCAGCAAGTTGTTTTTGAGTTTCTGCTAACTCTGCGCGAGCACTATCTAATCTAGAAGGACTCATTCTTCTTGTAACTTCTTGCTGAGCACTGTTAAGCTGAGCTGTAAGTTTCTCAACTTCTCTTTGTCTTTCGTCACGCTCTCTTGTAGCTATCTCTGTTTTTTCTTTCCAGCTATCAATGGTTAAAACATATGCATTACTTATTTGCTTGAATTCTGCTTCTTTATTATTGTGAAATTCTCGTAGATCATTCAAAGCTTTTACAGCATCTGCGTAATCTTGGGCTGTAGGTCTTTGTACAGATTCTTCAGGTTCTTGTATACATGTTGTTGAAGCGGGTCTATTGCAAAGAAATGCAGCTGTTGCTGTGGCCGCTGTTGTAGCTCCAATCCAGAATGCAGAGCTTGTTAATGTATTAGAAATAGCATTTTTTGCTACTAATAAATGGTTATTAGAGTTATCGCTTGGGATAACAACAGAATGAAAAGAAAATATAGCAGTAAGCATTAAAAATATGTATACCATTTGCTCCCTTTTAGAGGTATTTAGACAATTAATTTAATTTAAGCATTAGTATAAGGATGCTGTATAAATTGTAAATAAATAAAACTTACTATTATCGAGCGTATATAAATTTATTATTTAAATTATTTTTATAGTTAATTAAATATTATTTATTTTTTAATCTAAACTAATTCCATGTTGAGCAAATGCTTGCTGATACGCTGCAACTTCAGCTTCCAGTTTAGCCATTTTTCTGTCGAATCTCTTTTTTTCTTTGACAAGTTTTTTTATTTTTTCGTGTAAGGCTATAGTTTCTTGATCTGTTGATTTTACATTTTTTCCTGAATCTGATGATATTGTTATCTTATAATAACCAAATATAATCAGTGTAATACAATATAGTTTATTCATTAAAATTTCCTTTAATTATTCATTATTTGCTCAGATGAAACCATTGGGCTGTTATTATCATCTATATCACTTTCTGAACGTTGGCCCTGGGTTGATGATAATGATTTTGGAGAAGTAGCTTCTGAGTCTATGTTAGTAATCTTAGTAACGCTTATAAATTCTCCTGTCTTAGGATCTTCAATTACCCTTAACAGCACATCACCATCTTGATCACTGTCGCTATTATGTTTTGTTTTTATTTTTTCTCTGAGCGATTTTTTTCTCCTGCGTGATTCATTTAAATGATCTAATAAGAAGCGGTCAGCTTCTGTTTTTAAAGCAGTAAATGATGTTGATTCTGATGAGAAGCTCGTGTTATCTGAATCTGATATTGCTCGATGAAGAATCATTTTTACAAGCTCTTTATTTTCATTTTCTAAAGGCTTAACGTATATATAATTCATAGCGATTACTGTTGTAATAGCGGCAGCGGTAACAAGAAAAAGTTTAGAATCTAATAAACCACCTTGTTCACTAGAAAAATTAAAAATATGAAAAGATGTTATTATAGTAAATATTAAGGCTATAGGTTTCATCGCTACTCCTTATAAAAATATTTTAAAATAGTAAAACATTAATTCTTTTTATTTATATTCTTGATCATTATTCAAATTTTTCTTAAAAACAACCAAGAATTTGTTGCACAATAAAATGATTTAAAGCAAATGAAATTCTTTTACCGAATATTTTTTGCATAATGCCACTAATAAAATATTTACGATCTGGGTCAAAGAATTTATCAAGATCGGTTCTTCCTTCTAGGATATGTTCTTGACTATAAAATCCTAAAGCTGTTGCAACTGGAAGTCCTGCAGATGCAGCAATATAGTAAATGTGTGGATATTTTTTATCTCGTCCGGCAATTGGTGCAATATCTTTTGATATGCCTAGATGTCCAGGCCATTGGTATTCAAAGTTAATTTTTATATTTGGAAAAAACTTTTTAAAATAATTCGTTAATTTTTTATAAGCGTGATAATTATCATGCATTTCTGTTTTATTGTAAAATGAAAACAGATCTCCGCCACCCAGAACAAGTCGTTCATTTTGTATTATTCTATAGAAATTATAAATAAGCTCAGAATCCCAAATCATATAAGGTTGCTCAGGAAATATCTGTTCTATTTCTTGCGCAGTTAATTTTTCTGAAGTAAGTACAAAGTTTTGAACATTATAGACTTCATCTTTTAATAACCCAAATTGAGGTAAAAATTTATCGACGCATACGATAATGTAGTCAGCCGTAATGGTTGCATGAGGAGTTTTTAATGTATGATCATTAATTTCTAAAATTGGAGTTTCTTCAAATATTTCAACACCTTGTGATTCAAGTTGTCTTTTTAATTCTTGAGAATATTGATAGGGATTAATTCCAAAACTATTATTATAGGTAACTCCTCCAAAGTATCGATCAGAATTTATTATTTTTTTGAGTTGTTCTTTATCAAAAAATTCTGATTGATAATTAATTTTTTCAAGATCTTTATGTTCTTGTATTACAGCCTTTAAAGATCGCTTGCAGTTAGCAAGATATAAGCCTTTGTGCTCTGCATAGTCGCATGTAAAGTTATAATCTTTTATATTATTTCTTATTTTTTCAACACCATGATTAATAAAATTCCAGATAGTGTTTGCAGAGGTTATATTGGTTTCATTATAAATATTTACAAATGAAAGCTCAGAATTAGGAGTTACAAAACCAGTGCTTTTTCCAGTAGCTCCAGAGCCGCAATAAAATTGTTCAAATAGGGCAACTTTTTTCCCTTTGTTGCTCCAAGCTTGAGCAGCAGAAAGCCCAGCGATGCCACCACCAATAATTGCTACTTGCGTATCAATATTTTGAGTACATCGTTTGATATTTTTATGACAGACATTCCAGAATTGTTGGTCATTTGGTTGAAATTGAAACATAAAAACTCTCCTTTAGAATTAATAAACTTGAATCTTTAAAAAGAATCAAGTTTATTATCTATGCTTATGATAATGATGTTGATGATAAAAATTATATTTAGGGACGTATATTAAATCTTTTTCACATAAACTAATAATATGAAAACGAGCAAGTTCTATAGCTGATGTTACTTTGCTATTGCGATTGAAAAACCAAGATAATTCTGCTTGTTGATAAGCGGTCATTATTTCTTGTAGTTCTTTTGTATAATTAATATCTAGTTTTTTGAGAAACTTTATTGCCGTTAAAAACAAAAGATGTACATTGCAGTCAAGTACAGATGTTTCTTTGCCAATAATTAAAGAGTATATATTTTTTTCAAGATGTTTTTCTAGTGTTTCAATGGTGTAATAATGGCTGTGATATAAAATTTTTTGATTAATCATTCATATTCCTTTAAGTAATTTTTATTATTAAAAATGATTAAATTAGATATTTTTATCACTCATCGTCACTATCATTATCATAGCGTTGTGCTCTAGGTTGAAAAGAAGCCTGAGCAGCTTTAGCTTTACCTTGTTGAGCTTGAGCTTTCATCTTAGCTTGTTTTTGAGCAGTTATATTTTCTTGTATTAAATCGAGTTTTTTTAAAAGATCAGCTTGTGTTTCTTTGTCAGATACTGCCTCTTCTGCTTTGATATATCTTCGTAATTCTTCAATTTGTTCTTCAGTCGTACTATTTTCATCCAGATGCAGTTCTTGGTAGGGATTAGTATAATCTTGTGCTTTAGCTTGAGCAGAAGACTGAGCAGCTTTAGCTTTACCTTGTTGAGCTTGAGCTTTCGTAGGAGATTTTTTTTGTCTAATTATATTTTCTTGTATTAAGTCGAGTTTTTTTAAAAGATCATCTTGTGTTTTTTTATCAGATACCGCTTCTTCTTTTTTGATATATTTGCGTAAATCTTGAACGTCTTGTTCTGTTGCAGTTTTTTCATCGAGGTTTAGTTCTTTGTAAGCACTTATAATAAGATAGTCTTTTATAGGATATATTGTGCAAAGATATTCATATGCATCTTGAATATCTTCATATGTATCTTTGTTTAATTTTCTTAATTGATATTCTTCTGTAAGTCTTTCAAATTGTTCTTGTATTGTTCGTACAGCTGTTGGAATAAATTCAGGATAAAGAAAGCGTGCAGGATTTTTAATTTGTAGCAAAGATAAAGAATTTATAATTTTATGTTTTTCTTGTAAACGATTGATTAAAATATGATAAGACTCATGCGTTATTAATTGACGATCTAAGTATCCTTCATCAAGATTTTCTTTACTAAAAAAAGGCTTTAAATTAAAGAATTCTAAATCATCAACCATTTCATATACATTATAATTTCTTCTACCTGCAACCTTAGATAGACGATCGTATGTTATATTTATGTCTTCCATAATCTCTTCAAATCGTTCTTCTAATTCTTTTTCTGAATAATTAGGTTGTAAATCAAATATTTGTAATGCGTCAGAAAATAGTTTTACGCGGGTTCTTTTTGGAGAGGCGAGTTTATTATGTTTTGTTTCAAAATCAATATTTTCATCTAATAAGAAGGTTGTTTTTGCAGTAGGACTAGTTCTTTTTGGATGATGTGGCAAGTCACTTCTGTTGTTTCTTTCGTTTGATGGATCTAGGTACTCATCTAACTCTTCAAGCATACTTACTCTTCCTGCTGAGCAGGTGATATCGTTATAAAAAATCAATATAGATACGTATAAAATTATTTTTAATGGTTTCATATAAATTAATCCTTTTTCTTTTTTATTAAAATAGATAACAAAAAAGAAAAAGGATTTTCAATTATTTTATGCAATAGCTATTAAAACAACTGTTTGCATCATGTAATTATTATCTGATCATTTTTAGAGTCAATAGTTATTGATTTTGTATTCGGATGAGCAAGAATATGACGCGATACAGGAACCACAACAAGTTGTTGAATAGCTCGTTTGAGTGGTCGTGCTCCAAATTCTGGCTCATATCCTTCTTGTGCAATCAGATCAAGAGCCTTATCGGTTACTTGCACTTGAATATCTTTTGCTGTCATGCGTTGCTCAAAAGTTTTTATATGAATTTTTGCAATATTTTTAATCATTGCTTCGCTGATCATATTAAAGAATACAATTTCATCAATACGGTTTAAAAATTCTGGGCGAAATGTTTTATGTAGTTGTTTTTCAATATCAAATTTAATTTCATCAGTAATTGTTTTTGCTTTTAAAATAAGGTCAGAACCGATATTTGAGGTCATGATGATTATGCAGTTTTTAAAGTTTACAGTTCGGCCTTGGCTGTCAGTAAGTCTTCCATCATCAAGAATCTGGAGAAATATATTAAATACTTCTGGATGCGCTTTTTCTATTTCATCAAAAAGTATTACGCTGTAAGGATTTCTTCTAACTGCTTCAGTTAGTTGTCCGCCTTCTTCAAAGCCAACATATCCAGGAGGAGAACCAATTAATCTTGAAACTGCATGTTTTTCCATATATTCAGACATATCAATTCTAATTAATTTATTTTCATCGTTAAAAAGATAGTCAGCTAAAGTTTTTGCAACTTCAGTTTTACCGACACCTGTTGGCCCAAGAAATAAAAATGAACCGATTGGTTTGCGTGGATCACCAAGTCCTGCGCGATGGACTTGGATAGCATGTGATATTTTTTCAATAGCTTGATCTTGACCAATTACCCGATTTTTGAGTGTCGATTCCATATCGAGAAGTTTTTGTGATTCAATGCTTTGAAGCTTAGCAACAGGGATCCCTGTCCAGCGAGCAACCACTTTTGCAATATCATCAGCAGTGACTTCTTCTTTAAGAAGAGTGGAACCAGTTTCTTTTAGTTTTTTTTGTTGGTCAGCTAATTCTTTTTCAAGTTGTACGAGTTTTCCGTATTTGATTTCAGATGCTCGCGCAAAGTCACCGATACGCTCAGCATTAATGAATTCATAATTTGCGAGCTCTATTTTTTCTTTGATTTGAGATATTTTTTCAAGGGGAGCTTTTTCTGCTTGCCATTGAGCTAAAAGTGCTTGGTGTTGCTTTTTTAAATCAGTTAATTCTTCTTCTAAAATATTCAGACGTTCAACAGAAGCTGGTTTATCTTTCTCTTTTGCAAGAGCAACTTTTTCGATTTCAAGCTGTCGTATTTTTCTTTCGAGTTGGTCAACAGATTCTGGCTTTGACTCAATGGTCATCTTAACCATAGATGCAGCTTCATCAACTAGGTCAATTGCTTTATCTGGCAAAAAACGGTCAGGAATGTTTTTTGCCGAAAGTTGTACAGCTTGGACGAGTGCATCATCAGTAATTTTGATTCCATGGTGTAGCTCATATTTTTCTTTGAGTCCGCGCATGATAGAAAGTGCATCTTCAATGGATGGCTCTTCAACTAAAACTTTTTGAAAACGACGTTCAAGTGCAGCATCTTTTTCTATATATTTTTTGTATTCTTTAATTGTTGTAGCGCCTATACAATGAAGTTGACCGCGAGCAAGTGCAGGCTTTAAAAGATTTGAAGCATCCATGCCACCGCCAGAAGATCCAGCCCCAACAAGCATATGCAGTTCATCTATAAATAAAATAACATGATCACCAGAATCTTGAATTGCTTGTAAAATATTTTTAATACGTTCTTCAAATTCACCTTGATATTTTGTGCCTGCCATCAAAAGGCCCATATCAAGTGAAAAGATAGCATTGTTTTTCAAACTTTCTGGGACATCGTTATTAATAATTCGTTGAGCAATGCCTTCTACTATGGCTGTTTTTCCAACACCAGGATCACCAATTAAAACAGGATTATTTTTTGTTCTTCGGGATAAAATTTGAATTACTCTTCGAATTTCTTCATGACGACCAATGACTGGGTCAAGTTTACCTTCTTGGGCTAGTTTTGTTATGTTTTGACAATATTTTTCAAGTAACTCGTATGTTTTTTGCTTTGTTTGATTATTCATAATTCCCCTGACTTTTTAAATAGATTATTTTAAATATTTATAACAAAGTCATACATAGATTTCAAAATATAAAAAATCTATTTAATTAGCTTTATTATTTTTTCTATAACTTCAGGTGGCATGTAGGTATGTGATTGCCATGCTGACATATAATCAGGTATGAAATCTATGGTTTGTATGGGATTATAATCGAGCTGTAGTTCTTGTGATAAATACCAGAATGTTGCATCATTAAGGCCTTGAAATAGCTCTATAATTTTTACATTTTTATTACAAAAAATACAGTTTGCAAGACCAGTTCCTTGGGGGGATATAATTATTTCTGCTTGATTAAATAGATGTATTTGGTCAATTACAGATAGTTTTGCAAGTTCATAGCGCTCAAAGCCATGTGGTTTTAAAAGATTAAAAATTTCATCTTCATTAATAATATTGCGAATATTACTGTCTTTTCGAGAAATAAATATTTTTTTATTCATTTCGATAGTTGGCGTACAGGCTAGTGCTCCAATGAGTAATTTTTCTCGAACATATTTTAAAAGGTGTGGTTGTACATAACATGAAAATGGAACGAATCCAAAATTAACATTTGAAACTAGTGAAGGGACTATAACTTCATCAGCTTGAACACAAAATGAATCTGTATTCGGAGTAATTATTTTTGATTCTTCTATACCCCAAAGCTGTAAAGTATCTTTCATAAAAGAGTATTCTTGATTTGCGAAAAGAAAATCATATTCAATATGATTTATTTCAAGTAAGGCTAATCGACATAATACTTCTGTAAGCCAATGCCAATAATTATGATATGCAGGCTGCGCTATAACAGCTACTTTTGCATGTATAGGAATTATAGTTTCATTAAAAAATTTATTAAGAACATTCAGACAATTCATTCTATCTTTCCAAATAAGTTCTTTGATGAGTTGGTTTTTGTAAATTACAAATCCAAGATGAGATTGAATGATACCATTTGGAATTTTTAAAATAAAAGTTTCATGAAAATATCCTTTATTTGGATGGTTTTCATTTCCTATTGATAAAGGAAAAGAATTAAAAGAAAAAAAAGTTTTATCAAAACATTTTTGATACAGTATTTTTGGATTAAAAGTTATAAATATATCAAGAGGGGTTATATATAATGTATTATTTTCTTTATTTATTTCACAAAAAATATTTTGTTCAAAAAAAATATTTAACAGTATAGAAATAAAAAAAAATATTTTTTTGGTATTCATTAATAGACCTTTTTTATTAATAAAAAATAATTATTTTGTTAAAAAACTTGTCATGTTTTCTAAAATGTTTTGAATCAAATCGAGTGACACAGTACTGTCAATATTTATATCATCATAGTTCCAAATAAAGTTGGTAGTTTTAATTCTAAAATGATTTAAATTAAACATTTGTGAAGTAAAAAAGGGTTGTGTTTGATTAAAGTTTTGAAGTAATTCGATGATAATAGTTCCTGGCTTACAGAAAATAATATTAGTAAGATTTGCTCCATGAGGGCCTATAACTATTTCAGCGTTATTAAAAAGTTGTATTTGTTCAACAACGGTTAATTCACTTAAATTATAAGAATCAATATTATAATTTTTGAATAGCTGAATAAGTTCAGTTTCATTTAAAATTTTTCTCAGAGTTGAATCTTTTCGAGAAGTAAAAAATCTTTTATTGAATTTTTTTCTAACAGGATATTCTTTTGCTTTTGTTAGAAGTTTATTTCGTACATAGGTTATTAATACATTATTGGTATATGCCGTAAAGCAGCTACGTATATTATATTCTGAATCATAGTTGTTTACCATAGATGGTACAATTAATTCATCAGCTTGGATAGCATAGTTTTCATTATAAGGCTGGATAATTTTATGTTCATCAATGCCCCAAAGTTGTAATGTTTCGAGCATAAATTTTGAAGTAGTTGGGACATATATATAGTCGTATTCTATATTAAATATTTCTAAGAGGGCAAGTCTGCAAAGAATATCATTAATCCAGTGATAATAATTCAAAAAAGCAAGTTGACCCAAAACTGCAACACGACCAGATATTTTTTTAAAAGGCTCATTTGTTATTGGTTTAACAAAAACAAGATTCCAGTCCATTTTTTTCCATATAAGCTCTTGAGGTAATTGATTATCAATAATTATCCAACCATAATGGGAATAGGTTTTTCCATTAGGAATTTTGAGTACAAATGTTTCATCAAAGGTCACTTTAGTTGGATGTGCTTCTTGCGCAAATTTAATATTTTCTTTATCTAGTTTTGATTCACCATGAAAAGGAGGATTTTTAAAAGAAAATGAATGTTTTGGCATGCATGGAATATATTCAATTTCAGGGTGTGCATATAAAATATTTTCAAGTGGAACTATTTCAAACCAATAGTTAGCTAAAAATATTTTGGAAGATATTAATGCTACAAAGAAAAATAATTTATGTAAATTCATGCAAAGTCCTTATTTTAAATGAGGCATAATCGTTTGTATAATTGAGGGTGACATATAGGTGTCTGATTGCCATGCTTGATAATAATTATCTACAAAGTCAGTAGTTGCAATGGGGGTATAGTTTAATTTTAAAATCTGAGAAATATACCAGAACGTACAATCATTAAGTCCTTGAAAAAGTTCTATTATTTGTGTTTTTTGTGTGCAAAAAATAATGTTTGCAGCACTAGTCCCTTGAGGCGCTATGATAATTTCAGCATTATGAAATAACATAATTTGTTCGGGAACAGACAGTTCTGTTAACTCATAACGAACAAACTCATGGTTTTTAAGGGTATCAAAAAATTCATCCTCATTAATAATTTTTCTAAAAGGAGCGTCTTTTCTTGAGATAAAAACTTTTTTTGAGAAATGAAGTTCAGCGTAATTTTTTTTTGTTGCAGATAAAAGTTTGTTTCTTACATATTTTAAAAGTTCAGGATGAACATACGCAGAGTATAAAGCATTGCCAAATGAAACATTTGCAGTCAGTGATGGCAAGATGATTTCGTCGGCAGTGATAATAGTATCTTTGGTTGGAGATAGTATTTTACTTGTATTAATACCCCATAGTTCAAGAGATGTTTTCATGTATTTACTGTCTTGTGGAACATACAACCAGTCATATTCAATTCCTTGAAGCTCTAAAAGAGCCAGTCGTGCTAAAATTTCTGTCAGCCAATGAAAGTAATTGTAAAAAGCGAATTGAGTTATGACGGCAACTCTGCCTGGAATGTGAACAACTTTTGATTTATTATGTTGTGTTATATTATTAAGAATGCCCCAATTGTTTTTCCATATCATTTCTTGAATGTAGCTATTATTGTCAATTAAAACTTCTCCCCAGGATGATTGAACGGTACCATTTGGAATTTTTAAAATAAAAGTTTGATTTATTGAACCTATATTGGGATGATTTGCTTGATTAATAGAAAGTGGAAATGGATTATATTCAAAACAGGTTTCAGAAAAGCATGGAATATATTCAATGTCAGGATATTTTTGTAAAAGATTTTGCAATGGAGCAATTTCAAACCAAAAATTTGCTTGAAGATTAATTATAAGACTTATAAAAATTATAAAAATGCTCGTTGATTTTAAGCTCATGGAGATCCTTTTTTTGAAAATAAGCTTATTCTATTTGATATCACATTAATATGTCAAAAATTATTAACAAAGTAGATTTTATATGAAAAAATTATTGTTGACCATGTATTTCATGATGTACGTATGTAAATTACAAACCAGTGAGCTTCATTCTTCTCTGCGGGTTGTGTGTTTTTCAAATTACAAAGATAAAGAAGATTCTTTTTTAGCATATACTGCTTTAGAAGAGTTTGGTGAAAACCTTGATGAATATCGCAGGCTTTATGCAAAAAATAACAATTATAATTGTGGTAGAATGAATCTTTCTATACGTTTAGCATGTAATTTGTATGCAATTAATCAACTTTCAGACACTTTTGAAGAATCTAGAATACTTTGTAAAGAAGCGTATAAAAATGAAGTACACCCTAAGGATCAGATGGAAGTATTGACGGCTGATTCTTATAAAGATGAACTTAATAAATTTATTTATTTATGGCTTCAGAGCGTTTCTTGCGATGATATGTTATAGCAAACTGGTGTGTTTTATCACGAATTTGTAAGACTAAGAGATCTTCAGGTCTATGAGGATCAAGTTTAACAAACGTTGAAAAGTCTGATGATATTACAGTTTCCTCTTTTTTGGCTAAACCGACTAGTTCTGCTGTGCCGATGTATGGTTTTATGGCATTTATCTGTCCTTTTCCACCATCGACAATAATTAAATTAGGATAATTTTTGTTTGTTTTGTAGCGGCGCTGGACGATTTCTTTGAGTGCTGCGTAATCGTCTTGTTGGTCGATGCTTTTAATTTGAAATCGTCTAAAAGAATTTGGTTCTGGACTACCATCAACATATCGTATGCAGCTGCCAACAATTGCTTGGGATTGTAAGTGTGAAATATCAAAACAATCGATGACATATGGTACATGTTTGAGTTTAAGTCGTTTTTGTATTGCAATTAAAGTATCTAAATTTTTTGAATTATCTTGTTTTTGTTTTTTGCTTGGCATGACAGCAAGTTTTTGGACAGTATTTGCAAATATTTCAAAATTCTTTTTATATTCAAGTAATTTTTTTGCACGTTCAAAATTAAGTACTTTAGATGCTTTTTTAATTTCTTCATTGATTATAATTGAGGCACGTTCAGGTTCTTTGCTGACTAAATATTTTGCAAGTTCAAGTCTTAATGTATAAAAATCTTGGTCAAAATCAGGAGAGCAATATCCTGCGCAAATACCGATATGATACTGAAGACATCCATGAGGTATTTTTTTCTTACAGAGTTTTAGTTTAAATGTTTCAACTAAAAAATTAAAAACAGAATAAGCAGCTTTTTTGCTTAAAAATGGACCAATATAAGTACCCTTTTTTCTCTTGGTGCGAACTATAGAAAGAGTAGGTATTTTTTCTTGTGAAAAAAAAAGATAAATAAAAGGATTCCCTTCTTTAAGAAGCGTATTGTATTTGGGTTGATATTTTTTAATCAAATCAGCTTCAAGGTGTAGCGCTTCAAGTTCTGTTCCAACGGGAATAGTTTCAAGCGTAGTTGCTTCTTGAAGAATCATGCTCACTTTAAATTCATCAGGATTATTAAAATAGGAAGCAATTCGCTTTGCTATAGATTTTGCTTTTCCAATATAAATTATCTGTTCTTCTTTATTTCTGAAAATGTAAACACCGGATTTTTGGGGTAAGTTGTTAGGTTTTTTCATCATAAGTTTTATTTTTTCGCATTACGTCCAAAATGAAATTTAAATCCACCAGCAGCTTGTTTTTGTCTGTTGCCAAAGTTTTTTGTACCAAAGTTAAACTTAAAGCCAACACTTTTGACCTCTTTTGTTAAGGCTTGTTTTTTTGCAATAGTTGGGACAGGAATAGGCTGAGGAGCAGGTAGTGGGGTTGGATTTTGTTGCAAGGTACTGATTGTTTGTGAAAGAGAAGTTCCTAAGTTTTGTATATAATTGATAAAATTCAGTAATGTCATAACCTGCAATGCTGATTGCGATGTAGTAGGAACTCCTGTTTTTGGAATTACTGTTTCTTTAGTATAGACATTTCCGGTAACTAAGCTTACCAAGCAAGCAACGTTATTTGCTTTTGGAGGTAAGCCTATAGTCATAGTAGATGGGTCGGCTGGAATAGTTGGCGTAAATACAAGATAATCAATAGCAGGGCTTGCCGTATTATCAATCCTTGTTTGCATAGAGGTGTAAACATAAAGTCCGTTTGTAAGCAAGGTTGTATCAGCGGCATCAAGATCAAAAGAACCAAATCTAATTTTGCTTAGTTTTTGAGCGATAGCTTTTTGTTGTTGAGTTATGAATGTATTGATGTTTGGTAAAAATGGTCCATAGTCAGAAGAACTATAATCTTTCCAAGGTTGTGGTATGGTTTGTATGCAATTCCATGTATCATCAAATACGTGTCCTGTAATTAAACTGACAAGTACATTTGTTGTGGTATCAGCAAAACTATTAGGAGCTTTTCCAAGATCGCTAATTACACCATTTGTATTTGTTGCAAATATCAAAAGATCAGTAGGTTGCTTTGGAATGATTGTAGCAATATCTGTTTGCGTTGAAGCATAAATATATTGACTGAAAATTAAAGCATTTGGTTTTGAAAATAACGTTAATTTTTTGTTGCCAAATGTTTGGTTGAGTGCATCTTGAATTAATAATTTATTTTGTTTGTTTCTTTCTACTTCAGGAATTAACGTTGTATTTATTTTTCGCAAATCTGTTGTTTGAATAGATATTTTTGGAAGCATTTGATTCCATTCAATGGCCGCACTTGAAGCAATTATTCCATATTGACGTTGGTTTTCTAAAGGAGTTACGGTAACAGTTTGTGTTATTTTTGTTTGAGCTTGATTATCTGTTACTAAAGCAACTTGTAGAGTATTACCATTGAGTGTTGCAGTTAGATTATATTCATGATTATGATTTAATTCCATACCAGCAGGAAGTTCTTGGGTAAATATCCATTCTTTATTTGTTAAATTATGTTCATAAATACCAAGCTTTAATTTTTCAGTAGGAGTTTTGCGATATAATACGACCATTTTAGCCATAAATGTTTCGTTAAGATTAATATAATTTAGATTGAAAGAATATGAGGTAGGGTTATTAGTAAATGTAGTATAAGCAGTGGATAATTTTTTAGTAGTTGTTCCAAGAAGAGAAGCTATATAACTTGTATTGAAATAATCATAGAAGTTTTTACCTAAATAAATTCCAACATAAAATTCAGAGTCAAGTGTATATAAAAATTTAAAATTGATATTGACGGTTAAAGGATCAGTAGGTTTTTTGAGAACATTATTTTCATCTATTCGGTCAATTGCTGTACAGCGTTGATTAAACCATTCTTTTACTTTAATTTTTGCTTTTTCTTTTAAAGATTTTTTAGATTCTTCTTTAGGTTTATCTTTGTCCTCTGTTTTTGAAGTTGCTGTCAAAAGCTCTGGTGCTTGAGCAATTTCTTGGGCAAAAGGAAAATCTTTTCTGCCTATGGTTGTTGTATAAAAACCTTGGGAGGGATACAGATTTAGATATGGACAAATAAGATTCCAAAGAGTTCCAGTGTTTCCAGGAGCAAGATTTGTTGTTGATTGAGGATATAGCTGGATAGTATATATCATAGCAAGTGATTGTAGTATTGATTGTTCAAGTGCTTGAGTAGAACTATAGTTATAGTTTTGGAATAATGAAAGTCCTAGAATTTGGTTTCCAACAGAAACTTTTTCTTTTTCATAAAGTTCTTCTAAATATTCTAAGCTATTATAAATAGTTGAAATTTTTGTTTCAGTATTCGCTTTCCATAGATCTTGAACCATTTGAGCTTGTTGCTTTTGTAGTAGAAGATTTTTTTGATCTTGATTGTAGCTGCTAATCATTGGAGTAACGTTAAATATCACATTTAGGATTGCACCGATACCTTTAAGACCTCCTACTAGAGCTTTTTTAATAGGATTTTTCGGATCCTCCTTAGATTTATTTTTCGGATCCTCCTTAGGTTTATCTTTTGGATCCTCCTTAGGTTTATCTTTTGGTTCATCTTTTGGTTCATCGTCATTAGGTTTATGTTCATCACTAGGAGCAGGTTCATCACTAGGTTTAGGTTCATCACTAGGTTTAGGTTCATCACTAGGTTTAGGTTCATCACTAGGAGCAGGTTCATCGCTAGGAGCAGGTGGATTATTAGCCACATTATTAGCTTGATTTCCTGCTGAATCACCAGCATTAGCTGCTGATTCGCCTACATTAGCTGCTGATTCGCCTGCATTAGCTGCTGCTTCAGTTGCATTAGCTGCTGCTTCACTTGCATTAGCTGCCGCTCCTGCTTCAGCTGCCGCTTCTTCGCCACCTACAAAACCAGCTCCAGCCCCAACAACTGCAGCTCCTATAGAAATTCCAGTAAGAACATTTTTTGCTGCGCTATTGCTTACCAGATCAGCTGCAATTCCTGCTCCTGCCGATACAGCTGCAGAACCAATACCAAGACCAATTGAAAGCGCACTACCTCCACTGCCAATAGTTACAGCTGTAGCAATTGCAAGACCAAGAACTTGATTTTCTATTTCTCGATGTGCATCTAAACTATTTTGGACAATATTTTTGACCTTGTTGGCATTTTTTATATAAGAAGGTTCTGTTACTCCAGCTTGATCGAGTATATTAAAGATGAGATTGGTTCCTCCACTTAATGCTATAGCAGATATTTCAGCAATTAAATCATTAAATATTGTTGTAATACTACTCATTGCAGCATTCATAGCATTCATTATTGCTGTAAATTCTGCTTTAACAGCCTGTGCTGTCATTAGATATGCAGTTACAAGAGATCGTAATACGCAATGACAAATATCAAGAGCATCATCAAGAGCTTGCTGGTTTCCGGTTATTCCACCATAGGTAGCATAAACTGCAGCTATGGTAAGTTGAATAAGTCCTTCTACTACCGTTGCAGGAAGCGCAGAAACATACATTATTGCTGTGCTTGCAAGATTAACAGTGCTTGCAACAAAATCAACAAGTGCATCACTAGCATTATCAATAACTTGATCAATATCTTGTCCTATTTTTTTATCATCCAAAACAAAACCTACAAAATCGCCGGTGACTTCTGCTACTGGGGCAACAACACCATCTTTAATTGCTTTAGAAAAATCGTTAACAGAATTTTCTAAAGAAGTCACACCAGATTTTAAATCTCCTTGAGCTTCTTTATACCATTCACTGCCTTTTTGTCCTTGACCTGCTATTTCAAGGCCAAGTCCCCCTACGCCATATCCAACAGCTTCTCCAATATTTTTTAATGAATCAAAAGCATTTTCGCCTGCATTTTTGATATCTGAGGCTGCGCTTTCTCCAGCATGAACAATATCTTTTACAAGAGTACTTCCAACTACTCCTTTATAAGCATTGACGGCGGCTTTTTTTGTGACACTCCAAGCTTTTTCAGCTACATTTTTTACATCATTGAATGCAGCTTTTACGCTGCTTACAGCTTTAGAAATGAAATCAAAGAAACCTTGAGCTTGTACTGAGGAATGTGAACTATTGTATTGAGAAAACTTTTGCTCCATGACTTCAGTTGTTGATTTTCTTGGATTGCTGTTAAGCATATCAACATGTTTTCTTAAATCTTCTTTTTTATATGTTTTAATAGGAGGATTTATAGAATGAGTATGATTTTTTTGGGCAGCAGATTTAGTTGCAAGAAGTTCTGATATAAAAACATGGTTATCATCAGTGTAGGGAAAAATGTTTGGTTTTAGGCTTGATGATGAACAAATAGAAATCACTTGGTCAAGATTATCAATAGTTATAAAGCTAGTTAGTTGTCCATAGAGTTCATAAAGTAGAAAATAGCAGAAAACATAATCTTTAAGAGGGCTTACCATTTGAGGCGCAGACATAAGGTCTTTATCATCAAGCTTTTTTCCAGAATTAATTTTTTGGCGTGTTCCCATGAGTGTGTGTGGGTCATGTGTTTTTTTATAAAATTCGGTTAAAGAAAAATCTTGTGTAGCTTTATAAACATTCATGTTAGAAGAAGTTTTATTTTTACCTAAAGAAGTTGAAATGATAGGTAATTTTTTCCAATCATTACACATAGCAAGATAGTGAAGTTGTATTTGTTGCTCGAGTTCTAATTTAATACGCACGATTGCATTAATATTTCTTAATTGTTCAAAATCTTCATCATAGTATGTGGTTTCAAAATGAGGAATATAGTTAAATTCTTGTTTCTCTGTGTTGTGAATTATATTTAAGCCTAATCTTACATAAGCATAAATATCAGTCACCATTGATTTACAAAAATATTGCCACATTGTTGAATTTACAAGATCATTTTCGTTAATGATTAATTGATTCCAACCATCCGATTGTAATAAATCTTTTGTAATCAAGTGAGGAGTTTGTTGACCATTATCCTTTAAAAAAAGAGAAAAATCTTTTTGGTATTTTTTATATTTAGGATTAGTTAAAACTTTTTCAAGCTTAGTTAGAAATATAAGATAAAGATATGTTTTTTTAATGTGTTCAATTTGGTAAGAATCAAACCCAATACCTTTAGTGCCAAAAGTTGCATCAATTTTTTTAAAAATATTTAAAGAAAATGTATCTTGTGCTGAGCTGAGTGGAAAATTTAAGGCAGCAAATATATGAATAGGTTCATAGTCAGTCATTGCTGTTTCTTTACCTAATGAAACAATATGAAAGCTTATAACTATGAAGTATAATATTTTTTTAAACATAGTTGTAATCTCCTATAAGCTTTTAGTTAAAAGTTTATTTTTTTCACTCAGATAGTAATCGTCAATATCTTTTGCAAATAACGCTATGCTTGCCTGATTAAATAAAAGAGGTTGAGGACCTTTAAGTTTAAATTCTGCAATTGCTCCAGGAGATAAAAATCCCAGTCCGTGATACAGATATATATCATTATCATTTTCCGCTAAATATTTTGCTGTTTGGGCTGGCTGTGTAGCTGTAGCCGGGTTTGTAGTTGCAGTGACAAAATTACTTTTAGGCGCGGTAGCTGTTGATATTTTTGTATAAGTAGTTGGTTCTTGAGAGCCGCCACTCCAAATTTTATATGATACTGAATTTTGGCTTGGTTTTATTTTAATATGAAAAGTAATAGGCCTTGTTGTTATAGATGTAAAAGCTTTTTGGTTAAGTGTAAAATCTTGAATACCTTGGTCGTTATAAATTTGTGCTAAAGGACTTATCGGTAAAGCTGGGGATGTTGCAGATGTAGGTTTTGTAGTTTGTTGTTGTGCAAAACGAAGAGTTATTTTTTTATTTTTGTCACCATAAATTCCAAGAGTACGATATTTTTCAAGGCCATACGTATTACCAGAAATCCAACGAGCTTTATTGAAAATAATTCCTACATAAAATGGATATGAAATTTTATAGATGGTAATACTGCATGAAATTTCATAAGTATTATTAGTAGTCCATTCTGTAAAAATAGAATTTTTATGTGCATCATCGGGTGAATCTTTTTTAGTATTAGCTGCTTGAGTTAAAAATGCTGTATCTTTTAGTTGCCAAAAACTATTAGTTGTTTCATCAAACATCCAATCGCCTATTTGAAAAACATTTCTCCATATTGTTCCTGTAGGTGTGTACATGATGCTATTGGTAAAAAGCTGGTCAAAAAGGACAGTGTTTTTTGTATCAAGATAATCTGATAATGGAAAATTTAAACTAGTTATTGCTTGCATATAATTATTAACATTAGTGATCTCTTCTTGTTGTTTTTTTTGTAAAGAAGTTATTTGGCTTTGAGCAGATGAAATAATATCTGAAATAGTTGTTGACTGAGAAGATGTAACGCTACTTATATTTTTAAAAAAACTTTGTGATGCGTTATTTAAATTAGTTTGGTCATCTGTTATAGATTTTGCGGTTTTTGCATATTCTTTTGCAACAGCATCATTTGCAAGAGATGCTCCCTCTTGAGATCCCATTAAAATACCCATTTCTTTAAGTGTATCAAGATCAATTGGATTTAGCTGAGGACCTGTAATACACAACATTATAAAAAAACAGATTAAAAAAATCATAAAAATCCTTTTTTTAAGGTTGGGAAACAAGAGATGAAGTCATCAAAGATGAATCCAAAGAAGATGAGTCTGAAAGGGGCTGAAGAGGTGGCAAATTAAGATCAGAAAGATTTTGTCCTGTTTGTTTTTCTACATTAGTATTAATATCTTTCCAGGAATTTATTAGGTCAATAGCTTTTTGATTGATAGCATCTATAGAATCTATATTTTTTCCACGTTGAATTTTATCAACATTGGCTATAACTGCTTCAGTTATTGGATCTAAAATATTCATACCAAGAATAGCAGTAAAATCTCCATAACATGCACGAAGTATTTTAAGAATACCTTCCCAAGAGCTGAGCCATTCTGGTTCTTGTATTAAAATTTGTTCAAATAAATTTTTTCCTATTCTCATGCAAAGATATAGGTCGCTTTCATTTGGATTGCCATCAACATTTTTTACGAGGGTATCTTTTTTAGTTTTAAAATAAGCAATTGGGTGTGGCCCATCATCAGCTTGAAAAACAAACATCTCGTTTGCAGCTTCTACCATATGTTCAGGCCAAGGTACTCTTTTGGTTTTTGCAGATAGATTTTGAGCAAGATGTGGAATGAGTTTGAGTGCGCGAATGTCATCATATCCAAAATGGAATATAGGAGGATTCATTTTTGCCATAGCAATCAAATGCGCATCAGTATGCATAAGTGCAGAATTTTTTGTAGGAGCTGGAGATTTTTCTTGAGCATATGGCAAACTTTTTGCCCAAGAATTAGTAGATGCTTTTCCTTTTTTTACAGCTTGAGCGCCTTGTGTATCAGCTTGAAAAAATGCAGCAGGTGAATTAGCTTTCATTTTTGCAATGAGTTCTTGATTAGCATCTTTTTCTGCGTATAAAAAAGTATTAATTGTTTCTGCTATATCAACAAAAGAATTAAAATGTCTGCTGATTTTAGGATTTTTCTTATCAAGATAATTAGTCATTGCCTGAAAAAATGAAACATAATTGGCAAGTGCTTGTATGGAAGATTTTTTTAATTTGGCTAATTCGGGTTCCATTTGTGTAATGACAAGATGAGTTAAGTCGGTACTATAATCATTTTGTATAGCAGTTCTTCCAATATACGTCGCAAATGATTGCGGTATATAGGCAACATAGCTTTGTATAGCGCCATTAAATTGGGATTCAATAACAGCCATTAAGTGATTAATAATCATTGTTTTTTTGTTGATATCGTATTCATCTTTTGTTTGAAGATAGGTTGGAATATCAGATATTAGATCACCATTCTCGCTTTGTATCATTCCTTGATGTTGTAAATTAAAGTTCATGAAAATGCCAATCAGATGATGATAGAGTTCATTTAAAACATTGATATGAATTTTTCTAAATAAATGAATAAAATCTGGCTCACTGACAAAACTGTTAATCATAGTATCGAATTTTGAAGAAAGATCTTTATAGTTTGGAAATAGTTGTGCACCTGTTGGATAGTTTTTAAATTTATCGGGAGTTGCTTTTAAAATTGAAAGTTTTGAGGTTTGAAATAAGGGAATAACTTTAGAAGGAGGAGATCCTTTAATTCTGCGATTTTGAATTCCTTGCATAAGCAAGTTTTTGTCATCAAGGACATCGCGTAATGGATAAGGCACTACTGTGTCAGATAAATTTTTAAGAGGATTTTTATTTTTTTCATTTAATGGAGAAGATAATAAAATTTCTGAACCCGTACTTTCTGTTTCTTGACTTGTTTGATTTGAAAATCCCGCAAATAATTTATTGGTTATGGTTATTATAAAAACTAATCGAAATAAATTCTTCATCGAGTTCTACCTTTTATATTTTTTAAATATATAAAAAATGATAAAAAAAAAAGCAATGTTTTATTTCCTTTTTTTGTTACAATAATTAATATCAAATATTAAATTCTTTAAAGAAAGAATTTATTTACTCAGTATTAAATTTTAAAAGTTAAGGATAAGTAACAATGTTTCTTCAAGGACGATATGTTTTTTTAGTGGTATCTTTGCTAATTTTTGGTTTTGTTGGACGTAAGGTTTACTTATATTATTTTGATACAACTCCTCCACAAGTTACTGTTGTTGGCTTTGAACATGAAAAAGGATATAGCGGAGAGATTCAAGGAATCATTAAAGGAAGCAGTAATTACAAAGTTTCCCATGTGTCGATGTGGTTTGATGGTGCGACTATACATGAAGAATTTAAGATTAATAGAAAAAACTTTGAACATCCTATTTCTATTCCAATTAAATCAATTTCTGATGGACGACACACTATTAAGTTTGAGATTGTTGATGGAACAAAGCATAAAAATGTAACAACTATTGAACGAGTTTTTTATACAGATAATTTACCGCTTCAAGCATCTTTGGTTCCACTATCATCTGCAAATAAAGTACTTCAGGGACGTTGTTTATATTTTCAGTTACAATTAAATAAGCAAATTAAGTCAGCGGTAATTAATATTTTTCAAAATAAATATCAATTTATTTCTGATCCTAAAAATTCTATGGTTATGGAGGCATACATTCCTGTTGAGTGTGAGCAAGAACCTGGAGAATATCCATATACTGTTGAAGTGTTAGATCGCTTAGGAAATTCTTTAGTTCTTGAGGGTATCACACAGGTTGTTAGCTTTCCTTTTAAAAGAAAAATTTTAACAATTCATGGCAATAAACTTCAAACAGAGCTTGAGTTTACAAATCTTCAAGAACAAGATCTTGAAGATCGCATGGAAGCATTGGCGCATCAATCGGTACCAGAAAAATTATGGACAGGATTATTTGATGTTCCTATTGTTATGAAAGGAATTACTACAGACTTTGGCGTAATTCGTACATCTCAAGATCGTGGCAGAAAAGTGCATAAAGCATTAGATTTAGTTGCTGATCCAAAAAGTGTTATTTGGGCATCAGCTAATGGAATCATTGTATTAAAAGATAGATTTACGCATACAGGAAATACTGTAGTGATTGATCATGGATGTGGTGTATTAAGTTTATATTGTCATTTATTTGATTATGCAGACAATGTACATGTTGGTCAGAAGGTTAAAAAAGGTCATCCTCTTGGCAGAATGGGAATGACAGGTTATGCAAGCGGCGATCATTTGCACTGGGAAATTCGTGTAAATAACGTAGCAGTTGAGCCAATGCAGTGGACGCAGCGCTGGAATTAAAATTTGTTAAAAATTAAAACTTCCTTAAAATTATCTAAAAATATAATTTTAAGGAAGTTTTTTAATGAATAAAAAATGCTTTTTGGTAATTTTATTACTAATGACAAATGTAACAAATGGAGCATTTCGATTTAATCAAGAACGAAATCCTGTAGCGCGTGAAGCTTATATTAGAGATCTTCTTCGACTAAGGGCAGCGTTATACAAAGAAGAAGAAAATATAGCCTTTAAACGATGTATTATAGAAACATTAGATAGAGAGATAGAACGTAATTATGCTTTAGATAAACCGCATATTTATGCTAATGTTGATTAAAATTAATTCTATCTTAACTCTAATAAAGCCAATATTTATATAAAAAAGAAAGACTAAGATTTTTTTAGTCTTTCTTTTTTATATAAATATGTTTAAGGTAATTTCTTATTTTAATTAAAATTATGTTGCAATATTTAGGCTCATTTTTGAAAGTAAGTATTTTAGATCATCATCAGCAAATCTGAGACCAAATCCAACAAACGCTGAGGCGTTATGGCTGGCAAAGTCATCAAATCCAAACGTTGTATATAAGTTATTAAATATAAATATTCTATTGAGCCATTTTAAATGAGGACGACGTTGTGTTTCAAAATCAAGTCTTTGAAGACCTTTAAAATCAAATGCTTCAAATGAAGTTATCCAAGACATTTTTTCAGTTGGAAGTGGGATAAAGTAATCAGCTCCAACGCCAAATGCTCCTTCCATGAGTCCAACTCGAACAGCAAAGTTATTATAAATTTTTCCAAATTGGAATCCAAATACCATTTCTTTTCTATGTTGCTCTACAACCAACGGAGCCATTTCTCTTCTGGTGAATGCTGCAAAGCTATTATTTGGATCTGTAGGAAGTTCATTAAATGGAATTTCGTTATAATTACTGAGTCGAGAATCAAAAAACTTTCTATATTTATAATCACGGCTTACAAATCCTTTTTCTGAGGTTGCAATTTGTGCCATATAAAATGAATTTCCATTGGTGCAAATTTTTAGATTTAAATAACCTTTAGTATCTGTCCATTTGAATTGATCAACTGGTCTATGCATAGATTCTGAGTGAGCATCTACAATCATTGTTAATGTTTCAACCTTAGATAAATAGTTTTTGACACTATTTACAGCAGTTTTTATATCGCGGTACATATCATCTTCGTTGATAAGTTTGCCAAGAAGTCCTTTACCGTCATCAATTTTTTGCGATATTGAAGTAATGCTATTAAATGTTTGATGTGCTTCATCAGCTGCTTTGGTGATAGTTTCAGCAGAACTTGAAAAACTATCTTTAAGTGTAGGAAGATCTTCTTTAAGCGTTGTGGTAAAGCTGTTAAGATTGTCCATTGTTTTTCTAAATGTTTCTTCATTATCAGTAAAAACATTGTCTAAAGAAGTTGAAATTTTATCAATTTTTGCAGAAGCGCTTGAAAGATTTTCGATCATAGATTTGAGTTGATCAGATTTTTCTTGACCTGTAAATGCTTCTTTTAAGCTATCAGTTACTTGTTCTACGTGAGTTGCGATATTTTTAAATTTAAATAAAAGTTCATCAACAGAAACTGCTTCGCGTCCTGGTCTTGCAAGAGCGTTTCCAGAAGGAAGCTTAGGAAGCATTGGATCTCCTGGAACAAGTTCAAGATATTTTGTTCCTATCAGACCTTCTTGGCGGACAATCGCGTAGGCATTATCATATAAATCATAGCGCTTGTTGACCATGATGTCAGCTTGCGCTTTTCCATTTGGAGTTAATTCAATGCCTTCAATCCATCCGACTTTTACACCAGCGATCTTAACTTCAGCTTTTTTGGAAAGACCTGAAACATCATCAAATGAAACTTTATAAGGAGTGTATCCAGATGAAGAGAATCGAAATGCTCCTATTCCAATTGTCATAGCGATAAATATACCAATGGCTATTATGACAAATAAGCCAACTTTGGTTTCAGTTTTAATTTGCAAATTATTCTCCGTTTAAATTTGTCCTATTTTGAGAGTTTCAAAACCAGTCAAATGTTGTTTGGTATTTGCTTTTACTATAGTAAAAATAGAAGAATTTGTCTCTGCTATCTTTACTTTGGTCAACAAGGAAAATATATTAGCAACAAACCTTGTCGTCAATATAGATTTTATTTCTTCGGGTAAATCTTTATATTCTTTTTGGTAAAAATCTTTTAAACATGCGTCCCAATCAGTTTGCCAATTTGAGTTAATTTTAAATTTTTTAATTATATTTATAAATTCTTCAGAGTTTAAATTTTCTTTGATCTTGATATCTAGTAATACTTGCCATGATGGAGAAAGTAGCCAAGGATTAATAGTTTCTTGCTCAGTATACACGGTAAAAATGTCAGTTAGAAAAATTTTATTAGAAGAATTTTTTTCAAAATTTATATATACAGCATTATTTGTAAATTGTTCTGCAAACGCTGGGTCTGCCAAGAGTTCAACGGGATCATTAAATTCACAGGTTCTATTTTTTAAAATATTTTCAAAAGCAGATAATAGATTTTGTTTTCCTGTGATCTGTGCGATGCGGCCAAATAACCAGGAGCATAATTTTTTTGCATCATTTGGTTTACCTTCGTTTATGAATTTTTTCTTTTCGAAATCATAAAGACTATTAAGATTTAGTTTTCCATACTCACAGATAATAGCAAGAGAAACGGTAGCATCAATAAGATCTTTGTCTTTGGTAAGATTAAAACTTTTTTCTTTATTTAAGTAGGGAAATATTCTTGATAGTGTTTTTTGATCAGCAGTCAATGATGCTTCAGGAGATTTTGGATCAGCTTTTGCAAGAGCATCCTCTTTTTTTTCTTCTTCTATAGTGGTTAAAAGAGATTGGCCTAGGTCGGCACAGCTGATAGCGAGTTGTTGACACTGTTGCTTGATAGATGTTAGTTGCATTAGTTTATGATAGGTGATTACGCGTGAAAAATATAATGATACAAGTACACTGCACAGTGAGAGTATGCTGAATAATAAAAAAAGGATATATCCTTTTTTGTTGTGTTGAAGCTTATTTTGCATATATGTTACCTCTTTGCGCTGTTTTTGCAGCTTTTGAAGCTTGAACATTATTCATAATAGTGTTTGCATTAGATAAATTATTTTGTTGAGCAGAAAGTTCTTGCTGATTTCGTTTTTCTGCAATTGAAGATATATTTATTTCTTTACTTGGTGGCACGATGCAGTAAATTTCATGTTCAGTTATAGGACCTGTTTCAAATTCTTGTAAAGTAATTTTTATACGTACCGTATCAGGAAGTTTAGGGGTATATTCTTGGGATCCTTCTTCTTGAATTTTTTCTTGCTCTTGTTGTTTACCCCATTGTTGAACCCATTTCATTTTCCATTCTTGATCAGGATTTTGTGATCGTTTTTCTGGGGAAATATCAATAAAACCATAGTCAAGAGTACAGCTTTTTATATTTTTTATCAGAGTATAAAACATTCCTTCTTTAATTTTTTCAATATTAAACTCATTGGATACTTGTGCATCCTCTTTGCGCTGCAGCATAAAAAAACCAGGCTTTTTTGGATCTGGCTGTAAAAGATATACAACACGCGCTATATATGCATGTGGAGCAGCAAAAGATTGTAATGTATTTGTTGTGATGAATGTTACAAAATCTATTTGATTATTTTGTGTTTGAGCATAAAAGAAATTATTTATTTCAATATTAGGATTTTTATCTTCATTTTTAACATTGTCTTTTGCTTTATCTTGATTTTCTGTTTGAGAAGCATCTTTTTTTGCAGAAGAATTTTTATAGGATTTATTTGTGATATGTTCTTTAGTAAACCAGATGGGCGATAAAGCTAAAAGGTCATCAGATAATCTTTTTTCTAAAATCATTAAGGAAAGATCTTTTGTCGTTATATTTTGAATTTTTTTACTAGCAGAGCTTACTTGTTGATAAATTGTCAGTGCAGCAGTCATGAGTATGGTTGAAATCATCATGCTGATTACGAATTCAAGAATAGAAAAACCTTTTTTTAAGTGATGATTCATTATACAATAACTCCTTGCGCTGCTATTGTTGGATTGCCTGAAGATGTTGCATTCGCACTTGTTGCACTTGGCGTAACTTGGGCTGAATTTGTAGAAATAGCAGTATCATTTTTTGCTTGTTTTTGAATCACTGGAATATATGTAAATGTAAACCAGGTTGCTTTACGATTGTTTTCATAGGTGATTGTATTTTGAACAATTCGTATATTTTTTTCAAATGTTTTAAAAAGAGAGGAGCTCGCTGGAATTTTTTGAAGCGTAAGATCAATTTTTCTTTCTGGATTTTTTTTAACCTCATGCAATGCTATGACGTCGACTTCCTTTTTTTGCAAAACAGTCTGTTGTATTTTTGTTTTTAATGTTATGAGCTCTTGAGTTACATCTTGATTGATCAGCGCTGTTTGATGAGTTTTAAAAATCTTAGTAAAAATATTGGATTGTACTAAAAAAATAGAACTCCCAAAGATTGCTAAAAGAGTGAGAGCAACCATCATTTCAATAAAAGATGAGCCTTGTTTAAGGTTTTTGAAATGTATCATGTAAGGTTGCCTGACTGTAAAAAGGGTTAATGCTGATACTAAATTTTGTTTCCTGGTCGTCGCTGTCATCATCGATGTTGATAATAACTGGCTGACTTGTCCCATCGGACATAATATAAAACCAAGCATCATTTGTTTTTGTCCCTGGTTTAATTTCATCATTTTTTTCTATAAAAAAATTTCGAATGCGAAAGCTTTCAGGTAAATGTATTTGATTATTGAAAATATTTTTTGGTACAACCTCAAATTGTGCTTCTTTCTTTTTTTCATCAATGCTTGGATTATGTTGTTTTATAATAATTTGATGATGATTAAAATCAAAAAAAACCTGATGTATTTTTTTGGTCAGAATTGATTGAAATACCGTATCTGCTATTAGGGTGCTAAAATCTGCAAAAAATTTTTTTCTGGTCATTCCAGTTCTGTTGGTAAACATTCTTGGAATGACAAATGATGTCATGATTGATATTAAAAGTAAAATAACAAGGATCTCGATAAACGAGATCCCCGATTTATTATTTTGCATATGAAATACGATCTTCTTCTTTTTCTGGGTCACCTTCTGAATAAAGATCAAACGGAGGAGTTGCACCACGTTCGTTTTTTTTGTATTTGATAGCTTGTCCCCATGCATCCATTGGAATTTCTGTGCTACCTTTTGTTTCATCGCCAACATAAGGTCCTTGCCAGTTTTGGGCAGATTCAGGTTTTTTGATAAGATCTTCAAGGTTATCAGGATATTGGCCTACATCCATTTTGTATTGAGCTAGTCCAGTTGCAACGACTTTGAGAGTGTTTTGTGTTGCTGTTTTTTTACCGCGACCCAGGAGTCCCATAACGCGTGGTCCAATCATACCAACGATAATTCCGATGATTACTAGCGCAACCATCATTTCGATGAAATTAAATCCTGGCTGTAGCGTTTTGTTTGATTCTTTAAATAAGAATCTATTTAATTTGAACATATATACCTTTCATTTACATTATCTTTCTCAAAATTGATTTGAGGATTGATGTGTATTAAAAAATTACCTTTAAATTCCTGACATTTCATACATTCCTAAAATTGGTCCCATAACAGCCCACATGATAAATCCAACAACCGCAGCCATAATAAAGGTCATAATGGTTGGGATATTATCAGTAAGTCGATCTGTGAGTTCAGTAAGTTCAACTTCATAGTTTCTGGCAACAGTTAAAAGCATGTAATCTAGTTTACCACTTTGTTCACCGGTGTTAATTAAATAAATTGCCATTGGTGGAAAGAGTCCAGTTTCTTTTAAGAAAGGAGTAATTTTACCTTGCTTGATAATTTTATCGCGTGCATCTTTGAGTGTTTGAACCAGGACGCTATTGTCGATAATATCGCAGACAATATCAAGAGCATTTGAAAGAGTAACGCCACTTTCAAGAAGCATACCAAGAGTATTGCAGAATTGAACAATAGCGCTTGTGCGTGCAAAAAATTTAAATAAAGGAAGCTTTAAAATAATTTTATCAATAGTGACCTTACCAGATGGAGTTGACCTCCAATATTGAAAAGCAATAGCAAGTAGTAAAACTACTGCAAGAATTTGAATATAATAATTTGTTAAAAGATGCGATCCTGTTAGAAGTATTTGTGTAGCAAAAGGAAGTTCTTTTCCTGTAGATTTAAGCATTGATTGTAAATTGGGAATTACAAATGTCATAATTGCAACAACGACTAATGCAATAACCCCAAGCTGAATTAAAGGATATGATAAAGCGCCACTTACTTTTTTTTGAATTTCTTCTTGGCGTTCAAGATATGTAGTTAAACGCTCGAGAATAGTTTCAAGCTTACCTGTTGCTTCACCAGCTTTGATAAGTTGTATATAAATTTTGCTAAATGTTTTTGGATATAGAGCCATACCATCAGCAAGAGATTTACCTTCTTTTACTCCATCTTTTAGGTTCATAATAATTGATTGAAGTTGTCCTGAAAATTGCTGAGAAAGAAGATCAAGCGATTGTAAAAGTGGTACTCCAGATTTTAAAAGTACACTAAGTTGTTTTGTAAAAAATATTAAATCTTTGATCGCGACAGGTGTTTCAAAGATAGATTTAAAAAATGAAGCTTTGACAGCTCCTTGTGAGCTTAAACTAATTTCAAAAGGAAATAGTCCTTGAGCAACTAATTGGCTTTTGACTGCTTGTACTGATAGTGCATCAATGTATCCGGTAGTTTTTTTACCATTTTTTGATAAAGCTTTATAAAAGTACAGCGCCATACCTGCGATCCCTTGTTATCTTATTGATAAATCTTGTAAAATTTACATTTTATTTTTATCTTATTTTTATTATATCTAAAAACGAGGATACATAAAATTTTGATATTCAGGGGTCTTTCTTATGATGAAGTTTAAAAAAATATTTTCAGTTGTTAATTTGCTATTTATGTATACCAATATTGTTGTAGCTCAACCAACATCAAAAGTCAAAGCTGAAAAAAACAAAGCTATTCATCAAGCAGCATCAAAAACAAATGAGGCATTAACTCAAGAAATTGTTTTACCTGAAACATTAAAGCTTGATGGTGAAATAAACAATGAAACAGTTTCATTAAATCGCCATGAAATTGATATGGTGAACTATTTTTGTAAGCCAATTGAATTTACACCAGAGGGAATAGCGAGTTATTTTAAATATGTGTATAACCATCCAGAATATGTTTATTATTTGCCGTACAACTTATCACATATGATTCAGTTTTTAAAATATGGAATTGAGTCAGGACAAAACGAAGCGTTTGCTGCATCTGTTATTAAAATGTTTTTACAAAAAATGAAAGCAGCTCCTTATGTTGAAGCAGAAGCATTTGCTTCTTTTATGCCTGAGTTTGTAAAAGCAATGAAGCCATATTTGGAAAAAAAAGAAGCAAACTTTTTACAAGAAATGCAGATTGTATTAAAAAATAAATTAAGTGAACTATTTGCACGTTATTTTAATGTGTTTCAAAAAAATCCAGATGCCTTTATGAATTCAGTCGCAGAACAGATTGCAAAGCAAACAAATCAAAGCGTTAACAAACAGCATGTTGAAATTGAACAGCTTAAAAAAGATGTAGTAAGATTTTTTGAAATTTGTGCAAATAAGCTGATTTGGTCATCAAAAGAAGATATTTCTTGTTGGTATAATTGTAATCGCTTAGCACATGAATGCCAAATTTGTTTAGAAAATGGAGTAATTTGTGACTCCAATGCGCTTGATGATATGTGTTGGTCAATTATTCATAGATTCTGTTATTTTGTAGATCTTTCAAAAGATACTTTATCAAAAGATTTTTACGGACAGATATTGCATGATCTTCAAACAAAACCACTGCTATTAGTTGCATTAGAAGAGCAGGAAGATTTGATGATGAAGAAAAAAGATCATTTGATTTGTAAAATGAAAAATTGTCGTGATATGTATTGTCCTGTGCAAACTATTACATAATTTTTAGGAATAGTATTTTATTTTGAGAGTATAAAATATTATTGTTACCCTAAGCAGTTACATGTAGTTGTTTTTATTTTAAATAAAAAAGGGGTTCATATGAAAAATAAAATTAATTTACATCGATTAATTATGGTTATGTTACTTACACCTGCACTTATGACCGTAAATATTATTGCAGATGAATCAGATAATGTAAGTGAAGCAGTCAAAGGAAGTTGTTGCAACAATTGCAAAACAAATTGTACATCTTCATGCAAAAATTGTGGAAAATGTAGTTCTACTTGTACCCAGAATTGCAACTGCGGTAAATGTTGTAAAAACTGTTGTAAAAAATGTAAGTGTTGTTGCAAAAAAAAGCTTGTTATCACAGCCATGATTAAGTAACTGAACAAGCTAAAAATAAATATAGTTATTTGTTAATAAAAATAGCACTAAAGACAGAAAGGTTACTTTAAGTAAGTATGTTTTCTGTCTTTAGTTTTATTTATAAAACAATAAAAATATTTAATTTGATAAATTTATTGTCATAACAAAAGTTCTGACTTTATTTTTTAATTTTATCTTGAAGTTCCGTTTAGTAAATGTTCTAGATTCTTTAGTGGATGATAAAATATTGTTTGATAGGAGCTAAAAAATGGGGAAAATAGTATTATTTTTTTCTATAGTTTTTATTCAAAGCTTTATAATTCAAGCAAGTGACCAAGAGACAAGTAGTGAATCAAAACAAACTAGGCCAAAAATAGTGGAAGATATTCTTTCTGATACAACAGAAATATTTAGTACAGAGGAACAAGGAAGAATCAGACGTATAATAATTGCTAGTAGTTTTTATTTATCCACTAGAGGCAAAAACCATAATTTTAAAAAAAGGTAGTATTTGTAAAGACATTTTTGGATATAAGATTATTACGGTCTAACCTTTTTGAAAAAATAAATAGTAAACAAAAACAATCAAATATCAAAAGCTAAATTAACTTATAGTCCGCGTTTGTTGTTCGATATTAAAAAAAGCAGCATTTTTAATGCTGCTTTTTTAATAAGTTTGTTTCTTAATTTGGTATTTAGAAAATAATAGAAAATTGTCCACCATAGGTTGAAGCAGCAAGTGTCCTCATACCATTAGTTGAAAGTTTCCAGAAAAATTCAAGTTGCGGTATAACGCGTTTAAAATCATCCTTTTGTGGACTATACATAAGCATAACGCAAAATTGATGGCGAGATTCTTCATCAATGGTTTGTGATGAGTTTACTGTTGCAAAATTGAAATTGTTGCTTAGTGGAGTTAGAGTATCTTTTCCTTTGCGCCAATATTCATAAAAACCTTTCAGAGAAAAACGATTACAAACGGTATGAATAGTTCCAAATAAATTGAAATTTTGGACTATAGAAAATTCTTTATGAGTTTCAGCTAACGTTGGCAAGAGTAATGCTGTCTGCGTTGGGAATGTTTGTATGCGGCGTATTCTTTCATTGCTTAAGAAGTACCAAAATTGTCCTGAAAAACCGATATCAATAATATTTGCAAGATTTAGACTAATTTGTCCACCAAAAGGAATACTAAAAGCACCATCAAAACCAAAGTCAATAGGCATGATTACATTGTAACAATTTTTCTTAGCAGTTGGGAATGTGATTCCAAGTCGTGCATTAGTCTGCACACTTCGTAATGTTCTTCTGTATCGTTGAGGAAAATCACGTTGCCATTCACCAATAATTGCAAGATCCCCAATTCCATTACGTTTCCAGTTTCCAATGTTAAGGTCGAAATATTTTAGTGAGTCCTGGGCAAAGCTATCGATTAATTCGTTTTGAATTTTTTCATTTGAAAATAGTGCATTATTTCCATCATATTGCCATTTTATGTTAGTAAGCTTAGTAAAATAAAATGGCAAGTACGCGCTGAGGTAAAAATAATTTGCAAGTCCAAAGGTTGCTCCCAATGAAAATTGGCCTGCAGACATTTTAGCTGTTGGCTTAAATATCCCATTTTGTAAATTACTTACACCACCGCCTGGTCCACCAGCGATGCTATCAAGAAGTTCTGTAAACGGAGTAGTTAGTGTTTGGGTAATAGAACCATCGACTCCGTATCCTTGATACATAGAAACAACGTTTTGAGCTGGTTCATAGATAGCAAGAGGATTAACAAAAAAAGTTTTTTCTTCTTTTATATCAGTTGCATATCCTTGAATATTGTAACTATTTTCTGCTAAAAATATTAATTGTAAATTATGCTTTCCAGGCTTTTTTTGTTTAATGTTAATGTCATATGGTAAAAATAATCCAGCTGGTGGAAGTATTGTTACTGCAGTTTGTATACTGCAGATAGCAATTAAAAATAGATATAAAAAAATGTTCATTGAAAAATCCTTTTTAATTCTTATGCATTTGCATATGCTTGACTAAATTCTCCAGATGCAATAAGTGCGCCAGAGGTTGTTTCTCGAACCATATTGATAATATTGCTTCCAAGTGGGATAAAAGGTAAATAAACTTTTGACGTGTAAAGTGGCATAATTGTTTGACTACTTGACATTCCTGAGCGTACAAAACTATTTACTTGAAGAACAAATGGAGCTATTAAAGCAGGACGAGAACTTTGAGAGTCTTCAGCATCTTGTGGTTGATTAGGACCAAGAAAGTAAGATTGAGCTGTATTCCAAGAACCGTCAGTAAAATAACTTGAGATATAGTTATCAAAAATAATAAACGGAGAAGGTTTACCTTTAGTTAAATCTCCAGGAACACCTACAACAGTATCAGGGAAAAGACTTAGTGCTCCATTTTGTATAACAAAGCGATAAATTTTTGCTTGCTGTGTTCCAAAGGTATTGTTTAATACGTATAAATTACTCAAAGTTTTAAATGATCTTTGAGGATCTAAATTTTCAGAAGGTGAAATGACAGATAGTTGTGATACTGCAGGTAATCCTCCAGGTAAATTTATTTTTTGAATATTACCAGAAATTTGATACAGCCCTTGCGTAGTTCCAAGTAAGCAATAGTCATTATCAATAATAAGATCTAAGAAATAAGTAGTATTACTAATATCTGTGGCTTCAAAAAATATTTCAATATCAAGATCAGTTGTAGGCTCTTGCTTAAATTTATTTGGATCCAAAGCAATGCGATAAATAGTATTGCTTGTTAAGATATAAATATAATTAGTATCCCATATTAATTTTTTAACGAATTTGAAATTACCAACTTTTTTCCAATTTTGACCGCTATTTAAGCCAGTAATACTTGTTAGTGTTCCATTCCAAGAAATACCAGTTGTGTCATCTGTGTATACACAAACTCCCGATGCGCCTGCAGCAAAAATATAATGATTGTTACTAGCATCATGAGCGATTTCAGCAGCTATGATTGAAGTTTGTTCGGCTATTGCATCATCTTCAAATGCAAGTACATCGTTGTTTGTTATAGGAAGTACACTACAGTTTCCACTATTGTTAGTTCCGGTTTGTGCAAAAGTAACTTTTTTAAATGCTGTTGCGATCATCATTGAAAATTCATTATTAAAGCCAGGAGTTTTTTGATTGAAATCAAAAAGACCTTGAATGCCAGAATATCCTGGTGCTTTGTTTAAAAACGTAGATAAATTGCTCGTGTTAGTAAACGTTGTTTGATAAATAGACTTGAATGCAGGAGTGTTACTTGGTGTTATGGCTGCAAGATATAAAGCTGTTAAGTGACTATAATTGATATAACTATAAGCCATTTGTTTATCGGATCCAAGTACACGTGTCCATGGTGTCCAGCTTATAATATGACCATCTTCTGCAAAAATAGCTTGGCTTCGATATGTTCCGGGAGCATTATCTGTAGCATAATTATTTGCAATCACAATATAGACAGAATCACCAACGGTATAAAGTTCCTGTATGTTACCAGTGTTGATAGGTAGATTATTAATTCCGCCTACACAAATTTGATCTTGCACTGCTGGGTTTGTTATACTAATTTGAGTTGCATCAGTTAAAACATTTGTAAAGTATCGATTTATAAATATTGGTTTAAGAGACCCAAAAGTAGTTGTTACAGAAGAGTAATCAGCAATCATTCCTGTATAATCACCAGTAGTCATTAAAGGAACAGCATAAATTTCTTGTGGGCCAGTTCCGCTTCCGCTGTCTCGTGCAACAATCATATATGATAAATTTGTACTGGTGAGCATTCCAGTTGCTTGTGTAATCCGAATAGTATTATTGCTTGCAGCAGAAATTACGGTATCAAACGATGTTGCAGAGGCTAAAATATTTTCTGGAATAATTGGTCCAAAAATCATAGAAAATGTTTTATTCGCATTAGAAATAAATATTTGTGCTATGGCAGCTGCAACTCCAGAAGCATGCGCTTTCGCTTGAGTAGTAAAATAAACTCTTCTGACTATGTTATGTAAGTTTATTGCTGGACCAAAATCTGCAAGAGCTGGTTGTCCGCTTCCTCCAATTAAAGCACTCGTGCTCGTTGTAATTGGTTCTGATGTCAGTAAAGAAAGGTAAGGTTGAATTTCATTTTTGCTACCAGTTGTTTGTCTTTTTTCTAAGAGAGCAATGTTTGAATCACCTGGTCCAAATGTACCAGTGCTATATGCTGCATAGATAGAATCCATAAAGCCAAGAATCGCGCCAATTTCTTTTCCAGTTCCAAAATCATAACGAGTTAATTCTGTAATATTTTGCTTATCAGTTGTTACTGTGTAACGCTCAATATTTTGAACGCTGTAAAGATTGTTAAGTTGTCCGTTGATAACAAAAAAAGGTTTTTGATTAATAACATCAAAGAGTTTAAAGGCATTTCCCCAAATAGGATTAGCCTCTACAGTAAAATCAACTTTAGATCCATTAAGTTGATAAATAGTGGCAGCTTCACTGTTTGCCATAGGTATAGCTATACTTTGAAGATTTGGCTCAACAAAGGATGGAGTTTGATAGATGATTGAAAGACCGTATTGTTTAGTGTTATCAGCCATAGTACTAATCGTTGTATCATTGGTAGCTGTCCAAAATCGAGGAGCTGACTCATTTGTTTGGGGATCAAATTTGATAAATCCAACGTCGAAACTGAATGTTGCATCACTTGCTGCATGGGGATCACCAATTACTAATATTGTTTTAATAATAGCGCTATAGCTTGTTAAAACAATTAAAGCTATGAGAAATTTTTTCATTGTTTGTCTTCCTTTTGTTTGCCTAGTAGTCAAGCGTGAGAAATTTTCTTATCGCACATCTTTTCTAATTGTAAAATCCTGATATTATTCATTATTGTGTAGTACTTGTAGCACATGTATTTGTAGTTTACACAAAATTAAAAAAAATAGATCATTTTATGCATACAAAAATTTTTTCTGCAACAACTATTGGGGTCCATGCACATCAAGTTGATGTAGAAGTTGATATATCTTTTGGCCTTGTAAATTTCTTTATTGTTGGTCTTCCGGATACAGCAATAAAGGAAAGTCGTCAGCGAATAGTAACTGCTTTAAAAAATTCTGGATTTAAAGTTCCTGAAAAAAAAATTACTGTAAATCTTGCTCCTGCGCATATTAAAAAAGAAGGAACTCTTTTTGATTTGCCTATTGCGCTTGGTATTTTGTATGCAAGCAAAATGATTGATATTGATCCGAAATTTTTAAGTGAGACTATTATCATAGGTGAATTGTCGCTTGATGGAACCATTAAGCCAATTCAAGGAGCGCTTGCAATAGCATGCGATGCTCATAAATTAGGGAAAAAAAGAATTATATTACCGCATGATAATGCATATGAAGCAGGGCTTATAGAAAATGTAGAAGTTTTTGGGGTTAAAAGCTTGGTCGAATTAGTGCATTTTTTGCGCGGTGAATCAAAAATTACTCCAACTAAAACAGATGTTGCCCAATATATAGCAACTCAAAAAATTGAAAATATAGATTTTTCTGATGTCAGAGGCCAGTCTTGGGCAAAGCGGGCATTGCAGATAGCAGCAGCAGGTAGGCATAATATTTTATTTTCAGGTCCGCCGGGTTCAGGTAAAACAATGCTTGCAAAAAGACTTTTAACTATTTTACCCGAAATGACCTTTCAGGAAATTATTGATACAACTAAAATTTATTCAATTAGCGGTAAACTTGGGACAAAATCTTTAATTGTTCAGCGGCCATTTAGATCCCCTCATCATTCTGTTTCATTACCGGGACTGATTGGCGGAGGAAGTTTTCCTAAACCAGGTGAGGCAAGTATGGCTCATCACGGAGTATTGTTTTTAGATGAATTGACTGAGTTCAAGCGAGATGTGCTTGAGGCTTTACGTCAGCCTTTAGAAAGTAAAGTTGCAGATATTTCCCGAGTTCAACAATCAATACAGTACCCAGCATCATTCTTGCTTGTTGCAGCCTTAAACCCATGTCCTTGCGGTTATTTTGGTGATAATACTAAAACTTGCATTTGTTCTTCTTTGCAAATTCAAAAATATCAATCAAAGCTTTCAGGTCCATTATTGGACAGAATCGATATTAAAGTTTCGGTTCAAGCAGTGAGTTATCAGGATGCCACAGATGTTAAAACTCCTGATCAAATTAGTTCTGCTAAGCTCAAAGAGGGTATTTCCTGTGCTCTTGCTCGCCAAAAGCAGCGATTTCAAACGGTACATAAAAGTAATAGCATGATGTCTGCCGCTGAAGTTGAACAATTTTGCACAATTGACACAGATGCTCAAAAAATGCTTGAGCAGGCTTTTGTAAAGCTGAATTTAAGTATGCGAAGTTATCATAAAATTTTAAAATTAGCTCGAACTATAGCTGATATTGCTGATAGTGATAAAATTTTAAGTTCACATATCCAAGAAGCTATAATGTATAAATCTTAAATATTTATCGTCGTCGATTACTTGAGGGTACTTTTCTCCAGTCATAGCCTGGTCGCTTTGGTGCGTAGAAATGACGTCGAGTCACTACTGGTTCTTTAGTCATAAAATCATATAAAAAATATTGAGCCTCTTTTTCTGTTGAAAATTCAGCAGATATATTAGGAGTTTCTAATTTAAAGAATTTTACCTGATATTTTCCGTTTGGTTTTTGTTCAAAAAATGCAAGTTTAGCATGGCTATCATTTGGACCAATTACTATAAAAAGATCTTCTCGTTTTATGGTTGAATAATCAACTTTTTCAAATTCTTTTTGATCATGGGTGTTATCAAAATCTTCTGTTATTCGAGCATATCCTTTGGCATCTTTAAAAAAAGATGCTGATTGAATCGCTGCTTGGGTAAACAACAAGAAAAGAAATAGTAATTGTTTTTTGAATAAATACATAAAAATTCCCCCTTTAGGCGTTATAGTATACAGCCTAATGTTTTTATTTATTATTTTGCAATAGTTTTAGAGAAGTTTTTTCTTTTTGCAAAAGGAGTAAAATTGAAAAAAAACCTATTTCTGATAGGCTTATTTTAGTTAATAAATAGATTCTTTCTTTAAGAATCAAATTAAGCTGATGACAAATTAATTGGTAGAGAATTATCGAGATTTGTCAGATCAGATTAGGGATTATATGAACCATAAAAAAACAATTATTTTCTTTCTTTTATTTTTCTCATTTTTTCATCTAGGTGCTAACAGCGTAGAAAGTATTAGGCAAAAACATCAACTAGTAATAACAGAATATTTTAAACTATCTGGTCAGATGAAGCTATATAACAATATAGATCTTCAAAATCTTTTTAAGGTAGCAAATCAAGTTGATACAACATATTTAAAGCGACTTCGAAGGGATAAGGCTGTTTTACAAAAAATTATAAAAAAGAAGAAAAAAAGCAAAGAAAATTATTCATCAGAATCTGATTTATTCGCTAAATTAGAAAAAGTTTATAAGTTTTTGAAAAAATATTATCTTGAGCTTGAAGTTATGAATTTTTTGACAGAAGTCAGAAATGAATGGGGCGATATTATTCAAGCAGTTGATAAGGGGCAAGACGTACTTCCTTTTTTTAAAGACAAAGGTATTACTAAGCCAGGAATTAAAGGGCTTAAGATTTTTGTAACAAAAATGAATCGTTTGCTTGATAAAGTTGATGATTATGAAAATAGATTACATGCTGACTTTATAGATTTAAAATTGAACAACTATGTTCTTAAGATAGAATTAATAAGAATTCGCAATGCAGCGATTTTTCATCCATTATATCGTGGAACCCCTATCGTAACCTCTTATCCTCGCTAAGGAGTGTTTATGTTTAAAAAAACTTTTACAATGGCAATTTTTTTTCTAATTTCGTATGAATGTAATCCAGTATTTTATAAAAAAACTTATGAAAATGATTCTTGTGGTAAAAATTCAGTCGCAATAACGTTGGCAGGGATTGGAGCTTTGGGTACAGCTGTGTATTGGCTGAAGCGAGAAACAAATGAATCGATTATTTTACGTTCTAGGCGTTTGATATCAGAAGCATATGAATTAGTTGAGCAAGGTGAAAAATATTTTTATAGCCAAAGTAAAACAGCTCATGAATGTGCTTGTACGTTGCTTGAAAATAAATTACTTGTTATGGCTGATAAAATTAATCCTGTTTATGTTACTATTTCCAGTCGTTATGGAAGTTATCTTGCATTTTGGAATTGGACATCTGAGATGAAAGAAGTGGTTCAAGAGTTTAAAAAATTATCTAAAAAAATTAATGAAATTTTATATGCTTTTAGTTTAAAAAAAGCATTTGAATTTGTTCAACTATATCAACAAGTAATACTTTATAAAACAGAGTTGTTTGCTGATGATAAAGCTTTACATGAGTTGCTTGTTCAAGCAAAAGTTTTGAATAAAGAATTTTTTGAAATTAACAAAAAAGGCAAGCTTATTAAATCAGAGCTTTCAGCTCGCAGCTTATCATTAGATTTTGTTGATAAAAAAACAGCTTTAGATTTAGATGAGATACTTAGCCAAATAGATTTTATGCAAACTGTTTTAAGATATAGTGATTGTATTTTATTAGTTAATAATTCAGAAATACTCATTAAAAATGTACGAAAAAAGGTTGGTGCAGAATCAACATATCCAATTAAAGATTTTGTTAATACGCTCAAACATGATATTCAAAGCTTAAAAAGATTAAATAATATGTATGAGTTGTATGTTATAAAAGGTATAGAATTACTAGAAAATGTCTTAGAAGAGGTTGTTTGTACTAAGGAATATTCTAAAGAGCTGCAAATGTATGAATTGTATCTTGAAGAGCAACGTAAAGCACGTGCCGCAGAAGCTCATGCAAAAGCAGCGCAATCCCAAGCATATGCTGAGCATCGTCAGGCTGATGCACTAAAAGAACAGAATAGAATACAAAGAGAGCGTAATCGCATTGAGCGAGAACGCAATGATATTGAACGAAATAAAAATTAAAATTTTTATAATTTTAAAAACAAGGCTGAATACTTTCAGCCTTGTTTTTTTGGTATTAAATTATACTTTTTTTTTGAACAGTTTATACTTTATTGATATAGATTTTTTATTCAAAAAATTATGAATATACATGTTCGTTTGTTATCTTATGCTTCTCAGGTATTTACGTATACAGTTCCTTTAGAATGGCAGAGTTCTATGGCGCCAGGTGTTTTGGTAGAAGTTCCACTCAGAAAGCAAATAGTTCCAGCTGTTATTGAATCAATAGCTGATCAAAAACAAAAATATGAGTTTGAATTAAAGCCGATTATTTCTATTTTCCCATTTCCTCAAGATGAAAAATATTTTTCATTCATTAGTAAAGTTGCAAATTATTATCAGATAGATCAGTTATATTTACAGCGTCGCTTACAGATGTTTTTAGCGCAGCAAGATGATGTTTCTTTATATTTTTCTAATCAGAATGAAGATCAAAAGTCTGAAATTGTTTTTACTCAAGAACAGCAAAAAGTTCTTGATGCCATGTTGCCATCTGTTCAAAATCAAAAACATGATGTTTTTTTATTGCATGGTGTTACAGGCTCTGGAAAAACAGAGGTCTATAAAAAATTAGTACAAGAAGCTATATTAAAAAATAAAGCTGTTATGCTTTTATTTCCAGAGGTAACATTAGCGCTTCGATTTCAAGAAATTTTTTCTCAAGCTTTTCAAGCAATACCTGTGATTGGTTTTCATAGTGCATCAACAGCAAAACAGAAAAAAATGTTATGGCAATTTTTATTAGAAAAAAACCCAGTAATTATTATTGGGGTTCATTTGCCAGTTCTTCTTCCTATACCTCATTTGGGACTTGTGATTATTGATGAAGAGCATGATCATGGCTATCAAGAAAAAAAACATCCTAAGATTAATTCAAAGGATATGGCAATTCTTAAAGCATCTTGTATGGGAATTCCTATCGTTCTTGGCTCGGCAACGCCAAGCTTGAGCTCTTTATGGAATATTGAAAAAAAGGGTTGGAAGTTTTTGCAAATGAAACAACGTTTTTCTGGAAAATTTCCGCAGATTAAAACAGTATCGCTTCAAAAAGGACAAAGGCGTAAATATGGCTGGATTCACGATGAGCTTTATCAAGCAATTGTTGATAGGCTTGAAAAAAAAGAGCAAACTATCATTTTTTTAAATAGACGGGGATATAGTTTTTTTGTGCAATGTAATTGTAGTTATGTGTTTGAATGTCATCAATGTTCAGTCAGTTTGACGTTGCATCAAGATAACTTTTTGCTATGTCATTATTGTGGTTTTAAGCAGCTTTTGCCTCATCAATGTCCATCATGTAAACAGTATGAAGATCAATTTATAAAAAAGGGAATAGGAACACAGCAAGTAGTTGCTATGCTTGAAAAGTTTTTTCCTCAGGCACGTATTGAACGGGCTGATTTGGACACAACTTCTAAAAAAAGAAGTTGGGCTCATACTGTTGAAGATATGTATGCAGGACATATAGATATTTTAGTAGGAACTCAGTCAATTACTAAGGGTTATCATTTTCCCAAGGTTACTTTGGTTGGAGTTTTATGGGCAGATTTGAATTTACATTTTCCGATATATAATGCTTCTGAAAATACATTACAACAATTGATTCAAGTTTCAGGTCGCGCTGGAAGACAATCTGATGAAAGCTTAGTTATTATTCAAGCATTTGATCAGCATCCAATTTTTAATTTTCTTGATGAAATTAATTATTTACAGTTTTATGCATATGAAATTGAAAATCGATCAGCACTATTATATCCACCTTGTGGACACATTGCAGAGATTGAGTTTCGTTGTGAAGATGAAATTACTATGCAGCAAGAAGGAATTATGTTGGTTAATTTTTTTAAAAATTTAGTATTACAGAAAAATTTTGCAGCAGAAGTTTTAGGACCAGTGCCGGCATTGGTTCATAGAGTGAAAAAAGTTTATTTTCAAAAGATAATTTTAAAATCTGGTTCACGTCAAAATCTTATTAGTTTGTTTTATCAAGCTCGACAATTAAGACTTATCAGTTCTCTTGCTTTTACTATTGATCCTATTGCTTAAATAGGCTCGGATTATCAGGAATTGTGATAAAATTTTCTTTGTAAAACTTAAGTTCAGCAATCGACTCCATGATATCATCAAGTGCACGATGTGTATTTTGTTTTTTGAAAAAAATATCTTTGCCTGCCCATTGACTGATAATAATTTTAAATGCTGTTACGTCAACAACGCGGTAATGTAAAAAATCAACGATGCTTGGCATATCTTTTTGTAGAAAAAGTTTATCAAACCAAACAGTGTTTCCACATAATGGAGCATTATTTTTTTCGCAATGTAATTGTAAAAAATTTAAAATTTCAGTTTCAGCTTGTTGCATGCTTATGGTTGAATTTTTGCATCCTTGAATTAGTCCAGATTTAAAGTGTGTTTCCATGCACCATGGATTCATATTATCTAAAATATTATCTGGCTGATTAATAATTAAATTTGGTCCGTGAGCTATAACATTTAATTCAGGGTCAGTTATAACAACAGCAGCTTCAAGAATAACATCATTTTGCCAATTAAGTCCTGACATCTCAAGATCAATCCATACAAGAGTATTATGTTTTATTTTCATAAGAAACTTTCATTGTTATAAAAAATTTATGATCGCTTGTTCTTTGGTGGAAGAAATTTATTACCGATTGTTCTTTCTTCGAGTCGTTCTACGCAGCTTTTTTTAGATGAATTACTCTGTACTAATCCATTAGATAAAGATGTACTTGATAAAGCGGAAAAAAGTGAAGTACTCAAAGAGTGTACCATCTCATTTGAGAATGCAAAAGAATTATTATTTACATTATGGCCCGAACTAGAATCATTTTGAGATAAATCGGAAGACGAATTAGGTCTATTGCTGGGGCTATTAGATCGATCAAGAGATTCTGCTGATAACTTAGGAGCAGAAATAGAAGGTATCCTATTATTATGGCTTGAACAACAACTAAAAGTTGAAGTTGTGTTTAGTATTCTGCATAAAGCGAAAAAGGTAGATGCAGAAACGGGATATTTATATGAAGATCCAGGCGCGATTAATTTTTCTGGATTATAAGGATCTATAAACATATATCTTTGGTAATAGCCAATTTTTTTTAATCTTAATTTAGTTTCTGCATGTAAAAAATCATCAGGATTACCATTTTGATCAGCTGATTCATAAACCTTATCATAATCAGGCAAGTTTATTGTGTTATAAGTAATTACTTGATAAGGCAAAACTACTTCATCTTCAGCACAGTCGAGAACAAATATTGTTGATTCAACATAATCTCCATTTATTACTTCTACTGTAATCCTTGAATCTTTATATGTTAAAGAATCTCTATCGCCGGGTTCATATTTTGATTCTCTGTTGTCCAAAGAGCTTTTTTGGCCTGAAGTTTGGATATAGCAATTGCTATAAGAAGGTATTGTTGGAAAATAATGTAATAAAATAATAATAGACAATATGAAATATTTGTTCATTTTTTTAAGAAAACATTAAATTATTAATAGTAAAAATATTTACTATACTAGGTCTTAAAAAAAATAAAATCAACTGTTATACTACAAAATATTTATATAAAGCATTTTTTAGGGAATTTTATGATCAAGGTTGGTGTTTTGTTTGGTGGAAAATCTATTGAACGAGAAGTTTCGTTCAATTCAGGCAGAACTATTTGTGATCATTTAGATACAGCCTTATATGAAATTGTTCCGTTATTTCAGACAGCAGTGGGTGATTTATATATTTTACCATGGACTTTTTTGTATCGTGGTAAAATTTCTGATTTTGAAAATAGACTTGAAACCGAAGCAAAAAAAATTGCTTGGGATGACCTGCCAGCTTTGATTGATTTTATGTATATTGCAGTTCATGGAAAGTATGCAGAAGATGGACGCTTGCAGGCAATTTTAGAACTTTTTAAAATTCCATATTTAGGCACTAAGGTTTTTGGTAGTGCTCTTGGCATGAATAAGGTTTTACAAAACAAATATTTAGCAATGCATAACATTTTGACACCACGAGGTTTTGCCGTAACCGTTGAACAGGTTATAAACAGCGACAGTAAGTTTTTTGATAGTGAAATCAAAAAACATGCATTAGATTTTCCTCTTGTTGTTAAACCACAAGCTGAAGGTTCAAGTTTGGGTGTATTTGTTGCGCATGATATTTCTGAATTATTAATATTTGTAAAAAAATCATGTTTTATTTCTTGCTCTGTTGGTCAAGATATTATGATTGAAGAAAAACTTGATGGCATGGAATTTAACACAATTGTTATTACAGATAGTCAAACGGGTGAATTTTTTGCTTTGCCGCCAACAGAAATTATGCTGCGTGAAGGTGTTGAGATTTTTGATTATCATCATAAATATATGCCAGGAGCAGCAAATAAACGTACTCCAGCTCACTGTAGCCAAGATAAATTAGATAAAATTCAACAAGTTTGTATAGCAACAGCTAAGGCTTTATCTTTTAAAAACATAGCAAGAATTGATGGATTTTTAACCACAAATGGTGAAGTAATTATTTTAGATAGTAATCCAATTTCAGGAATGGCACCTTCTTCTTTTGTTTTTAGACAAGCAGCAGAGATTGGTATGGGGCATGGGCAACTGATTAATCATTTGATCAAAACAGAATTAAAAAATTATAAGATGGAGCAAGTTGTGCAAGAAAAAGTTGTGCAAAAGAAAAAAAGAATAGCCGTACTTCTTGGTGGTGCCTCTAATGAAAAAGAGATCTCTTTAGAATCAGGACGCAATGTTTGCTATAAGCTTTCAGATGAAAAATATGAAGTGATACCTGTTTTTGTAGATCAAGAAAATAAGATTTATAAACTATCACAAAAACTCTTAGTTTGTACATCAACTAAAGAGATTGTGGCAAGGCTTAACGAAGCGGATCCTATTCGATGGTCTGATTTAAAATCGATAGCAGATTTTGTATTTATTGCACTTCATGGTGGTTCAGGAGAAAATGGTACTGTTCAAGGAACTTTAGAAATGCTTGGTTTGCCATATAATGGTCCATTAGTATTTGCTAGTGCACTTTGCATCGATAAATATAAAGCAGGACAATTTTTAAGATCGCAGGGCTTTGATGTTCCGCAATCATTCTTACTTTCAAAGACAGACTTTATAGTTCAGCGACTTGAACAGTTACAAGAATTTTTAAGGTTGGTTAATTTTTCTTATATTGTAAAACCGCATGATGATGGATGTAGTGTTATGGTTGCATCTCCTCAAAATGAGCAAGAGCTACAAAAAGCCTTAGCTGAAATTTTTGCAACTAAGGAGTTTGCCTTAATTGAAGAAAAAATTATAGGTATGGAATTAACAGTGGGGGTTTTGGGCAATAAAAATCCTCAGGCGCTTATTCCAAGTGAAGTAGTTAGTAAAAAAACTATTCTTTCTATGGAAGAAAAGTTCTTACCAGGTGCTGGTGAAAATCAAACTCCAGCTCGATTATCAAAAGAGGATATTGATTTTGTACGACAAGTTATAAGTAAAGCTTTTGTAGCTGTTGGTTGTCAGGGATATTCAAGAATTGATTGTTTTTTTCAAGATGAAACTCAATCATCAACTGGCAAAAAACGTGTTGTAATATTAGAGTTTAATACCCTTCCAGCACTTACTCCGGCAACTTGTTTATTTCATCAGGCGGCAGAACTTGGTATGCGGCCTGTAGAATTTTTAGATCAAATTATAGAGCTTGGATTTCAAGCTCATCCTGATCATGAAATTATTTCGGTTGACTTAGTATTAGAGCAGCACGATCAAATAGGCTAATTTTATAAAAAACTCTTTCTTTTGAATATCATTTTTAATATCTTTCTTAAAAAAGAATTACAGTTTTTTTAAGGGGGAGAACATAATGAAACTAAGAAATATAATTTTTTTTATTTTTAGTGTGAGTATTTTTTTTTCAACCGAATCGACTGCGGGTAAAGATGTTGCTGCAAATCCTTATGATACAATACGTTATCATGATGCATTTGATCAGGATAATTTATACACCAAGTACGAAAGATTAATGTATGATCTTGGTTGTGCGTCTAATGTTTTTTCTAATAATCATGATGATCTTGCCGTTACTCCTCAAAGAAAACATAAAAAAATAGAAGAATCTTTGCTCTTGGCTGAGTTTGAGCAGTTTCAAAAAGATTGTATCGATAAATTAAATAAAGCTCGTTTTATGTCGCTTACAGAACCGGGTATAGAATCAGGGGTTTATATTTCTTTGATGAGTATTGCAGCATTGGTTACGATATGGTGCTTAGGCAAAGAGTCTATAGGGGGAAGTTATGCAGGATATTCAGCTATATTTAGTGCAGCAGATAAATTGGGTGGTCTTGGGAAATCTGTATATAATTTATTTTATTTGCCAAATAATTCACTTGAATCTTTAGAAAATTATTTTGCAAAAAATAAATGTTTTATTCCTAAAGTTTTATGGTCAAAAATAACTAATGCTTTTATTGATGTGCGACAGAGTGATGCGCTTAAAGAAAAAAGTATTAACTTTTTAAAATTTGCGCTTGGTTTTATTTTGTATAAACCAAAATCTAATCTCTTTTCAAAAGACCATCAATCAATTCTTGAAATTAAGCATGAGCTTAACCAAAGAATAGATAGATTTTTTTCAGAATATAACATAAATCAAGGATCAAGCAGTTTAGTGTATATTAAAATTAATGTTTCAAAATTTATTGATAGCTTGTTTGATAAAAACAGCAAGCGACCTCGTTATGTATATCTTCATGGTCTTGGTGGTATAGGAAAAACTCATTTTGTTCAGACTCTTGCATCATGGATTCAAGAGCTTTTACCAGAAGCTGTTTATTATCAAGATTTGATTATTAATTCTTTACAAGAGCTTGAAGGTGATGCGGAAAAGCCAGGAGCTTTCTTAAAGGTATTACGATCTCAGGCAATGAATAATAATATAGGTTCTATAGTTATGCTTGATGAAGCGACATGGTTGAATAATAAAGATATGGTAAGTGCAGCTAAGCGTATCTTTAATGGTGATAGAACACGACTGTCAACAGCTTATTTTGGAACAGAAATAGATGGTTCTTCTGTTGCTTTAGATATGCCTCCAATGCTTATTTTTGTAGCAAGTAATGATGAACTTGAAGATCCAGCTCTTGCGAGTAGATTTGACGTTATCGATTATCCAACTCCAAGTAAACAAATGCTTATTAATTATGCTTATAAAATAACAGAAAAAAGCATGATTTTACGCGAAGCAGATTGTGTTGTCTCTTATGATAAAGTAGCAGCTTGGATTGAAACGATTGCATCTAAAAATCTTAATTTCCGATATATATCAGGAAACATAGAAGGTTATTGTTTGAATAGGTAGTGGTTATATAAAATTAATCAAATGTTTTGTTGGTATATTCGCTATTGATCTTGGTTATATTTATATTATGCTGCGTGTTTTGAAAAAAGGATTATATGAAAAAAGTAAGTATTATTATTATTATATGCTTATCCTTATTGGAGGTAATTTGTTACGCATCTTCTGTAGTTCTTGTTGAAGAAGCTGTGTTTACAGAAAAAGAATTAGATGGTGATTATCCAACACCAGAAGCTATTAAAAGAATAATGTTAACGCAATATTTTCGCGAAGATCAAAATATAGAAGTTAAAAAGGTACCAACAGGAGCGCAATCAGTTGTTATATATGCTGTTAGTGCGTTAGTAGGTGTTGCTAAAGGCAATAGTTTAAGTGAAAAAAAAAGAAAAAATATTTTTTTTATAAAAATAAGTAAAAGCAAAGATGCTTGGTTAAGTCTTAAAAAATTACAAGAAGAAGATATTGCTAAAAAATTAGTTAAAAATCGTTATGATAAAGAAAAAAAACATATAAAAAATTTGCCTACTATAACTTGGCTTGAAAAAATATTTATTTATAAAATAAGTAGTTCTGTATATGCGCTTGAAATGACTCATGCTGCTCAAGGCGAATCTATTTTTTCTATTGTTTTTCAAAATGGTATACATGATGAAATTGTAAATTGTGGTTATAGAGTTGGATTAACATTAGCGTATTTTCAACAGCTATTTATAAATTATAATAATCAACCAACTAACCCACGTAATTGGAAGGTGCTATGTCATGGAGATTTTCATGTAGAAAATGTTTTTTTTAATAAAAAAAATTCTCGAGTATCGTATATTGATAATGGAACCATGAGAACAAATTGTTCAGTTTTAGTCGACCTTACTTTGCTTGCGGACATTATTGAAAAGATAAATGATAGTGAACTTGATAAACAAGAGGACTATCGTGAACGTTCTAATGTTTTTCTTGAAAATTTTGCTATTGGTTATCTTGATGGGTATAAAAATATAAATATCAAAAGCGCTATCGCTAAGTTTTTAAAAGAACAGTATAGAATGATGGAGTTTCCAGTAAGATTTTTTGATGATTATTTACAAAAAAACGCAAGTAGTTCTGTTTTAGAAAATGTTAAAAAAAAGAATGCCACATCTATACAAAGATGGTGGAGAGATAAAGATTCTAAAGAAACATTGAAGTTATCAGCAGAATTTATGAATTTTGTGTCAGATAATTATAATGAAATTTTGAAATATTTTATTCAAAATAAAGTAACTATAGTAACAATTGATTTGGTTGAACAAATGTTGGCAACATCAAAATTATTTGCGAATCAAAAATTAATGATTGATGAAAAACTATATTTAGCAGGTTTTGCGCAAGCATTTCTTTTGTAGGTTAAATTTTCGTTTTATAAATATACTTAATAGATGCTTATGCTGTAAGTTCTTTTCTATGTTTTAAGGTTAAAATAATAATTCCGATCATGTTAGGAATAGCGATGAGTGGTAAAAATAGATCAGCAATGTCCCACAGTGTTGAAGTATCCACTATTGAACCCATAAAAATAAAAGTACATACAAAGATATAGTATCTGCCCATATATTTGTTGTTGGTAAAAAAACCAAAGCATTTGCTACCGTTAAAACTATTTCCTAATGTTGCTCCAATAATACATATAGTAATTGTTGCGGTTAGTGCAATTGGTCCAAAATTTGGCATTGCTTTGCTAAAGGCTTTAAAAGCTAAATCGTTAGAAACAGGTTCTAATTGCCATATCTTTGTAGTTAATGCAACAAGGCCTGAAATTATACATAAAAATGTATTCATAAAGATTGAATACATTCCAAGAATAGCTTGTTGTTGTGGAAATTCTGTCTGAGCATAGGCATGAGGAATTGCTGCTGTACCTACTCCAGCTTCAGTTGTAAAAGCACCTTTGAAAATTCCTTGTCTAAGGCCCATGAGTATAGTTGCTCCTGTAAATGCACCTGCTGCGGCTGTAGGTTCAAAAGCATGGGTAAATATAGATTTAATTGCTTCTTTTAAAATTGTTAGATCTGCAAAAATAATAAAGCATGCAATGCTTATATAAAACATAAAAAGCATAGGAACTAATCGGGATGCAAATTTACCGATTGTTTTGGTTCCGCTCATAAGCATACCAAAGACAAATAAAGCCAAAAGAGTTCCGCTTACGTATTCTTTAATACCATAATGAGCATAGGTTGCAGCAAGAGTTTTTGATTGAAGGGATGACCATGCTGAAAATAGAAGAATACTTAAAATTCCGTACCAATTAGCAAGCCATGGATGTATTTGGTATAGATAGCCAGTGGGTCCACCAATAATTGATCCATCTTTTGCATATCGTTTATATTTTACAGCAAAAAACACTTCAGTGTATTTAGTTACTGACCCAAATATTGCATATACAATCATCCAAAAAAGAGCACCTGGTCCACCAATTGCTATAGCAATAGCAGGAGATATAATATTACCCATACCAAGACTTGTTGACATAGCTGTATACAATGCATGCAGAGGGCTAAGGGTATTTAAAGATGATTCTTGAGATGTTTTAAAATTCAGGATCTTTATAAACTCTGCAAATTTTCGAAGTTGAGGAAAATTTGTTAAAAACGAAAGAAGAATTCCAACGAGCAAGAAAATACAGGCAAGAGGGACATCAAAGAGATGGACAAGTGATTTTAAGGCGATCATAAATATAGTCCTTTTTGTTTGAGAGTAAGTTTTGTATAAACTATAGAAAGTTTATTTTTTTGCGAGTAAGATTAGAGCTTTTCTTAAAAGTAGGTCGAAAGGAATGTCTTTTCCAGTGGCTTCTTGTCGGAGAATAGTGGTAGTTTGTTTTATCTCTGTAGGACTATAATTTAAAGAAGTAAGAGTTTGCTGTAGATCAGAAAATGCAGCAATAGTTTTGTTTTTTTCTGTAATTGGATGCTTAGCTATTATTTTATCAACCTTGCCTTTAAAATGGAGTATGAGCTGTTCAGCTTTTTTGCCGCCAAGACCTTTAACTATGTTGAGAGCTTTAATGTCTTCTTGGGCAATTATTTGAAGAAAATCTTGAGCTGTTATTGCTTCAAGAATGGCTATACCTAGTTTTGGACCAATTCCTGAGCAATCAATAATAGAAAGAAAAACTTCCTTATCTAAAATATCTTTAAAACCAAAAAGAGTAGGACCTTGCTCCTGGTTCCAGTGCAGGTATGTCAGCAGAGTTGTTTGCTGATCCAATGATAAGCTTGAGGCCTGAGGACACAAGAGCTCAAAGCATAAACCTGAATATTGTAGAACAATTTTATTTTCTTTGATGTGAGTAATGGTACCAGTAACAGAATAAAGCATCAGGATCCTTATTTTAAGAGCTTTTTATTTTCTATACCATGAAAATCTATTTTGTAAAACAAATGAAATAATTTTTAGAAAATAGCCTTGAAATATTGAGCTAATAATAAAAAGCTGTTTGACAAGATCTTAAAAACTGATACAATTTTAACTATCTATCTTGTGGGAATAGCTCAGCTGGTAGAGCGTTGCCTTGCCAAGGCAAAGGTCGCGGGTTCAAATCCCGTTTCCCACTCCATTAAAATCTAGTTTATGAAATTATAAAATTAAATTATATAATCTTAATCTTACTACAAAATCAATTTTTTTTAGTTAAAAGCTTTTTAGGGTAATCAAAATTTACATTCTCTAATATTTAAAGTATCTTAAATTATATGAATAGTTACATTTCTATCCCTGGCTTAAAAAACTAAGATTGGTACACAAGGAAATCACTGTATGAAATCAGTTATTACACAAGGCTCTACTATTGCTAAGGCTATTGAAGAAGCATTAAAAAAATCAGATTCACCGCAAGAATTCTTTGTAAAAATTCTTGAAGACGCTCAGTCAGGATTTTTAGGTTTTGGTGCAAAAAAAGCTAAAATTGCACTTTTTTTTAAAAATGGGGATAGCTCTGAAAAAGTATCAGATAGCATGTTAGCTAAAGGATCTTATTCAGGACTTTTTAATAATCCAGGTATTAAAAAACAGATTGATCAACAACTTAAAGAGCTTGGTTTAGAAATAAAACCTATCAAAAATGAGCAAATTGAAAAAAAGGTAGTACAACAACAGCCAAAACAGCCTAATATGCAAGTTCGACCATTACGTGCAAGACCTCAACAAGAAAAAGAAAATAAAACAGAGATTGCTCAAGAAGAAACTTTGCAGCAATATGTAAGCAAGCAATTTAATTCTTCTGAGTTTAAAGACCAAGCTAAGTTTTCGGATCAAAAAAGAGATGAAAATCAGCCTGGCCAAAATAGACGCAGAAGATATTATCGCTATCGTCGCAATCGCAATAGAAATAGAAATGACCAACAAGAAAATAGTTCAGGTTATTTAAATTCTGATGTAGATAATTCAAAAAAAGATGAATAAAGATCAGTTTACAGTTTCACATGATGAACAAGTTATTGTTGCACAATGTACTCCTGTGGGTTCTGGAGCAATAGCTTTACTTCGTCTTTCAGGAAAAGATGTTTTTCAATTAGTTGACAGAGCTGCCCGTTTATCTTCGGGAAAAAAATTAGTTGAGCAAAAAACTCATACCATTCATTTTGGTTTCGTTGTAGACCAAGAAGATCGATCGATAGATCAAGTTTTATTTTTAGTTATGAAGGGCCCTAAAACTTTTACGGGGCAAGATGTTGTTGAGATAACATGTCACAATAATCAATTTATAATTGAGGCTATTATTGATCAAATGATTGCTCAAGGAGCACGTTTGGCCGGTAAGGGAGAATTTACTCAAAGAGCAGTTCTTTTAGGGAAAATTGATTTGATTCAGGCTGAAGCTATCCATGATTTAATTCATGCGCAAACAGCTGCAAGTTTAAAATACAGCCTTGCACAGCTTGAAGGAACTTTATCATCTTGGGTTGCTGAAATTGAAAATTCAGTGCTTGAAATGATGGCATTTTGTGAAGGAAGCTTTGAGTTTCTTGATGAAGAAATGGAGTTTGGTTCAGACATTGCTCAAAAAATGGATGCTCTACTAACTAAGATTCAAAAGTTACTCAAAACATTTCCTAAGCAGCAATACATAAAACAAGGAATTAAAATAGTTTTAGTTGGTTCTGTTAATGTTGGTAAGTCTTCTCTTTTTAATTGCTTGCTTGAAAAAAATAGAGCTATAGTTACACCGGTTGCCGGAACTACAAGAGATACTATTGAAGCAGGAGTGTATAAAGAGAGTGAATTTTTAACATTTGTAGATACGGCAGGAATTAGACAAACAGCAGATGAGATAGAGCAGGCAGGAATTGATAGATCTTTTCAGGAAGCAGCAGGAGCAGATATTATTTTGCTTGTTGTAGATCAGTCGATACAAATGTTGCCAGAGGTATTATCTTCATATCAAAATATTTTGCAAGATTATCCAGATAAAATCATTTTGGTTGAGAATAAAATGGAGCAAGCGCTTTCAAGTAAGCCATTTGAATTTTCAGGGTCGCGCGTTTCAGTAAGTGCTAAAAATAATCAGAATATTGATATACTGTATCAAGAAATTTTTAAAAAAATTAATACCCTTAAGGGCACAGAGGCTATATCTTGTTTACTCAGTAAGCGTCAGTATGACTTGCTTTTAGGTTTTTATAAAAACTTAGAAGAAGTTAGACCTATGCTTAATGTAAAGCGTATAGATTATGAATTGATTTCTTGCAGATTAAAGAATGCTTTATCTTTACTTTCTGAATTAACTGGACGAAGCATAAGTGAAGCAGCTTTTGATAAAGTTTTTGATACGTTTTGTGTAGGAAAATAATTTTCTAGAAAGAGAGAAGTATGGAGAAAAAACATAAAGCTTTGATGATTATAGCATGTATGTTTTTAGCTTCAATTCGTTGTATTATTTTAACTTCTAGCCTATCACAATCTAAAAATTATAAAGAAATAGAACCAGGGTACAACACATTAAGGCAAGATTCTACATTCGCAATGATTTATGAGCTGGGTAGGGCAAAATATCAAGAGTTGTCGAAATTAATACAAGAAAATAAATCTTTTGAAGATGAAGAAATGATTATTTTTCAGCAAGATGAACTAATATATATCTTCCATAAAGAGAAGAAAGTAATTGAGTCAGTGGGTTTTGGTAATAAGATATTTATATATTCTGATGGCAAAATCGATGAAGCGACTTTCTAAGTATTAAGAAAACAAATTATTATTCAAAAATTTAAGATATAATTTTAAAAATTATGACCATAATAAAAATAAGGCTGTTTTTTAAGCAGCCTTATTTTTATTAGTAAAAAGAATTTACTTAGAATCAATTGCATATGTTTCAACGCGTCTGTTTACAGCTTGTTCTTGCTTGTTGCCGCCTTTACGAACAGGCATTTCTTGACCGCGAGGAGCTATTTTAATGTGTGAGCTATCAATTCCAGCTTCAGCGAATTTTTGAGCAACATTGCGAGCACGTCGTTCTGATATTGCCATGTTGTATGCACGTGATCCAGCTGAGTGACAAGCATGACCTTCAATTACAATAGTTTTACCTTGTTTGATCATTTTTTTTGCTTGAGCTGTATTTTGATGAAGTTTTAAATCTTCGCTTGATTTTAAGAAGTCTTTATCAAAGTCAAAATAGATAGTTTGGAATAGCTTTTTAGTTTCTTCTGCTACCTGATCTTCCCATGAAAACATTGGTGAATTACTGTCGGTTGTATTTGCTACTGATTTGTGTTTTGAAATTTTATCATCAATTGCAAATGATTTCATTGAATCTGAATCAAGATCAAAAGCATTAGCAGATTTATCTTTTTTAGACTTAGGTTTTTTTGAGAACAAAGAAGTTTTATCTTTTTTTGTATCTTTGTTTTTTTTACATCCCGAGAAGAAGATTGAAAAGAAAATAAGTGAAGTCGCAAAAAATTTCATAGATTGTATTTTCATTCAAGAGCCTTTTTTTTAATGTAGTACTTATAGATTTTTAAGAATTGTTTATAGTAAAAATTCTTAAACAGTTTAAGCTTGCTTGTTACAAAAGTCAACGAAATCTAATCAAGATATAGAGCTTCTTTTCATGAATATCTATCGGATAAAAATATTATTTCTATCTTAAGTTTTTTATAAATAAAAAAATGTGTATACTGCTTATGTGGGGTTAAAAAAATTATTATTTGAAAAGTTAGTTTTAGTTATGAAAAAAATTTTAATCAATTACAATCCGTGGGAAACAAGAGTAGCTATCGTTCGAGATAATAAGCTTGAAAATCTCTTTTTAGGACAAGCAACAGACGGAGAATTAGAGCGTTCTTTTTTTAAGGGCAAAGTATTAAAAGTACTTCCTGGTATTCAAACAGCATTTGTTGACATTGGTCAAGCAAAGGCTGGTTTTTTGCATATTTCAGAAATCGATCATGAATTTGCTATGGGACCAGATGTTGCAGCAGATGATGGCTTGGATGAAGAAATTGTTAAGCCAAGAGCATTTTTAGAAAAACCAGATATTTCAAAGATTTTGCGAGAAGGCGAAGATATTTTAGTGCAAGTCAGCAAAGAGCCAGTTGATGAAAAAGGCGCAAAGCTAAAAACTTGTTTTACATTACCAGGCCGATTTGTCGTGCTTACACCAAATATTCCGCGCATTGGCGTATCAAAAAAAATCGAAAACAAGGAAGAACGAGCACGATTAAAAGAAGTTATTACTAAGCAGCTCCCTGAAGGAATGGGTGCTGTTATTCGTACGAATGCGGAAGATAAAACTGAAAGTGAACTTCAAAAAGATTTATCATTTCTTATTTCTGATTGGCATGAAATTTTAAATAATTATTCAAGATCACAGTCGCCTGCAAGGTTGTATGAAGACGTAGATATATCGCTTCAGGTTGTAAGAGATCACTTGGATACAGAAATCGATGAAATTATTACTGATAGCGCTTTAAATCAAAATGAAATTTATTCTTATTTGAGTAAGGTTGCTCCTGAGTTTAAATATAAAGTTAAATTTTTTTCAGAACAAGCAGATTTGTTTGAGCGGTATGACATTGATCGTCAAGTTGCTCGATCTCTTGAGCGTAAGGTAACGCTTAAGTCTGGTGGGTCAATTGTTATTGAAATGACAGAAGCATTAACTGTTATTGATGTTAACACAGGAAAATTCACAGGAAAAGGAAACCTGGAAGAAACAATTTTAAAAACAAACATGGAAGCTGCAGGTGAAATTGTTTTACAGCTTAAATTGAGAAATATAGGCGGCTTAATAGTGATCGATTTTATTGATATGAATAATAGCAAAAATCGACTTAAGTTAGTTTCTTACTTTGAACAAACGCTTAAGGATCTTGATAAATTTCAATCAGTGGTTTTGCAGGTTTCTGAGTTTGGAATTGTTCAAATGACGCGAAAAAGATCGGGTAAGACACTAATGAGATTATTGACAGATGTTTGTCATTGTTGTCATGGTCTTGGTAGATTATCATCAATTCGCGCCGAAACGTATGAAATTTTGAGAAAAGTAACATTACAGTTTCAGCAAATGAAAGATGTTAGAAGTTATTTCTTTGAGGTGAATCCAGCAGTGTTTAATTTTTTGTCAAGAAGTGAATTTAATTCGATTTTGGCAATTGAACAACGTTTTAATTGTGCATTAACATTGGTTAGCAAAGAGAGTATAGCTCGACATGATTTTCGGTTAAAAGAAAAATAAAGGATAATTTGTGGAAAAATCTTTAGTTCTTGAGCGATATCCAAAATATAGAATGGATATTGGTATTGAGGTACACGTACAACTTAATACAAAAAGCAAAATATTTTGTTCTTGCTCTAATGCACTTACTGATAAACAGAATGAACATCTTTGTCAGATTTGTGCAGGTTATCCTGGAGTTCTTCCAGTTTTAAATCAGCAGGTTGTTGAGTTTGCAATTATGGCTGGCCTTGGAACTAACTGTACTGTTTCAGAAATTTCGGAATTTGATCGAAAACATTATTTTTATCCAGATTTACCAAAAAATTATCAGATTACACAAAACTATTTTCCAATTTGTAAAAGTGGTTTTGTGATGATCAGGCTTGAAGATGGTACCGAGAAAAAAATTCGTATTAACCGTATTCATATAGAAGAAGATGCGGGTAAAAATATGCATTCTGATTTAACTGGCGAAAGCTATGTTGATTTGAATCGTACTGGTACTCCACTTCTTGAAATTGTATCTGAGCCAGATATTGAAAATGCAGAAGAGGCTAAAGCATATTTAAAAGCGCTTCGTTCAATTATGCAATATTTGGGCGTGAGTGACTGTAATATGGAAGAAGGTTCATTTAGAGCAGATACAAACTTATCAGTGCGTTTAAAAACAAGTGATACACTTGGTACTCGTTGTGAATTAAAAAATATTAACTCATTTAAGTTTATTGCTGATGCAATTGAATATGAAGCAGAGCGTCATATTAATGCTATTGAGTCTGGTGAACGTATCAGACAAGAAACTCGTTTGTGGGATTCAAAAAATAGAAAAAGTGTATCAATGAGATCAAAGGAAGATCTAGCAGATTATCGTTATTGCACAGATCCTGATCTTGCCTTAATACAAGTTACTGCTGATAAATTAGAACAGGTTACAAAAACAATGCCTGAGTTGCCGTATGATAAATATAATCGATATATAAAGGACTGGAATCTTTCTGCTTATGAAGCAGAAGTGATTACGACTGATATTGAGTTTACTAAATATTTTGAAGCTGCTATGGCTGTGTATCCAAAAAAATCAGTAGTAAATTGGTTTTTGCGTGACGTATTAGGTTTTGTAAATGATACAAAAATTGCGCTTTCAGCATTTTTAGTTACTCCTGAAAAATTAGCAAAAATAGTAAAAATGTTAGACGAAAATGTGATTAATAACACAGCAGCAAAAGAAGTCTTTCAGGCTGTAGCAAATACAGGACAAAATCCAGAGTTAGTGGTTGAAGAAAAAGGATTAAAACAAATTGGATCTGCAGATGAGCTTGAAAAAATTGTTCAAGCAGTTTTAATTGAACATGCTTCTGTAGTTCAAGAATATAAATCAGGAAAGCAAAATGCTTTTGGATTTTTAGTTGGAACTTGTATGAAAGCAACAGCTGGAAAAGGTAATCCAAAGATGATACAAGAAATTCTTAAGAAGCATTTACTGTAAATTATGAATTAAAAATAAAAAAATATTTAATTATTAAATTTTTTTCAATAAGGCTTATAAATATGTAAGCCTTATTTTTTTGTAAAAGTCTATTTTTGCTACCCTTTTTAACATATGGTATACTTGTCAGGGTTACATAAGAATGTTTATAGCTTTTCTTATAAAGAGGTAAAGTATGATACGAAGATTTATTGCAGTAATTACCTTGCTGAGCACTTTGCAAGTTTTAAGTTATGATAAGGTAATGTTTAAAAATTTACATTCTCGATATCTACGTAATTTTTCTAAAAAAGATAATCAACCAGCAGAAGATCGAGCCTTACAAACATTATTAAAACTTTCAAAAATTTCATCAACAATTGAATTTGGATCAATTTTAAAAAATTCAGTAATTAAAGATTTATTTTCGTCCGAAATAGTGATTCAGCAAGAAGCTGATGAGTTACATCATAATCTTTTGGGTGCACAAAATTTAATTTTATTATATTTATATGATCAAATGTTTCAGCGTTATATAGCTTCAACAGAAAGATTTTTAAATAATTTATTAGATTCTCAAAAATATTGGATATATGAAGATTTTTATATGAAACAATCTTGGATGAACAAAAATCTTCTTTATAATTTTTATTCATCAAAATATCATGCATTAGTTAAGAAGAAAATAGCATTTTTATCCGATATAGAGCAGCAAGTAGCGTATATGCTTGGGATTTGTTTATATGGAATTTCTCGAATAGAAAAAATCAGCATGGAAGATCAAATAACAGATAGTATGGTAGAGTTTGTACAGTTGTTTTATCAAACATATAATGCACCTTTAGTTGACAAAGAAGAGCAAAAAAATCCTATCAGGTTATATCAAGATTTAGTATGGATTAATGATAATCTTGAAAAACATATGCAACAAGCGACACAGTTATTGGATGAAAACAGCAAGCCATCCTATTTTATAGAGCATTCAGTTGCTACTTCATGTACAGTAGCAACTTTAGTTGCAGCTTTAATCTTTTACAATAAATATGAAAAAGAGATCCCTGGTTGGTTTGGACGAATAAAATCTATAGGAGTAATAGGATATGATTGGTTTAGTCATGCATTATATAAAGTAAAAAGAATAGCTTGGGAAGGTATATCAACTGATTTTTCTCTAAAATTAGATTGGAAGTCTTTAGATGAAATTTCAGCTATTAGTACCCGTTTGCAGACTAAGGAAGCTGATAATTATAACAATTTAGGCATAGATGTACAGGCAGCGGTTATTGGAATTCCAATAAGTGGTTCTATTAAAGGAAATCAAGAAGTTCATAAGTATGTTAACAACAAAGAACAATTGTTTCGTGAAGGAATAGTGACGGCAGATGAAGTAATTGAAAAAGGACTTAATCCAATTATTCATAATATTAATGCAGTGCCAAAACTTGCAAAAGAAATAAAAGAACAAATAAATCCTATAATTGAATCAACAGAGCTTACATTGTATATAGTGATGGTTGGACTTGGACTTTTTGGAGGCTATGTAATGTATTCAGGAGCAAAAAAAGGTTACAACCGTTATATTAAGCATGAAAATTGGTATGTTCCTATGCGTTATATTATTCGTTCAATTGATCAACTTTTAAATAAGATAACACATGCAGATGGTAGTTCTGATTTTGCGCAGGATGGTAAGATGTATATGTTGATAAAGCATCTTAAAGAATATATATCCTGTTTAACAGGAGAAGAATTATTTCTTATGAATAATGATATTAATGAATTATTATCATTTGATTTAAATTATCATCAAAAGAGAGGTATTGTGCAGCGTATGTATAAAAATTATGCTTTTTTAAAATGATTATTTAAGGATTTGATTAGTTTGTTTTCAAGAGAAATCATTTTTTTATAGTCAGAATCCTCTATGTGATCATAGCCAAGCAAGTGACAAATTCCATGTACCAGCATTCGATCCATGCGAGAGTCAAAGTCCCCTTTTAGTTCTTTTTTATTTTCAAAAACATAAGGCACTGAGATGATCATATCACCAAGATTTTTGTCTTCAGGTGTTAGCACTTTTATTTTTTGACCAGCTTTTAAATTTATATGATAAGGGAATGATAAAACATCAGTTGGTTTATCTATTTGCCGAAAGTCTTTATTGTATTTTTGTATTGTTTTATTAGTAGTAAGCCATATACCAAGATCAAAATCAGAATACTTTAATTGATCCAAAATAAATTGCGCCTTTTTTTGAAAAGTTTTTGCTGCAAATGGAATTGAGCGTTGCGTTTGTTTTATCGTGATCATGGATTATTTTGTTTCATTTAAATTTTTATTAGGGTCATCAGTATTTTTTGATGAAGCTTGAACGCTTTGAGCTAACAAGTTAATGAGAGTTTCTGAGCTAAAGGGGAATGTTATTTTGTCTTTTTCATTTAAAGTAATATGAATTTGTCCAGAATGGTATTCATATTCTGCTGAAATAATAAAGATAGCAGCATGAAGCCCTAATGTTATTTCTTCGAGAGTTAAAGTACGTTTTTTTTGTATTTCGGATAATTGTTTTAAATAATTGATACAATCTTGAACATCTTTGTCAACGATGTCCGTGCCCCATGTTTGTGAATTTTTTGCTAAGGAAAAAGTCATTTTAATTGAATTTAGGGAAGTGTTTTTATTTGCAAAAAACGAAGAGTATGTAAATAAGACCAGTGCTATGATATAACTTCTTTTCATGATAATGATATCTCGGTATTTATGGAGGCTAAAAAAGATTACTTTAGTTTAAGAAAAACAGTTTTTATGTCAAGATTCTAGAAGACAAAAGAGTGAATGAAATTCAATTCATTCACTCTTTTATTATACTATTATAATTATAAATTTAACTTTTTTAATTGATTTTGATAGTTAAATTAGTATTTGGTAAATGTTGCGATGCTAATATGATATCATTAAGCATAGTAACAACATCTTCTGCTGATTTTGAATTTTCGTTGATAGCGAGAATTAAATCATTCATTTTTGCTGTTAGACTATCGAATAAATCTTCATCTTCTGTTTTTTCTAAAGAAATATTAATGCTAAATTCTATATTTTTTATAGAAGCATCTGATTCTTTAGATTCATTTTCAGTAGCGATATCTTTTTGAACAGCTGGAGTAGATTCTTCTGATTCTTGAGAAATTGCATCAGGAGCTTCTGAAGCAACAGTTTCTGCTGCAGCTTTAACAATTTGTACAGAATTTGAATTAGTTGCTGCAGAGAATAAATTTAAGCCAGCAATAATTGCTTCTTGTGCTTCTTTAATAAAGATTAAAATTTTATTGTATAAGTTAGAACCATCTTGTGTTCTATGAACTGATTGAATAATATTTAAAAGTTCTTGTTTTTTTTCATCAAATAAAGCAGTGTCGTTTAAATCTTTTGGTTGAATAGTTATAGTAAGATTGTGTGATCTATAAACAGGATTAGATGTTTCCAATTCAGCTATTGCATCTTGCTTATCTTCTGTTGTTATTTCTTGGGCATTTTCTGTTGCAATTGCTTGTTCATTTTCTGTTGTTGTTTCTTGAGCGAATGAAAAATTGAAGATAGCAAGAGCGATGAAGAATGAAATATTTTTGTTCATAAAATTCCTTTTATTATATTGTAAAAATTCTTTTCAAAAATGATTTAAGCAAAAATATAGATAATAATCCCTTTCTGTTGTTAAATTTTTATTAGCTAGATTATTTGTTTTAAATATTTTTAATGAGTAAATAGTATAGCAATGAGTTGATTTAGTCAATGTTTTTGCTGTATGAATTATTAAATAGAAAGTTTATATTTAATAATTTTTTTAAAAAAAGGTGGATTGGTAAGAATCCACCTTTTGATTTATATATTAATGGTTATATTCCATTTTGATTCATATTCTTTAATTTCTGTTTGAACAGTTTCTTTTACAAATTTTATTTGTAAAACTTTACAAACACCTTTGATTAAAAGAGCTTCTTTTTCAAGCAGCGCTGTTTGATCTACGTTTAAATTTCCAATAGTCAAAAGTTCAATTTCTGTTTTAAGAGATAGTTGCTGAGCTGTTTTAAGTTTTCTGATTTGTGCAATTACATTTAAAATTAATTGCATATCTTTTTCAATTACAGGATCAAAGTTTTCTGATTTTGGTAATTGCGTAAGATGAATAGAGTCAGCTTTATAATGGTTTTTTAAAATATGTTGATATAAATATTCTGTAATATGAGGTAAAAATGGAGCATATAATTGTAAAATTTTAAAACTTACCTCGCGAAGTGTCCAGTATGTTGCATTTAGTTGTTCTTGAGAATAGTTTTGAGGATTGAAAAATTGATCTTTTATAATTTCGATATAATTATCACAAAAATCGTTCCAAAAAACTTTTTCTATTGCTTGCAGCGAAAGACTGAACTCGTTTTTATTAAAATAATCATGATAGACTGCAAGGCAGTTTTCTAAAGAATTCATCATCCAGGCATTAATCAAATCTAGCTTTGGCTGTTTATCAGCAATAGTTTTATCTTGAATATTCATTTGAGCAAACTTTAAAGCATTCCAAAGCTTATTTAAAAGTTTGTATCCTATAGACATTTGATCAGGTGAAAATGCAGTATCGTGTCCTAATGTTCCTGAAGCAGCCCAAAAGCGAATAGCATCAGGCGGAAATTGTGTTAATAATTTTTCAGGGTCAGTTGGAGCATTATTTTTTGATTTCGATATTTTTTCTTTATCTTCACTTAAAACATACCCGGAAATTATAATATCGCGCCAAGGAGTAGTTTCTTGATGCATGAATGATTTTGCAATAGTGTAAAAAGCCCAGGTTCTGATAATGTCATGTGCCTGAGGGCGCATGCTCATAGGAATGAATGAATTGTCATTAAATGGAGAGGTATCATTGTTTAAATATAATTGCTTGCAGATATAAGGTGTTAGTGATGATGTATTCCAAGTATCCATAACATCTTGTTCTGCTCGTATATTAGGACTTGAACATGCGTGACATGCTTTGATAACATCAGAGGTTTGAGGATCAACAGGAAGGCTTTCTATTGGTGCAAATGTTGCTTCATGGCAACTGTTGCAGTACCAAACAGGAAAAGGAATTCCAAATACACGTTGACGTGATATGCACCAATCCCAAGAAAGATTAGTAACCCAATCATCAAAACGTGCTTTCATGTGATGAGGATGCCAATTAATTTGATTAGCTAAATCTAAAAATTTTTCTTTATTCTCAACAAGTCTGACAAACCATTGTGGTAAAATTGCATATTCGATTGGATGCTTGCAACGTTCATGAACATTAACCGAATTTTGAATTGGTTTTTGATTAAGAATTAATCCTTGTAATTGAAGTTGTTCTATAATTGCTTTTCGAGCTTCAGCAACTTTTAACCCGCCAATAACCTTGATATCAGGCAAGAATTTTCCATCAAGTCCGAGTGATTGTTTATAGGGTAAGTTGTGTTTTTTATACCATTCAATATCGGTTTTGTCTCCAAATGTACATACCATCACAAGGCCAGAGCCTTTTTCTGGTAATACATTTTCATCGGCCAGAATTTTAACTTCTTGTTCAAAGATTGGAACGATAGCAGATTTTGCACTTAAATTTTGATATCGAGTGTCGCTTGGGTGATATAAAATTGCAACGCATGAAGCCATAAGTTCAGGACGTGTCGTTGCGATCGTAATCTTTGAGCCTTCAGTTGTAGTGAATTGAATATCATTAAAAATAGTTGATTGTTCTAGATCATCAAGTTCAGCTTGAGCAACAGTTGTTCTACAGGTTGTACAAAATAAAGCAGGCTCATTTTTACGATAAACAAAACCTTTATTTGCTAAGATTATAAATGATTCTTGCGCAATTTTTGCGACATTGGGAGCAATGGTTGAATAGGTACGTTCAAGTTCTGCGGAAAGTCCCATGGTGCGCCAAAGATCTACAAACTTAATTTTCATTTCTTCTGTAGTGCTCAAACAAAGATCAATAAAAGCTTTGCGGCCTATTTTATTCACATTGGTATTATGCTTTTTTTCAACAAAACGTTCTGTTGCAAGTCCGTTACAGTCAAATCCAAAAGGATAAAAAACATTGTGTCCCGTCATGCGTTTGTAGCGGGCAACTAAGTCCGTTTGTGTATATGAAAAAATATGTCCAATATGCAAAGATCCTGAGACTGTTGGAGGTGGAGTGTCAATGGTGTATGTTTTAAAATTTGGATTTTGTTGACGATAAGTTTCTTGTTGTTGCCAGAGTTGGCGTATTTGTTCATCACAAATTTGAGGGCTATAACGTTGTTCCATAAAATATCTTATTTTAAAATTTTAAAAACATTACTTTAAAGGCTTCTTTTTAATTTTATATCAAAATGAAAAAGAAGCCTAGTTTTCGAATTTTATAATGAAATTACTGAAAATAAAGAATTTATTTTCAGTTTGGTTTTTCAGTCAAACGAAAAGCAAGATGAATTATAAATAGAATGCTTGCCGTTGTTGCAGCTGTTTTAGTGATCTCTTTAGAAGATTTTTTGTTTTCTGGTGTAGTGGTAGGCAAGACGCTTTCTGTGCCTGATCCTATCATGTTTAGTAGAGCAAGACCAATCAAAGCTGATAAAGTATTATCTATCAAATTAAACTTGGAATTTGAAAAAAATTCATTCATTAATTCTTTTTCTATTTTTGAAAAAACAAGAATAGTAGAAATACCTAATCCTCCATAAAAAATATCATCGTAGAATTTTTTTTTATCGTATATAGAAAAGCAAGTAGTATTCAGTAAAAAAAGTGATAAGCAAAGAGAAAGTATTTTTTTCATGTTTTTTATAAAAAGTAATAATTTAGTTTTATATTATATCTGTAATGAATAGATATGAAAATCTTTTTCGTTTAATTTATTTTTAGAATCGTCTTGAAATATTAATAAATTTTATATTTGCATAACTATTAAGCTTTATTTAATATGCTATTATTATATTGATTAATATATTCTTTTTAAGTGGAGTTTTATGAGACTCGAGATTATTCAAGGTTTACAAGTTATTATTATTTCTCTTTTATCTTATGTTCCAACGGTTACTATAGTTGGTTGGTTTGAAGCATGGATTGCAAAAAAATGTGACGATGATGTTCCTGAGCAATTTGGTTTTCTAACACTTAATCCTTTTGTGCATTTTAATATTTTAGGATTTGCGGTTCTTTTGATAGGACAGCTTTTTGGAGATTACATAACTATTTTTCAGGGTATTCCTGGTTGGGGTCGTTATATACCTTTAAATCCATCAGAATATAGCCGTTGGCGTGCATCTTTAGAATTTCATGCTCGCGGCATAGCGCATTTAATTTTAACAATAATGGGGATGATAGGCATTATATTATTTATGAAATTTGGTTTAATTGGTATGAATTCAGCAATTGCTCCATCATCAGCATGGAGATCTATTCTTCAAGTTTTACAATTTTTTTATATACAAAATCAATTACTCGCTGTTATTTATTTGGCGGTTGGAACATTTAGATCGATAGTTTTTTATTGGTATCCTGATTTTTATATATTTTCTGCTCAGCATATTTTTTTAGGTATTCTTATTTTATTTAGCACTGTGATGATTGCAGCAGGAATTTTTAAAATTATTATTGCCAATATAATGTCTTTAGTTACTTATTTGATGCTTGCTTAATAATTTTGAAAGTAAAATCTTATGAAAGAAACAACTAAAAAGATTCTTGAGGCTTTGACGTTTTCTGTTGCTCAATGTATACCCCTTGAAGAATTAGCAAAAAAACTTGAAAGTAATAAAAAGTTAAAAATTAAATTTGGCATGGATCCAACAGCTCCAGATATTCATTTGGGACATGCTGTAGTTTTAAGCAAAATGAGACAGTTTCAAGATTTAGGGCATGAAGTGATCCTTTTGATAGGAGATTATACAGCTCGCATTGGTGATCCTACAGGTAAATCAAAAACTCGTCCTGCGCTTACAGAAGAAGAGATTCAAGAGAATGCAAAAACATATCTTGAGCAAGTAGGAAAAGTATTAGATCTTTCCAGATTAAAAGTTGTTTACAACTCAGAGTGGCTAAAAAAACTATCATTTATTGATGTTATTAAAATGGCAAGTAAATTTACGGTTGCTCGCCTTATTGAACGTGAGGATTTTGCAAACAGGTTAAAAAATAATATTCCAATTGCGATGCACGAGCTTTTATATCCTATGATGCAAGCGTATGATTCAGTTGAGCTTCATGCGGATGTTGAGCTTGGTGGGACCGATCAAACATTTAATTTGCTTTGTGGTAGATTTTTGCAGGAACAATATGGACAAGAGCCTCAAGTAGTCTTGACGATGCCAATTCTTGAAGGTCTTGATGGTGTTGAAAAAATGTCAAAATCTTTAGGTAATGCTGTAGGGCTTTTTGATAAACCAGAAGATGCTTATGGTAAATTAATGTCATTGCCAGATAATATAGTTTTTAGATATCTAGCACTTTTATTATGTTATAGTTCAGTACAAATTGAAGAACTTAAACAGGATGTTGCATCAGGCAAGATTCATCCGATGAATCTTAAAAAGCAGATGGCCCATGAAATTGTAACTAAGTTCTGGTCTAAGCAAGGTGCTGATAAAGGCCAAGAACAGTTTGAAGCATTGTTTCAGAAAAAAGATTTTTCTCAGGCAACTGAGGTATCACTTCCAGCTCAGATGATGAATCATAGTACCTGGATAGTAACTATTTTGCAGGATCTTAATGCTGTACAAAGTTCATCAGAGGCAAAACGCTTGATTGAATCAGGAGCAGTGCTTGTTGATGGCGAGACTGTTAAAGAGTTTAAAGCTCATATTATTCCAGTTTCAGGAATGATTATTAAGTCAGGAAAACATAAAATTTATAAAATTATTTAAATTTACTATCGATTTTAAACAAAAAAATAAGCAGCGCTTTTAGGCACTGCTTATTTTTTTTAGGAAAAATTACTCTACCATATCAGCAGAAATTTTTATTTTTGTGGTAAGATTTTCAAGTCTTGCTAATAAATTTTTTAATTTTTTGGCACAGCTAAATTGATATGCCAAAATTGCGGCTGATAAAGTTGCAATAGTTGTATCTGGCCAATATGATTCATTGTATTTATATTTATAATTTGCTGATATTGCTGAATATGCTAAAGCAAAACCAGTTTCGCTTATTTTGTTGATTTTTGCTAAATCTTCTTCTATTCGTTTTTTTAATTCAAAAGCAATTTGAGATAAATTGTTTATTTGTTTTTTGTTGTCAGCTATGGTTATGCTTGAATTTGCTTGTCTATTGTTAAGAGTGCTATATTTAATCTCAAGCTGAACAACTTGATGGGTGAAGTGAGAGTGATTGTTGGGTACCTCATATAGATTTACTAAGCTTGAAACAAATAAAGCTGATTGAAAGACTGTTTCTATAACATGCATATGATAATTTTCCTTTGGAATATATTTAAAAAATTATAATCCGCGACAAGAAGTAAAGATAAAAGATGTTTATTAGGGCGGTATTTTGAATAAAGAAAATGGTTGAAATTAAGAGTCTTTTTCTTTTATTGCTATGCTCAGAGCTGATTTATGAAGGGATTTTCATAATGAATTATAAGAGAATGCACTAATTAACTGCCATTTTATATTCATTATTAATGATAGCAGCAATAGAAAATAAGTCAAAAACTTAAAGTTTGATATTAGCTTTTCATGGGAGGTTGTTCTTGAATTTGTTGATTTAGTCGGCTAATCTTTGCGTAATCCATATAAAATTGAAAGTAAATTTAGGCCACTATAAGAGATAAATTTATCATCGTAAATACTAAGATTTAAGACATTAGGGTTTTGATTAGGATTAAAGTTCATATCCGCCCAGTTAAGAGTGTAGGGCAGATGAACTAAAAAAGAGCGAAATAAATCAAAATGTCCTATACTATGTCCATCGATAGAGACGATGATTTGGCAACATTTTTTATAGGTAGTATCAAATAATTGATTAGAAAATTGATATTTTCCTCCATGTTGATAAAAATCTAGCTTTTGAATATAGTCCCCTTCTGTAGAGATACTATAAATAAAGTCTATTTCAGGATTCTTTATATAAGAAGCAAGTGGTTCTTGAACTGGGCAGGCGATTATTACAAGCTCTAATTCAATATGTTTATCTTGTAAAAAGGGTAAAAATTGAATCATGTTAAGAGCAACGTTTCCCCCATGGGAAAAGGTTATTATTCGTATTTTAGGATAATAATCATACTTTTTTTTATAATCTAAGATTAAATCATTTAGTTTATTATATAAAATCATGCCAGCTTTCTTACGTGCTGGAAAGCATAAAGCTCCTGACCATGCGAATGTATAAAAATGATCAAATGAAAATCTTTTAGGGTCTGAGTTACAAAGATTTTTTACTAACTGTAGAAATAAATTTGTTTGAGGTAATGCAGAAATATGATTCAATCCGATTTTGCCGAAAAAAAAGCAATCAAAATGGTCCAGTATAAGTCTTGGACCAGGATATGTTCCGTGAATATAAATATTAACCCATTGATCAGGATGATAGTTTGAATAGTTTGTAGGTGTGATATTTAGTATGGATAGTACAAGCAAAAAGTGCTTTTTGGTTTTTTTAAATAGGTGCATTGATATTTGTAAGGTAGTAATAAAAATAAGGATAAATAGTATATTTATCCTTATTTCATTTTACCTTTAAAAATAGAATTATAATAGTACAATTTTAAGATAAAATAATACTCTTAGTATCCTATTTGATTTCTTTAAAATTTTGTTGTTTTTGTTTATTTGATTAGATCAGAAATCTATTTGATCATCGGCGCTTGCAACAGCAAGAACTTCTTCAATGGTTGTGAGCCCAAGTTTAATTTTTTCAATTCCATCTTGTACCAAGAGCGTCATTCCATCCTTTAGAGCTTGTTGTTTAATTTTAACAGCATCAGCTTGCTCAACGACGAGTTGTCCGATTGCAGGTGTCATAACCATAATTTCAAAAATAGGAAGTCGTCCTGCGTATCCTGAATTCATGCATTTAATGCAACCAACGGCTTGATAAAAGCTGATATTTTTTGCACTTTCTGTTGTTAAGCCAATCGATTTTAAAGATGCATCGTCTGGGGTATATGTTTTTTTGCATGAGCTGCATAATTTTCTGACTAATCGTTGTGCTAAAATTGCGCTGACAGATGATGCAATTAAGAATGGTTCAATACCCATATCAATAAGTCTGGTAATTGTAGCTGGAGCATTATTGGTGTGGATGGTTGTAAATACCAAGTGACCAGTAAGTGACGCTTGAACTGCTATTTGAATTGTTTCTGCATCACGCGCTTCCCCGATCATGACGATATCAGGGTCTTGACGTAGAATAGATCTGAGTGCAGCAGCAAAAGTAAGGCCAATTTTTTCATGTACTTGTACTTGGTTAATACCTGGTATTTGATATTCAACGGGATCTTCGACGGTAATTAAATTAACTTCGCTTGAATTAACGCGAGATAAGATTGCATACAAGGTAGTAGTTTTACCAGATCCTGTTGGACCTGAGACAAGGACAATACCATTTGGTTGTGAAATTGCATGTATAAGAACTTTGAAATCGCGTTCAGAAAAACCAAGGGTTTCTAGCTTTACAAAGGTTTTTGATTTATCTAAAAGACGCATTACAACTCGTTCACCATGAACTACGGGTAAAATAGATACACGAATATCAATCTCTTTTCCTGCTACTTTAATCTCGATTCGACCGTCTTGAGGCTTTCGTTTTTCGGCAATATTTAAGTTGGCCATAATCTTAAGACGAGATACTAAAGCACCTTGAATTCGTTTCGGTGGTGTAAGCGTTGTAAACATAACTCCATCGATGCGATAACGAACACGAACCTCTTTTTCATAGGGTTCAATGTGGATATCAGAAGCTTCTCTTTTGACAGCTTGAAAGAGAATGTGATTTACGAGTTTAATAATAGGAGTTTGACTTGCCATGGTCATGACATCTTCATCACCAATTGCTTCAAAGCTGAGCTCTCCTTCGATAAGTTTGCTATCTTCTTCAAGCTCTTCCATCATTTCCTTGGTGCCTTCAAGAGGATAAAATCTGTTGATGGCATCAGTTACCATGCCTGCGGGTGCAACTCCTTTGGCGATATTGCGGCCAAGAATTAAACTAAGCTCATCAATGGGCTGCACTTTATAAGGATCTGTTGCAACAATAGTAAGTTTATCATTAAAGTTAATAGGAATAATTTGATTTTGTCGTAAAAATCCAAATTGAATTTTGGAAAGTAGCGTTGTATCAATCATTGTTTCATTGATTTGATCAACAAATATGATGCCTAAATCAATGCTGTAGGCTTTTGCAAGATCATAGGCAGTAATAACTTTTCTATCAAGTAAATAAGTTGTAAGCGGAATACCAAGATGTAAAGCTTCTTCTTGATACAGATTGCTGTTTTCAGCTTTAATAGTGCCCATTGAAATAAGAGCTTGCAAAACCCCTGAATTCATACCATGGTTCCTTACTAGCATTTAAATATTTTATTCTATTGTGATGTTGTATCCATAAATTATTATGAATTTATTTGTATGGTAGTACTACCTTATCAGAAAGTACAATAATTTGTAATTGTTAGACAGCTAATGCCTTGCTTGAAAAGCATATCGTATCTGATACACTTAAAAGTGAATCTATTTGGATTAAAATGCTACCTTGTAAAAGGACTATCTTATAAAGGAATAGGATTTATGCAAACCTTTTTAAAAATTATTTTTATTGCTGTATTATCAGCTTCTATTTCCTTGGAATCCAAAATTAATCACCTTGTTGATCGCTCTGCTAAAAAGGGTTATCCAGCTTCATGTAAAGATATAAGTATAAAAAAAATGGATGAAAATCAGCTCAGTGATCTTATAGATTATGCTAAAGAAAAAAAGGATTCAGATTTAGTATATACAGCGTTTTATTATATTATGAGCGTCTGCCAAGATCATGCACGCATGAAAACATATAAGCTTGGTTTAGCAGATTATTGTTATGCACAGCAGAGTTATGAAAAAGCTGCAAAAACTTATGAAGAGTTTTGTTTGTTGTATCCTGGTTCATCTGAATCTGAGTATGCGCAATATAAATTAATTTTATGTACGTTTTATATAAGTCTTGAGCCAGACAGAGATCAGGCAGATACTATAAAAACGATTAATTTAATTATTCATTTTATGCAAAAAGCTCGTGATAAAAAATTTATTGATGAAATACAGTCTATTTTAAAAACTTGTCGCAAAAGATTATTTCAGCATGAAGTTATTGTTTTTGAAACATACGTAAAGCAACAAAAATTTACAGGAGCAAAAAAACGTCTTGATTTTATGGAAGAGCAGTTTAAAGATGTTGAACATGTTGAAAAATATTTATCATATCTTAAAAATGTGTATGAAACAGCAAAAAATCCAAAAACTCGTCTTTTTTATTTTACGCTTAACATAGAAGATGCTCTTAAAGATTCAAATGCAGAAAAAAAGAAAATTTCTAAAAAAGATGCTCAAAAAGCGGTGTCTTTTTTTGTAGCATAAAGTATGACCAGATTTAAAGAATCTAATAATTTTGGTAAGCAATCAGAATTGGCTGTTGCTAATTATTTACAAAATCAGGGTTTTGTAATTCTTGAAAAAAATTATAAAAAATTTTTTGGTGAAATCGATATTATTGCGCGTTGTGGAAATGTTTTAGCATTTGTCGAAGTCAAAGCTCGCCAAAAAGATGCGACCTTAATGCATGAACTTGTAACGCCAAATAAACAACGCAAAATAGGAATGGTTGCGCGATCATTTATTAGTCAGTATATGACCGACCAGGAGTTTACCTATCGATTTGATGTAGCGCTTGTGTTTGGAGCTTTGCAAGATCAAAAAATTACGTATATTCAAAATGCGTATGTTTTATCAGAATATTAAAAAAGGAAACTAATGAGTTCTTTGTATGAAAACTTGGTTCTATTAGCCTTTGGCTGTATACTTTTTGTTTGTTTAGGGTTAATTAGCCATTTTTATCCAGAAGAGTAAAAAGGAATATAATGAAGCATCTTTTACATGAAGGTTTAGTACGTTTTATAACTTCCGTTATTTTAGGAAGTTGTTTTTGGATTGTCTTTTTTTATTTACCAACTGCAGCATTTGCTTGTATGCTTTTTGCAATTCTGTGCATGATTTTAATTTTTGAATGGAAAAGTCTTTTTAAGCTTAATGATTTTTGGTTTTGGTTTATTATGCCATGGTATCCAATTTTGCCATTTGCAATGATGATATACATGAGCAATGATCCTTGTTACAAGAATCTTATTTATTATCTTTTTGTAATAGTTTTTGGTTTTGATAGTTCAGCATATATTACTGGCAAGTTGATTGGTATTCGAAAAATAGTTCCTCAGATAAGCCCTGGCAAAACAATTGAAGGTTGCGCAGGAGGATTTATTGGAGCTTTAATTTCATTTTATATGGCTGCTTGGTATCAAGGAATTATCATTCAAATTCCTATAATGATTCTTATAAATTTTATAGTATGCTCTATGGCTTTTGTAGGCGATATTTTTGAATCCTTTTTAAAAAGACAAGCAAATATTAAAGATTCAGGAACTATTTTACCTGGTCATGGTGGATTTTTGGATCGATTTGATGCGGTAATGTTTGCTGCATATTTCTTTTTCTTTTTTAGAAAAGAATTATCGTATATTTTTTGTGTAGGACAATAACTTTTTTTTAAATCATTACTAGTCTTTATGTTGATTAAATGCTAGCATAGCATCAATTTTTATATATTCATGATTCAAAAAAGGAAACATCAATGAATTTAAAAAATGCTCTGATGGTATTGTTTTTAGCGGCAAATGCAACATTCATGGTTCATGCCAAAAGAATAATGGATGCTGCAATAATGCATAAAAAGATTATTAACGAATATGGTTGGTTTAAAATCCTGCCTCTTAAAGTTATTCTTGAAAAATATCCTGAAATTAGTTATCAAAAATGTTTAGAAAAAGTTCCTTATGATTTTTCTCAATTTCCACCATCAGCATTATTTCCTCATAAGGGAGTATGCGATGATTGTTTTATTTTAAAAATTCCCAATGCTAAAGTTCATGGTCTTCGGGGAGACGTTTTTATAGAAAACAATCTTATTGAAGAAATGATATATAAAGGATTTTATTTATTCTATCTTGATATGCCAAAAATAGACAATGATATAATTATAAAGGTTACAGGACGCGTTGCGGTTATAACGCAAGATTTAACAGGATATTATTTTCATTGGTTTCAAGATGTTTTAAGTAGACTTGCGCTTCTTGAAATGCATGGGGTTGAGTATGATTATTTATATGTTCCGTATGATAAACCTTATATTAAACAAACATTAGAACTATGGGGCATTGATAGTAGTAAAATTATATCTCCAGATTCAAATAAATTTTGCATTCAAGCTGATGAAGTTGTCTTGCCGTCATACACAATGAATAAAAATCAAGGTCTTTTAAAATATGCTGGCTTTCACTATAATCCGATTCCTATGAAATATGTCTCTGAGAAATTGCTTAAAGCTGCACAATCAAAAAATATAGATATTTCTAAACATTCAAAAAAAGTATTTATTACTCGTAAAAATGCACCGTATAGAAAAATACTTAACGAAGATGAAATGTTTGCATTATTTGAGCCTAAAGGTTTTGTGCGTTATGAACTAGCTAATTTGCCTGTTGCTGAACAGATTCTATTATTTCATGGTGCTGAAATTATTGCTGGAGAACATGGAGCAGGGATGACAAACTGTTTATTTTGCAAACCAGGTACTCGTGTTATTGAAATATTTCAAGCATTAGTTGATAGTGGACCTTGGTGGATTACTCAAGTTATGGGTTTAAACTATTCTTGTGTTGGAACGGTTCCTCTTGATCCGCACTATTTTGCTCAATTTGGTGTCAGACCAGAACATTATAGAAGAGCCTGGAATACTAAAATGAATGTATCTTTAGAAAATGTAAAAAGAGTTGTTGCAACATTGTAAGTGAGATTAGAAATGAAATTAAAAAATCGCATGAGTAATGTTTTGTTTATTGGAATGTTTTTTCATTTTAATATTTATAGTAAAAAGCTTTTAAAAAAAAATCAAAATGCAATGAATTCATATTTTTCTTTTCAAGTAAGATCGCTTCAAGACATTTTGGAAAAAAATAAAGAAATTCAATATATTAAATTATTTGATAAGTGGACCTTTGATGCTCCACAGTTTTCTGTTGCTCCAATGTTTCCACATAAAGGGCATTTCGAAGAGCTTTTTATTCTTTTTATTCCAAGTGGTAAAGTCCAGGGTAAATTTGGTTCTGTTTTGATTAATAATCAAATGATAAAAGAATTTATTTGGGATCAGCGATATGATTTATTGTCATTGGATATTCCCGATAAAGAATATCAAAATATTCAAAAAATTTCTGGCAAAGTTGCGGTGATTACTCAATTTGGATATAACAATTACTTTCATTTTTTGAATGAAATTTTGGGCCGATTAGCTCTGCTTGAAATGAATCATGTTGGGTATGATTGGTTGTATGTAGCAGATGAGATGCCTTATGCAAAAGAATTATTACAAATGTGGGGTGTTGATAGTTCTAAAATAATTTCAGTTAAGGATAGCAATATGGTGATTCAAGCAGATGAAATTATTTTGCCATCTCTTCTTTCTAATACAAGCGCTGGACATAATCATGCAGGATCTTTTATTCATCCTTTAACCATGAAATATGTCAGAGAAAAGTTACTTAAAGTAGCACAAGAAAAAAATATAGATGTATCTCGGTTTAGTAAAAAAATATTTATTTCCCGCAAAGATGCATATGCTGCTCGTAGAATTTTAAATGAAGATGAAATATTTGAGCTTTTCAAGCAAAAGGGTTTTGAACGCTATGAATTGGCTAAAATGTCAATACCAGAGCAAACTATGTTGTTTGCTCAAGCAGATGTTGTGGTAGGTGAGCAAGGTTCTGGATTTACTAATATTTTATTTTCCAAACCAGGTACAAAAATATATGAAATATTTCAAGCAATGGTTGACAACTGTTTTTGGTGGCAATCACAGGTTCTTGGATTACAATATTTTCCATGTTTGACAATACAAGTGAATGCTGATTATTTTGCATTTTGTAAATATGATATGAATTTTTATCAAAAAGCATGGCAAAGTCGTATTTCTATACCTATTCAATTAGTACAAAAAATCATTCAAAATTTATAAAGTTAGGCCTTGAGATGAAAAAATTTTTATTGATATTATTTGTTATTACAGGACATATTTCAATTTATAGTAAAAAAGTTGTTTCGCAGTCTTTTAGAATGGAGTTTCTAAAAGATAAACATTGGTTAAATCAAAGAAATTGGTTTAAAGTTGTTCCACTTCAAGAAATTTTACAAAATAATCCACAAATTATATATAAAAAAATAATTGATAAAGTTTATTTTAATTATCCAGAATTTTCTCTTTCTTCTAAGTTTCCTCATGAGGGATATTTTGATGAACTTTTTATACTATCAATTCCTAATGGGCGTGTTCAAGGAATGTGTGGACATGTATTTATAGATAAAAAATTATCTGATGAAATGGCACGCGGTGACCGATTTGAATGTTTAGTTGATATTCCAAGAGTTTCAGAACAAGCTATTAAAAAAATTTCAGGACGCGTTGCTGTTATTGCACAGCATGGTGCTGGTGGTAAGTGGGCTAATTATTATCACGCAATATATGAAGCATTTGGACGTCTTGCAATGCTTGAAATATCAGGAATAGAATATGATTGGCTGTATATTCCTCTAGATAAAAAATATGTAAGAGAAGCATTGCGTCTTTGGGGAGTTAATTTTGAAAAAATTATAGCACCTTCAGATGAAAATTTTATTATCGAGGCTGATGAATTAATTGTTCCGTCTATGGTTATTAATACAAGTTGTGGTCATGCACATGCTGGTAACTTTCAACATCCTATAACACTTAATTATATTAGAGAAAAGCTTCTTGTGGGAGCAAAAAAGGAGAAAGTAGATACATTATCTTTTAGTAAAAAAATATTTATATCAAGAAAAGACTCATATAATGCGCGTCGAATTTTAAACGAAGATGAAGTCTTTAATTTGTTTAAGGCTAAGGATTTTGAGCGTTATGAAATGAGTAAGCTTTCAGTAGCTGAACAAGTTTTATTATTGGATCAAGCTGAAATAGTTGTAAGTGAGCAAGGTTCAGGATTAGCCAATATTTTATTTTGTAAGCCAAATACTGTAATTGTAGAAATATTTCAAGCATTGATAGATAATTGTTTTTGGTGGGTATCGCATGTTTTAGGTTTACAATATGTACCAATAAAAACATTATTAGTTGATACAGATTATTATGCAAATTGGCGCTTAAGAAGTATGGAATATTATTTTAAAAATAATATTTTGCAAACGTATGTTCCCTTGGATGAGATTCAAAAATTTGTAAAAACTCTTTGAAAGTATAAAAATGAAAATTCATTATAATTTTTTATGGGTAATATTTTTAGTCTGTTTTGGTGGTCAGTTATATTCTAAAAGAGTTATTTTGAATAAAAACACAGGAATGGAGCGATTTAAAGATAAGCATTGGTTAAATCAAAATAATTGGTTTAAAATTATACCGCTTCAAGAGATTTTACAAAATAATCCACAGATTTCTTATAGGAAAATAATTGATAAAATTTATTTTGATTATCCAGAATTTTTAATAGCACCTAAGTTTCCTCATAAAGGATATTTTCATGAACTTTTCATTCTTTCTATACCTAATGGCAAAGTACAGGGAGAATGTGGACATGTCTTTATAGATGAAAAATTATCAGATGAAATGGCGCGTGGCGATCGTTTTGAATGCTTGAATGGTATTCCTAAAATCGAGAATAACAAGATACAAAAAGTTTCTGGTAGAGTTGCGGTGATAGCACAGCATGGTTCAAATAAAAACACCGCTAATTATTACCATTGGGTTTGTGAAGTGCTTGGTCGTCTTGCTTTACTTGAGATCGCAGGAGTTGAGTATGACTCGTTGTATGTAGGCATGCCAAAAAAATTCATGAAAGAAACTCTACGATTATGGGGTGTTGAATTTGAAAAAATAATTGAACCAACCGATGAGCAATTTTTTATTCAAGCAGATGAATTAATTGTTCCATCTATGGTTATTAATACCAGCTGTGGTCATGCGCATGCTGGTAATTTTCAACATCCAGTTACTCTTAAATATGTGCGTGAGAAATTACTTGCAGGAGCAAAAAAAGAAAATATTGATTACTCAAAATTTAGTAAACGTATTTTTATTTCAAGAAAAGATTCGTATAATGCGCGAAGAATTTTAAATGAAGACGCTATTTTTGAATTATTTAAAGCTAAAGGATTTGAACGATATGAAATGAGCAAGTTGTCAGTGGCAGAACAGATTATGTTGTTATATAATGCGCAAATGGTGGTAAGTGAACAAGGTTCAGGACTTACAAATATTTTATTTTGTCAGCCAAATACAATTGTTGTTGAAATATTTCAGGCACTGATTGATAACTGTTTTTGGTGGGTAGGGTATGCATTAGATTTAAAATATATACCAATAAAAACAGTTCCTGTTGATGCAGATTATTTCGCTCATTTTCGTAATAAAAATTTTATGTTAAGTTATCAAGCTTTTCTTGCTCAAATGAATGTACCATTAGATGAGATTCAAAGAGTTATACAAATATTATCTATATAGAAATTAAAATATAATTAACCCAAATTCGAATTATACCCGGCAATGTTTTTGATACAAATAAAGAAGTTTTTATAAAAACTCGCTGAGGATTTATTTGGAAAATTGATTGTCGATAAAAGTTATCATAGTCGATTTAAAGATCTTTATGGAAAAGGAATAATTTTAATTCATGGCATTCTTTTAATATGAAAAATCAATTTATTTCATTATTTGATAAATTTATATTGAGTCAACAAAGTATTATTGAAATAGTTTTTCGCATTTTAAAAGAATATTTTAATTTGGAATATTCAAGATTGCTTAATTATTTAAGGTTTTTTTAGTAATATTTTACAGTTGTTTTTGTATAGGCTTTTAGATTAAAAAAAGCCTGCTTTGAATTTATCAAAGCAGGCTTACTAATTAACTAAATCTAATTTGGATTATTCAAAGTCAATTATTAACTTTAAGAAAAATTTTCTAAGTGGTCTTATAAGCGATGGCTTTTAAGCTACCTGATTTTACTTTGTTCGTTTCCAATAAATAGCTATATTGTCAGATACGTGTAGTATTTCATCAGTTATATTATTTTGTTCTCTAAAATCGTGTATAGCTTGTTTGCAACAAGGTAAAGCACCGTAGTCATCAACAATGACATAACCACCAACTGAAAGCTTAGGATATAAATTAACTAGAGCATCCATAGTTGATTCATAAAGATCACCATCAAGTCTTAATAAAGCTATTTTTTCGATAGGAGCAGAAGGAAGAGTATCTTTAAAAAATCCCTTTAAAAATACAACTTGGTTATCTAATAAGCCGTAACGAGCAAAGTTAGACTGAACTTCTTCTAAGGAAACAGCTAATACTTTATATTGAGTGAAATCATAAGGTTTGTCGGCAGGATACATTTGTCCGTTAGAAGGTGGAAGACCTTCAAATGAATCAGCAGCAAAAACTTTTTTTTCTGTATTATTGTAAACCTTTAAAATTCCACGCATAAATATAGTAGCTCCACCTCTCCAAACACCTGTTTCGATAAGATCACCTTCAATATTATTTTTTAGTATATCTTCAATACAAAATTGAATATTATCTAATCTATGTAATCCTATCATTGTATGAGCTATATTTGGCCAATCAAGTCCATTTTCTCTATTGTATTGATTAAAATTTGGATTACGTAATTGATGTGGATGACAGCTAAAATCTTGATATATAGAATTTGTAACAGCTAATTTTAAAAGTTCTAAATAAAGATCTATTGGTGTATTTACTTGAGGAGAGCGAGTTGATTTATAATTGTATGATTGAGGATTGTTTTGTATTACAGGCTTAATTTTTTGTAGACGAGCATTAATGGTTAAACTAAATAATGAAAATATTATGTAAAAAAACATTTTTTTCCTTTTTGTATAGTATACTTTATTAAGTATTTATTTTTATTAATCTATTATGGGCAGAGTAATTATATAAAATTATTTAAATTTTGTTAGAATTAATTTTCAATTAAGAGAGAGCTATGAAGATATTTCAAAAAATTATAATAATGTTTTTTTTATTATTTATTTCTCAAAATGTTTATAGTAAAAGAATTCTTGATAGTAGTCATAAATATTTAAAAGAAAAGATTAATAGAGCTCATTGGTTTAAATTTACTCCTCTTTTGGATATTGTTTCATCCCATCCTGAAATTACCTATGAATTGTGTACTCCAAATTTTATATTTGATTTTAAGCGGTTCCCCTTGTCGATTGATCAATCAAAGCAACCATCACAAGGTTTTTTGCTTTCAACTTTTATAGTAAATATTCCAAATGGCATAGTACAAGGAATGAATGGATTAGTTTTAATTGGTAATCAATGCATTGAGGAGATGATTTGGCGTGATTGTCCTTCGTTTTATTTCGTTGCAAAGCCTGTGCAGAAAGAAAATGTTTTACCTGTTAGTGGTAAAGTAGTTGTAGTCACACAGCCAGGTTATGATAATTATTTTCATTGGCATACAGAGCTATTATCAAGACTGGCACTTCTTGATATACAAGGGATTGAATATGATTATGTATATGCTCCTCAGAAATCAAAATTCATGAAAGATCTTTTGAAGATGTGGGGAATCTCTGAATCAAAAATTATAGCACCTACATCAGAATATTTTGCTGTGCAAGCAGATGAAATTATTTTGCCATCTCTTGTTTGTAATTCGAATCATGGTTGGACTCAGTTTGTGAATTATATTCGGCCAGAACTATTGGAATATGTAAAAAATAAGCTATTTAAAGCTGCGCAAGAAAAAAATATTGATACTTCTCGATTCTCTAAAAAAATCTTTATATCCCGTAAAGATGCGCCCATTAGAAAAGTAATCAATGAAGACGAAATTTTTGAAAAATTTCAAGATCTTGGGTTTGAGCGTTATGAGTTATCAAAGTTATCAGTTGCGGAGCAAATTATGCTTTTTCATCAAGCAGAAACTATAGTATCTTTTCAGGGGACAGGCCTTGCAAACTCAATTTATTGTAATAAAAAAACAAAAATCATAGAGCTATTTCAAGGACTTTGTGACTGTACTTTTTGGTATATTTCTCAGCAACTTGATCTTGATTATACGCCTATTCAAACGGTCATCTTTGAACGTGAGTTTATAAAGGCATGGACAGCAGATACGTATATACCTGTGTCAGCGATAGAAAAAGTAACAGAATTTATAAAGAAAGCTAAATCATGAATACATATAAAAAATTATTTTTTATAATTATCAGTTTTTATAGTTTACCAATTTTTGCTAAAAAAATTGTAAGAATGAATGATGTTTCTTTTTATGAACAATGGACACAATGTCAATCTTGGTTTCAGGTTAAATCTTTACAAGAAATTCTTCAGAAGCATCCTCAAATCAAATATAAAAACTGTTTTGGAAAAGTAGAATTTGATTTTAAGCCATTTGCTTTATCCTATGCAATTCCACATAAAGGATATTTTAAAGATTGTTTTATTCTTGAGATGCCTAATGGTAAGGTGCAAGGACAAGAAGGTTATGTCTTTATAGATAATACTATGATTCAAGAGATGGTATGGGCAGACAGATATGAATATTTACTTCAGATTCCTCATTTGCCATCAGAAACATTCCAAAAAGTTTCAGGTAAAGTTGCGGTGATTGCCCAGCATGCGCATAGTAATTATTGCCATTTTTTTAATGAAGTTTTATGTCGCCTAGCGCTTCTTGAGATGCATGGAGTAGAGTATGATTATTTGTATGTGATGAGTCACTCTAAATTTGTGAAAGATGCATTACGTCTTTGGGGTATTGATGAATCAAAAATAATTCATCCAACAACCTGTAATTTTGCTATTCAAGCTGATACTTTAATTCTACCATCTTTAGTTCTTAATACGAATAATGGCTTTTTTCATGCAGGAGTAAATACTCATCCATTGACTTTAAAATATGTCAGAGAAAAATTATTACACAATGCGCAAGAAGAGATTAAAAAAGATAGATTTTCTCATAGAGTATTTATTTCTCGTCGTGATGCTCCATCGCGTAGAATTTTAAATGAAGATGAAATCTTTGATTATTTAAAAACTAAAGGGTTTGAGCGGTATGATACGGGTAAAATGTCGGTAGTTGAACAGATAGCTTTATTTGCAAATGCGGACATAGTAATGGGTGAACATGGTGCAGGATTGACCAATATTATGTTTTGTAAAACAGATGCTTTAATTATAGAAATATTTCAAAATTTAATCGATACGAGTTTTTGGTTTCCTGCGCAGGTTTTAAATTTAAATTATATTCCTTTAAATACCTTAAATATTAATGCAGATTATTTTGCAAATTGGCGTCGAATAAATCCAAGTTTTTATATTAAATCTATGGACTCTAAAGTTTCTATACCGTTAGATAAAATTAAAAAAATCGTTGAAAGTTTATAAATTAAAATTAAAAAGGGATGCTTATGTATCCCTTTTTAAATAACATTTGGAAACATTTAATTTTTTGATATTACTGCAACATAGAGTCCTGTCCACCAGCCTGATTTATCAGCTCTTTTTTCTGCTTTTAAAAATTGCTCAAATAAAACATTGTATTGCAACTCTTTAAATGCAGATTGAGTTCCTTCTTGAACTTGTATCCAATTATAATTATCAACAATAGCTATAAATGTATCTTCAAAAATTTTATTATAATGAACAAATGCTAATCTTTGTTCTTCTCTGGTATGTCCTGCATCATAAAAATAAATATTAATTTTTTGAGGAATAGTTTCGACTTTAAATTTAAAGCAGTTGGTTTCATACATTTGATAAGACGTATTAGGTAAAAAATTGGTTATATTAGTTTCAAATTCTTTTTTATTGCCAGCAAATTGAGACCAATTATCTATAGCTGTACCACTTAATAAATTATTTTTAAAAAGAGCAGAAATAAATGTAGCCCCTTTCCATGTACCAATTTCTAAATAATTTGCATCACTAAGCGAGCAAATATTGTTTAATAAATGTCTAATCTTATTACTTGATAAGCCTTCAAGTAATAAGATTTCGGAATTTAATTGGGATCTTTCTAACTGAGCAAGAGTAATACTTTTTTGAACATGCTCAATCAAAAATTTTTGATATGGCGTTGGCATTGTGTCCTTAATTTGCTACTACTTTCAATAACATCAATTTAGTAAATCTAGAATTAATCATTGTTTATGTTCATAGATCCTGCCAGGTAAGTTGCTTGTCATACCTATCTATAAAGTTCCATTTTTTGCAGAACTTAAAATATAAACAAAATATTTTGCATAGAATTAATAGGCCTATTTTTTATCTCTGTCATCCCAGATCAAGTCTGGGATGACAGAGTTTATTGTTGTAGTCATTATCAATAATATTAATTATTGAACATTGTTAAGATGTATAATGACTCTTTTTTTTTAAAATCTATTTTTTCAAATAAGCAGCTACTTTATTTTGCAGGACTGATTCTTGAGATCCTGTGATCATATTTTTAACAGTTACCGAATTATTTTTTTGCTCATCTTCTCCGATAATCAGTGCATAAAAAGCTTGCAGGTCGCTGGCTTTTTTCATTTTATTTTTAAATTTTTGATCATCGATGAGTATTTCAACAGTCAGACCTTGTGAGGCCAAATGATCTGCCAGGTGAAGCGCCATTTTGTTTTGGGCAACATCTATAGGAATAATGCATGCAAGAGAAGATTGTTTTTCAGATAAGAAATCTTTTTTGTTTTCAAGGATCATAAGGATACGTTCCATCCCGATTGCGCAACCAAGGGCAGGAATTTCTGTCTTGCTACCAAGTTGCTGAGCAAGGCTATCATATCGTCCGCCACCACAGAATGTATTTTGTGCTCCTAAGTTAACTGATACAAATTCAAAGACTGTTTTATTATAGTAATCAAGGCCGCGAACGAGTTGATCATCGACGATAAAGGTAACTGAAAGCTCTTCTAAAGTTTCTTGTAAGGTTTGAAACTCTTTTTTTGTTTCATCGGAGAAAAAAGTTGAAAGTTTAGGAGCTTGTTTTGTAAGGTTTTGACAGGATTCTGATTTACAGTCAAGTATTCGCAATGGATTCTTATCGAGGCGCACTTTGCATACTTCGCAAAGTTGAACTTTAAGTGGTGTGAGTGTAGCAACGAGACTTTTACAGTATTTCGCACGGTCATCTGGCTGTCCAAGAAAGTTTATTTTCAGTATAAAATCTTCGAGTGTCAGTGTTTCAATAAATAAAACCTGAAGCATTTTAATGAAGTATGCATCATGTAAAATTGAATGTGCTCCAATAATTTCAAGATTCATTTGATGAAATTCTCTCAGGCGTCCTTTTTGTGGACGTTCATAACGAAACATTGATCCATAGCAAAAAAATTTGGCTGGAAGCTTAATATCATTTTGGTTTTCAAGAAATGCACGCATGGTGCCTGCTGTAGCTTCTGGTCGAAGGCACATAGATTCATGAGTTTCTGATTTATTTGCAATTAAAAACATCTGTTTGCTGATCACATCAGTCTCAACACCAAGTCCGCGTTCAAACAAGGCTGTATGTTCAATGAGGGGGATATCAATTTGATTAAAATTATATCGCTTGAGATGACCTTCAATTTTTTTTATGACGCCATTCCAGTATGCCATTTCAAAAAAATTATCAGAAGTTCCCTTAACTCTTTGAAACATATTTTTTCCTTTTATAAAAACAAAATTTGAATAAATATAGTATACCTTAAAAAAAAAATCATAAAAATTATCTATGAAAAAGTTGACTTGTCCTAAAAAAAATTGCTAGAACTTCTGATGAAGTCAAAAAACGAACCTAAGAATTTGTAAGTTCATACAAAAAAATTAGAGGTAGTAAAGAAAGGAGGAGTGACACAAAACTCGCCCGCATAAAATAGAGGAAAAGATCGTTAATTATTTTAAGGTAGAAAATTCGAGGAGACTATGAAAAAACAATTTTTCTTACTCTCAGTCCTTCTTGCAGTTGCAAATTTTGCACCTGTAGTAGCTGATAGCTGTTGTGATACAAGCTGTAACACGAGCTGTGCTTCAAGCTGTAACACTTCATGCAAAGAAGTATGTACGCCATCTCACGGTCATACGTTTATGGCAATCACGCCAGAGTTTGCTGCGGCATCTCCTGAGCGTGTTTCTTTATTTGAAAATACACGTTTAGAAAATCTTAAACATGATGATAAGCATGGTAATTTCCAGCTAGTACTTTTTGGTGGTCAAAACACTAAAGGTTCACAAACAGCTGCGTACTACTTACCATACGGACATCAAACTTTAACATTTGATGGAAGCATTGAAAAAGTTGGAACATTTGCGTCTGACTTGGCTGAATCATCTGTGACGTTAGGTACTTTCTCAGGTAATGGAGCATTGTATCCTAAACCAGGTGATGAGATTTCAGTTGGTGCTAACTATGCTAGCAATGGTTATGAAACAATTGCTGTAGATCCTGCGACGTATAAATTTGATCTTAACAAAGATACAAGCAAAATTTTGCCTTGGAACTTTGGTATTACGTATGCAGCATTATTTGAACCTCGCGGTGCATCTGCAAACGGTGCTGTTGTTGGTACAGGTTTAATCACAAACCCAGCATTCAAATCAACAATCAGCCCATGCTTAAAAAGATGGCATGTTGGTGCAGGTATGGAATTAACATATCATTTCTCAGATGAACCAGATGGCTGGTACATGAGACTTTCAACTGCTGTTCAACACGTTTCTTCACAAATCAAATTGAATGAAAAAGAGATTGCTAAAAAAGGAGATGCGCTTGATCAAGCAACAGCTAAAGATGCTAACATTTTTGGTTCAGCTCTTGGCAGTGCAAATCCAGCATTGTCACCGTATCTTAACTCAAATGATACTTCATTTAATGCTAATTATAATGATTTCTACATTAATCCATTAGCTAATGGAACAATGGTACAAACTGGCTATGCAAAAGTAGCTCCAGTTGGATCATTAAAAGAAGCATATCTTGGTTACAATGGAACAACATATACTGCAACAGGATTCCCTATAGACACAGATGGTGCAGATGCAGTAGCTCCAAGCAACGTTACTGAAGCATTTAACCAAGCTGCTTGGAAATATGGTAAAATTGGTTGCGCAAATAAAATCACTCGTTTAGCAGACATCGAACTTTCAATCGGTCGTCTATGGACATGTGGTGAATGCGCTACAACTATGTGGGAACTTGGTCTTGTTATTCCAACAGGTAACAAACCTTGCGCTACATATGTAGCTCCTGCTGTAGTTGGTAACGGCCAACACGCTGGTATCAGAGTTGGTTCTACAACTACTGTGATGATTTCTCAAAATGATGAATCATCAACATGGTTTACTATGGTGTATGATGGACGTTATCTTTTCAGAAATACACAAAAACGTTCATTCGATCTTAAAAATAGCGAATGGTCACGTTATATGATGGTATGGGCAAATAAAGATGCATACCAAACAGCTGTAAATGCGTTTGCTGCTCCGTTTGTTACTGGAGCTGCAGGTGTAGGTCTTCCACAACGTGGTTACACTCCTGGTATTAACGTATTCACAACTGATTTCTATATCAAACCACAATTACAACAAAGACTTAACCAAGCAGTATTCTATATGGGTGAAAGATTCAGAGCAGAACTCGGTTGGAACTTACATTCACGTCAAAAAGAATGTGTACAACTTTCTTGCGGATGGGATCAACAACCAGCGTTTGCTGATTCATCAGATATAGCTGGTCTTGGCTTGAATAATAACAGAAGAATTTACAACGATTCACAAACAACAGTTGTTAATAGCATTGACTCTTTAAATAGAGGATATACGTTAGCAAATGCTCCGTTAATGACAGTTGTAACTGGTGCAGGTTTAGATGTAACTAATACAACTCCTTCTGTAGCATATTACATTGGAATGCCTTCATCTACAAAAACAGCATCTCTTCAAGCAGTAGTTGATAACTATGATAACTTTGCTCTTACAGAAGCTGATATTAATTTTGATTCTGTAGCAACTGAAGCAGTTATTTCATATACTCCTTACTTGGCTCTTGGTTATGCGTTTGATTATGATTGCAAACCAGTGTTATCAGTTGGTGCTTCATATGAATTTACTGCAAGCAACCGTTCAATTAATCAATGGATGGTTTGGGGTAAATTTGAAGTAGCATTTTAATTGATAAAGGGTAAATTATGAAAAAACAAATAGTTTTAAGCTTATCTGTATTGATGCTTGCAATCAGCAATGAAGTATTTGCTCCTGCTAAAGGAAGAGCTCCTCGTCAAGAAATTAATACAGACATTGCTCCTGATGTTGATAGAAAAGCTGGCACTGTTCCTGCTCCTTCAGCGACTTCAACAGACGCTCAAGCTGTAGCTAATGATAATGTTACTTTGGCTGACGTTCAGGCAGCTTTAGGTCAGATGGGCAGTCTTGGTCAAGCTACACCAGCAGGTACAAAGAAAGCAAAAGACTTTATTACTTCAGGACAAGCAACTTTAGGTAATGCAAACAACCATTCTCATAAACTTGGTCGTTTGAGCAGAAAGTAAGCAATTAAAGTAGGTTAAAAGCCTAATTTAAAAAAGAAGAGGAATGTAAAAATTCCTCTTCTTTTTATTTTTTATAAGATGTAAAAAGCATATTTTTTAAGATATATTGAAAGTAGCATTAGTTTTTATTATTGTTAGTTTATGAATATATTTAATAATTCTTATTTTAAAATTTTTGTGCATGTTCTTTTGGGATTGCTTTTGGGCTGTCTTATTGCGTTGATGTATCTTTCATCAACTGATAAATTTAAATTGTATGTACAAGAAAAAATTTGTCAGCAATTTAAAAAAGACTTTGGACTTACGTTAGATTGTCATGTTGATGATATTGATGTTCTTACTTGTACCGTTAAACTTTCTGGGATATCAATAACTCCGATTTTAGAAAAAGGCGTTTTGGAGAGTCTTGAAAGTTTTGATACCATTAAAAATTCTTTGAGCAATTCAGCACAACAAGATTCAGACTGGTCAATTATTGCAGAAAAATTAATAGTAAAAGGCTCTTATTTTTCTTTATTAACTCATCGAGCTTTAAAAATTACATTACATTTTGATCATGTAATTATGATGGAGTTATTTGAAAAGAGTCCTAAAAAGTTATCAGATTTTTTTGCAAAGACATTTAGTAAGATAGAATCATCCTGGATTTTATATGAATCGATATTGATTAAAGATGGTATGTTGTATCTTAAGCGAAGCATGGATGATTTATATGCTCAAATACCGTACAGTTGTCAACTTCAAAGTGATGATATAGCAACTAAAATTCAGTTATATTTTAAGGATGGGCTTATTTGGTATCATCAAGGAGCTGCAATTGAAAAAATTTCCGGTTCAAGTTTATTTTATATTCCTTTTGAAAACAGTACCAACTTGATGAATGCTGATATTTCATTAACGTATGACATTCGTAAAAATGAGATTGTTTTACCAAGTTATGTTACTGGAGTTGTAAGAAATGGACAAGGAAGTTTAATTATTAAAACTGAAGATGGAGCGGTGTTCATAGATCCATTAAGTATAAAATTTGATGATAGACACTGTTGGTGTGATATGACAGCTCAGATAGAGAGTACTTGTTTAAAATATTTTAATCTTCCTCAATTACTTTCAGATATAACTGGTAATGTTTCAGCACAGTTTCGTTTTGATTTGTATGATATTTTAAGCACAGTGCAAATTTCGGTCTCTTTGGATAAGTTGTTATATAAAAATAAATCAATTATTCCTGGCGGAAATTTAGTGATTAAAGAGCATGATGATAAAGGATTTTTGGCAACATTCAAATTAAAAGAAAAAGATCTTTTAGAAGTTGACTTTAGAGTCGATGGAGATAAAAAAATACTGCATGTTCAAAATAATATGGTTATAGATATAGTATCGCAGTTTGGTTGGATTATTGAAAAAAAAGATTTTACTTTTGACTTTTGTGCATATTCAAAAGATCTAATTTCTGGATCTTACAAATTAGCATTTACTCATCAGGTGTTAAAAGACCGAGTAAATGTTGAAGGCTCTTATAAATTTCAAGATGGCTCATTAAAAATTATAGGTAGTTCTTCTGATTTTCGTTGGCAAGTAATTAGTACATTAACGCCAGAAATAAAACTTGAAACGTTTCAGGTATATGAAAAAAATAAATTGATTTTCGATATGGCTAGCGATTATGAAAATGATTTATATTTAACGGCATCAATTGATTTTTCATTCATACACAAATTCGTGCCTGAAATATTAAAAAAATCTTTTGCGCAAGATGGATCATTTACTGCACGAAGTTACATTAAAAATGGTATTTTATATGGTAATATTCAAACTCATTATGCTCATATTCGGTTACCATATGTATATAACGTTATTCAGAATATGAGTATGTCATATGAATTAAATTTGTCAGAAAAAAATCTTGTTTTCAAAGATGTAGTGGTTGATTTGCATGAAGGAACTATGCAGTGTGCACGTGCAACGTTTTGGTTTGATAATGCAATGCAGTGCAGTTTTATTCATATGCCGATTATTTTTGACAAAATAATGATGAGTTTTGTAAAAGGGATTTATGGATTGGTATCAGGACGATTATATGTAAGTAAGCAAAATTTAGAAAATCCATTATCTGTAGAAGGTAAGTTGTTTTTACATAAATCACAAATTCATGAAAATATTTTATCAGCACAATTTCATGAAATGACTGGGCAGATGACAGCAGCATCTGAAAAAACTGACCAAATGCCAATAGATCTTGATATTAATGTTATGGTTTTTGATGGGTTGGCTATTAAAACTTCTTTTATGTCGGCGCGTACGATAATAGATTTGATGATACAAGGAACTCTTCAAAAACCAAAGCTTTCAGGAGCGATTAAGTTTATTGATGGGCATTTAGAATTTCCTTATAAACCACTTGATATTACCGAAGGAAAAATTTTATTTGTTCCTGAGCAGCCCCTTGATCCTGTAATTGAACTTACAGCAAGTGGAAAATTAAAAAAATATTTGGTTACGATGAAAGCATGGGGTACAGCGCTTGATCCGCATATTAAGTTTAAATCGAGTCCGTATTTAAACGAAGAACAGATTATCTCTTTGTTGCTTTTGGGCGTTGAAGATCAATCACTTAGTTTAATGGTTCCAGCATTTTTAACGCAAAAACTACAAGAGGTAGTATTTGGACCAGCTATTTCTAAGACGAGATTAAAGACTATATTTGATGTGATTTTAAAATCATTTAAGTATGTTCGTTTTTTGCCTGAATTTACTAATAAATTTGGGCGTGGCGGCATGAGAGGAATTTTTGAAATTGATGCATCTGATAATTTACATGGAAAAATAGATACTAATTTTGCCCAAATAGAAGATACAAAAGTTAATATAGATTATGATGTTACTGATGATGTAACTGTTCGGCTTCAAAAAGATGGACCAAGTACCTATGGTGGTGAAGTTGAATTTGGCTGGAAATTTTCTTAGTTTATTTAAGCTATAAATCAAATATATCAATGATATATTCTTATTTGTTATTGAATTAATACAATAATCTATGTTTCAAGAATATGAACTTTTTTTAAATGTAAGTTTGATGGTAAGATGGGTCATTGAATCCCAGGCTTTGTATGAAGCTATTATGTGCACGGCAAGTTTCACGATGACAAAGCATGATAATGTTTTATTATATAGATAAAATTAATACGAGTATGATTCTCATTAAAAGTATTTATTTATAAAAGAATTATGAAGCTTGAAGTAAGAGTAGTTAGTTGATGAAAAAGCATTTTTTCTTATTTTTCATGAGTTTGCACAGTGTTATTTGGTCACTGTGTACTGTTTATTTTACGCCACGCGATGATATTAAATCAAAATTAATTGAACTGATAGATCATGAAAAAAAATCTATAGATTGTGCTATGTATATGTTTACAGAAAAATCTATAGCACAAGCAATTATTAAGGCGCATCTTCGAGGTGTGAAAGTCAGATTAATTTTTGATCCTATTTCAATGGATATTAAATATGGAAAAGGTTTATTTTTAAAAAATAATGGAATATATATTTGTGTTTATAATTCATCTTTGACAAAAGGATTCTTTGAGCCGATTATGCATCATAAGTTTATTATTTTTGGATTTAATCAACTATATCAAAAAAGTTTAGTTTGGACTGGTTCATATAATTGTACATCTTCTGCTTCGCGTCTTCACGAAGAAAATGTTATACTGCTTGATGATGTAATAGCTATTCAAGAATATCAACAGTGTTTTAAGCATATGTTATTACGATTTGATACAGCAATTAGATTCTTAGAAGAAGAATCTAATTTTTTTGAAGAATAATTAAAAACTATTTATAAGGGGCATTATGGATAAAAATTTTAAAATAATATTATTTTTAGCATTGGGAGAATGGACGGCGCTTTGTTTTCCAGGTGTTGCATTGAAACCAATTGCGAATGCTTTTTCTCAAAGGTTTATAAGATTAGTTAGTCATAATCCATCGTTAATTAAAAAAGTTTATTTATTTTCACAAGTACCATTAGAAAGACAGCTTGAAGATCAACTTTTAAAATTAAAGTTTGAAGAAGGTGTAGATGTTACCATAGCAGTAACGCAACTTATTGATACTCAAGAAAAAAAAGCATTACAAGAATTAAAAAAAGATAATGTATCTGTAATTTGTTTGCCAGAATCTTATGATTATTTAGATTGGCAAAAAATTTATAACGAAGATGAAATGGTAACAGATATTAAATTTGTAGAAAATTACGAATATGATTCTTCTATACAAGCAGCGTTTGTTTCTTATTGGACAAATGACCGACTAGCTTTGCTTGGTAGAGACAAAGAAACAGTTAGTGTACATGAGTGCTTGCCAACTAAAAAGACATTAGATAGATTGCATGAAAGATTTAGAAATATGTTTGAGCAAGATAAGAAATAAAAATAGGCTTAATCTTTAAAAACTCAGAATTATCTAACAAATGTTTTTATTAAAACAAGAAGACAATCAAAATTTTTAGTTTGAATCTTTAATTATTTCAGCAGTAGCAAGAATTTGTTGTAAATCAGTTTCTAGTTCTGAACTAAATGAATAAGCTTTACCTTGGTATTCGAATTCAAGTTTATGAGCATGAAGAGCATGGCGTGGTAATAGTTTTGATTTGGATGCATATAATCCGTCACCAAGCAGTGGATATCCTAGCGCTGTAAAATGAACGCGAATTTGATGAGTTCTTCCTGTGATAGGATTTATTTTAACTAAACTGAAATTTTTAAAATATTCAATAACTTCATAATGTGTTACAGCATCTCTGCAGGTAGTATGTTTTGTTTTTGAGGTAAAGTGATGCATTTTATTTCTAACTGTTGGATGTCTTCCAATAAAAAAATCGATACTTCCTGTTTTTGATGGATGACCAACAACGATTGCAAGATAGTTTTTTTTGATTTTTCGATTTTTGAACATATCAGTAAATGTTGCATGTGCATTACTTGTACGAGGAATGATCATAAGTCCTGAAGTATCTTTATCAAGTCTGTGCACAATTCCTGGTCGGTCAACAAGTCCAACATGTGCAATCTCTTCATATGTTTGTACAATCCAATCACTAAGCGTTGCGTCTTGTGATTTTAGGTTAGGCGCATGAACTACAAGGCCAGCAGGTTTATTGATAATCAAAAAATCTTTTTCTTTTGCGATGATTTGTACTTTAAGGTTATCAGGCAATTCTTTTTTTGACTTTTCGACTTCAGGAGATGGAAAGTTAACGGAAATTTGATCACCGTCAACAAGAATATAGCTTGGCTTAACAAGTTTAGTTTTATTGACAAATACTTGCTTTTGATCAAAAAGTTTATGCAAAAACGAACGTGAATATTGTTCAAAATGTTGAGTTATAAACTTATCAATTCTTTGGCCAGCTGCATCATCTTGTACTGTTACAAGAAATGACGATCCAGTTTTAATGTGATCTTGTTCCATGATTCCCCTAGGTAAAAGTACCCTTTTATGTTTTAGTTAGGTACGTTATTACTATACGAAAATATGATCTAATCGTCAAATGGTACCAAAGAGATTCATTTTTTTATCTTTTTGTGTCATATTGTCTTAACAGAGGTATCTTTTTGAGCTTTTTTGTACTAAGTTGTACTGTATAGCTAAAATATAGAGTTAATAGTAATTTTTTGTTAGGATCTAATTACTGTAAGGAGTTTTTCGTATGGAATCAAAACATACAGTTACTACGCAAGATATTTTGCAGAATATTGAAGAAGTAATTACTTGCAGTACGGATCGTGCAAAGCAATTATGGCAATCACTTTTGGAGATGCATCCAGCTGATATTGCACATGTTCTTGAACTCTTGAGGGATGAGCAACTTACTGAGCTATTTTTAAAATTGCCGCAACATCATCAAATTGAGGTTTTTGAAGAACTTCTTGACCATGATAAGGAAAAGGTATTGGTGGTGCTTGATGACGCTCAAAAAGCTCTTATTTTGCGTCAAATTCCATTAGATGAATTTACTGATCTTTGTGAGCATTTACCTGATAAAGATTTTAAAAAATGTCTCGAGGTTTTACATAAAAAAGATCGTCAAAAAGTTTTATCATTGATGAAGTTTCCAGCAGATAGCGCTGGAGGCTTAATGACTCTTGAATTTTTTACATTAATTGAAAACATGACGGTTGCAAAATCGATTACGCTTCTTCAACGGATTAGACCAAACATTGATCTGCATAGACAAATTTATGTAACAAATTTAGAAAATAAATTAATTGGCTACATCAACCTTGAAGATTTAGTGCTTCGTTCGCCATCAACGCAATTAAGCAGTATCTTAAAAAAAGTCCCTTATGTAGCACTTTCTCAAGAAGATCAAGAAACAGTTGCTCAAAAAATGGTTCACTATAGCATGATGACGGTTCCTGTTGTAAATGAAGAAATGTTTTTGATAGGTGTTATACAGGAAGATGATTTGATCGATATCATTCAAAAAGAGGCTATGGAAGACGTACAACGTATATCTGCGGCTCCAGATACAACGTCATATTTTGAAATTTCTTTCGGAAAACAGTTGCTGCAAAGAAGTAGCATTTTGGGAGTACTTTTGATTTTTGGATCAGCAACCAGTTTTATCATTCATCGATATGAAGCCATTTTAACTCCGTATCCTTTTTTGGTTATGTTTTTTGCAATGTTGGTTAGTACAGGTGGAAATACGAGTGGTCAGACATCAGCAATTGCAATCCAAGGGATGTCATCAGGAGATATCAATGAGTCTAATACTTGGAAATTTATTACCAGAGAATTTTTTATAGGGTTGTTTTTAGCGATTGTTTTATCCTCAATAGCATTTATTAGAGTATATTTAAGTCATGGACAGCTTTGGCAAAGCTTCATTGTTAGTTTTGCGCTTGGAGTTATTGTCCTTGTCTCAGTTCTTTTGGGAGCAAGTTTGCCAGTTATTTTAAAGAAACTAGGTGGTGATCCAGCATTTTCAGCTGGGCCAGTTTTGGCAACAGTAATGGATATTTTAGGAATATTCATTTATTGCTATATTGCATATTTGATGCTTGGTTAAGTAAAAAAGAATTAAAAAACATAAAATTTTATCATATTTCTTGACAATAATCGCATAGATTAGTACTTTATAAGTATCTTTTTAAAATTCTTTATCAAAAATTCTAAATTTTTTAAAATTTTTAAAGATATTTGCTTGAAATTATAGATTAAGAGCCGCTAGCTCAGTCGGTAGAGCAACAGCCTTTTAAGCTGTGGGTCGTTGGTTCGATTCCAACGCGGCTCACCATTTATTTTATAAAAAAGAAATGGTGTTATTTTTAATCTGTATCAATCAAAAAAAATTGAATTATACGTCCCTATCGTCTAGCCCGGTCTAGGACACCACCCTTTCACGGTGAAAACATGGGTTCAAATCCCATTAGGGACGCCATCTTATATCTTCCGAACAATTAAGGATATAATCGAATGGCTTTCGCGGCTCGTAGAGCACTTTTCCATCACTTATCACTAGGTTCTGAAGTACGAATTTAATTAAATGTCGTTTTTGGTCCACTTCCGAACTTTTAAACAAATCATATGCTTTTGAAAGTAATGAAATGATGTGTATAGACGTAATATAGTAATCACTATTTGCTTTTTCTATAGTTAATTTTTTCTGATATAAATCTTTTTGGTCTTGTGTGAACTGTTGGTAAAATTTGTCATAGTCGCTTTCAGTAATTCTCCCTTTGAGTTTATCAAGGTACAAATTATCAAGCATCGTATTTAAAGTTTTTTCATCCTGGATCACTTTATTAAGCTGTTGTTTGTACAATGTTGCTTGATGATGATTGAGTTCTGTCAGGGTTGTTATAGTTTGATCAGCTACATCTTGTGGCATTTGAAGTTTTTTAAATACATCTTCAATTGCTTCAGTTATTTTTTCTTCCCTGAGCCAAATCGCTCCATGTTTACCGTTATATTCTGTGCAGTGGTAGTATGCATGTCCTTTTTGTCGTTCTGGTGTAATCATTAATCCACAATGACCGCAGCGCAGCATGCCACGATATAAAAAAGTTTTGCCAGCAAGTTTAGGTAAACTTTTTTTATTAAACTTAGATTTAATTTTTTCAACAGTATCAAACAATTCTTTACTTACTAATGGTTGATATTTGTGAGGATATAATTGTCCTTTAACTTTCATCTCACCATAGTAAAAAGGTCTGGTAAGTATCTTGGAAATTCCTGTATCACTCCAACTTAGTCCGTATTCATTATTGATTTTGATTGCAAGTGAATCGAGTGAATAAAGACCTGAGCTATACAGTTCAAACATTTTTTTAACAATTAATGATTCATATTCATGAGGCACTAAATTCTTTTTTCCTGCTGCGTCAGTTACTGATTTGTAACCATAAGGTGCTTGGGCAATCCATTCACCTTGGCGTAATTTTTGTTCAATTGCGCGTTTTACGTTATCACTTACTGCGTCTGAGTAATATTTAGCAAGACCAAGACTGATGCTGAATTGAAATTTTTCAGAAGCAGATAATTTGCTATTAAGAATTTGTCCATCAGACACGAAATGTATTTCAATTTCATCTTGCAAAGCTTTTTCATATAAGAGTGATACCCGCTTATCAAACATATTTCTGGTTAAGCGATCAACTTTATCACAACAAACAGCAATTTTTGTTTTAGAAGTTAAAATAATATCTAATATTTGATCAAATTCTGTACGTGTTTGCTTATAAGCACTCTCATCAAAGCTGTGGATCGAATCAATAATAAATCCTTTATTCATGCAATATTTTTCAAGTCGTGCAATTTGTGCAGGCAGTGAATTTCCAGCTTCTTTTTGCTCTTCTGTGCTTACTCGTGCAATTAAAATTGCTTTCATGATTATCCTTTGGTGAATTAAATGAAATTATTTTTTAAGTTTCTTTGTTGTTCCTGGTATTTCAATTTGAATTGGAATATTAAGATATTTACCATTTCGTTCTATTTTAAAATGCTTACAGCCTAGGCCTTTTAAGACTTTTAAAAATACCGTTAAACTATAATCTTTTTTAGTTCCTGATCGCATTGATTGAATAATAGTAGGAGATACACCAGATATTTTTGCAAGCTGTCTTACTGATGTTTTATCTTGTTCCATGATAGCTAAAAGCATTTCTTCTAATGCAAAATCTTGCATTTCTTCATCAAACTTTTTTCTTTGTTTAGGAGTTAATTTTGCAAGCGTTTGTTCAACCGTTGATAATTCATGTATTAATTTTTTATTTCTAATTTTTGTATTAGATTTTTTTTGAACTTTGTTTATTGTTTTCATAATATTTTTCCTCTTTCTCTCTTTTTATATAATCTTGTTGGGCATGTTGTGCTTTATCAAAATCTTTTTTGGACATTTTATCAGATTTTTTTTCATAAGCATTGGTAATAATAATTTTTCCACCTTTAAAAAAGAAACAAAAGAATCTATCGGGCTGTGGTTTAAAAACATAAATTCCATTACCTTCATAGCGAAATTTTTCTTTATTTCTAAGAGATCCTAAATCTCCCATCCAGATAAGTAATTTTGTTAATTTTATTTGTCGTTCAGCGTCTAACTCTTGATAATAATCTAAGGCATCACTTTTGCCTGCATCATTAACGTACCATTCAATAGTGAAAACTTGACCTTCGTAGGCTATATGTTTTTTATCTAGTTTCATTATTAGCTCTTTTTTTTTATGAGTTATTTTTAGATTTAATTCATAAAAGCAATCGTATCATGATCCAAGTACAAATCCTATAGTTTTTTATTTTTGATTTTCAATGGTTTATAACTGTTTATTTGCTTTTTGATGATTTCAAAAGAGTTATTTGTATTGCTAGGTATATCGAAATTATTAAATGTAGATAACATACGATCAAAGCTTCGTATATGTTTTTTAGAAATCGATTTTTTAACTTCATCAGGAGTCATAGTATTAATCATTTTTTTATAACCAATATAACTGAAAATATCTTTAGGTTTCATTTGTGGATTATATATCAGTAGCGTAGAAAATAATGTTTGATCAGAAGTAGGTTTAAAATCAAATATATTAGATCTTTTTTGTTCAATAATATTGAGGTAATGTAATAAAACTTTTTTGCAGATAGCTGATTTATAAAGTGTCTGGAGTGTGAGCTTGTTTTTTATCTTAAGAGTTTCAAAAAGTTTTTTAATAGTTGCTCGTTTGTTGAGTCGTACTTCAAATCGCAATATTTCAAATTTTTTCTTCTTACTTCGAAGAATATTAAGCTTTTTTACATCAAAATTATTATCACTATCAATAGCTCTTTTCTTACTGATGCTTGCTGCATGAAGATCAAATAATTTATCATAAAAAACAATTTCATAGCTATTGCAATGCCACTTAAAACTATGCCCTGAATTTCTGTAATCAGTTTGATTGTGATCAAGGCGTGTAGGCGTAAAACTTTCTTTTATTTTTTGAATATAGTGAAAAGGCGTTGAGCCATCCTTAAGAACTATATTTTTTGCAAAATGAATAGCTATAACGTCAGCCTGCTGTAAGTTTTTAGGTTCAATTAATACACCCATTAAAACTAATTTTTCATGAAGCAGAGTGATGATTTTATCAAAATATTTTGTTTGTAACTCTTGTAAATTATTTCCAAAAAGTAATTTAGGTAGTGACACTTCAATAGTGAGCATAATCTCATTTTTACCCTGTAAATTCATGCGGTGCGCAAGCATTAACCGAGGTAGATAGTTATCATATTTTAAATCATATTTTGTAGGATAAGCAAAAGCTTTTGCCGCTTGCCTGCGGTATACTATATCTGCAGATGGTGTGAAAGCATTTGTACTTAGAATCTTAAAATGCTGGGGCGGTAATAATAAGACTATGGTGTCAATCATAATAGTCCTAGGTGGGGTGGGTTAGTAACTGCTTTTTAAGTTAGAAAATAGAATAAATTTTTTAAGAAATTATGGAAGGGAAAAGGTGGGAAATAAAAAGGGTCCAAGAGCTATAATTAAAAAATTTGATGAATTAAAAATAATTGCGAATTTTATAAGTTTTCAAGATTTTAAATATGCAGAAATTGCTTATGCTAAAGATTTTAAGGATGATTTGTCAAGATTCAGCGTTGATAGCAATGGCGCAAAAATATCTTTTTTAAAAGAAGGTTACCCTGAAGCTATATTAACCTTAAAAAATGGGAATAAAGAATGGTTAGAAGTTGTTTTTGCTGTTAATCCAGAAGAAATGGCGAAGCAGTATCCTTCAGGACCGCTTTGTCACTATAGTTGTAAATATTCTAGAGATATAGATCCAGGTCATATATATTGTGATTATAGATACCCTGATATTTCTTTTGATGAAGTATATCCCAATTTTAAAAATGCTCGTTTAGCTAATTACAAAGAATGTTTTGTTTCATTGGTAAATAAAGCTATAGATAGTAAAATCAAGAAAAAAACATATGAAGAGGTTATAACAAAAAATAATAATACACAGGGAATTTTGTTGATAGATACTCAACCTCTTTTTGCTGGAAATAAGAAAGAGATAAGAGATTTAGTTCTTTATATAAAAGAAAAGATTAATAGAGATATAGTAGATAACAATGAAACATTTAAAGAGATTTATTTATATGCTATTAGCTATCCAGATCTGTCGGATGGACCAGAAAAAGTTAAGATAATTCCATTTATCTTTTATAAAGTTTTGTAAATAATAAGGCCCGCTAATGAGCGAGCCTTTTATTTTGGGGTTATATTTTTGTTCAGGTTTGTCATGACTTGAAGCTCCTTTGCTTGCTTTTACTTGTTTGTCGATAGTCATAAGAAGCATACAAAATTGTGCCAAGTTCATACGTCCTTCTGGACAAAGCACAACGCATGAAGCTTTTGAAGCATAAACAACTTTTGGTGGAGCTTTAACTTTAACTGATCGTGAACGGTTACAATAAGAAACCATTATTTTCCTTGATTGAAACATATCAACATTACTGTGATATAGATCTATTTTTAAATTACAGATTTATATGAGCGAATTATAAGCGATGAATGCTTGAGATATTTGTTTGGATTAATTCAGGATGGGATGAGTTGAATCTTGTAATACCACACAAATATTCTTTAAGCAGCTCTTGCTACTTTCGTCAGAATGTAAAATATTATTCGTTTCCATAATATTTCCTTTGTGCTGTGCCCGGCGTAGCTTGCGCGAAGCCTGGGTGGGTTAAAGAATTAGATCAACAGGGTGTACATTAACAATTTTATTTTTGAAAAGCAAGATGAGCTTTAAATAGGGTTAAAGTATTGATTGGGACGCTTGTAAAAGAGCAAGGGGCTGTTGAGGGAGTAAGCCTATATGATATACTTAATAATAAGAATAAGAGGCTAGGTTATGACCTAGCCATTTTTATTGTCTGTTTTTACATATTTTGAAAATATTTTTTCAATATAGATCCATTCATGGGGGTTATTTATGAATATAAATACTATTAAAAACAATAAAATAATATTGTTAATTCTTTTTATCCTTGTTTTATCATTATTTCGGAAAGCGTCTAGAACATATGATGATGGATATAGAGCAGGTTGGAATGGACAAAATATAAATACTTTTGTCAGCGATGAAGAAAAAATTGGTTATCGCGATGGATTAGATGATGCATGGATGTATGATGAAGGTTATGATGATGCTAAAAAAGAGAATCGCCCTAAGTATCTTAAAGATGAAGTGTACATGGAGGGTTATTGTGATGCTAAGAAATATAGATAATATACAAAAATTAAAATCAGGTTGTTATTATGATTAACAGAAAAATAATGTCTTTATTTATGGTATTTACTTTATCTCAACAAGTTGAATCTAAATCAAAGAAAGTAAGTAAAGTATATACACAAAAGAAAATGTATGATGGATTGGGTAAAAAAAGTAAGGTTAATGGTCTAATTAAAGCTAAGGGTGTATCCGGTCATTGGAAAGGTAATCCTGCAAAGGGCTATAAATTTGTTCATTCTTATTCTAGAAGTAAATAGGATTTTTTTATGCCATTAGGAATGCTTTTTGAAAGAACAATTCAACTTTTTTTGGGAGAAAGAAAGGACACTTTATATATTGCATCATGCGCAAATAATCCAAAATATAGAAAAAATATTACTTAAAAGTGATTAAAAATATAAAAAAATTAATTAAAGAAAGTAATTTTTCTTGTATTAAAAAAAATTCTTTATTAAGAAATACTGAAAGATTAAATGAAGCACTAAATAAAGAAAATTATAATTCTATAGAGATAGAATGCAATTTATTTATATTGTGTGGAATGTTTCTAGATCTGAATTTAACTAGAACATATGTTAAGGAAATTAATCTACAAAAAATTAAATTTGCAGGCGAAATGGATAAAGAAGGATTTGATTCTTTAAAGATAGGTGCTGTTTTAAATATTAGTGATGAAGAAGCTCTTTATTTAGTTAAGCAATATAAAAATAAATTTAGATAAATAGGGCTGAGTTATTCAGCCCTATTTTATTGCTTTTATATAGGCAGATTAATCGCTTTAAATAGTATCTCCATTTGTTCTAAACTAAAACCGTAACAGAGCTCTAGGGTTCCGAACATAGTACCCAGTTGACGCCAATTAAAATTTAAGATCCATTCATTAATTTGAATGGATCTTTTTTATTTTTCACCACCATCCCCAGCGATTCAGTCATTTTTGTATTTATAAAATGTGAGGAGATATGCTTTAGGATAAAGTTTTATTTGAAACATTGTTTTTTAGTTTTGAATTTTATTAATCTTTTTAAAATATTAAAATTATTTAGGAAGGTATTAATGAAAAAAATATTATTTATTATTTCTTTTTTAATTTCATCAATATTGCAAGGTTCACAAAATAATGTATTTGGATTTGGTAAACAAGGAATGAATATATTATTTTTAAAAGCTGTTGAAAAACTTGAAATTAATGTTGTTAGAGGAATTTTAAAAAGTCCAAGATTTAAAGATATTAGTAATTGGACATTTGTAGAAGCATTAGTTAAATCTATGAAAAAAGGTGGTTCGTCAGATATTACTAGAATGCTTATTAAAAATTCTAGATTTAAAGAATTAAGCGTTAAGGATTTAGATTTTTTGATGTTTAAGGCAAGCCAAACAGGTAATAAAGAAATTGTTCAAATAATTGTAAATGATCCAAGATGTATAGAAAATGATTTTGATTATTTAAGTGATGCATTATCTAAAGCTTCTAAAAATGGCTATGAAGAGATTGTACAAATACTTTTAGATCGATTTAACTATAAAAAGAGAAAATCAGGTTTATTTGTGGCTTTGTTAGATGCTATTAAAAATGATCATCAAAAAATTATTCAACTGTTTATAAATGATCCAAAAGTTCAAATATTTATAAAAAGTCAAAAATTTAATGAAAGTCTGAGTTATTGGATAACTCAGATACTTGAAACAGCTGCTCAATATGGAGATGAAGAGATTATTAAAATTTTTATAAATAGTCCTCAATTTAAAGAAACAAATTATTTAAAATATTCCTTAGGCAATGTTTTAAGCAGAGCTGTTGAGAATGGCCATATTGGTGTTGTAAAAATAATTATGGATAATCCAGAATTTAAAAAAATTGATTTATATCAGTTATATAGAATATTAGTTATTGCTATTCAAGAGCATCATGATGATATAATTAAATTACTTAAATTTAGTACACAATTTAAAGATGCGAGTTCATATGAATTGGGATTTGCGCTTCGAATGGCTGCGCGTTACAAAGAAGAAGAAGTCGTGCAAATGATTATCGATGACCCAAGATTTTTAGAAATTTCTAATGATGAGTTAGCCATAGCTTTTAAAGATGCTGTTGCAGACAATAATGAAAATATTGTTAAAAAGTTTATTTATGATAAGCGATTTCAAGATATTAGCTATCAGGATTTAGAACAGGCCTTGAATTTATGTGCTACTCATGGTTATGAAAAGATTCTTAGAATTATTCTTAAAGAATCAGGTTTACACATTCGTGAAATTGCTCTGCGTGAAGCGCTTGCTAATGCAGTTCAGGGGAAACATGAAGGATGTATACATCTACTTAAGGCATATACAGCATTTAAGCCAGGTATTAATGTGAATAAGTTGACTGAGATAGATAAAAAATTTTATTTGGCTTATCAACAATTTCTTGAAGGTAAATCAAATAATTTACATAACTTAATATTTCCAATAGGAAAAAAAGTAGATTCTCTTGAAGGAACTACTAGTTATATTTATGCAATATATCCTCAGCAGAATGCTGAATCTGCAGCTATGAATATTATTTCTAAATCATTAGTAAAATTATTTAAGCCAGATTGTATTAGATCTTTAATTTTAACATTGGTTGAAACTAATGCAGATAAATACATTGCTGCAGACTTTTTAGAACAAATAGGTATTTCAAAAAAAGATATAACAGCAACTAAAATTCAATCGGCTTTTAGAAACTATACTGCTCGCAAGAGAGTAGAAGAAGAGAGAGCAAAGGAAGAAGAAAAAGAATCTGAAACATCAAATGATTTTGCCAAACAAAGAGCTGAAGCATATTGAATTAAAGTACTTGATGTTAAAGTCAGGGACTTTTTGTTTTGCATATTAAATCAGAGTAAACTGTTCTAAAATAGACCCGTGTGGGACGCTATACTACGGGTTACTTACTTAACTTAGTTTGGCTTGGCAATTGAAATTTAAAATCCGCCTTATTGAATCAGGCGGATTTTTTTATACTTCAAAAGTTTGAAATTTAAGATAGTCATGAAAACAAAGAAATTATCATGAAGCGACTATTTTTAGGTTTTATAATGTAATTTGCCAAAATCATTTATTGTACAGTATAATTTAGCCAACATTAGAAACTCTCTTGCTTGCTTTTTTAGTAGATTCTTTGATTTGGAGTTTGCTGTTTTAATATTGTTTAATAAGCTTTTTTGTTATACTAGTAGTGCTGAAATTTACAAAACAACATGATATTTTATAAGGATTATCTATGAAACAAACAGAATTATTAAATACATATCAGTCAGCTTCTGGTAAAGCATGCTACGTAGAATTTTTAATGCGTTACGCTATAGATCAATATATGGACGCGCAAAACATTCCTCAATTACGAGGCAGTGTGAAAAAAGATAATGGTTCAGTAAAGGCATTTATTATTAAAAATACTTGGGATAAAAACTGTTTACTTGAAGAAGTTCAAGAGCAAATAATTAAAATCTTTGGTTTATCTGACCGCGAAAAAAAGAATTTAATCTTATCAAGAGAAGTTCGAACTAAATTGTTTAACGGAGATTTTTTTGGCTTAGCAAAACTTTTGGACATAGAGTTGAAAGGTATAGAATTTATTCCGGTAAAAAAACATTTTAAAAATATCATAGAAACTGATGATCGTATGGAGTGTTTAAACTCTTTAGAAAAAACTTCAAATCAAGCTTTTTTTCAAAAATGTGAAACAATTTTTGATGAAACTATCGGTATGCTCATTAAGTTGCAAGGTAATAGCCTCCTTAAAAAAAATAATTTTTAAAAAGCAGCATTAATAGTTCTAAAATATTTAGCAACTTTGCATTAAGCTTCTTTGGGCTATGTGCGTGGTTGTCCCGCGTAACGTCATGTGAATCTTGGATGGGCTCGCCACTGAAGATTAAGCGATCAATTCAATTTAGAATTGATCGCTTTTTTCTTTACCTAGAGATTTTTTTATAAAAGCTAGAGCTTTATTATAATCTTTTATAGATATATTGGATTAGGGTTGCATAAAAATAATTCCTTAAAGAGTATAGTCTTTTATTTCTAGCAAGACGTAAAATAAGACATTTGCCAATAAACTATTTTGGTAGTTTGTAAACTGCTTAATTAATAGGAATATATCTTTTTTTTTGATTTGATAACAAGTTGTTTATTTCTTTGATTCGCTGATTGATCTCAGGTAGATATTTTTTGTATAAATTATCTAAATTACCTGCTATTTGTAGTTCGTTGCAAAAATAACAAAGAGCTTCTTTTTGGGTTGTTTCTAAATGAACTTGTGGTCGATGTGTGCAAAGGTATGCTTCAATTTCGTCAGGGGTCGCATATAAGCCAATTTTGTGCAAAATATGCATTAAATATGCACTGACTATTGTAGCGCTTCGTCCTCGTCCTGCTTTACAGTGCACAAGTGAGATGCACTGTTCTAATTTATCCCTATTTTCTAAATCATATACTGCCTGGATTGTATCAATAAAAGATGGGGCTTGCATATCTGTTGTTGGATAGCGGTAATGAATAAGTTCAGGACTATTTTTTATGAGCGCGAAAAGACCAGAAGTTTCACATTCCCAGCATTTATTGAGTGAAAAAATTCCAATGTTTTTGTAAGGATGGGCATTTGATTGAAACATTAATTTCAACCGATTAATATGCTCTGGTTTTGTTGGAATACTACTAAGTATTAAAGGAGTTTTTTTACCATCATGAATGGTTATAATTTTTTTTGATGCATCACGTTGAATATAAATAGTATCAAATTTTATAGTTTCAAGCCCTTCTTGTTCTTGGTCGCCAGCTATTTGGTGAAATGTGAAAGTAGTATGATGTTTGATTCTTGTGGAATACATCCATAGATGAAATCCTATGCGTGTATTCATGATGTTTTCTAAAGCATATGCGTAAAAAGGCTTTTTTCTTGTAGTTAGAATTGGAGTTTCTAGAATACCGAGTAATAAGGGTATAATCAAAATTCTTTGTTTAAGTTTCATTAAATTTATGCCTTGTGATATACTTATAATATATAGTTTTAGTATATGATTTTTAATTAAAAAAAGATAATTTTATGAAGTATAGATTCATGAAAAGTCGCTTTAGATTAATATTAGTGTTGTTGCTACAGGCACTATCATTATATCCAGTTGGAGCAGGCCTTGGTCTTTATCGTAAGACATCAGAAGGCATAGAGTTTTTATTAGTAAAAGATCCTTCTCAAAAAAGTTCTTGGCGTCAAGGATTTGAATTTCCTGCTGGTACTATTGGAGATTATGGTCACAGATCTATAGATCAGCTTGATGGAAAAAAAATTGATGCTTTGCCTCAATCAGCTAAAAAAGATATTCCGGTATTTTCTTATATACGAGGTGCGGTACGTGAATGTTTAGAAGAACTGTTATTTGTACCAGCATGCTCTTTGATTAATGCAGATGTATATAATAAGAACGGCAAGATTAATAAAAAAATTGAAAAAAATGCAATTGAAGCGGTAGTCCAAGAGATTACAAAGCAGGAAATGATATATCTACGATCTATTCAGGGACGTTCAAATTATACTATTTTTTTCTGGGATGTAACTAATTTGCCTACAGATAATTTATTGCAACAAATTCAAGATAAGCGTACTAATTTGCTAAGTAGATGGTTTAGTCGTGTGAGTGCTATTGGTGCTGAACCTGATCAATTTGCTTGGGTGAATGCCAAAGAATTAAAAAATATTATAAATAAGGCCCAAGATGAAAAACAAATAGATAGAATCAAAGGTACTTATTTAGTTAATGCAACAGAGTTATCGTTGCCTAATTTTTCTTTACAGCATAATGTGCAAATAAAGCTTTCGCCTGCATTTGTAGGATTAATTAGTAAATGTGCGCAAAGTGATCATTTAGAAAGTAGTATGTCAGCAGTTATGCAATTAGTGGAAAAGAGAATTTGTTTATATGATTAAAGATTAGAAGTCGTTCTAAAATAGACCCGTGTGGGACGTCATTTAAAATTTGAAAATCCATCTCATTTAGGCATGTAGAAATTCTTTAAGAATTATTTTTGAATAAAAAAGGTTTTTGTAACTAGAAAGTTTATCAATGTTGATTATTTACATAGATGCTGATGCTTGTCCTGTAAAAGAAGAAATTTTTCGGGTAGCAGCGCGACATAATTTGCAGGTTTACTTGGTAAGTAATAGCCGTTTGAATTTGGCTGTTGATGAAAATATACATAAAATACAGGTTGGTTCTGATTTAGATGCTGCAGATAATTGGATCATCGAGCATATAGATATTGGAGATATTGTTGTCACTGTAGATATTTTGCTCGCAGATCGATGTCTAAAAAAGGGTGCTCGTGCAATAAATCCATCAGGAAAAGTTTTTAATAATAACAATATAGGCGCTGCAAAAGCAATGCGTGAATTACGTGCTTATTTGCGTGAAACAGGATTAGCTCCAAGTTATAATACTGGATTTTCTAAGCAGAAACGTTCTCTTTTTTTACAGGCGCTAGAAGAGATTATTCAATCAATAAAAAAAAGTTCTTAAAGTAAAAAAATTATTGAATCATAGGAATAGTAACTATACCATTCTTAATGTTATGAAATTATAGATTTTCTTTTGTTTCGAATATAGGGAAATATATTTTATATAGCTATAAAATATATTAAGATAATGGATTATATTTATATTCTAAGAAGAGATTTTTTTAAGTAAAATAATAAATAGATTTAGTTTTTTTGCATATTTTAAAGTTAGTTTTGTTCATGTTGAGAGTAAATAAATATTATTGAAAAATTATTAAAATGTAACTTGATATAAGAAGTGATTTTTGATTGAAAATGTTGCAAAGGTGGAAACGTTTTTTTTATGATTATTTTTATTAATGTCTTGCAAGGTAAGGATAAAATGGAATGAAGAACTATATATGGATTTTATGTTTATCTACTATTTCTTTTATTAATTGCTCTGATTCTGATTCTTTATCGTTACCTTCAAAATTAGAAAAAGAAGGTTATTCTTTGCTATTATTGTCACCTTCAAAATTAGAAAAAGAAGATCATTCTGTTAGGCGAGCTCTTGAGCATTTAAGTCCATTAAAAGGTCAGACTATAAAAGAGGCGCATGATTTTTATTTAGAAACTTATGCTAAATCGCCATACAATAGAGTCTATCTTACTAAGCAACAAGAAGAAGATGAGATAAGAAAAATTGAGGAAGCGTATGAATTCTTGCGTTCACGTGGATTTAAAGATGCAACAAGAGATGATATAGAAAGTAGTTTTATAGAACAACCTGATTTACTTAATTTGTCATTTTTTTCATCTCAGCGATTATCTAGTATAACAAGTCCAGCATCGCATTCGTGTAGTTCAATATTATCATCATCATCATCTCTTTCTTCTAGATCTGAAGAATTGTCTATTGCTTCAAGTCTTGAAAAAAAAGAAGACCATAAACGAAAAAATATGTTTAAAAATGAAGATGATGTATGGGAATGGTTAGGTCTTAAGCCCAATCAAGAAATAGATAAGGCGATGATGGAGATTATAGCATTCCGAATATCCCAATTAGATTTTAGCAATGCTATTGGTGAAGTTACAGATGAAGACTTTTGTATAGCACGCCAATTTCGCATGAAATTAGAAACACAATTAAAAAAATAAAATGATTATGTTTAGTTTTTAATTAATTTTGAGATGAATAGTGAATTTACAAATAAAACGGGGTAATTTATGAAGCAAAATAATAAAATCATATTGAGTTTGTTTTTAAGTACGCAATTTTTATTTACATTTGAAGTTGGTAAATATGATGGTGGAGAATATTGTGCTAGGGCGGCAAAGTCAGTTATAAAAAGTATGTATCCAAATTATCAGCATTTAAAGACTATGCTTTATGAATATGGACGCGGTGGAGATGTTGGGGGTTCATCTTTATATCAAGTTTCTGATTGGGATTCAAATTATTGGATTGATCGTCAAATGGATTTTTCAGCAGTAAGAGAACAATTTCCTATTTTTAAGACATTGGTACATGAAAAACCTATTGTTTATTTTGATTCAGGCGCAACAGCTCAAATGCCACAGTCTGTTATTGATGCGATAGTTGAATATTATCAAACTTATCGTTCAAATGTTGGTCGTGGATTATATACATTTGCAGAAAAAGCTACACAAGCGTTTGAATTATCTCGATCAAAAGTTGCAAAATTTATTAATGCAAAGCGTCATGAAATTGTTTTTACTTCAGGAACAACTGCATCTATTAATTTAGCTTCTCATGTTTGGGCAGAGCATAATATTTCTGCAGGAGATGAAATAGTAATTTTAGAAGTTGAACATAATGCTAATTTTATTTCTTGGGTTCAACTTGCAAAGCGTAAAGGTGCTATTTTAAAAAGAGTACCTTTAAATGAGCGGGGATTGATTGATTTTGAAGTATTTAAATCATACTTAACATCAAAAACTAAATTAGTAGCTTGTACGCATCAATCAAACATCTTGGGCATTGTGTATGATCTTAAGCCGTTGATTGAAGCCTCTCATGAAGTAGGTGCAAAATTTTTAGTTGATGCAGCGCAATCTGTTGCGCATCAAAAAATAGATGTCGTTGATTTAGATTGTGACTTTCTTGCTTTTTCAGGGCATAAGATGTTTGGTCCTACAGGAGTAGGAGTACTTTATATGAAAGAATCATTATATGATACTTGTCAGTTATGCAACTTTGGAGGAGGAATGGTTTTTGCGGTAACTCCAGAAAACATTGAATTTAAAGCTATGCCATATTGTTTTGAACCAGGTACTCAGGCAATTGCTCAAGTTATAGGACTTGGAGCAGCGGTAGATTTTATACAGCAAAATATTAATTTTGATCAAGCTCAAGAGCATGAAACTAAGCTTGCTGTTAAATTGATCAATGCACTTAATAATTTACCGGGAATTTCGATTTTAAGCTTTATTCCTCAAGAAGATGAACATGTAAGCATGGTGACTTTTTCTTCAGATAATCATCATGCATATGATATTGCAGAATATTTAGATAAACATAGCATTGCGGTGCGTGCAGGATATCATTGTGCTCAGCCATATCATGATAAAATGGGTGGAGCTGCAACAGTACGTGTGACTATTTCTGTTTATAATACAGAAGAAGAAATTGATTATTTGATAGAAGTGCTTAAAAAATGTTTTAAATAAATTTAGTTTTGACCTTGATTAGGGGCTGGCATAGTTAAGTAATTATTTAGTATAAGAGTTAGGCTTGGATGAGATAAATAGATGTTTATCTCATCCAAGTTTTTTATTTATAACCGCAATATTAATTCAAATAGATTATCAACAGCGGATAATTTTAATTTTAGCTGATTCTGGGGTTTAAGTTTTAGTGGTATTTTTAAAGCTATTAAATGAAAACTATTGACTTTGCCCCCCCCCCTAATGGCAAAATGAAAACATATTCAGTGGTTTATAGTATAAATATTTCTAAAAAAGGAGAAATGAAAATGAAATATTTAAAAAGCTCTTTATTGTTTACTTTTTTACAGCTTATTAATATAAGCTCATATGCAAATGTTACAGTTCCTGGAACAAACATTACACAATTTTGGTTAGGATCGACTTTTTCTGACGGTAGTTATACAGAAATTCAACTCCCAGCGAATACGTTAAATCAATTATTAGGAGAAAACAATAGCCTACGCCTTGACATGCAATACAAGCTTGATATGTCTACTGGAATGATCAATTTTACAATTTATAACAATAAAGTTCAGAGTATCTTATCTGGACAAGTACCACTTATTAATTGGACGAAGAATTCTAATGTTAATGTTTCTGGTTTAAATGTCTCAGTTCAAACAAGCAGTATGCAAAGCCTTTCTATACAGCATGTAGATGGAGCAACAACGGCTGTTGTATTATATCAAATGAATGGAAATTTAACAATAACTAACGCTTCTCCCTATTATGGCTTTGCAATTTTTGCTGAGGCTGTAAGTAGGAATTCTAACCTGCGTCCACGTTAATATCGAATTTAGTTGTATTTTAAATAATAAAGAAATTAATTTCTTAAGTTAGATTTTAATTTTTTAAGAGGCTGTTTTGATGATTTTCAAAACAGCCCTTTTTGGTCTAAAAGCATAGGATGAAATAACTTTAAAAATATTGCTAAAAAATCCAGAAAGATTTCCGATGTTTTAAATTCTTCAAATTAAAATCTTCTTTTAAAATTCAAAATACAGTTTTGATTTGATTTTAAAATAAAATTATTTATTCATAGGGATCTTTTTATTTTATTCAATAGATATTATTTTTTTTAATGTTTGTACGTAATCTAAAAAAGCATCAGTACCTTTTTTGGTAATAGAATAGGTTGTGCGTGGTTTATTGTTCACAAATTCTTTATTTACTGATACATAATTGTTTTCAACTAATTCTTTCATGTGAGTTGTCATATGACCATCAGTGAGTGAAAACATATCACGTAAAGTGGTATAATCAGCACTTTTTTGTGTTGCTAAATAAGCCATAATTTTTGTGCGAATTGGTTGATGTAATACTTTATCTAATTCTTCATGCATCGCACTATCCATTTTTTTGATTGTAAGTAAGTATCAATCCCGCAATGATAAGTGTACATCCATATAACCCAATGGTATAAGCCCATAGATGAGTAATGGAATATTGTGTGAGGATGATGCTTACGATACCAATTAAAATTTGTGTACAAGCCATGACTTTGATTACCGAAGAAGTAAATTTTGATAATTGTAAAAGCTGAGAACCAATAATAATAGATATCATAGGGGCAATAAGATTTTCTTGTCCTATTATTAATAATGCAATAGCTGTTGCAATAGGAATAATAGGGAAAAAACTGTTTGATTCTATTTTTTGTTTGAGTAAGCGATTACCAGTCATGCTTTTTTCTTGGGATTCAAAAAATTTTGAAATTCCATAAAAAAGGCCCCAATAAAAAGCGGTTCGTATAGCAAATAAAGCTATTATTTTAGGGGCTACTAATCCTGCAATTACAGGGTCAACAGTTATGGAAAAAAGATGTTCCATCAGGGGGATTGAGGCTATAGTAAGTCCATTGACTGCAATTTCTGGGCCATAGACTGCTATATTGAAGTTTTCTTGAACTGTTTTGTAGATTGCATCAATTTGTTCAAGAGCATTGATTTTGTTTGGATTATCTGAATTCATCGTATTTTCTTTCGTTTTTTTATATCAACTATTAAAATAATAGTACTATTTAAAAAACTTGTCAATAGGGGTAGTTAAAAAGAAAGGCTAGAATTGTTAGGTTTATGTTAAAAAGGAATGTTTCTATGAACTGATAATAAAGGTGTCATATTTACATAAAATATTTAGAAAATTATTTGAATCTAAGAAGGGGTTGTTTTTTAAAAAAATTGATAGTGTATTTGCTTATTATTAGTGATATTAAGGAGAAATATATGCCATATGTAACAAATGCAGATATTTCATATAAAATTTCTCAAAATTTACCGGAGCATGCGCAGACTATTTTTAGAAAAGCTTTTAATAGTGCATGGGAGCAATATGATGGCAATGAAGAAATAGCATTTCGGGTAGCATGGTCAGCTGTTAAAAAACAGTATCAAAAAGATGAAGCAGGTATATGGGTACTTAAGAGAAAAGACCCTGTTAAAAAAAGATCAGCTCAACAAAAAAAATTAAAACGAAAGTTTAAAAAGAATAAAAAGTAGTTTTATATTGTGAGTTGTGAATTGTGGATAATGCTATTGTGTATATTAATGACTGGTTGTTCAACAATAATACGTGGAATATTATTATTTAAGCGTGCTAAAAATATTCGAACATTTTTTCTTGCACCTATGCGCCAATCATATGGGGTGATATAGTTATCGCCATCTTGACCAAGGATAGTTGCTATATCTCCAAATTTTGCCTGAGGGATGTGGGTAACATCAACCATAAAGTAGTTCATATTAATAAGACCGATAATAGGTGCATATTGGCCATGGATTAAAACTTTACCTGTTGCTAAAAGATCGGGATCAATTCCTTCATAATATCCCATGCCAAGCGTTGCAACCATAGTTGGTTTGGTAGTAACATAGGCTGTTTTTCTATATCCAACACTCGAGCCTGCAGCTATTTTCTTAAGAGAGATTATTTTTGTTTTAAGAGAAATAATAGGATGGAGCATTTGTTGCTTGGTTATTTCATTTTCCGGTAAATAACCATATAGTCCAGCTCCAATACGTGCAAAATCATAGGTGTATTTAGTTATTAAAGAACTATTTGAATTACTAATGTGTATTTGAGTATTGGGTTGCCAAAATTGTTTTAAAATTTCTTCTTGTTCATGAACGAGTTCTTGATTAAATGCTTCAATGAAATGTGACCAAATACCTTGTAAGTGTAAATTAGGTAAATGTTTTATAGTATCAAGAGCTGTTTGTACTTCTTTGGGTAAAAATCCAAGACGAGAAAGTCCAGTATCTATTTTTAGATGGACATTAATTTTTTTATTAAAAAGTCTTCCAATGTTTTGAAGATCTTGAAGCATTTTAAGACTGCTTACGCCACAATCAAGATCATATTCGGCAATAGTTTCAAGAGGAGTATTAATAAAACCTAAAACAAGTATTGGCTTGGTTATTCCATTAATCCTTAGGTCTATAGCTTCTTGTGAATTTGCAACACAAAGACGAGAAATTAAATTATTTTTTTGATGTAGTTTCCCTATTTCAATAATACCATGGCCATATGCATTTCCTTTTACAACAGCAGCTATTTGTGTTTTTTCAGGAAGCCACGATCTATATTGAGCAACATTAAGATCAAGAGCTATTTTATTAATTTCTATCCAAGTTACATAATCCATAAAAACCCCTACTTTTTAAAGAATTTATGATGTAATGATAGTAAAAAAAAATTAGAATCACAATTGAAAAATATTTTTTAAAGGGCAGAATAACCTTTTAAACTATTTTTGATATTAAATTTTGATATTAAATCTAGTAAAAGAGACTCTGCTTTGTTACTCTTAACTTTGAATAAACATTATTTTTTAGGGGTACAAAAACCATGAAGAAAAAAATTTCAAAGAAAATACAGCCTTATACAAATAGATCTTATAAAAAAGCTCCACAAAAAACGCAGCAGTTTGAAAAAAAACATCAGAATATTGGTGATGTAGTATATGGAGTTCATAGCGCACTTGAGCTTTTAAATGCTAAGCGTCGTAAAGTTACTGCGGTTTATACTGCTAAAACTGCGATTAAAGCATGGAGTAAGATAGAAAAATTATTACCGTCCTATGTTCCAGTTCAGTATGTTGATAGGAATGTATTAGATAATATTGCAGGTTCTTCTGAGCATCAAGGAATTGTTTTAGCTGTACAGCCCTTTCCTTTTGAATCAAAAATGTTTGATCCGAAAAAATTTCCATTTTTAATAGTGCTTGATGGAGTTCAGGATGTTCGTAACTTAGGAGCAATTATCCGTTCAGCATATTGTACAGGTGTAGATGGTATAGTACTTTGTGCAAAAAACAGTGCCCCATTAACTCCTGCAGCAATTAAAGCATCAGCTGGACTTGCAGAGCATGCTCGAATTCATATTGCTTCATCAATGTCTATTGCTATTAAGGATTTGCATCAAGCTGGTTATCATATTTATTTAGCAACTTTAGGGCAAGGTGAAAATGCAACCACTATTAATTATCAAATGCCAGCTGCTTTAGTAATAGGAAATGAAGAGACCGGAATTTCTAAGGAAATTCTATCATCGGGAACACGAGTTCTTTTGCCACAACGTCGTGCAGATATTTCATATAACGCTTCAGTAGCAGCAGGAATTTTATTGTTTTTAATGGGGGTAGGTTTTAAAAAGATTTAAAAAATAGATATTTTTTAGGGGAGTATACGTTATGATAGATAAAAGATTTATAGCGATTTTTTTGTTGATGTTTATTTTCACAGGAATTAGTTCATATCTTGTTTGGAAGTTATTTATTCTTGAAAAAAAAATAGAGCAACAAGAAGATGGTGAGCCATGCGCGTATAAAGAAATAGATTTTATATTACCAGTACAAGCTTTTTTGAAGCGTTGTGCGTCGTCTGATCAACTTTCATATGTGCGTCGTTTATTTGTAAATCAATGGATTTCTTCTAATCAGCAAGATCTTGCTTCTTTAATTATGTATGCACAAGGTGCTACTAATTATCAGGATCTTAAAAAAGCGTTTATGATAGGCATTGAAAAAGAGTCGCAAAGAGCAGCGGCTGCTTCTTTTATTGTTTCAGCAATTAAAACTATTGATGAAGATTCAAAACTTGTAGAGCATGTAACAAGATCACTTAAAGAAGGATATGGACCAAATATTCTTGCACTGCGTGGTCAAATGATGCAATTGGATATTGATACTAAAGAGTATAAAAAACTTCGTATTGAATATAAAAAAGAGCTTGATAAATGGATCAATGAAAAACATGGAGAATTATTGGATGAAATTATAGCAAAGATGTAATTATGTAGATTCAAGTAGATTTAATTTTTTTGTTAGCTTTTTTAAGTTGTTAGCCAAGAACTTGAAGGGCTAGTAACTATATGTTAGTTTTGGGCTGTTGATTTTAATTTTTTTTATAAAAAAAGAGAGAGTGAGTATGAAGCGATTATTTATATGGACTTTTATATCTTTATTATACTTTATAGACGTTAAAAGTTCAGAAGCGTTAAGTAAAGAGCGCGTAACAGATTTAGTTATTTTTAATGATGCTCAAGAGCTTATACGCTTATCAGATTCTCCAGATAATATTAATCAATTACAAAAAGCTATAATTAATAATTTTATCGCAGCGTTACTTGAGGAACAATTAATATTAGCTACAAAGTCACTATGGGTATCTTTTCAAAATATGGAAACAATTTGGCAAGATTATACAGCTTTATCTACTGAAGAAATAAAAAATAAGTATCAGCCTAGGGATAATAACATTGAAAAAGTATCCAAAATAATGAAAGAAGTAGAGGATTATTATCAGCAAATAGAAAAGGATATTCGTGAGGGAAAAAAGGAATCTGAAATTAAAGATTTTTTAACAAAAATTCCTAATAAAAATAATTATGCTGAAATTACAGCAATTTTTCAAGCGCATTGCTTGTATCAAATAATAATTTCTTATGATTATATTTGCAAAGATTTAGGTAATTTTATTTTGTTTATTCCAAAAGAGTTAACTTTGAAAAGTGGTAATGATAAAGAAAAAAATATATTTATAGGATTATCTTATACTGAGTTACCGGATTTTGAGTATAAAGAAGAGTTGTCAATAAGCAATCAGGTAGATATCTTTAGTAAAATTGAGCAAATTCGTAACAATGAAAAATTAGGCGAAGAACTTTTAAATGTTTTAAAAAGGCTTATTGTTAATAAGTCTATTTTGAATCATTATCCTAAAGCCGAATTGTCAAGTTTTAATATTATTATAAATGGGCATGGCAGTGAGGAGCTTGTTGCAGAAATTTCTATGAAATTATATGATAATTTACAAACTAAAAAGAAAACATCTGATGTATTGCAACTTTTAAATTTTTTAAATAGTTCATTGATTAAAACTAAATCTTTATTAATATCATCATGTTTTTCGGGGGGTAAAAAAATTCGTGATATTATAAAATCTTCTTTAGATAATCCTTTTGTTATAGGTGATCCATCTAAGAAAAATTATTTATTTTGGAATAATTTTTTTGAATCTATAAAGTATTCCATTATTGCGGTTGGGGCATTTTATGCTCCATCTGTCGGTTTATTAAAAAAAGCATTGTTTACATTTAAGGATGAAAATTTTGCTATTTATAATAATCATTACATTACAAAAGATGTAAAGGATAGATTGATCTTGAAAAAATACTTTCAGTATTTAAATGAAATTCCAGTTAAGTACAAAGAAGCAGCAAGATTATTTTTTTTTGAGGAGATCAATTTTGAGAATTTGGCAAGTATTAAGCTGCCAAATCTTGGCTGGTTTGTTCCTATAGAAATGACGATGAAAGGTGACAAAAATCAAGATACTGCAAATATATATTCAATTTCACAGATTGAAGCCCTCTTTAAAAAAGAATTTACAATTGAAAAAGCCAAGAGAATATGGTTAAAAGCTAATTATGTAGACAAAATAAATATTCCAAAAGCATATTATAGTTTACCAAAATTCTTCTTAGTAAGTAATAATCAAAATTATGTTATTGAAGAAATAATAGCTCCTGATTTTATTTTATATAATGAAACAGCATCATTAGATACATCATTTTTTTCCGTTATTAAAAGTTTTCTTAGTGTGTCAGAAATTCTTGAACCAATTAATGTTGTTATTAAATCTTTAAAAACAAAAGATTATAGTTTTAAAAATATTTATATCTTTATTTATAAGAACGATGTATGGATCCATGGTGATGGTAATTATAGAAATGGGTATATTTATACAGATGATAAGGGAAATACAAAAATTGCTTCATGGTTAAATAGTGATAGTAAGGCTATATTTAATAAACAACAAGAAAATGATTATTCTTCTGAGATATCTGGTGAATATATAAGCTATGTTGAAAAAGAAGTTAAAAAAGAATTAGAGCAGTATGGAGATTATAAAAAAATTGAAAATCTTTATGGAAAAAATTATCCAAGTCATCTTAAAAAACAAATAATAAAAAGACAAAATTTATTGAAAGAAGCAAAGCAAATAAAGAATGATAGTGATCCAAGGTTTAAGAGAAGTGAAACAAAAAAACAACCATATACCATAGAACATGTTATTAAAGGCTTAGATCTTGCACGTGCAGCTTTTTTCAAAAAATCAGAAAGAAAAGTTCAAGGTGTTCAGAATAATATACAAGAAATTATTAAAGTCTTAGATCTTGCACGTGCAACTGTTGTCCAAAAATCAGAAAGAAACATTCAAGATGCTCAGACTGTAGCTCGGGCATTAAATTTATCATATGCTGTTAAGCATGGTTTTTAAAATATAAAAAATAGATCATTGTAAAAAATAATAGCCATCATGATGTTTTAATATCATGATGGCTATTATTTTTTATGAGAATATTGACTTTTTAAATGTAAAAAAACTAGAGAATAGGTAGGTAGTTTTTGTTTTGTTGGCTTTAAGGGGAAGCTGTGAACAGATTAGGGTTATCGATAATAATATTTATTATAATTGCTTTAAGCATAAGGCTTTGAATTAAAAAAGATAAACCATTATCAATATTAGGTAAAACGCAGTGTATTTTTGATGTAGATGATCAGTTTGTGTGCGAATATTAAAAAAACTGATCTTATAAAGGAAAGTAGTATGAATAAATTATTATTATTTGGATTATGTGCGCTTGGCATTATAAGCATACAAACATCAAATCAAGTAATTGATAAACCAATTAGAAATTTAATTATTTTTAATGATGTTATCGAGAAAATGCATACATGGGATTTATTGGAAAAAATAGAACCAGAGAGCGCAGCTATTATTCGTGAATTTATAATTAGTTTGCTTGAAAAGCAGTTAGTACTTGTTACCAAATCATTATGGACTTCATTTCAAAATATTATACAAGCATGGAATAATTATAAAATGTTATCAGTAGATGAATTAAGAGAAAATTATATTACAGGTCTTAAGAAGGCAGGATTTGAAGATGCAGAAATAGATAAATATGCATTGGCAGATGACTATATAAAATCGATGAAAATCGCAATTCTTACAATTGATAAACATTATCAAGCTATACAGAAGAAAATTACTAATAGATCAGAAGTTTTAGAATATTTAAAAAATATACCAGAAGAAGATAAAATAGAAGAGGTAGCACAACTTTTTGTAGCATATTATATTTATCAAATAATTTTATCGCATGATTACATCTGCAAAGAAGTAAACAATGAATTTATTATATTTATTCCTAAGGATATAACTTTAGCAAGTGGTAAGGATGAAAAAAAAGATATTTTTTTAGGGTTGTCATATACGAAATTAAATGATTTTGACTATGGTACAAAATTATCTGATGATCAGGTTGATAAAATTTTTAATGATGCAAATGATATAATGTATAGTAATGCTTTAGGCCAAAAACTATTAGATGCATTAAATATCCTTAAAGTTAATAAATCTGATACAAATATATTAAAAAATCCTCAATTGCCATTTTTTAATATATTTATATCTGGGCATGGTGATGATGTAATTACTTCAGAAATTTCTATAACTTTATCACAAGATCATAGAATCAAAGAACAGAAATCAGATATGTTACAAATTTTAAAGTTTTTTAATAATAGTATAAAAACTAAATCTTTAGCATTTGTATCTTGTTATCCAGGAGGCAAAAAATTCGTAGATACTTTTGATATTAAGCATCCACTTTCTAATAGAGCATTAGAGTCTATTACATATCCAATTCTTTTTATGGGATCATTTTATGCCGAAACATTTAATACACTTATTTCTGATGCTCCATTTAAAGATTTAGATTTTGTAGTATTTAATAATGCATTTTATGCTCCAAAAAGTTTACAAAGTATATTGTTTTGGAATCAATATTTTGATTTTATGAATCAACAACCAGTTGAGTATAAAAAAGCAGCAGAATTAATCTTTTTTAAAGAAGATACAGGATCAGAAGCTAATTTAGCAAGTTTTAAAAAACCAAATACTGCATGGTTTATACCAGTTGAATTTGAAAGTAAAAAGGTAGATCAATCATTTTTATCAATTTCTCAAATCTATGCCTTAACTCATGATCAAATTGTAGTTCCATCAAGATTAGATTTAAAACGTATATGGTTGCAAGCTAATTATGTACATACTATAAAATTTCCAAAAAGATCTTCTGTTCTATATGAATCTAAAGATGATGTATATGAATCTGCTGATAAGTTTAAAAAAATAAATGCTTTTCCTTATGTTTTTCCAATGAATTATCATAATCAAAATTATATAATTGAAAAAATTGAAGCGCCAGATCTTGTGCTTAATGATGAAAAATCAGAATTGGATTCTAGTTTGCATCAATTTATAGAAATCTTTTTTCCTGTTTATAAAATAAAAGAGCCTATTAAAATAGTTATTAAAAAGCTTATTACGAAAAATTATAATTTTAAAAATATATATATTTTTAGATATATTAAAAAGAAAGAGCTTTTTGGTGATCTTGCTACTTCTTTAGATATTTCAAATGAAGATGAATATGAAGATGGATATATTTATACAGATACTAAAACAAAAGAAACAAAAATTGTTTTATGGCCTTATGATAAATATCATCCACTTTTTGAAAAAGAGTACCAAAAAGAGTTTGAAGAATATAAAAAAGAAAAATCAGACCTATCAGAAGAAGAAATAAAAGCATTAATGGATCAAGATGGAAGAGTTCAATTTAAAGAAGAAAATTTTGATGTATCTAAAAATGAATCATTTATTTCGTCTATAGAAGTACATTTAAAAAATATATTAGAACAATCAGTTGGTTATAAAAATATTGAAAAAGCGTTACAAAAGAGCAAACAGGAATTTAAGGTACATAAAAAAGACGATAAAAGAGATTTAAAAGTAGTCAGTAGAGCTTTAGATCTTGCACAAGCAGTGATTATCCAAAAAAATAAAAGGAATTTAAAAGTAGTCAGTAGGGCTTTAGATCTTGCACAAGCAGTGACTATGGAAAAAAATAAAAGAGAAGCAGAATTTTTTTTACAAAAATCAAAAATTGTAGCTCGAACATTAGATCTAGCCTATACGCTTAATAATTCTAACAATTAAAATTGATAGATGTTTTTAATTTTATAATCCCTATTATGATGGTCCTTTATCATGATGGGGATTATTTTTTATAGGATTATTGACTTTTTAAGTGTAAAAAAACTAGAGAATAGGTAGGTAGTTTTTGTTTTGTTGGCTTTAAGGGGAAGCTGTGAACAGATTAGGGTTATCGATAATAATATTTATTATAATTGCTTTGAGCATAATGTTTTGGATTAAAAAAGATAAACCATTATCAACATTACATATAACGCAATGTATTTTAGACGTTGATAATCAATTTGCTCCTGAATATCAAAAAAAAATAGTTGATGTTATTAAGGATAGTTATAAAAACAGTAAAAATCCTGAAGATGTAATTCAAAAAGCAGTTCGAGAATTTGTTGAGATTCATGATATGAAAGCAGAAATATGTGGAGCAGATTCAATCTGTTTTCATGCATATGGGTTTAAGCCAATATTTATATTGGGTGATAATAAGGTTGTCGTTGATAATGGATTAACTTTTGAAAAGAAAAACTTTGATGTAGATAGCGTAACTGGATTACCTAAGATTATTTCTCAAAAAAATGATCAAGTTACTACCATGATTCATTTTATACAGTCAATACCAACTGAAGTTATTCAAAAATACAGTATAGATTGGCTTGATAAAAATTATATCGTTTTAAGATCCAAAAAACATGAAGGAATGAAGTGCTTGGTATCGGATATTTTAATTCCAAATGAAAAAATATTTAAAGAGTGTTCGTTGTTATATGATTTAGATTTGCAAAAATTACCAAAAAAGAAACAAAACAAACATATGGTGGAGTATGACATAAGATTTAAAAATCAAATTATTGTAAGGTCCGGGGGGAACTATGGCTAATGTCTTTCATTCATTGATAACTGCAATTGATGTGGGTACAACTAAAATATCAGTATTAATTGCTCAAAAGATTGGTGAAGATAGTGTTAAGATTTTAGGAATAGGCAAGGCACCTTCTGATGGTCTTGAGCGTGGAGTTGTTGTTGATGTTGCAAGAACAGTTCAGTCTATCAAGTATGCGGTCAAAGAAGCAGAACTTATGGCAGGTTGTTCTGTTACTCCTGCTTTTATAGGTATTTCAGGAAGTCATATAGATTCATTTAATACTCATGGAGCAGTTCCTATTAAAAAATTTCAGGTAACAGAAGCAGATATTCAAGCAGTACTTGCTGTTGCTCAAGCTGTACCAATTGAAGAGGGTCAAAAAGTTTTACATGCGTTGCCGCAATATTTTATTGTAGATGGAAAAGATCGTGTTACTAATCCTCTTGGTCTTCATGGAGTAAGGCTTGAAGCTGTGGTGCATGTTATTACCGGAGCGGTATCTTCTATCCAAAATTTAATAAAGTGTTGCGAACTTGCAGGTGTTATTGTTAAGGACATAGTGTTAGAACAATTGGCCTCAGCGGATGGAGTTTTGAGTCATGATGAGCGTGTGTTAGGAGTAGGAATGCTTGATATTGGTGGTGGAACATCAGATTTTGCAGTGTATCAACAAGATAGTATTCGTTATACAAAAGTTTTTCCTATAGCTGGAAATTTTTTCACTAAAGATTTAGCTGTTGGTCTTAAGGCAACACTTAAGGGAGCTGAATCTTTTAAACGTGAATATGGTTCAGTTAATTTATTTACACAAGATGAACAAAAATATTTTGTAGAATCCGTTCATGGTTCAAAACAACATGAAGTAGACATAAATCAATCATCTTTTATTTTGCATGCACGAGCATTTGAATTACTTACTATGCTTGATAAAGAAATTAAAAAATCATCTCTTCAGGCAATGATGACATCAGGTCTTGTTATCACAGGAGGTGGATCGCTTTTGAAAGGCATAGACGATTTGGCTGCAAAAATTTTGAATATGCCTGTGCGGCTTGGAATTCCACGTGTTGATTGTAGTTTTGCGGATTCACTTTCAAGTCCAATTTATGCAACAGGATATGGTCTTTTAAAATATGCGATTAAGAAAAATTCAATGTTTGGTTTTGATAAACTACAAGGACCAATGGTTCAAAAAATATTTATGAGAATGAAGTCATGGGTAGATAAGTTTTTTTAGATAACCTTTTCTAATTAAAAATAGAAGGAATAGGAATGATAGACTTTGATGTTTTAAGTGAGAATCAGCAAGATTCTTCCACAATAAAAATTAAGATAATAGGTGTTGGTGGAGCTGGTTGTAATACCATTAACAGTATGATAGATTCTGACCTTGAAGGAGTTAGTTTTGTAGTTGCAAACTCTGATTTGCAGGCATTAAAGCTTTCAAAAGCTCCTAATAAAATTCAGTTAGGTGTTAAAACAACAAAAGGGCTTGGTTGTGGTGCAGATCCTGAGGTTGGAAAAAAAGCAGCAGAAGAAGATATTGATAAAGTTATGGAGCATTTATCAGGCGCTGATATAGTATTTGTCGTTGCGGGGATGGGTGGCGGAACAGGTTCAGGTGGAGCCTCGGTTATTGCAAAGTCTTTAAAAGATCGTGGAATTTTAACAATTGCTGTTGTTACTATGCCGTTTAGTTTTGAAGGTAAACGTCGTATGTTGGTTGCTCAGCGTGCGCTTGAAACATTAAAAAAAGAGGTTGATACATTAATTGTTGTTCCTAATGAAAAACTTTTGGGTTTAGTAGATCCATCAGTATCGATGATTGAAGCCTTTGATATGATTAATAAAATTTTAATACAATCAGTGAAAAGCATTTCGTCTATTATTTCTCGTTCAGGTCATATTAACGTTGATTTTGCAGATCTTCGTACGATCATGAAGGGTAAGGGGTTGGCTATGATGGGGACAGGAAGTGCTATTGGGCAAAACAGAGCAGTTGAAGCTGCTAAAAAAGCTATAGCTTCAGAGCTTTTAGAAAACGTTGATATTAAAAGCGCTCGTGGAGTACTGCTTAATGTCTCAGCGGGTTCAAGTTTATCGCTTCATGAAATTAATGCTGCAGCAAAAGTTATTTATGATGAATCAGACAAAGATGCAGAGATCATTGTTGGTTCAGTAATTGATACATCAATGGGCGACGAGTTAGTTGTATCTGTAGTAGCAACAGGATTTGGTCAAAGTCAGCCAGTTGTCGTAGCGGTTCCAGAAAAAATATCTGTAGCAGCACCAGTGGTTGAAGAGAAAAAATTGTATACTGAGCCGCAAATTGCTAAAATTATTTCAGAAAATATAGAGCCAGTATCAGATGATTTAGAAGTACCGGCATATTTAAGAAACCAAGAAGTTTTAAATAATAAATCTGCAGAATAAGTAATAATGATTAATGAGTATCGTGATTTTTTAATATACTTTGGACAAAAAGATAGATCGATTTGTTTAGATGATTTTAAAAAATCACGATATTCTTTTGAATTTGAAAATATTGTTACAGATTATTCACTTTCGAATCTGATAGTTTTAGAGCAGATACATAGTGATATTGGAATTTGTGTAGATGATGTAACATTTTTAGATAAATATAGTTTTTTAGATTTTCAGGGTGATTTTTTAATTACTTCTAAAAAAAATATAGGATTAGTTGTTTTAACTGCAGATTGTGTTCCTCTTGTTTTGTATGACCCTATTGAGCATATTGCTTTAGTGGTGCACGCGGGATGGAAAGGAACTTTTTCAGGGATTGTAGAGCAAGCCCTTTTTATGATGCAACATCGTTATCAAAGTAAAGTAGAAAACATCAAAGCTTTTTTTGGACCAAGTGCTCGGTCCTGTTGTTATCAAGTGACGCAAGATTTTGTAAATCAATTTTATATGAAATTTGGAAAAACAGATTCGTTTTTTTACCGGAGCAATTCGATTTTTTTTGATAATAGTTTGTTTTTGCAGCAAAATTTAAAAAAATTTGGTATCCTAGAGGACAATATAAATATTGAAAATGCTTGCTGCACAATATGTAATTTAGAATTTTGTTCCTATAGGAGAGAAAAACAGCAATCACGTCGCCAAATTACAATGGTTATTTTGCGTTAAATTAGATTGATTTTAAGGGTATGCTTATGTTTACACATTTATTAGCAAAAATTTTTGGAAGTGCCAATGATCGTGCGCTTCAAAAATTACAGCTTATTGTTGATAAAATAAATACATTCGAGCCATTTGTTGAAAAATTATCTGATCAAGAATTAAAAAATAAAACGGTAGAATTTAAGGAGCAGATATCCAAGGGTAAACATATTGATGAAATTTTACCCGAAGCATACGCAGTTGTAAGAGAAGCTTCAAAGCGAGCACTTGGAATGCGTCCATTTGATGTACAATTGATGGGTGCCATTGTTCTTCATCAAGGTAAAGTTGCAGAGATGAAAACAGGTGAAGGTAAAACATTAACAGCAACACTTCCTTTGTATTTAAATGCATTAACCGGCAAAGGTGCTCACCTTGTTACGGTGAATGATTATTTGGCTCGTCGTGATTCTGAAAACAATCGTCCTTTATATGAATTTTTAGGTTTAACTGTTGGTGTAATTACTCATGATATGCCTGATGACCAACGTAAAACTGAATATCAAAAAGATATTTTATATGTCACAAATAATGAACTTGGATTCGATTATTTACGCGATAATATGAAATTTCGGTATGACGATTATGTACAGCGTGATTTACATTTTGCAATTGTCGATGAGTGTGATTCAATTTTAATTGATGAAGCAAGGACTCCTCTTATTATTTCAGGAGCTGCACAGCGTTCATCAGATCTTTATAAAGTAGCTCAATCAGTGGTATATAATCTTGAAAAAATAAAAGATTATGAAGTCGATGAAAAAGCAAGAACTGTTCAGCTTACAGAAGAAGGTCACGATAAAGTTGAACAACGATTGAATATAAAAAATTTATATGCGATAGAAAATATTAATTTATTGCATCATATTATGCAGGCCTTGAAGGCAAACGTTCTTTTTCGTATTGATGTAGATTATGTAGTTCGTGATGGAGAAGTTTTAATAGTCGATGAATTTACAGGTCGTATTTTATCAGGACGTCGTTATAGCGATGGATTGCATCAGGCAATTGAAGCAAAAGAAAATGTAACGATTGAACAAGAATCACAAACTCTTGCTTCTATTACGTTACAAAATTTTTTTAGAATGTATCAAAAGCTTGCTGGTATGACAGGTACTGCAATGACAGAAGCTGAAGAGTTTCAAAAAATTTATAATCTAGATGTCGTTTCTATACCAACTCATCGGCCAATGATTCGTGATGATAAAAATGATTTAATTTTTTTATCAGAGCGTGCAAAGTTTAAAGCTATAGTTGAAGACGTTAAAGCGCGTCATCAAAAAGGACAACCAGTTTTAATAGGTACTATTGCTGTTGAAAAATCAGAAGTACTTAGCAGGGTTTTATCTGCTGAAGGAATTCCGCATGAAGTTTTGAATGCAAAGCAGCATGCAAGGGAAGCAGATATTATTACTTTAGCAGGTCAACCAGGACACGTAACGATTGCAACAAATATGGCTGGTCGCGGAACTGATATTAAATTAAATCCTGATTCAGTAGCAGCAGGTGGTTTATATGTTCTTGGCACAGAACGTCATGAAAGCAGACGTATAGATAATCAGCTTCGTGGTAGATCTGGCCGTCAAGGTGATCCAGGAGAATCTCGTTTTTATATTTCTCTTGAAGATGAGCTTATAAGAATTTTCTCAGGTGACTCTATGAAAAATTATATGCAAAAAGCTGGAATGGAAGAAGATGAGCAGATAGAATCAACTACAGTAAGCAAGCTTATTGAACATTCTCAAGAAAAAGTTGAAAAACACAATTTTGAAATTAGAAAACATTTGATTGAGTACGATGATGTTTTAAATCAACATCGAAAAGTGATTTATAATTTACGTCAAAACATTTTAAAAGATGCAGAAGGTCTTTCGGGTGTTATTTATGATTTTATTTTTGACATAATCAGTGATTTAGTTGCTGTATATTGTCAAGATCGTAGCATTACTAAGCCACAAGCAGAAAAAATTATTGAAGCTATTGCTATGGATATTGATGTTGTTAAAGATAAGTTAGAATTACAAAAATATTCTCTTGTAAATGCTGATGAATTTGAAAAAGATGTAGTCAATGATTTATTTGATTTATATGAAGAAATTTCCAATAAAATTGATCCAGAGTTTATGAAAAATGCTACAAAGTGGATTATGCTTGAAACTATTGATCAAGCTTGGAAGCAACATATGATTAACATTGATCACCTTAAAGAAGGAATAGGTTTAAGGGGTTGGGGTCAAAAAAATCCATTAATTGAGTATAAACGTGAAGCTTTTGGTATGTTTGAAGATATGATGAAACAAATTAAAATTGATATTGTGCGTCATATGTTCCATATTAAACCTGAAGCTTTTGATCAATCAAAGTTGATTGAACGCCGTGAACGTGAACTTAATGATATGAAGATGACTTCGGCTGATAATTCTAAATCAGAAACAACTGCAACAGCCCAACGGGATGAAGACAAAGTAGGTCGCAATGAGCCATGTGCATGTGGTTCTGGTAAAAAATTTAAAAAATGTTGTCGATAATAATTGAATTTTAATAAGATAAACCAGTACTTTGAATTAAAGAGTGCTGGTTTATTTTATTTTCAGGAGAGAGAAGTGAAGGCAATTTATTTTTTTATATTTTTGATACAGGGCTATGATCTTTTTACATATAATGAACTGCAAGTTTCAAAGGTTTTGCAACATATAGCAAAGCGTACACCGATAGTAGCTTCGGGAGGAGACTTCAGGGGCTTAGGAACAATTCTTAGAGGCAAAAATATGAGCAATAGTTTTTTAAGTGGAGCATCTTTTGCAAAAAATGAGAAAGATGTTATTTATACAGCCGGTACAATAAAAATAAGTAACCAAGGTTCTGATTTGACAGGGACTAATTTTTCTAATTCAGAGCTTAAAGGAATAAATTTTAGAGGTGCAATTCTTGAGCGAGCTGTTTTTGATGGGGCAGATGTAGAAATGACAGATTTTTCTGAAACCAACTTGAAAAATGCGAGCTTTAAGGGAACAAAAAATATGGATAAGGCTATATTTTGTAAAGCTATATTGCCTGATGGGACTGTGCTTACCTCAGAAAACATGACAAAGGGATCTTTTAATGCATATTGCAAAAAATAGTTTTTAATATTTTGCAATTGTTTGAACTAGAGATGAAATAGACAAAACTTTTATTGCAACTTTGAGTATTTTTGTTATCTTTTTGATAGTAATTTTTTTACAATTTTGTAACGTCAAGAGGATTTAAAAGTATGAAGTCTTTAAATAAACAACTTGCAATTTGTGGCTTTTTATTAATTTCAGGAATGTTTTTTGTTGGATGTGGCTGGTTTAAAAAATCAGATTCAACAAGTAGTTCTTTAGTTGGAGCAACAGGTGATGTTCTATTAACGATCGATGGACAACCAGCTTTAACAGTTTCTGAATATGAAAAACAGCTTGATATGGCGCGCGCAGCAAATCCTCAAGTAGATATGATCTTGCAAATGATGCCAAATGCTGAGCGTGAATTTGTGTTTCGTGGTATTTCAACTTCAAAACTTATGAAGGCATGGGCTGATAAAGAAGGTATTACAAAAAATACTGATTTTAAAGAACAGCAAAAGCATTTGCATGAAGCAATGGATTTACAGCTTTATATGAAAGCTTTCGATGAGAAAAATCCAATTAAAATAACAGATTCAGATGTTGAGCAGTTTTATCATGAGAAAAAAGATAGTATTCCTGGGCTTGCTATAGCTCAAGCTGGAGTAGATACATCTTTTGTTCGTTTTGACTCAAAAGCAAAAGCACAGGCTTTTTTTGATAAAGTAAAAGAAGTAAAAAAAGCAGAAGAGTTTAAAAAAATTGCAGAAAACAATAAAGACCAAGCAGGTCACTCTGTAATTAATGATAAAAGTCCATTTTCTGATGCACTTAAAAAAACAGTTCTTGATATTAAAAAATTTCCATCAGTGCAGATTGTTAAAGTTTCAGATAATGGATATTGGGTAGTGTTAGCAACTGGAAAATCTGAAGCTAAATATCATGATCTTAAGTCGCCTCAAGTACAACAAGGATTGCGTAAAATGATTGAAGATGAACGCAAAGCTCAATTGATTGAACGTGAAATTGAAAAATTGAAAAAAGACTTAAACGTTGTTGAAAACTCTTCTTACTTTGAACAAAAAGAAGCAAAAAAACGCGCTGCTATGCAAGAACAAGGTTCAGATGACAACAATGATTTAATGAAAATGTTAGCTGGAAATAATGAAGAATCAGATCAAGATTCAAACGTTGTAAAAGTATGAAATTAAATAAAATATTAAGTATTTTTGTTATTCTGCCTGGAGTTATTCAGGCAGAATACTTTCTTTTGGATAAGATAGATAGTATTGTATGCGGACCGGAGCAAAATACACCGATTGTTGTAACTGATACCAATTGGAAGCGTGATCTTACTAATAAGTTTATTCCATTGCAAAAGTTGATAGAAACAGAAATAGTAAATCAGCAGATGATTGTGGAAAAAGTTATGATGGAGCCAGACGCTGCAGAAAAATATATTAAAAGTATTCAAAAACAAAATAATTTTTCAGAAGCTGATATGAGTCGTTGGTTTGATGCCACCGGAAGAACATATCAAGAAGGTCTTGAGCTATTAAAAAGCCAATACAATAATGAATATTTTTTACATCATAAATTTAAGTCACAGCTTGCTCCAACAGAAGAAGAGATTAACGCTTATTATAATGATAATCCTGAGTTTGTTGACGCTACCATTAAATTACGAGCAACTCGTGCTGCATATGAACCAGACGACAAAGATCGCTTAAAAGAAGATCTTGAGAATATGATTCAAAAAGAATTAAATAAAGAAGATTCTGGTATTGAGTGGTCAGAGCCAACTGTTGTCATTGAAGAAGATATTCCGGAAGATAAATTATTTTTGCGTGATATGAAACCAGGAGAAATTAAGCTCACTGATGATGGACAAGGTGTTTTTGAGTTATATCAAATACTTGAATATAATCCTGCTGCGCTTGTTCCGCTTGAGGATAGACGAACTATAATTGTAGATGCTTTAAATCGCAAAGAATTAGAAAAAATGTTTGCAGATTATAACAAAGCAGTTCGAGAATATATAGACGTTATTAAATTTGTTTAGAAAATAAGGGAGAGTAGTTATGAAAAAATTTTTTTTCATACTATGTATTTCAAAATTTTTAACTGGATCAGATAATCATCAGTCTTTGACGCAAGAAGGTATTATAAAAATACATTTAACTAGGATTTGTGCGCGAATATTGCAAGAAGTACCTCTTGCAGGGTGTTCAGGTCAACGATGTCAGGAATTAGTTAAGAGTGAGTATCTTAATGAAATTGTTTATAGGGCATTAAGAGGCGGAAATCATTTAACTAAGAAAGAACCCTTAAAGTTTGATAATCCTGTGTTGTATGAACAATTATATTTCACTCAAAATAATGTGAATTTAGACGAAGAATTACCACTTGAAATGCAAGAAGATATACGTCTTTTGTATCAAGATTTACAAAAATAAAATAAAAAACTTGTTCAAAGAATCAACTGTCGCTTTGTTCTGTTTCTATTTTGTAAACTTCTTCAAGTTCATCAAGCTTGAGAGCTTTTTCAGTTAAAATTTTTGATCGTTTTTTTAGGTTTTCGTGCGCATTAAAATAGGTATTGAGTAAAGTTTCTAGATCCATCTCTTGTTTTAAAAGATCTCGGTGTGCACGAGTTTGTGTAATTCGTATAGGAATAATTCCGACTAGATACATAGCTTCTTGGCAATATCGTTGAATTTTTTTTACATCAACATAATCTTTTTCTGTTTCGGGAAGCTGGTATGTAATTTTTAAAATAGAATCAGTGATTTTATGTTTTTCTATTTCTTTAATTATTTGTTCAGTTTGATCAATGTTTTCTTCTAAGGTTACATCGATTTGGATGAAAGGACGTGTTGGAATAACGATATGTTCAAATGTTGTTTTATATTTTTCGTGAATTGTGACATCGCAAAATCCTTTTTCTTCTTTTCTTTCTCCAAAGTCTACGCGGTCAATTGAGCCAGCATAAACTACAGGAATAGTTCCTTGAGGATTTGTATTTTGAAAGCGATGGAGGTGTCCAAGAGCAACATAGTCAAAAGGTTGAATTGCAAGTTGTGAAGGTAAAAGAATTGGATCTTGTCCGTAGACAGCTCGTTTTTCAGATCCTGAAAATATTCCAGAGCTTACTGTTAAGTGTCCTACTAAGACAGCAGGAATTTTTGGATCAAGTGAGTTTGCAAGTTCTTGAGTAATATGCGCAAGAGAATCAGAGATAGTTTTTGTTAATTCTGTAGCGCTTGAAATATTTTGGTTTGCGTTGATAGCTAAGTTATGTCGATTTGGCCAAGGCATACCAACTATTTGTATAGGTCCAGATTTAGTTATGAGTTTGATAGCGCTTGGTTTTGAAAAAACATGAAAACCATCAATAGGAAGATGAGCAAAGATATCAAGAGCATTTGCTTTTCCAAAACTTAAAGGATTATCGTGGTTACCTACAACGATGACTACTGGAATTTTTGCTTTATATAACTTCATGAAAGAATCTAAAAGAAGTTTTTGCTGAGTTGGGGTAGGATGCGCAGTTTTATATGCATCTCCTGCAAAAACAAATAGGTCAACATTTTCCTTAATTGCATATTCAACACAAGTATCAAATGATTTTTTAAAATCAAGCAAACGGGAATGAATTCCTGTAACAGGATCTATTTTTCCATAATTTTCCATACCAAAGTGTATGTCAGCAGTATGTATAAATCTAATCATTGTTTATAGAGGTTTCTTCATTATATATAATTTATTTTTTATTTATCTAAGCTATCAATTTTTATTAGAAGCTTATTTATAAGCTCTTCAGTCTCTTTAGTTTTTTCTAAATCAAAAGTATCAAAAAGACTAGAATTTCTTATAACTCTTTTAGCTGGCTCGAGCAGGGTAGTTAATTTTTTTATAGTGTGCTTTATTATTTCTGGATCACTTGATTCTATTAATAATAATTCTGCACGATTTTTTTCATTAATTAAAGGTATTAACCAATTAGCAGCTGATCTTCTAGTAAGCATTCTTGATATCTCAGAATGATGACTGTTATGAGTAATTATGCTATAAAAAATAGTTAATAAAATCGTAGCATATAAAGACTTTTTCATGTTGTTTCACTTTTATTATTAATTGAGGTTTGTCTATAGTTTATATGTTTTTATTTCATTAACAATTAGATTCATAATTTTAAAGAAATTAATGTTTTATAAAATTATGAAGATGACTAATTAACAACTGTATGTCAGCATTATGTATAAATCATATTATGAATGCACAGGAGGAGTGCTTAATGGATAAGTTACTGTATTAAAGCTCTTTTGATTTATTGCTTTGGTTGCTTCAATTATTAGAATATCAAGTGCACGAGAAGAAATGTTGTTTTTATCTAAAAATTCTTTAGCTTTTTGTGCTTCATCTAAAGCTTTTTTTAGTGCCTCTTGATCTAAAGGATTTGCGTTATAATTATCTAAAGCGATTTTTAAATTTATAGAAGAAGTTTTTGCTGGTCGTTGTTCGCTAAAGGCTGTTAGATGGTTGCTAGGCGCTGGTAGTTGTTTGCTAGAGGTTGCTGGCTGTGCGATAATGTATATGACATTTTTCTTGGTAGCTGCAGCATTAGATTTTTTGACTTCTTGTGCATCAGATGCGTTGATTACTGCTGCATAAAAAGCGATAGATATAATTGTAAGACAAAATTTATTTTTCATGTTGTGATTTATTAATTAAAAATTAAAGATATTTTCTGTTATTAAATAATACTAGAAAATTTCTTTTTTATAAGCCTTTTTATTAAAAGACCTCATCTGCTTTTTGAGTTCCTATAAACATTGCTCCTGGTTGTTGTTGTGTATTTCCTTGATACTGAGTAAATGATTGTAACGTAGTGTATTTGGTTATTGTTGCATTTGTTATAATCATTTGTGATGGAACAACAGTATTATCTTCGATGATACTATCCTTGATTTGCGTGTAAGCTCCAATGCGACTTCCTTTTTTGATCCAAGTTGACCCTGTTAGAATAACTCCAGTATCAATAAAGCTACCAGGTTCGATTTTGACTGTTTCTTCAATCACAACATTTAAAGCATTTGCAAATCGTACACCATGATCCATCCAGTATTGTAAAATTTTAGATCTGGAAATATGTTCTATTGCCCATAGGTCAGCAAGAGTTTCAACACTTCTGATAACATCAAAATTTACTTGATTTGTTATTATTTTTGCTTGTTGTTCGCTTGCTATTTGTACTAATTCTTGTAAAAACATTTCACCTGTTATTTCATCTTTTGTAAGAAGATGAATGTTTTTTTCTAAGAATGTTCGTTTTATAAGATATATACCAGCGCTCACACAACAGTGAGAAGGGTCGATTTCTTTATCTGTTTCATTGGAGAGTTCAATTTTATTGTTATTTGTGATGATGCGGGATTCTTTATTTAAAGTGTCATCAACGTGAGCAGTAATAAAGCTTATTTCAGCATCAAATTTTATATGTTTTCTATATAATTTATTTATAACATCAGGAGTTAGTAATGGAATATCTGCATGCATAATTAAAATGTGATCATGAGACCAAATATTTTGGGTAATTTGTAAAGCATGTCCGGTTCCAAGTGGTTCATGTTGTAAAATAAAATCAGGAAAGAAATCTTTTTTTTGAATGATATTTTTTATGAGTTCATATTGATAGCCGATAACAACGGCCGTTGGAATTTCTAAACTTTTTAAAAGTTTAATGGGATATAGAATTAATTCGGTACCACAAATTTTTTCAATTAATTTTGTTTTGCCTGTATGAAATCTCTTAGATATACCGCCAGCAAGCACAATTGCCTGGATATTTTCTAACATATGATCTCCCTTAGTTTGTATATTTTTTAGTAGCAAACTTTTAATATGTTTTCAAACATAGCAGAGGGTCTATTGAGTTTCAAGATAAAATAAAAAATTATGGTATTTTTATAGAAAGAAGATATTTTTAACAAAAAGAATTTTTAAAAAACAAGAAAATGATTTAAAATAAATAACAAATAGATTCTTGCTTTTAAAAGAATCCATTAGATTCTTTGCAAAGAATGCATCTACTCTGAAATTAAAATTTCATAAGATCTAAGGATAAAAAGTGATTGTAGCAACAAGATTATGGCGAAATTCTCTAGTATGTTTAACTCTACTAGTGGTATTACATACTAATATTATACAAGGTATGGTGTGGGATAACCGATACTTTCCTTGGTTTGATCATCTTTATACGGGAAGTGATAGCCGAAAAAGTAATATAGATGCACAAGTTTTTTTCTTGAAGGGTGGGGATGCTTTTCGATACCAATCACGGTCTGTAAGAGATGAACAGACTATTTCTATTCCAGAATTGTTTGGTCAACTTGATTTAGTTCCTGTAGCAAACTCTATCGTTAAATCAGGAAAACCGAATCCATTACCAGATGATTGGCAATGGTTATCTGAAATTAAAGCAGTTATGCCATGTTCTTTAGAAGGACAAGGAGGATTGCTTACTATGTATGGTGCTATAGCGCCGCATTTTGGAATTGGTGGTTCAACATTAATTATGAAACTTAATAACTTTGTAAATATTTTACCAGCTCCAGAATCTATTGATAAATTAAATCTTAATACACCTGGAAATTTGTCTGTATTTGATCAAACAATGCAAAAAATTTATCAAGAAATTGATATGCCTTGTACTTGTTTTCAAGAAGTAGGGGTTGGAGACGTTGTTCTTTATGTAAATATTTATGATGTTCATGAATATAAATATAAATTTAGAAAATTAGATTGGGGTGTTTGGCTTGGATGTATTATTCCAAGTGGACTTAAATATAATCCAGCAAATTTAGGTTCAATAGGTTTTGGTAATCAATATGGAGGTTGGGGTTGGTTTATTGCTCCCCGTGCTGAATTTGAACTTCGTGATGATTTGAAATTTGGAATCATGGGAAGAATAACACAACGATTTGATACTTGCTTTACAGGAAGAATTCCATTGGGCAAAGAACAAAGTTTGTTTGCGCCAATTATAGGATCTGTTGGTGTTGATCAAGGAACTACATTTGGAGTAACATCCTATTTTGTTTTTGAAGATATTCGAGCAGGACTTGGAGTTCAAGTTCAATATACGATTAATCATCATGAAAATGATACCTTTTATGCAAAGGTACCTGGACTTGATGTAAATCCGAAATTTCGTGATATGGGTTATTATTCTGCTTGGACAGATGAATATTTTAGTATTAAACTATTTTACGATGTTGCTTATGATAAGTTTTGGAAAATTCGACCAAATGTTTACTTTGCATGGGATTGTCCTATGAATCATTTATTTGGGCGAGGTTTTGGAAGAACAAATAAGATAGCACTTGGTTGTATGGTTAATTTTTAAAGATAGTTAATTTAAACCTGAGAAAAATATGTCATCAAATATGTTTAAAAATATTTTACCAGCGCGAAATTGGTTTAGTTTATTTTCTAATGATATAGCAATTGATTTAGGAACAGCAAACACACTTATTTATGTAAGAAATAAAGGTATTGTGCTTGATGAACCGTCAGTTGTTGCAATTAAAAATAATACTAAAAAAGTTTTAGCAGCAGGAAAAGCGGCAAAAGAAATGTTAGGAAAAACTCCTGAAAGTATTACAGCTTGTCGCCCAATGCGTGATGGAGTTATTGCTGATTTTGAGCTTACTGAAAGTATGCTTCGTTACTTTATTCGCAAAGTTCATAATAATCGTCGTACGCTTGTAGCACCTCGTATGGTGATAGCTGTTCCGTCAGGAATTACACAAGTAGAGCGTCGTGCTGTTATTGATTCTGCAAAACAAGCAGGAGCACGTGATAAGCCGATGACTATTATGGAACCAATGGCAGCAGCAATTGGAGCAGGTCTTCCGATTCATGAACCACACTGTAGCATGATCGTTGATATTGGTGGTGGAACTACTGAAGTAGCAGTTATTACACTCAGCGGTATTGTATTCTGCCGATCAATTAGAATTGGTGGCGATGAAATGGATCGTGCAATTGTGTCTTACGTAAAACGTAAATACAATTTGCTCATTGGTGAACGCACAGCAGAAACTATTAAAATGCAAATAGGTACTGTGATGCTTGAAGGTGAACGCAAATCTTTAGATGTTAAAGGTCGTGATTTAATTACAGGTGTTCCAAAAACAGTTACGTTAAGTGATGCAGAAGTTAATGAAGCACTTCTTGAAACGATTTCAAATATTGTAGATGTTGTGCATGTAGCTCTTGAAAATACACCGCCTGAACTTGCTTCTGATTTAGTTGATCGTGGTATTGTGATGGCTGGTGGTGGATCACTCTTGCGTGGTCTTGATAAACTTCTTGCAAAAGAAACAGGAATTCCAGTTCGTATTGCAAAAAATCCACTGTTATGTGTGGTTGAAGGTGCGGGTAAAGTTCTTGAGCAAATTGAGTTCTTTAAAGAAGCATTAATGGATTAAAATATGACATACCGTAAACCACAAAGCCAAGGCATTGAGCTTAAGAAAAAACATGGACAGAACTTTTTAAAAGAGCGTGTTTTTATAGAACGCATGATAGAAGCTGTTGATGTTGATTTAAAAATTAATGTTATGGAAATTGGATGTGGTGAAGGTATTTTGACTCAAGCAATTCTTCAAGGTCCTTGTAAACAGTTAAAAGTTTTTGAAATTGATCCAGAGTGGGCAGATTTTGTAAAAAATCTGTACGGCTCAGATAAGCGTCTTGCAGTAATACTACAAAACGTTTTGGATGCAAATTGGGATCTTTTAACTGATCAAGGACCTTGGGTTCTTTTAGCAAATCTTCCCTATCACGTTACATTTCCGATTTTATATAAAGTGCATAAGTATCGTCACATTTTTAATGAAGGTGTGATTATGGTACAAGAAGAAGTTGCACAAAAAATTGTAAAGTCCGGTGGTCGTGATTATGGTTATACATCACTTTTCTTTCAACATTATTTTACCTGGAAACTTTTAGATAAAGTACCACCAGGAGCATTTTTTCCTCCTCCAAAAGTATTTTCTCGATTAATTTATTTTGCACCTAAAAAAGAGGTTATAGAAATAAAGCAGGAAGAAGAATTTTGGAAATTTATAAAACTTTGTTTTGGACAACCGCGCAGAACATTGCATAATAATTTAAAAACAACGCATTTTGATTTATCTAAATTATCACAAGAAATTCTTCTAAAACGTGGACAAGAACTTTCAATGCAAGATTTTTTAAACATTTGGCATGTTTTGAATTAATAAATGTAGGTTTGAAAATAGTAAGAGGTGATTTTAAAAATCACCTCTTTTTTTATTCTTAGCAATTGCAACCAAGTAGATCGTGTAAAATTTCCATAGGATTTGGAAGTACAATGTCTGTCGGTAATTTGTCGTATGAGTATTCTACCGATGTAGCAAGCGCTTGAAATAATCTTTCTTCTCCTGAATGAAGTGGTCTTTGAGTATTTAATCCATCAAAATCAGAATTAAAATTATAGTGTTTTCGGTGTTCTTTTGGTTTTTGTATGTATTTTGCAAGTTTAGCTGGGAAAATAGTAAAATTAACAGGATCATTATTATTAGTTTTTTGAATATCAATGCGAATTGAATCTGTATTTGGCGTTATTATAATATTTTCTAATCGATGAGAGGAGCTAAAATTTACTTGCATATCAATAGTAGGTTTTGGATGTATAGAAATTGAAATAGTTTTTGATTTCGGTTGTTGTGTTTTGTGTGAGATGTTTTTTTTATGATTAGATTCTTTTGCAAAAACAACACTTTCAAAAATGCATAATAGAATTATTAAAAAATTTAAATATTTCATCAAATATCCTCTTTGAAAAATTATAAATAGATAATTTATTATCTATTTCAGTTTGATAAAAAAGGGGGGGGGAAATCAAGGGCTTAATTAAAATTTTTTAAAATATAAGTTGTAATAAATAATAAACTATAAACTGTTGTAATTGATGCAGCAAATGATGTTGCAAGAATATTTGCCATCAAGCATCCTGCAATAACTCCAAAAATGCTCAAAAAACAGCTAATAATTAAAATATTTTTTACAGAACTACAAAGCATATATGCGGTTGCTGGTGGGATGATGATAAAAGATATGACTAAAATAGCACCAGTTGCTTCAAAAGCTCCTAAAATAGTGATAGTTGTCAGTGTCATTAAACACCAATGAATTTTATTGGTATTATAGTTGACAGTGTGTGCAAATTCAGGATCAAAGGTCGTGACCAATAATTTTTTATAGATGATGGCGATGGTTATCAAGTTAATTAGAAATATAATTATCATAGTCCATAAAGCATAAGATCCGATCATTATATTATTCCATAAAATTTGAAAAAATGGGGTAAAAGCAAGTTCTCCCATTAAGACCGCATCAATATCAAGATGAATATTTTGTGCATATAGATTAATTAGTACGGTAGCGATAGAAAATAAAAAAGGAAAAATAATTCCAATTGCAGCATCAGATTCAAGTCGTTTGCTCATGATAATTTTTTGAATAAGACATATAGTAAGCAGAGCTATTATAGTTGCTCCTGCAAAAAGAATTGGCGTATTAAATTGTCTAAATAGTAAGAAGGTGAGTACTATTCCTAAAAAAATTGCATGGCTTATTGCATCGCTAATCAGACTGGTCCCTCGTAGAATTAAGAATGTTCCAGGAAGTACACATGCAAGGCCGGTAAAAATAGAAGTAAGGATGAGTTGTAAATAGAGGAAGGTAATTGTCATAGTAAAACTTCTTTATGTTTTTTTAAAAACTGTACACCATATTCTGTTAAAGCCCAGAAGTTTTCTTGCGGGCTGTAAAGATACCCTTGTTTTTGTAGTTCCATAAGTTGTTCATTGGTGATTGGTTTGCCGATAGCAGTTAGTGTTGCAATATTGTGAGCATAGTATGGATCTGTTTTTGCTTCATTGAATAGTAAAAAACGTGATAAAATTTGAAAAGTATTGAGTTGTTCATTTTTTTTTCTATTTTTATACCATTCTAAAATAATTCCGTGCGGGCTTATAAGTAGTGATATACCTGTAATGCAAGTTGCGATAATTACAATCATTGGTCCAGATGGTACATGGTAAAACATTGAGCTTATAAAGATACCAGTCGTTGTTGCAATGAGTCCAAAAAAAGCAGCAAGTAATATCATCGTATTAAAATTTTTTGACCATTGATATGCGGCAGCTGCTGGATTAATTAAAAGAGAGCTCATGAGAATAATTCCAACGATCTGCATTCCTGCAATAATCATTAATGTTGTAATAGTCAGGATGATAAAAGATATCACGTTAGCGTTAATTTTAAGATTATCACTAAATATTGGATCAAATAAAATGGCATTATATTTATTTTTGTACGTAATAAATATGATTAATGCAATTATGCTTATAAACGTAATAATAATGCAATCTTGTTCAAGCATAGTTGCAGGATTTCCTAAAAAATATTTGGTAATAAGTCCAGAATTGATAATGTTAAGTTGCTGAATTTTGCTTAAAACCATAGTTCCAAGACCAAAACATGCAGCTAGGATAACACCTAAAATAGTATCTTTTTTAAGAGTTGTTGAAATTGTTAATTTTTTTATGGCATAGGCAGAAATTAAAGAGCTACATAAAGCACCAAGCATTAAAATATCAAAGTTTTTACAGTGAGTTATAAAGAAAGCTAAGGTAATTCCAGGAAATGTAGCGTGAGCAATAGTATCAGCAAATAAACTTTTTTTTTCTAAAAACAACCAAGATCCAATTACGCCAGACATAGCCCCAAATAGCCCAGTCGTAAACATTATCATACAAGTATGGTCAATCATAAAGAAATATTCCAATTAAATGGGGCCTGAAATGTTTTTTCTATATTTTCTTGTGTCAAAACAATATTTGTTGGACCTAGTGCGATATGTTTTACATTCATCAGGAATGTCCAGTCAAAATATTTTTGTACAGTCATTAGATCATGATGTACGACGATAATACTTTTTCCTGAATTTTTTAATTGATGTAAAAGATTCAAGATTAGTTCTTCTGTGGTTATGTCAATTCCGTTAAATGGTTCATCAAGAATTAAAATATCAGCTTGTTGAGCAAGTGCTCTGGCAATAAAAACGCGTTGCTGCTGGCCACCAGAGAGTTTGCTAATATGACGATCTTTAAAATTAATCATACCTACTTTATCAAGTGCCCATGTTACAATTTCATGATCAGTTGGTTGTGGTCTTTGATACCATTTTAAATGTGGTAAACGTGCCATCATAACAACATCGTAAACATTAATAGGAAAGGTCCAATCAACAGAATTTTTTTGAGGAACATATGCAATTACTTGGGGTTTTTGTGTTATTGGATTTGGATGAATAGAAATTGTTCCAGCAATAGGCTCTATAATTTTTACTATAGATTTTAAAAGTGTTGTTTTACCACTACCATTAGGTCCAATAATTCCTAAAATAGTTTTTTGGGGGACTGTAAGATCTAAATCCCAAATAACAGGTTTTGAATTGTAAACAACTGTTAAATCTTTGATAGTGATAGCAGGAATAATTTGATTAAACATATATTCTTATAATTGGTAGTAACTATAAAAATTAGTATAACAGAAACTTTGATAAAGATGAATTTAGTGAAAGGAGCAGTAAATCATAAAATTATTATTTTTTTCTCTAAATTCATCATAAGTTTTTGTTTAAATTTTTTATTTTGAGGCATTATTTGTTACAGAAGGCCAGATGTTTTTCAATTCAGGATTAATATTTTCCATTTGTTCGATAATGCTTGATAATTTATCTAAAGTTTCAAGTGTTAATTCACCGTTTGTGTTATCACATTTGTAATGTTTTTGAAAAGTTATAAGTGCAGCTTTAAAAGTTGGATGATCTTTATTTGTAGTTATAGGAGTTACATAGCCTATTTTTCGTAAAGCAGCAGAGATGATAGATAATTGAAATAAAGATTTTATATTCTTTGGATTTTTATTTTTTGGCCATATTGTTAAGCCTTGTTCGGCTAATTTTTGCCAAGGTAAGTTTTCTTGTGTGTTTCTTCTGCCATAAGGAAGTGCTATAGTCCCATAATCGACCACATTATATGGCCTTATTTCAAATTTATTTGAAATCCATCCAACTAATTGAGTTAAAGCTTTTTCTTGTTCTTCTGTTGCAGCTTGAGTCTCATGACCTACAACAGAGATGGTAATCGAAACTGCATTCATATCGCGTTCTTCATATTCACCATCAATAGTTTTTCCAGAAGCACCTACAGCAAATGGACGATGTTTTAAAGCGTCTTGAATTGACTCGCCTTCAGCAGTTACTGGATAAATAGAACCATCAAGATCGATGATAAAATTGTGAGCAACGCGATTTTTTTGTAATGTTTCCACAGAGTCTTGTAGGGTTCGTTTTCCAGAGAATGTTAAAACTATGTGAGTAGGTTTTGTTGCTTCTCCTGAGTAAATTCGTTTTCTTTTTTGATCATGTCCAATTTCAGGGACTTGGCGGCCAGTACAGTCATCATGAGAAATTTTAGATCCTGTGATGTGTTTGCGCAAAAAAGCCATAACTGCCGATAAGGTCGATTGGTCAGGAAATTCTTGAGCTGCAGTTTCTTCAAGTTTGAGTCGACTAATTAAATCACGCTTAGAAAACAAATGAAGAGGATCTTTAAATTCAGGTTGTTCAAATGTTGGTTTCTCAGGATTTGGTTGTTCTAGGTTTGGGTATAATTGATAACAAGATAAGGCTATTAGTAAGATTAATTTGTTTTTGTTCAAGGGTGATTCCTTTTTGTTGAAAGTATGAATATCATAAAAATTTTAATTTCAATAATTTGATCAGTAAAACTTTATGTTGTTAGTCCTTTTACAATAGCATCAACATTGTAGTTGATCATGTCAATATAGCTACCTGCAACTCCATTAATATCACTTAGGCTATCTGAATAAAGCTCTTGGCCTATGTTGACTTGATGGTCAGACTTTTTGACGCGCTCTTGGATAGCCAGCATCATTTTTGCCGGTATTGAGGATTCAATAAAAATAGTAGGTATTTTGTGTTGAATGATAAAGTTAACAATGTGTTCGATATCAGCAATACCAGATTCACTTGCAGTATTAATACCTTGAAGGCTCATAACTTCAAAGTCATAACATTTTGCAAAATATGAAAATGCATCATGACTTGTTATTAAAATTCTTTTATTTAGAGGAATTTTTTCAATGCGTTTTTTGTTTGATTGATGAGCATGGATAATTCTGTCAGTTAAAACATGACAATTATGAATATAGACAGATTTATTTTCAGGGACAAGGTCACAAACAATAGCAGTAATTTTTTGTACTATAGTAATCCAGATCTCAGGATTTAACCAAATATGAGGATCAAATATGTGGCAATTTTCATCTATGCAAATAAGATTTTCATGAGCAACGCATTCACTAACAGCATATGTTTTTTTCTGCCCAGCAAGATGAGAAAACAAATCGGTCATACGAGCTTCAAGATGTAGGCCATGATATATAATAGCATCAGCTTGAGCAATTTTGATTAAGTCAGGTTCAATAGCTTTATAAGTATGTGGATCAACACCAGGTTGCATTAAAACTTCTATTTTAATACTATCTTTGACTATTTGTTTTATTGTATCCCCTAGGATTGTAGTAGTGCATACAATCATAATTTTTTTATTATGAGGATCTTTTTTGATTATATTGATTTTATAATATAGCCAAAAACCAGCGATGATACATAATGTTGAAATAGCAATACTAAGATATTTAATATTCATATATTAAAAACGTTTTGAAAGGTATTTAATAATATCATCACTTTCAAGCATTTTTATATTTTTTTCTGCATCATACAAGAACGGGCATTGAGTGTTACCTTTATTTAATGAAAGAAGTTCTTGCATGTTAGTTTTATTGGTAACATCGATAATGGTTATTTTATCTAGGTGGTTTTTTGAGCGTAAATAGTTAATAACTTTTTTACAGTATGGACAACTAGGATATATATAGAGTTTTATTTGATTCTTTTCTGTATTTGATTCTGACTCAAGAGAAGTGGATTTATTTTTCATTATTTCTCCTGTTACGATTTCTTTTTCAGCCGATTGAGATTCTTTTTTGTAAGAATTAGAACAACTAATAAGCGTTGTTATGCAAATAAACGAAAAAAGATGAAAAATTTTCTTTTGTGAAAAAAACATTTAGTCTCCAATTTTTTATGTATTTTAGAAGTGTAATATTTTATTTACAAATAAAGTACTATTACCCTATCGTAACATCAAGAGGGGGTCAAGTGTCCTTTGTATGAGGAATCTTTAACATGCAAATTTATTTTTTTCTGTAGTAAGTTTTTTTGTTTTTTTTCAAGTCTGATAAGTCGTTTTATCTCTTTCCATTCATGCTCGGCAATATTCATAGCGCCATATACTTTTTGATTATAGATTTCTATATTGTAATCGTTTGGCGTATATTCGATGCTATGATGTTGCATGTGTTGACGCAGATCTTTGGTAATAAAAGGGATTATTTTTTTATAATTACTTTTAATAGTATGATAAGGTCGCATTTCAATTAGGTCAAAATCAGGCTTGAATTCAACAACTAGGTCATGTGGAGCATCTTTATTTTCTTCTAGAAATTTTGTTACGATTGGCAAAAAGGTAAGAATTGGAAGTGGATAAAAAGGAAATGTTTGGCGGTACGTTAAGATAGTCCATCCCATAAACCATAGTTCAAAGTGTCCAGGATCATAATTAACCTCTTTAAAATAACGGCTTAAAATTTTTGGATCATTAACAACTTGTTTGTCTTTATATTTTAAGCAAATCGGTTCATATTTAGTTATTTTTATACGAATTTGATGGAGTTTTTCAGGAACTTTAAAATTATTGCGCTTTGAGAATTTTTTCTTTGAAAAAAATCTTTTAAAAGAAAAGAAATCAAGGGTTTGCACCCGATCTGCGCGTGAATAAAAGTTAAATACTCTTTTAAATATAGGACTATTGATAAGATAATCAGTTTCAACTTGAATTGGCGTGCCAAGTAACCAAAGTTCATCAATGTGAAAATGTTCTTGTTCTGGTTTAGTTTTGTAAATAGCGCCAAGCTGTAATGCAAGGTTGCCTCCATGGCTATATCCTATAAGTCGAACACGAGGCTTAAAACCTTCTTTTTGGCATCGTTTAAATATTTTTGCAAGATCTTGATATAAAAATGAACCTTCAAGAAAACGTAATTTATTACTAATGAGTCCACTCCAACCAAATGTATAGTATTCATCTGTTTTTGGATAACCAGCATTAAGAGAAATTTCTTCAAAAGCAGTAGCAAGAACAGGAGCAGCAGCATTTTTGTGAAGATCATAGATATCTATTTTGTGAAGTCCAAGGCCAGCCATTGCTTGATTTTTATAAAAGAAAGGATCCCGACGATTGATTTCTGTTGACCGATAATAAATAGATTCTTCGATGGTATCATAAAGCATTTTAAAAATATTGCGGATCCCTAAATGAGGTCTTAAAGAAAAAGATCCGTGAATAAAAACGGTAATCCATTTTGATGGAAGAGTCGTATTTTCAGCTGCAGTAAGGCTTAAATTTGAACATATTATTATTGCAAGTGTAAGACTAATTTTTTTATTCATATTTATACCTGAATTACAAATAGATTCTTTTTTAAGAATCCAATAAATCTTTTGTACTTGTTGTTTACTATAGTCATAGTTTTTTTCTAAGCCAATGGATTATCTATTTTTAATTAAAAAAAGTCTTTATAATACCAAAAATCACATTTTACCTTTGAAATTAATTTAATTTTTCTTTAATAATTTTTCTAAACTAATTTCATCATAGTGTTCAATAATTTCATCAGCATGAGATAAAGCAGCCCTATTTTTTCCTGTATTGATGCCGATGCAATACATACCAGCAGCCTTTGCCGCGGTAATGCCATGAGTAGAATCTTCGATTGCAATACAAAGCTCCGGCGAAACATTAAGTTGTTCTGCAGCATGAAGATATACATCAGGCCTTGGTTTTGCTCTTTTAAAAACATGATCAACGGTATACATATGCTTATCAAAGAATGTATGAAGAGGTATGTATTCTAGAATTTTAGTGAGCTCAGGCAGTGATGCATTGGTTGCTATTGCGCATTTAAGATTTTCTTGCGTTAATTTTGAGTGAAATCTGTCAAATCCTTCAATGAGTTCAATTTTTTCATGAAATTGTCTGAAAGCATATTCTTTTTTTTCTTTCATAAGTTCTTCAACAGAAGCTTTGGTATTAAATGTTTTATGAATATATGAACAGGTTGTTAAAAGAGAGCCACCTTTTAAAAGAGGAAGTAAGCTTTCGCATTCTTCATCAGATAAATTGGTATGTTTTTTTAAAATAGTTCTACTTGATTGTTCCCATATGTTTTCGCTCGTAATAATTGTTCCATCCATATCAAAGATAATAGCTTGAAAACGCATAAAACTCCTTTATTTATTTTAAAAAATGATTGCTGTACAATAAATAAAGATATTAGTACACTTGTTTTTTATATACTAGATATTGTATCAAAAATTTAACTAAAAATTATAAAATGAATAAAAGTTTTGTTTTTTTAATATCATTTTTAATGATCTGTTTTTCTTCATTGATTCCGATTAGTTATATTGTAGGCTCTTGTGCTTCTTTTTTTTCTTTAACAACGATAGTGGCAGCATTAGTAGGGAAGTATAGTTCTTTGTGGAGCTTAGTTCTATTTTTTATTAGTTGTAAGAAAATAAGTTTTTATAATTTTTTTTATTTTGCAATTAAAAGAATTCCACTGTTTTTTGCAGGATGGTCTTATAAAACTTCAAATATCGTTAATTCTGTTGCAATACCGTTGGTATGCATGATTTTATTTATAGCACATCCCGTTGGATCTCTTGCTTGGTCTTATGCAATGTATTGGTTTATACCAATGATTATATTTTTTAGTAAAAATGAAAATACTTTTATAAAAGCTCTTGCTGCAGTGTTTACGGCTCATGCTGTTGGTTCAGTGATATGGATTTATACTCATGAAATGAATCCAAGTGCATGGATTTCTTTAATTCCAATTGTCGCTTTAGAGCGTATTATCATGGCAGCGTGTATTACATCGGCTGAATTTTGTATCAGCAAAATCAAAAATGTTTTTATACAAAGATCATTGCAATATCGTAAGGAATTTGCATGATTTCACACCTTGCTCTGATTATGGATGGTAATCGAAGATGGGCAAAACAACAGAATTTATTTGCTTGGCAAGGACATAAGCAAGGTGCAAAAAACGTTGAAATGGTACTTGAATACTGTCTTGAAAAAAAAATACAGTATCTTTCTTTATATGCTTTTTCCTTGGAAAACTTAGAGCGTAGCTCAGATGAAAAAAATCATATATTTGATTTGATTAAGCAATCAGCAAATAGATCTCAAGAATTTATTAAAAACAATGTGCAAGTGAGATTTGTAGGTAATTTGTCATTGCTTCCAGAAGATGTACGCATATCTTGTGATAGCCTTATGCAGGATACTAAGCAGTGTAATGCCTTAATTTGTAATTTTTTGGTTTGTTATGGAGGGCAACAAGAGATTATTGCTGCAATTCAAAAAATAATTGCATCACAAAGCCAACAGAGCGTAGATGTTTTTTTAAAGGATGATTTTACCAAAGAAATATTAAAGCAATTTTTATGGATGGGAAATGTTCCTGATCCTGAGATTATTATTCGTACGGGTGGCGTTAAAAGGCTAAGTAATTTTTTGTTATTTCAAGCAGCGTATAGTGAAATTAGATTTTTAGATATTTTTTGGCCAGCTTTAACCAAAGAAATTCTTGATCAAACAATTCAAGAGTGTTTGCAGGCAAATAAAAATTTTGGTAAATAATTTATTCAATTTCTAGCTGAATAAAAAATGCAGCATCTAAAGTTACAAATGATCCTGGTTTAGGCTTTTGATTAACGATGATCATTTCTTTTAGAAATGGTGGATGGATTATTTCTGAAGATTCAAAAATCTTATAATTTATTTGCTGTTGTTCTAGTTTGTTGATAACTAAATTAATATTTTTCCCTATAAAATTCGGCATAATATATAGATTAGGTTTTTGTTGTGCTGTGTATATTATTATTTTTTTATCAGAGAGAATAGTATCCTTTTCTGGTATTTGACCGATGCAAGTATCTATGCCTAGTGGGTAAATCAAAGGATAATTTTTGAGTTGAATATCATGTTCCTTTGCTATTTTAATACAATTTTTAAGAGGTAGTAATTTTAGATCAGGAGCTTTTGCAGGTTGATTTTCTTTAGCTATAGTAATTAATATTGTTTGATTTTGTTTAATAAGTCTGCCAGAGCTAGGCTTTTGAGAGATTATGATTCCAGGTTCTACGCCTGGAGCTTCTTGTTCACATAGTAATTTTATAGTGGCATGATTTTTTGCAGCAAGATTTAATGCATGAGGCAATCGAAGGCCTATAAGGTTTGGTGTTTGATACAATCCAGAACCTATTAAAAAATAGGATAGTATGTATCCAAGCATAAAAAGAATAAAAGGCATTAAGGCTAAGAATAAAAAAAACTTATTTTTCATTAGATCCAAAGTATTAGGTCATATTGATTTTAGACTGTTTGAAATCTCAGATGTTATATTAAGGGCAGATAATAAGCCGGATTCTGTTAATTGGCGTAAAGCCAATTTGGCAATTATTTATCTATGCGACATACCCGCAAGTAAGAGTTCAAGCGCTCAGCTTGCTTACTTTGTCTTGCTCCTGAAGGGGTTTACCCTATACATAAATTGCTCTATGTACACGTGTGCTCTTACCACACATTTTCACCCTTACTTATACTATTCATATAAGCGGTTATTTTCTGTGGCACTTTCCGTCATAAACAGACTCGCAAGAATCTATTTATGCCCTGCATTGAGTTACCTCTCTGCAGGCATCATGCTTGAATGGAGTCCGGACTTTCCTCATAAAATTTTTTCAAATTTTACGCAATTGCCTAATCTGCCCAATTTTTATTCAAAGTATAAAAAAAGTTTATCATAGAGGTTTATAAATAGCAAAGCCTCGAGCTTTTCTTTGAAAATTAGTTTATAAAAAAAGATAAGCTTTGAGTCTTTTCTCATTTGACAGATAGAAATAGTTTGGTATCATTATTTCCAATAATAAGGTATTTTGAGATAGATATTGAAGTAAAAAAATAACAAAACCGTTTATACACAAGGATGTATATGAAAAAAATGTTTTTAGCGCTTGCTTTATTAGCAGTAGCTCCAATTTTTGCAGAAGAACCTACAGTTGAATCTAAAGGTATTGTTGCAAAAGCAAAAGAAGCAGTTTCAGGTGCAGCATCTTCTGTTGCTGGCTATTATAGCAATGCAGCAGGCTCAGTTGATAACTTTGTTGCTAATTGGACGCCAAGCTTCGTTTCAACTCCTGTTTCAGCAGTTGTTGATGCAGCTAGAAACAACGTAAAAGTTGCTATGGCTCTTGTAGCAGTTGCTACATATGCAGTTGTAAAAACATCAGAATCTTCAGTTGAAGCTGAATTGTAGTTTTTACAGACTATATTTAAGATTTTAGAAAAAGAAAAGATCAGCTCTTAAGGCTGATCTTTTCTTTTTTATTATTGGAAAAAATAAGGGCTAGGCGGGTTTTAAGAAAAATCATTGTTTTTAATTGTATTAACAACAACTTTTATTGTAGAAAAATCATTAAAAAATGAATAAGTAGAAGATGAAGAATTGAATTATTGTTTTTGAGAAAAGACTGTATGAAAGTATGGTCTTTTTGTACTTACAGTAAGTTTTTAATAGTACGGGGGAACTTTTTAATGGCTTTGTTTATTAGTCATGAATAGGTTCTTTACTTGTGATCCAAATAAAAGTCAGGATGATATTATTAAGAATCGTAGAAATAATAAAATTTGCTACAAGAGCTGTATCATTAAAAAAATAGAAAAAAATAATCGCTTGAGTTAAGCAATATAGTGTTATAAAAATGATGGGTAATATTAATTTATTATAAAAACTATTTTGAATTTTTAGCAGTATTGTAGAAAAAATAGTTATGCAGATGATGGTAAATCCAAAATATCCTGTGAGTATAAAATTAATACTATCAAGTAAAAAAGATAAACTTGCAGGAATTATAAGTTTTAATTTTGCAAATAGGCTATAGGTATATGCTATTAAAAGTAAATTCACATACATAGTATGTTCATATTTTAATAGACATAATTGTACAGAAAATAAGATCACTAATGTGAGAGCTATTATTAAAAACTGTATAATTTTTTTCATAATAATTGTTTGTTTTTTGTGGCTATATTACACTATTTTTATACTAAAAATTTAAGTTCAGGAATATATGCGTCAATTATTCTATATAATATTGTTGGTAATATTTTTTATTGGATCATTTTTTTTGGGAACAATTTCTTTTTTTGTTCATAATCATACGATTGATTTTTCTTCTTTGCAACAAAATGTTGAGGCAATGCCTTCAATCTTGCTTGATGTTCATGGAAAACAATGGGGACAGTTTGAACTTGAAAAAAGAAAGTATGTTTTGCTTGAAAGCATGCCTGAATATTTAATCCAAGCTTTTTTGGCAACAGAAGATAGAGATTTTTTTAAACATCCAGGAATATCATTTCGAGGAATAGTTCGTTCTTTATTGGTTAATACATTGTATGGTCGTCGTGTGCAGGGAGCGAGTACGATTACACAACAATTAGTACGATTAAAATTTTTAAACTCAAAAAAAACTTTTACTAGAAAAATCAAAGAACAGTTTTATGCTATATTGGTTGAACGAGAATGGAGTAAAGAACAGATTCTTGAGGCATATCTTAATAACGTGTATTTTGGATATGGTATTTATGGTGTTCAGGCAGCAGCGCAACGTTTTTGGGGCAGGGATATTTCAGATATCAGTCTTGAGCAAGCTGCAACTTTAGCAAGTATTATGAAATCACCTCAAATGTATTCCCCTATTCATAATCCAAAAAATGCGAAATTGCGTCGTAACTTAATTCTTAAGCTTATGTGTGATATTGGTATGATTTCTACTACTGAAAAAAAACATGCACAGGAACAGGAATTGGGAATTATAGAATCTACGCATTCTGCAATGATTGCTCCACATGCTCAAGAAATGATACGTCAAACCTTAGAATGTATGGTTGGTAAAGAACAGTTATATACTGGAGGTTTGATTATTCAAACTGCATTGGATATTGATATTCAGCAAAAAGCTGAAAAATCTTTTAAAGATCATGTTCTGTATCTTCGTAATAAGTTAAATAAAAAGGTTGATGGTGGTTTAATTAGTATTGATACAGAAACTGGAGCAATACGAGCTATGGTTGGTGGATATGATTTTAAAAAGTCTAAATTTAATAGAGCTGTTCAAGCTAAAAGGCAAATGGGATCTATTTTTAAAATATTTGTTTATTCAGCAGCCTTAGAGCAAGGATTAAATTTATGGGATACAGACTTAGATGAGCCTTTTGAAATGGAACAAAACGGATCTCTTTGGAAACCAAAAAATTATAATGATATGTTTTTGGGTCTTATGACTCGTGCGTATGCATTATCTCATTCAAACAATATTGTTACTATTAAAACATTGCTGCAAGTAGGGGTTGAAAACGTTATTGATGTTGCAAGACGATGTCATATTTTATCGCCTATGCCAGCGTATCCATCATTGGCTCTTGGATGTGTTGATGTGACACCGCTTCAGGTAGTAGCTTCTTTTAATGTTTTGGCAAATCAAGGTATATATGTTAAGCCCTATATAATTTCTTGGGTTAAAGATATTTATGGCCATAAAATTTATAAACATCATCCTGTTAAGTGTCAGGCAATAAGTTCAAAAATAGCAGCTCAAATTGCTCATGTTCTTTCATTTGCTATTACTCGTTTGAAACAGCTTTTTTTAAAAGAAGGTACTATGGATGTACAAGTTTTTGGAAAAACAGGTACGAATAATGATTGTAGAACATGTTGGTTTTGTGCTTCTACTCCAGATTTAACTACAGCTATTTATATAGGCTGTGATGATAATCGATCTTTAGGAAAATATGTTTTTGGATCAAAAGCTGCTTTTCCTATTTGGCTAAATATGCAACAGGAGATTGCAAAAAATAAAACAAATTTTTATTATGATTTACAATTAAAAAATGTTTATGTTAATTGGATCACAGGATTATTCCATAAAAAAATAGATCATCCGGATGTTGTTCCATTATTAACATAAGTTAAAAAGGGAATGTATGAAGCGCTTATTCTTAGTAATTTTTTTTATAGGTATTTATTCTAATGTTTTTTCGGAGTCGAGTGTTGATCAGGTAAAAGGGATCGGAACTTCTATTTGGTCATCAATAAAATCGATTCCAGATGAATTTGTAAGTTTTTGGAAAGATATTAAGCGTATGGGTACTGCTCCTGGTGATTACATCTATCAGTATTTAATTTTTAATGATACTGATCAGCCAGTTTGGGTTGGAATACAAGCTATGCGATCTATGATGGGAGCTGTTTTTCCTCAAGCAAAGAGTTGGAATACGACTAAAATAGAAGCGTATAGTAAGTTTCCAACAGCTGCTACTATTGCTCTCCAGGATGTTGTTGTTACTAGCACTGAGAATGTATTTGGTTCTGGAAAAAAATCTGGTAAGCAAAAAAAAACTTACAATCAGAGTTTTGGTATTGTTACTGATTGCGCAAAAGAACATTATTATTTTGAAATGTTTATTAAAAAAACAGATAAAGATTATTCAAATCATATGCCATATCAGCAACATCATGATGTTATATCTCAGATAGATAAGCTTGATTTATCTCCTGATGATAAAAATTCAAATTATTGTGATATATATAGAGTTTATATGGGGAAGGATCTTTCTGGCGGGAAATATGTACATTCTTTAAAAGCTGAAATGGTTGGTTCTATTTCTACTACGGCAACAACTCCGTATAAAAAAGCAATCACTATGGATTCTAAAGTAAATTCAATCAACATAAAAAATAGTACAATGCAAGATTATTATGTTGGATTTTATCCACAGGCAAGTTCCACAAGCACAACATCGCAAACATCTACATCTATCTCAGCAGCGCAATGCGTTTTTTTAGGGCTTGTAGAAAAAAAGTCATTTGGATTATTATCTGCAACGGGCTCTATAAAATCTTTTCAACCAGGACTAATCGCAATCTATTCATCTAAAACAAGTAAATCTCCAATAGTTACTCTTACAGTGCCTCAATATTCTTTTAATTCTTTACCTTATACTCTTGAGATTTATCAGGATGAAGGACAAAGTGAAATTAGTTGTCATTGGCAAGGAATTATGCCAGGTCATTATGATATGCCTACTGGAAGAATTAAAGATATTACTCCTATTATAGGCGCTTTTTGGTATCAGTCTGTTGCTCAAGCAAATAAAGCTTCAAGCAAATCTGGTCAATCATTCGGATATGACTTACCAGGTTACATATGGATTGTTTCATACGAAGAAAATTCAAAAACAAGCAAAGTTCTTGGACAGGTATCGCCTGGTCAGTATGTACAATTTCAAATAGAGCGTGCAGTTATTGGTGATAAGAAAAAAATATATTTTTTATATAGTACTATAGCTGATAGTAGTAAAGTAAATCTATTTATCCAGAATTTAGGATCAGGAAAAATCGGATCATCCCTTATGAACGCGTATGAAAGTAAATTAGATTCATTTATGAGTAATCCTTCTGGGCCGAAAGCAATTAGTAAGGATAAAAAAGATAAAATGTCAGGTAGCGCGATAACAACTATTATAAATGAGATTGCACTCAATACAATGCAGATGAATCGTGGTCAAATAATAGATAAAGATTCAGGAGTGACAGCCTTTGTGTTAGGAACAGATGTTTTCATGCCAGTTGGAATTGGGTCAGGAGCTTTATATTATGTTTTAACGCCATCACTTTTAAACACTGTGCCAACTAACTCTGTTCAAAATTATATGGGCAGTGCTCCCCAGGGGTTGCCAACTACTTTGGTTACTAATACCTATGCGCCTACAACATATTCAATTGCTGCAAGTAAGTAAGTAATGTTTGAGAAGTAAAGTCATCTTGTTTTATGATATGGAAATTTTGTGGGAATTCTTTTTGTAATTCAAGAACATTTTTAATCTGATGATCAGTTTGTGCTGTTTTGTGAGGAATCGTGATACATTTTTTATTAAAGAATTTTATTTCAAACATTGTTCCAGCGCCGGCTCTGCAAATAATAATATCAGCTAAGTTATAAAAATCTTGTAATTGGTTTGAGTAAGAAAAAACATTACAAGGAATATTAAAACTTTTATAAAACTGTTGATAGTTATAAGGATCACTTGCACCAGTTTGATGAATTACTTGAATTTTATTAGCAACATTAGGATTTTCTTGGATCATATCTTTGAATACACTGTTTAAAAGAATTGATCCTTGAGATCCACCTAAAATAAGAATGGTTAATTTGTTATCCATTAAATTATATTTTTGTAATAAATCATCTTTCTTGAAAACAAGATCATTTTGATCAAATCGTACAGGATAATCAAAATATATACATTTTTTATTAGGAAAATATTCTGCTGTTTGCTGAAAGCAAATATATATAGTATCAGTAATTTTTGATAAAAAATTTGTTGCTTTTCCTGGTTCAACATTCAGCTCATAAATTTCAAAAGGGATTCCAATTGTTTTTGCAGCAAGAATAACAGGAATAGAGATAAAACCTCCAAAGCTAATTACTTTTTGAGGTTTGATCTGCTGTAGGTAATATAAAGATTTTAAATAATACCAACCTGTTTTGCATGCAAACCATGGTAAAAGCCAAGGCTTATGGTAAGGAGGGTTATCAAGTAAAGTAGGGATAATGTGTTTAATGTTTTTATTTTTATTCATAATTGTATTATCTAGGTCTGATCCAGATGAAAAAAGATACAATTGTGCTTGAGGATTTTGTTCTTGTATTTTATATGCCTTTGTAATGCAAGGAATGAGATGTCCTCCAGATTTTCCAGCGACAAAGCAGATAGTCATGAGGGAATTTAAGATGAATGGTGACATTTTTGTAAAAACCTCGATAAAGCCTCTGATAATTCATTATCTTTAATACTTGTAAGAGCTTGTTGTTCTTCTTGTGTTAATGGTCTAAAGGGATATGGTAAAGGTACGGTATTTTTTATTTTTTGTATATGAGTAATTTTTTTTGAACTGTATTTAAATTGAATTGTTTTAATTCGTGGTTTATCAAGTGAATTATTAATTTTTGTTTTTAATACATCTGATAACATATGTAGTTCTTGCATCCAGCATGAATCTGTTACTCCAAGAACAATAGAATCATTAGTGATTTTTTCTATAAATATTTTGCAAGCAATAGAGCCCATAATATCTTGCCAATTCTGCATTATGGTAGTTTTCCAAGTTGTTTGGGGATTGGATGTTTTTATAATTTCAGAAACAATATTTTTAATATGATTCATGGTATTTGTATAAAGAGATGTAGTTATCAATAGATGTAAGTATATGAAAAAATAAAAAAAAGTTTATGCTTTTTTTATTATTAAGGTGCTTTTTTAAAAGGATATCAATGAAGAAACAAATATGGATATTGCTTAGTTTTCTTACGGTAGCATCAGTAATTTTTACCTGGAAGTATTGGGACGTTTTTCCTATTGTAAATCTTTCAATTACTATGGATAAAAAAGAAGCTATACATCAAGCAAGGGCATTTGCTCATGCTAATCAATTTGATATTGCGGACTATGAAGTAGTGACCCAATTTAAAGAAGAGAGTATGCTTCAAGCGTTTGTTGAGCTTGAGGGTGGTGGCAAGCAAGTATTTTTAGATATGATTAAAAATGATTATTATCAGCCATATCAGTGGTCAGTAAGATTTTATAAGCATAAAAAAATATCAGAATATTTTGTGAATTTTACACCGAATGGAAAATTATATGAATTTTCTATAAAAATACCTGAAAGTGAAAAAGGAGCAGCATTAAGCAAAGATAAAGCTCTTGAAGTTATTTTGAGTGGTCTAGAGCAATTTGCTGTTGATCTTTCCTTGTATGATTTAGTTGAACATAATACTGTAACGCAACCATCAGGAAGAATTGATCATAAATTTGTTTATGAGCGTACAGATATATCACTTGAAAAAGGTAGGTATCGTTTAGAACTAAAAGTGTACGGGGATATCTTTGCTGGCCTTGAGCGTAAGATTAAAATTCCTGATGAGTTTACTCGTCGTTATCAACAAATGTTTGCTGATAATAAATTATTGGCAAATGTTGCACGTAATGTAGCTGTTTTGATATATGTTTTTATTTTTTTATTAATGTTGTCTTTGTTTTTCTTTCAAGATCCTCGTTTTTTACAACTAAAAAAACATGTTTATCTTGGCAGTGCTTTTTGGGTTATTATGTTTTTAACGATGATTAATAAAATGCCTTTTTTATGGAATTTTTATTCAACAGAATATTCACCATTGTTGTTTGCATGTAGTCAATTAGCAACAATGATAATATTTTCATTGTTGTTCTCAGCTTTTGTATATCTTTTGATGATACTTGTTGATGCTGCTGATCGTTATATATTTGGGTGGCATATTCAGTTTTTAAAATCTTGGTCTACTGATGCAGCTTCATCGGTACAACTTTTTGAAATGACAGTTTTGGGGTATATGGGAGCAGCTATATTTTTAGGATATGAAATTTTATATAATTTATGGACTCTTAAAATGGGTTGGTGGTCACCGCTAGGTAGATTAGTTGATCCAAATATTTTATCGAATTATATTCCATTTTTATCTCCAATTGGTTCTGCATTTCAAGCAGGATTTTGGGAAGAGTTTGCCTGTCGTGGACTACCGCTTGCAGGAATAGCTTTTTTAACGCGAAACTCTAAATATAAAAAAGGATGGTTTTTATTATTGTTTGTATTGCAGGCAGTTATTTTTGGAGCATTGCATGCAAATTATCCACAGCAGCCTTTTTATAATCGTTTAATAGAATTAATGATTCCAAGCTTTGTGTTTGCAGCTATCTATTATATTTTTGGTATTTTGCCAGGAATTATTATGCATTTTGTATACGATGCATTTTTGATGTGTATTCCGATTTGGGTTTCTGGGTTATTCATGCAAAAAGTTTTAGCATTATTGTGCATGGGTATTCCTTTATTTGTCGTTATTTTTGCATGGTATCGTAATAAAATGAAATTCAAGCAAGCAGCTTCTAGTTTATATAATAATGCGCAACATTATCAGGATTCTTTAGCAGATGAAGTTGTTGTTAAAAGATCGGTTGGATGTAAATTAGAACGTAAATATGCTGTATTATTAATAGCCGTAGCATTAATTAGTGTTATTTGTTCATATTTATATTTGCCTCATAATTTTTCAAATTCTCGTTCGAAAATATCTCATCAGCAAGCCTTGAAAATAGCAAAGCATGCTATTGAACAATATGGTTTTACTTCAGATTCAGCATATATATTAAGTATTAATTTTATAAGTAACAATCAAACCCCAGAAAATAAATTTATTTGGCAGACATATGGCAAAACATCTTATGAAAATCTAGAGCAAGATTATATACCAGCTCACGGATGGCAAATTTTGTGGAAAAAATTTACAGGTAACGTTGAAGAACGTGCAGAAATGTTTGGCGTTACGGTAAGTGTAGACGGAGATATTCTAAAGATTGCACACGCAATACCTGAATTTCGGCACGGAGCTGATCTAGATGCAAAAGATGCACAAAAAATTGCTTTAGATTTAATTAAAAAAGTATATGGATTTGAAAAAGATATACTAGAACTTGTTTCTTGTGAAAGCAAAAAGCATGAACACAGAAGAGATTATGTTGTTACTTATAAAGATTTGAGCCGCTATGAGTTTAAGCCTGATTTAGGTCAAGCAAGAATTATAGTAAGCTTAGCTGGGGATAAGCTTCAAGAGATTAAACGGGTAATTTATGTACCTCAAGAATGGTCTCGTCAGGAGAATGGCAGGGTGATGCAAGATGCCATCTTAAATACGATATTGTATGCTATAGTATTAATTTTTATAATTCTTGCTGCGTATTTCTCTATTCAAAGATTTAGGCTCACTGTTAAATTTTTAATACCAATATTTGCATTGACAGCCTTTTATGTTTTCCTTCGAAGCTTAAACCTTTTAAATGCTTTGGATCAAATTTTAATGATGCTTTCTACTGCTGAACCTTGGATTAATCAGATTGTTTCATTGGTTTCATCATATTTTATATATTACTTAGCTATTGGATTTGTAACTATAACATTATTACGTTTACTTATACAAAATGGAGCACGAGCAATATGTAAAACTTATTTACCATGGATTATAGGATTAATTTTTATAGGCGCAGCTGTACAATGTCTCAAGCTTTTATTTATGAGTATAAGTGTACAGATGATTCCATTAGATTATGAATCTGAGTATATAAATTATAAAATACCTGCTTTTGGAATGCTGATTGCTTACTTTTTATATAAAGTATTGTTGAGTTCATTAGAATTAATGAGCTTTTCTGTTATTGCTCAAAGATTAACAAGTTTCTATCAAATTTTATTTTTTATGGTTATTGGTATAGTAACAAGCGATTTAGCAATGTTATCGAATATACCAGTTTGGATAGCATCAGGTATTTGCATGGGGCTTATTCTATATTTATTACATAGATTAGTTATATCTCATGATTTAGAATCTATATTTTTAATAACATTTGGCGCTTCTTTTATGAAATTATTGCCTACAGTCTTATTTTTTGCTTATCCAGGGATATTGGTTCAAGTAGGAGTAAGCGGTTTTATTTTCTTTATCTTTATTATGTATCTATACAGAAAACTTTAGAGTAAGGTTTAACTTTATAAGATTTTTATTGATTTTTGTAGTCTTATTTTTGTATGCTTTGGGTAATATGAGTAGGGAAATGGAGGTTTCTTATGGTTACTCAAGGCATATTTTGTTTATATCAATTAAGTGCTTATTTAAAGAAAGCATTTTTTTGGGGTCTTTTTTTAATGATCACTATTAATTTACAAGCTGACTTGAATCATATTTGTGCTCATTCAAATGAGTCTGTAGTTAAATTCAGAAAGTCTTTGGTTGGGCTTAATAAAAAAGAGGCTATAAATATTTGTTTATCTGAAAAAATAACTTTAAAGAATGTACCTCATTTTGAGTGGCCCGTTGATTTATGTGATTTTTGGATTAGTTCTTTATTTGGCCCACGAACGTACAAAGGCGTGACCAAAATGCATCATGGTATTGATTTGGCATCACTTAAAGGAACAGCAGTTAAGGCTTCAGCGGATGGAAAAGTAATTATAGCAGATAGAGATATTCCAGGATATGGAACGCTTGTTGAGATTCAGCATAAAAAAGGTTATACAACGCGCTATGGTCATATGGATGAGATTTTGGTGAAGGTTGGCGATGAAATTAAGCAGGGTGATTTGGTAGGAACTGTGGGATCAAAGGGGAATGTTCGGGCCCAAAAAGATCCATCGCATCTGCATTTTGAGATACGACACTACGGGACAAGTTTAAATCCTTTGAAGTATTTATATTGTTCAGAAGTGCTATTTGTAGAGTAATCGATTTGCCTAATAAGTTTTTTAATTTATACTTAATCAAAATATAAAAATATTTAAATTCTTTCTTTGTTAAACTACATTATTAGGTATTTATGAAAAAAATATTATTAGCAGCAGTTTTTTTGACAAGTGCTTATGTACAATCATCGCAAATCGTTGTTGGCAAGAATAATCAATCAGAAGAAGAAGCTCAATCTTCAATCCCATTAGCGCAAATAGATCAGTCTTTTTTTAACAAGTTGGGCTCAGATATTGAACCAGGACAATGCATTGAAAGAATGTTAGATGAGCAACCTGCGTTGTATGAATCACGTGGTATGAGTAAAGATCAATTGAAAAATTATTTGCTCGCATGGCTTCAGCTTCTTGAAGATCAAGGGTATCAAATTAAGTATTAAAAAGTTTTTAAATTAAATGAAATTATGAAAAAAGTCTGGATTGAACCTGGTTGTATTACTTGCGGAAAATGTGAGTTTATAGCACCAGAAGTTTTTGAGGTTTTAGATATCGCCTATGTAAAGCGTGATGTAGACCCTGCGGGGTATGAAAAGGCAATCCAGGAGGCAGCAAAATCTTGTCCTGTAGAGGTGATTAAGTATTTAAAATAATGGAAAAACTCAGATTTTTTAAAATAAATTTGATTTTATTTATTGCTTCCGTTAGTCTTATTTATATAATATCATTATTATTTAGAAATTAAGCGTAACCTCCATTTCCCCTATCCGTGATATTTTATATCTGGGTGGGGGGTATTTTTTAGAATCGTATTTTAGGGTTATTTTTCCTTATGAAGCGGATGTATCCAAAGCGTAATTACGGTAGATTTTTATGTTTAGATGGGCTTAATCATGATTGGTTTATGCCTTTAGTTAAGACATTTGTACATTCTGTCAAAGCTATTTTTTGGGATAAAGAACTAGCATTAGATTTAAAGCAAATAATGGTTGAGCCAACATATCCAGAAAGATCTCAAGAAGCTAAAATTACTTGGATAGGTCATTCAACCTTTTTGATTCAAGTTGCAGGTAAAAATATTCTTACAGACCCTATCTTTGGAACGCTTTCAACTATTTTTCGTCGTTTAGTTCCACCAGCTATAAAGATTAGTGAACTTCCTTCTATTGACTATATTCTTATTTCTCACAATCATTTTGATCATATGGACGCAAAGGCTTTGCTTATGCTTAAGGATCGATTTCCAGATGTGAAAGTACTTGTTCCTATGGGTGATAAGGATTGGTTTGATCGTCATTTGTTTGCAAATGCTTCAGAGCATATGTGGTGGGATGAAATTATTGACGAGCAATCACAGATTAAATTCACTTTTTTACCAGCGAATCATTGGTCGCAGCGTACTTTGTTTGACAAAAATCGATCATTATGGGGTAGTTGGATGATTCAAGCTGATAATTTTAATTTATATTTTGCAGGGGATACAAGCTGGGGAAGTCATTTTAAGATGATAGGCAATTTTTTTGAAAATATAGATGTAGCTCTACTTCCAATTGCTCCCGGTGAACCACGCTCTTGGATGAAAGAAACTCATATTAATGCTCAAGAGGCAGTTAAGGCATGTATAGAATTAAATGCTCGAGTGTTGATTCCTATGCATTGGGGTACCTATCATTTAGGATTTGATGAATATTTTGCACCGATTGAGCTTCTAAAAGAAAATTGGCAAAAAATGCAAAGTAAGGCAGTTGAAAAATTTGCCATGAAAAGATTAAAAATTTTAAAATTTGGAGAGCTTGCTACAGATTTAACCCGACGTCTTCTTATCTCAGTTGCTCAAAAAACTGGCCAAATTTCGGTATAAAATTTCTTTTAAAAAACTTATATTTTTGTTATTTTATTCAAAATAATTTAATCATTATAAAAAAGAAGAGATAACATGAAGCAAAAGGGATTTTTCCACTATTCTATTCGTTTTTTTGTATTATTATGTTTAACGATGATCTCTGAATTATTTGGATCTGATGTTGTTACAATTGCTATCTTGGCTAAAGATAAGGCGCATACTCTTCCTTTATATTTAAAATGCATTGAGCATCAAACGTGGCCTAAAAAGCAAACTAATTTATATATTCGCACTAATAATAATAATGATAATACGACAGAAATACTTAAAAAATGGGTAGAAGATATTGGGCATCAATATGCAGAAATTTATTTTGATGATACAGATGTACCACAGCAAATTCAACAATATGGTCAGCATGAATGGAATTGCGAACGATTTAAAATTTTAGGAAAAATTCGTCAGGATTCAATAACTTGGGCATATGAACATAGTTCACATTATTTTGTGGTAGATTGTGATAATTTTATTAAGCCAAATACAATCGAATCATTATTGAAAGTCAATTTGCCAATAGTTGCTCCCTTTATTATTATTTCTGGAATGTACTATGCAAATTATCATGCTGCAGTAGATAATAATGGGTATCTTAAAGAGTCGCCTATTTATACATTGCTTTATGATCAATCAGTTAAAGGACTTGTTCAAGTTCCCGTTGTGCATTGTTGTTATTTTATTCGGAATGAATACTTGCCTTATATGTCTTATGATGATGAAAGTTATCGTTATGAATATGTTATTTTTAGTGATGTCGCTCGTAAAAATAATATTCCACAATATTTAGATAATCGAGAACTTTATGGGTATATAACCTTTGCAGAAAACATAGAGGATTTTCAAAAAAGTTGGTGGATTTCAATAGTTAATGCTTGGTTTTCAAATTAAATAAAGTAATTGAGTAGTGTTTATGGTTGTTTTAGCAAAATTATATAAAAAGTATTTTTTTATAGTAATGATTCTTGTTTCTCAAATTTCCCTGTCGAATAATTCTTATTTTTATCATGTAACTGAAGAAAATTTTAAAAAAGAAGTTGAACAATCAGAATTACCAGTTTTTGTACAACTTTTTGCGATATGGTGTCCTAATTGCAAGCACCTTGCTTTTCTGATAACAGAAATTTTAAATGAGTTTAAGGAGCGTTGTGTTTTTGGATCTATTGATATCGATAAAAATCAAATTTTTTTACAAGATTTATTACAAGATATTTTTCAAAAACATTTCCATATACTGAGTGGTTTTCCTTCGGTACTTGTTTTTCATAAGGGAGTTTTTAAAGGATCTTTTCTAGGTTTTTTTGAAAATAAACAAGATTTATCAAAAAAGGTTACTGAGACTCTTGTAAGTCTTGGATGTTAATAAAAAAGAGCAGAGTTAAAAACTTTGCTCTTTTTTTATTTGCTTAAAATCTATGAATTTAATAATCCAGCAACAATGAAAACTATTCCCATACCAATTAATAAATCACTGGCAGCTTTTGGATTATATTTTAAATGTGGATAGCGTTCATAGATGGCATCTTGTAATTCTCGTTCTGCTTGAATAATTACATATCTTGATTCGTTGCGATATTTTAATCGAGCAAGTTTAGCTTTTAATTTTGCAATGCGTGCTTCTTGGTATGCAATCTCGGCTTCTTTTTCTTTTTGATAGACATTGTAAGAGCTTGAATAATATGAGCTATTGTATGTAGGGTTATAGTAATATCTATCATGATAATCATGGTAGCTGTAATCGTAATCATAGTCATCATAATCATCATAATCATAGGTGGTATCGTCAAGGTCATTATAATGATAAGAAAAACGAACATTGAAATCAGTGTTAGTTATACTAGAAATTGTCAGCAAAAATAATGCTATTAATGATAAATTTTTCATTTTTATATCCTTGGATTCTTTATATAAGAATCTATTTATAGGGTTGCTTGAAAAATATCTTTATCTTATTTTTAGGGTATCAAAGAATATTAATTTGGCAAATTTGAACTTTTGTGGATTGTATTTCTAGTGTATTTTTTTGTATTAAATTAAAGTTTGTTATTAAGAAAAAAGCCTGCATTTTAGAGCAGGCTTTTTTTATTATTCGTAGGAATCTTAGAAATAACTTAGTTTATGTGAAATTATTCCTTGTTGTTGTATTATTCGTAAAAACCTTTAGAGAGGTATGCTCGTCCTGAGTCTCCAAAGATAGCAACAGCTATATCGCCATCTCGTAAATTTTGACCATAGACGCTTGCGGCATAACCAACAGCTCCACTGCTTGGTCCAACTAAAAATCCGTGATTGTGGGCTAAATTTTTCATCATGCCGATACCTTGATCATCCGTAACTTCAATAAATTCATCGATGACTGAATTATCAAGCACTATTGATTCTGAGTCAACACCTAAGCCTTCAAGTTTGTAAGGTTTAGGATTTCCTTTTGTTGAACGATATGAGTTTGCACAATCAACACCAATAACTTTAATGTTAGGATTCATTTCTTTTAAAAATTTTCCAGCACCGCTAACGGTACCACCAGTTCCTGCAGCAGCTATGAAGTGAGTTATTTTGCCTTCTGTTTGTTTCCAGATCTCTGGTCCAAGTAATTTGTAGTGAGCTTCTGCATTAAGTGGATTACAATATTGATTAGGCATGTAAGAATTAGGAGTATTTTTTTGCAAGAGAACAGCCTGTGAATGGTAGCTATTTGGATCTTCGAGTCTGTCTGTGCCGGGAAATGTCAGAGCTGTTGCGCCATATGCTTTGATAGTATTAACTTTTTCTTTGCTATGTTTTTCTGTTGAACAGATAATAACTTTATATCCTTTAATTGCTCCAATCATAGCAAGAGCTACGCCATGATTACCAGATGAAGCATCAATGATAGTCATTCCTGGTTTTAGTAGGCCTTGTTTTTCTGCCCATTCAACCATATACAATGCTGATCGATCTTTAATACTTCCTCCAGGATTTAAGTATTCTAGTTTTGCATAGGTTGATCCTGGATTATTTTCAAATATTTTTATGTTAGGAGTATTTCCTATAGCGTGAAGCAGGCTTTTTTTTAGTGTTTCCATATGTTGTTTCCTTTTGATCGTATTAAAATAGAAGCATTACAATTGCAACCAAGAGTCCATAAATTGCAAATGAGTCAATCATTGCAAGAGCAAGAAGTGCAATTTTTGAAAGATTAGAATATTGTTCAAGGTTTAATCCAATTTGTTTGCAGGCAGCAGCACCAGTTTTTCCAGCGTTAATACTTGTGGCAATGGTGCTTAGTCCCATACAAAGTGCAGCACTGATAAATTTCCAGCCTTGTACTGGGGCATCAGGAATAATAGTTGCTGATAAAATCATTAAAGATATTAGTAATGCAAATATTGCAGGAGTTTCAATAATTGCTTCACAGATAAATGTGAAGGAAATAATTTTATTAAATGCTTTTTTGTTAACACCTACGGCAGTACATGCTGCAGCAGCAAAAATACTAAGACCTATAGAGGGTCCGATTGATCCGATCCCAATACTTAGTCCGCTCGAAAAAAGTTGAAGAGCTTGATTAAGATTTTGAATATTAGGCATTTTGTTTTTGATCATTAAAGACACAAGCATTCCAAACATATTAGGTGTCATAATCAATGTTTGGACAATAAGCATCAAGTTTAAAAATTTAGTATACATAAATGGTTGATGCGTCAGGCTATGACACATTTTAGCAGCAGGGATAGATGCTGCAATTCCAGCACAAAGACCAGAAATACCAAGTGCAATCATAATTCCTGCAATAGCAAGATCAGAAAAACTGGAATGTGTAATGGTATTTGTTTCATTGAGTAAAAGAATTGAAAGAACTAGTCCCATGATAGAAGCTGTTTCTACAATAGCCATACCAATAATACATAGCTTTGAAATCGAATTGGAAGCGGAAGGTTGTCGGTTTAAACTTTCCATGGCATTTTTTCCAATAATGCCTTGTCCAATGCTTGTGCCAATTGATGAAAGTATTGCAGGAATAGTTGAAAAAATAATATATAAAGTATTCATAGTTTTTTATGATTGAGCTATTGATTTTTCTTTTTCTTCTTTTTCTTCTGACTCATCTTCTGGAGCAACTTCCATTGATAAATAGGTTAATGTTAGCATCGTAAATACAAAAGCCTGAATAAGACCTTCGGCAAATCCAAATATTAAAAGTATTATAAAGTTTGCACCAGTTATAAGACCTAATGTTTGACTGATTGCTGATCCTGAAATAGCACTTGAGTATAGAGAACTAATAATAAATCCACCAAAAATATTTCCAAAAAGACGAAATGATAAAGATATTATAGATGAAATTGCACCTATAACATGTAGTGGAAACATTAAAAAGAATGGTTCAAAATAATGTTTGATATAATGCCATAATCCATTGGTTCTAATTGAAGTTCCATGAACAAATAAAAATGAAATTAGTCCTAAAGCAAGTGTCGTGTTTAAATCCTTAGTAGGTTCTTCCAGCCATGGAATAAATTGGATGGTATTGCACATCAAAATGAAGGTAAAAATAGATCCAATCATAGCAAGATTTGCAATAGAGCAAACTTTAAGTGATTGTTGAATTAAATCGCGAAAAGATTGAACGTATTGAAGCACAATAAATCGAACTAGGCTAGAATCATTTTTAAGGCAGCGGGAAATATACCAAGAGCTTATAAAAATAATTCCAAGAATTACCCAAGTGCTGATGAGAGTATCAGCTTGTAAGTTCCAAAATTTGTGAGTGAAACCTAATGATTCAAATGGTTTCCAATTATGTTCATGTGTCATACCTTGGTTATGCATCGAAATCTCTTTTTGAATTAGTTTTTATACGTTACAATTGCAATCGTGCTTAGGTATGATGATACAAATAAAGTCATCAGAAGTATAGGGTTGATTGTAATAAATTTTATAATATAGAAAAAAACGCATATAAGAAGTAAGAATCTTAATCCATTAAATAAGAAATCAAGAAAAATATTATGATTCATTAAAAGATATTTTTTTCCCGTGATAAAGAGCGCTGCGTATAAGATTCCTAAAAAAATTATACTGAGTATCGAAATAAACATAAAACAACTTATTTTTTTTGATTTAAGAGATTCTTTTTTAAGAATCCAATATAAATAAAGATTACCCTGTATTAGGGTATAGCTATCTTAATAAAAAATCAATTTAAAGGTTTTAGCAGAAGCTATTCAAGTTAGATTCGTTGATGAATAGATATTGTCAGATTTACTTAGATAATACTTCTAGCTTAAAAGATATATCATGAAAATAACGGTTAATATTGACTTGATGATATCTATTGTTTAAAACCATTGATTTTAATTATGTAAAACTATTACTTTAAGTATTAATAATTGGATCTTATTTAAAAAGGGGGAATTGTGAGGTTGATTAACTTACTAAGTTATGTTTTTTTAATAGTTTTTACACAAATCGTTATTGCTGATCCTGTAGTACAACGAGTATGTAATGATACGGACTTTGGATTTTATATTTTATATCATGGAGATAGTTCTGAATGTTCTCTTCATAATAAATCTATTATTATTCATCCTAAAACTATTTTTTCTCATGAATTTTTACTTGAAGTTGGAAATAAGGGTTTGGTTTTGCGTCCAGTTTTTTATAAAGATCCTAAAACAGGACATATTTATTGGTTTGTAGATCAAGAAACGTATGAGTATAAACCAGAGTTAATAAAAAAAACATATGAAGTTTGGAAAGATCAAAATGCTCTTCGTAAGTATCGAGAGAATTTTCAAGGTTGGTTTGATTATTGGGTTGGACAGGATGTATCAGTTACTTTTGATCCTCTTGAAATATTTGGGTATCTGTTGAATTTATCACGGATTAGAATTAAAAATTTTAGACATGATCATGTACAATGGCTGAGTTTTGCCAAAGGAATTTTTTCAAAATTAGTGCTTAATCTTCATTTGACAACGGTAACGCGTAAAGGAATTATGGCAAAAATTATAGTCAATCATGGCCAAGGGGCTATTTGCAGTAATGGAATTGTTGAAAGAATATGAATTTATTAATACATCAAGAAATTTATGATTTCCTTATTAAAAATCATAAAGACTAAAGATCCGAGAGCTAAAAATGGTCCAAATGGGATTAAGGAGATAGTTTTTTTGTTTAAAAGTATGTATAGCAAGCAGCTTATTACTCCAATTGTTGATCCAATTAAAATGGTAAACCATGCACCGATAAATCCAAGCCATGCTGCAATGCAGAACATGAGGTCAATATCACCTTGCCCTAATCCATCATAGCCTTTTATTTTTTTAAAAATACAGTTAATCGTAATTAAACTGCTTCCTACAAAAATACTAGCAAATAAACTTTCTAGTAGGGTTGCTGGTAATAATTCATAGTAGTTTGCTAAAACTCCGAATGGAACTAGGTATAAAGTTACAAAGCGAGATATGAGCATATGTTTTAAATCAGTAAAAATAGTAATCCATAATGCTGATGCCAGAATAAAAAATAGAGGGTACTCTTGCAAATTTGTAAGCCATAAGCTTAAAAAGCTAAAAGCACATGCAATATGTAAAATTAGTTGTAATGGAGAAATAGAAGAAAAATTAAATTTGCTGTGGATAAAAAATTCAGCGATGTAGTATAAAATATGAGACCAAATAAAAAACAGGGAGAATAACAAAATAAGCAACATGGATTTAAAATATTTTGAAATTATGAATTTTTAGAAAAATCTTTTTTGACTTTGTCCAGAATTGTTTCAATCCGTTGTTGTTTTTCAAATTGATGATCATAAGCAAATACAAGCTCAGGAGTGTAACGACCATCAAGGGTCATAGCGATTGCTTTGCGCAAGGATGGTTTGTATAAAATGAGATGATGTTTTTTAGCTTCAAAAGTTTCAGGGCCCTGTGGATCGTAGAAATATACGATACAAGCGCCCTTATTTTTTGAAAGTTCTACACGATTAATGAATAATCCAACAAGTTCTTTATCATCAAGCATGATCTCATGAATTAATTTTGATAATTCTTTTAAAAGAAGTGATTCTTTTTGAGAGCGCTTGATGTTTGAAAGATTAGATGGGTTCATTATTCAGTTAAACTCGAGTTTTGATTTATAGCTATGCTGGCTTTTACTTTTTAATTAAAAGTTCACCGCGACTTGCAAGTAACATAAGATTTTGTTTAATTGCACGAATTAAACGTTTACGTTTCTTTTGAGTTGGTGATTCAAAGTATACAATACGTTTCATATCGCGTACGATGCCTTCACGTTCAATCTTTTTTTTAAGTTGACGGAGTGCACGGTCGATATTGCTAGTAACTTGAACTTTGATATTTGCCTTTTTAGACATATAAAACAGCCGCCTTACGAATAGGTAACGGGGTTAAACATACATATTTTAAGAATACGGATTTTAATGGAAATGTCTAGTTTTCTCGTTTTGATCACGTTTAAATTGAGCTATTTTGATTAAAAGAGGCTATAGATAATACTATAGCCTCTTTTGTAATTTGTTTACAAATCTTTTTAAAATAAGAAGTTGATAGATCCCATGAGTGTTACTGGATAGTAAGCATTTCGTGGAGCTATTGGTTGTTGCCATAAGAATGAAAGTTGTAGCCCTGGCATAATGTCAAAAACCATTGCAGCGTTAAAGAACTGTGCACGCCAGTCTGATCTGCAGGTTAAGACTTCAGGGGTGTAATACTGTGCCTTTGAGGCATCTTTGAAAGAATAGCAATCTCTTGTGTGTTCGATGAGTTCATAAGTAAACCAGAAGCTAACATGTTTTAAGAATTGGTAGGCATGCAAGAGGGCTTTGAATTCCCAGTTCATGCCGGGTTTTGATGTTACTGTTGCTTCAAATGGGTAAAGTATTCTTTGAAGTTGATGAGTTGGGAATGGGCGAGTTTGTACATGAGGAATAAAATAAGTGACTCCACCTTCAAAGCCGACTTCAACAGATTCTGCAAAATCAAAAGTAAATCCAAGTCCTCCACCCACAGAACCATGTCCATCGTTTCCAAAAGGAAGGGCCAAGATATTGCGATAGTTAGTTTCTTTTGCTATAGGAACTGATCCACCAATCCATGTATAAGGAGTGAAAATAGTATCAGGCCATGACCCTGGATCATCATCTTCGTCGTGGCGCGCTCTGAAAGGTTCATAGCTTTTGCTTAATGTTAAAAGTAAGCGTAGATCATCTACGCTGAAACGATCAAAATTACAAATTGGATTATTATTATCAATACAGTCAGGATTTAAAACAGCAGCAATGTTATTTGAAATATATTGATTGAATATACTTTGGGCAGTAGCGCTAGCAGTAGAGTTTGAAGAATTGGATTGATTGAGTTGTGCACCATATAAATTAGTAACTGTATTACTTGTTCCCAGTACCGCTGAAATAGGATAAGGGCCATAATTTGTTTGGCCACTAGGAGTTGCGCTTGATCCTGTAGTTAATGTATTTACATAGTATTGTCGCATGTTAGTAAAGCCAGTTTGAATAGTAAGGCCTATATTATCATGTGGTTGAATATTCAACTCGAAGCGTGCTCCAACTTGTTGGTATTCGATAGGAAGTGAAAACGCACCAAAGTAGATAGTGTCTTCCGCAAGTTTTCGTGGACTAAAAATACTAAAACTTTCGAATATAGTCTGAGTAGTTTGTGGTACTTGTCCATTAGTAAAAAAAATTAAAGGATTTCCGGTAGCAGTAGTTGTACAGTTAGCGGTTCCTGCATTACCAATTAATCCTAAGGCTATATTGCTTAAGCATGGAGGAAGATCAAATGCTTCAACAGACTCAGGTGTTATATAATTACATGGATCAGTATCAGGATAAGGCTCATTTGTTGTAGGGTCTATGTTTACAATAGTTTTTCCGTTTTTAGGATTATGCCCAAGGAATAGACCCATGGCGTATAAAGTTCCTCTAAAGTCGCCCATTTCAAATGCGTTTGGAGCAGAACCGACGACGGTACCGTAGCTTGTACTGCCTGTGTATCCACGAGCTTGCACAGCTTTTTGGAAGAATCCGCTCATATTAAAACCAAACCAACGTCGTTTGCTTGGTTGCTCTTCTTTGATGCGCGCATGCTGAAGAGTGATAAATTGGCTGTTGGGTGGCATCATGCTGTCGTTTGCACTGTAATTTGGTGCAGGATCAAAGTGTCTTAATGTCGTCAATTTAGCATCAAGAATAGTGCTAAAAAGAAGACAGATGTTGACTCCATAAATGAATTTAACAAATAACTGTTTCATAAAATTCTACCTTTTTTGATTCAAGTAGATTCCTCTTAAAGAATCCAAATTTTATATTCAAGTATGAGCAAGTAATGTTTGTAATGCAATAGTAAAAATTGTACCTGCACAAATAAGTCCAAGGATTGTAATATAATTTTGTCCAGATTTCCATTCAGATGGAATAAAAAGTAATGTTACAATTGAACTTATATATGCAAAAAGCAAAAACATATCAGCAAGGCTGAAAAATAGTGATAAATTTTTAATCGTAGCAAAAGCAACAGTAATAATTGTGACAGAAATTAAGACCATTATTTTTTGGGAGATTATATTCTTTGAAATTAAATTTTGAAAAGTTTTATTTTTAATTGTTTTTGCTATAGAGAGTAAAAATTCACTTCCTGTCCAAATTACAGCATGTACTGTTGCAATGATTGAAAAAATAGTTGCGATTCCAATTGATTGTATTAAGTAAGGATGATTTGGATATAGATTAGCAAGAGCTTGAGGTATAGAAATATTAGGGCTATTTGAAAAAATAGATTGAGGAATTCCAATAAGAATTGAACCAATAAAAAGTAAGTAGATTATCCCAACGCAAACAAGTGTAATTTTTAAAGCTTTAGGAACAGATTTTTGTGGATTATCCATAATTCTAAATAATGATGCAATTCCTTCAAATCCAAAAAAACCAAAAATAGCAATTTTGGTTGCGCCAATTACTGATGCAAAGCCGTTAGGCATAAAAGGAGTAAGGTTTTCAAAATTCATGTTAAGAGCACAAAGAATCGTTGTCATAACAAGTGGGTATAATGTTGCAAAAATAAGTATATATTGACCAATTTTTGAAAGTTTTGCGCCAGCGATATTAAGTAATGTTAATGCGATAATGATTACAAATCCCCAAGTGGTATAGGAATATGTTGGAATAAGGTTATGAAGATAGTATCCAGCAAGCCTTGTTAAAAGTCCCATAGCCATCAAAGTACCCATAATATATGAGCATGCAGTAAATATTCCAAATTTATGTCCAGCCCACTGTTTAGTATAATGATAAACAGAACCTTCGTCTGGAAAAAGATATGCGACACGAGCAAATGATTGTGCGATAAACCAAACTGCTATAAAAGCAAGAAAAAAAGTTATTATTCCAGCAGGACCAGTTTTTGATCCTAGAAGTGAGGTAGTGCTAAAAATTCCTGCGCCGACGATGGTGTTAATACCGATGATAACGGCTGTTTTTAAATCAATTTTTTCTTGACGCAAAGCAGACATTTTTAAATCCTTTTTCATTGCAATTTTGATCTATATAATCTATATGATATGCTAAACCTTATAGCATGCTTTTATATTCCAAACAAGTTTTATAAAAACTCTTTAAAAAAATGACCCATGGGGTCATTTTAGAATATGTTTGGAATTTAACCATATAAAAAATAAAGATTATGAACTATTCAATTTATTATCAAGCACGCGTTCAAAAAGAACTTTGCTGGTTTGTTACATCAAGTATTCGTTTTTGCGAGCATGTTGCTTTTGATCGTACCGTAGAAAAAGAAGAAAGTATTTTTGAATTCTTTGTAGCTCCTGACATGGAAGCTGAATTTTTAGATGTTGCTCACAAACTTCTTGCGCGCGGTGTATTTTTAGATTTACAAAAATTACCAAATAGATTAATTGATAGTGATATAGTTTAATTGTCATTAAATTTTAAAGCTATTTATTAAAAAAGGGATTTGTATGCTGAAGAAAATTATTTTGTTTAGTAGCGTAATTTTTTTAGAAAATGAATTATATTCAGCTGCAAAAGCAGCAGCTGCAGAACATCATTTAGTTTTTGATAGAAATTTATACGAAAAGCTTAAAAAGTTTTATGATGAAATTTCAGAGAATAATATTGCCGAATTATCAAATAGATACTCTATATCAGAAGACATAGCGCAATTACTTTCTTTTCATAAAAAATACATAAATCAACCTATTGAGGAAAAAGGAGCAAAGCCTCTTTTGCTAGCAGTTTACAAAGGTGATTTAGAAGTTATTCAATTATTGCTTGATCGTGGCGCTGATATTAATAAAGCTGTAAATGATGGAACAAGTCCACTTTTAATAGCAGCTGCGGGGGGTCGTGAAAAAGTGGTTGAATTATTGCTTAAGCGTGGTGCTGATAAAAATCAAGCAAATAATAATGGAGCAAGTCCACTTTGTGCAGCCGCTGAATATGGCCATGAAAAAGTCGTTCAATTGTTGCTTGATCATGGTGCTGCAATTAATAAAGCAACGCATGATGGATCAACGCCAGTTTATATCGCAGCCTTCAAGGGTCATGAAAAAGTGGTTGAATTATTGCTTAATCGTGGTGCTGATAAAAATCAAGCAAATAATAATGGAATAACGCCACTTTTTGCAGCAGCTCAATATGGTCATGAAAAAGTGGTTGAATTATTGGTTAATGCTAGAGGTATTGAAATTAATAAATCAAACAATGGTAATGAAACACCACTTTATATCGCAGCCGTCAAGGGTCATGAAAAAGTGGTTGAATTATTAGTTAATCATGGTGCTGATAAAAATCAAGCAAATAACAATGGAGTAACGCCACTTTATGCAGCAGCTGAAAATGGCCATGAAAAAATTGTTCAATTGTTGCTTGATCGTGGTGCTGAAATTAATAAAGCGGCAGTTGATGGAGCAACGCCACTTTATATAGCAACATTCAGGCGTCATATAAATATTCTTAAACTATTACTTGGCGCTGGTGCCAATAAAGATCAAGCAACTAATGATGGAGCAACGCCATTTTATCTAGCTGCTGAAAAAGGCTACGACGAGATTGTTGAATTGTTACTTAAGCATGGCGCTGATGCCAATAAGGCAAAAAATAATAATGCAACGCCACTTTTGGTAGCAGCTGAAAATGGCCATGAAAAAATTGTTCAATTGTTGCTTGATCGTGGTGCTGAAATTAATAAAGCAGCAAATGATGGAGCAACGCCACTTTATGCAGCAGTTGAAAATGGTCATGAAAAAGTTGTTCAATTGTTGCTTCATGTTCATGATATCGAAATTAATAAAGCTGCAAATGATGGAACAAATCCACTTTTACTAGCAGCTGCGATGGGTCATGAAAAAGTGGTTGAATTATTGCTTAATCGTGGTGCTGATAAAAATAAAGCAAATAAAGATGGAATAACGCCACTTTATGCAGCAGCTAAATATGGTCATGAAAAAGTTGTTGAAATGTTAGCTAATGCTAGTGGTATTGAAATTAATAAAGCGACGGGTGATGGAATAACTCCTCTTTGTACAGCAGTTGAAGAAGGCCATGAAAAAGTTGTTCAAGTATTGGTTAATGCTAGAGGTATTGAAATTAATAAATCAAATAATGAGCAAGAAACACCACTTTATATAGCAGCTCAAGAAGGCTATGAAGAAATTGTTCATCTATTACTTCAAAAAAACGCTGATCCTAACAAAGCAAGAAAAGATAATTCAACACCACTTTTTGTAGCATCTTTCATGGGGAATAAAAATATTGTCAAATTATTGCTTGATCATGGCGCTGATAAAAACAAAGCAAAAAATGATGGAGCAACGCCACTTTATATAGCAGCTCAAGAACGTCATGCAGAAATTGTTAAATTATTGCTTGATTATGGCGCTGATAAAAATAAAGCAAATAATGATGGGCACACACCACGTTATATAGCATTGGCAAAACACTACGACGATATAATTGAATTATTGCCTCAGGGTGCTTAAGAACCTTTATTGAAATAAAAACTAAAGCTAATCTTAATTAAGATAAAAATAATTTAATTAAGATTAGCTTTGAAATTTTTTTATTTTTTAATATTTTCGATACGTTCAAAAAATTCTTTATTTCCTAAATCTGTAAATAGATCTTGCAGTTGCATACCTTTAGCAGAACCGGTTAGAAATATTCGAATTGAAGCAAACAAGATTTTGTTTTCAATTCCGGCAGACGCTGCTTGTGCTTTGACCGCATTCATGAAGTTATTCCAGTCATCATGTTTGCATGCAAGCAATATTTCTTTAATTTTTATAAATGTTTCCTGATCTGCAACATCACTATAAATTTTTGTATCAATCGTTGGTCTTACAAAGTAGAATTTCAAAAGTTCAGTAACTTGTGCAAGTGTTTGCATATCTGTTTGAACAGTTTTAATTAATTTTGTAAGAGTTTGGTCAGATACTGATGCAATGTTGTATTGATTTGCTAAAAATGGTTTACACAGTTCTGTTAGTTTCTCAAGATTATAGCTTACAATCCATTTATGATTTATCCATTTTAATTTTTCAATATCGTATTTGATTTGACTTGCGCCGTGTAGGTTGTCGAACTTATAGTTTTTTGCAAGAACATCCAATGACATGATTTCTTGTTCAAATGAGCAGCCTAAAATTCCTAAGTAGTTGCAAATTGCTTCAGGTAAATATCCTTGAGCTTCCACATCTTCAAGTGAAAATCCACGATCACGTTTAGAAAGTTTTTTGTCTTCTTGGTTACACAATGTAGGTAAATGCCAAAATATAGGCAGTGGATATTCCAGAGCGTTATACAGCACAGTTTGGCTTACTGTATTTGATAGATGTTCCTCACCGCGGAAAACATGGGTCATTTTAGAATATGTTTGGAATTTAACCATATAAAAAATAAAGATTATGAACTATTCAATTTATTATCAAGCACGCGTTCAAAAAGAACTTTGCTGGTTTGTTACATCAAGTATTCGTTTTTGCGAGCATGTTGCTTTTGATCGTACCGTAGAAAAAGAAGAAAGTATTTTTGAATTCTTTGTAGCTCCTGACATGGAAGCTGAATTTTTAGATGTTGCTCACAAACTTCTTGCGCGCGGTGTATTTTTAGATTTACAAAAATTACCAAATAAATTAATTGATAGTGATATAGTTTAAAAGAAATAAAATTTTATTGACTTCATTAATTTCAAAATGCAAAAATTTAAAAAATTTAAAAAAATAAGGATTTTGAAGTGATGAAGAGAATTGTTTTTTTAGTTAGTTTTTTAATTGGTAGCTTCTTTTTATTAAAATATATTTCTGAATGGCATAATCCGATTAATGAAGATGGTTTTTGTGATCCACAGCATTGTATTTATGCTGATAAAAATTATAAGTCTGTCACATTAAGTTCAATGGATAATATTTTTAAGGTTAATTATGTTGAAAATGCTTCTCCTGAATGCATGGGAGCATATTTTCCTGCAGTTCATATAACGACTGATGTAGCACATGATAAATGGATTTTGCTCATGCATAATCAGGGCGATAAAATGCATCCTATGAAAATAAATGCTTATCCAGACCCTAAGATTTTTCAGGGAAACAATGAAGCTATTGAGCATGGTGATAAAGTTTTGGATGACAAGATTGAACAAGAAGCTATAAATGTTCATTCGAAATTTTATAGTTCTGAGCAAGATTTTTTTGCTAATTTGTTTACAGGATATGGGTTATATTGGAATAGAAGTTTTAATGTACAAAATCATACATATGCTGTTCAAGCTGACCTTGATAAAAAAACAGTTCGTTGCATTGGTGGTATATCATGGGGTTATAAACGATCTTGGTGGAATTTGAGACCAAGTATGATTCCTTTACGAGCTTTAACTCATCAAGACTGGAAAAACGATTGGCTAGAAATATCTAAGCGTCAATTTAGAGAATATAAAGATCTTACTGAAGAATAAATAAAGGCGTCTTTAACAGACGCCTTTTAATTTTATATGTTTTCAATTCGTTCAAAGAATTCTTTACTTCCTAAATCTGTGAATAGATCTTGAAGTTGCATTCCTTTGGCAGACCCTGTCAAAAATATTCGGATCGCTGAAAATATAATTTTATTTTCTATTTTTGCCTCAGTTGCCTGCGCTTTAACTGCGTTCATAAATGTTGTCCAGTCATTATTGCGGCAAGCAAGCAAGATTGATTTAATCTTTGCAAAAGTAGCTTGATCAGCGATGTCACTGTAAATTGCAGTATCAATCGTTGGTCTTACAAAGTAGAATTTCAAAAGTTCAGTAACTTGTGCAAGTGTTTGCATATCTGTTTGAACAGTTTTAATTAATTTTGTAAGAGTTTGGTCAGATACTGATGCAATGTTGTATTGATTTGCTAAAAATGGTTTACACAGTTCTGTTAGTTTCTCAAGATTATAGCTTACAATCCATTTATGATTTATCCATTTTAATTTTTCAATATCGTATTTGATTTGACTTGCGCCGTGTAGGTTGTCGAACTTATAGTTTTTTGCAAGAACATCCAATGACATGATTTCTTGTTCAAATGAGCAGCCTAAAATTCCTAAGTAGTTGCAAATTGCTTCAGGTAAATATCCTTGAGCTTCCACATCTTCAAGTGAAAATCCACGGTCACGTTTAGAAAGTTTTTTGCCTTCTTGGTTACACAATATAGGTAAATGCCAAAATATAGGCAGTGGATATTCCAGGGCATTATACAGCACAGTTTGGCTTACTGTATTTGATAGATGTTCCTCACCGCGAAAAACATGGGTCATTTTCATTTCGCAATCATCAACGCAATTTGCAAAAATAAATGTGAATGAACCATCTTCGCGTGTTAATGGAAAATCTGAAAAATGTTGCAAATCAAACTCTAAAACACCGCGAGCCATATCTTTAAACTGTACTTTTTGTGTTGCATCAACATGCATTCTCCAGATAAAACTTTTGCCTTGAGCAATATTTTGTGCGATTTCGGGTTCAGTTAATTTGAGGCATGTTTTTTCATAACGAGGAGCTTTTTTCATTGCTATTTGTCGATTTCGTCGTAGCTCAAGTTCCTCGGGAGTGCAAAAGCATTGATAAACCAATTTTTTAGTTTGAAGTTTTTGTAAATATTTCTTGTAAATTTCAGAACGTTCTGATTGGAAATAAGGGCCAAATTGACCACCAATATTTGGACCTTCTGAAAAATTTAAACCAAGCCAATTTAGGTGCTTGATAATGAACTGCGTTCCCTGGCTGATATTGCGTTGTTGATCCGTATCTTCTATTCGAAGTACAAACGTGCCATGTTGTTGCTGGGCAAAAAGATAATTTAATAATGCTGCGCGCACATTACCTATGTGCATAATACCAGTTGGAGATGGGGCAAATCGGGTTCTGACTGAGTTCATAATTTTTTTTATTTTTAAAGGTTATTAAAAAATAAATTCTCGATGAAATCGGGAATAAGCAGAATAGAAATATGTTTCTACGTACTTTACATTTAGCATATCAGGTTTTATCTTTGATATCTACCTTGCTCTTTAGCTTATCAAGTGGGAACTATTTTAAAAAATGTTATACTAGGCAGTATAGGGATTATTTTCTAAGTCTTGGATTCTTCAATAGGGAATCCGTTTTATTGAAAAACTACAGTGCTGTATCTTAGTTTTATATTTTTTTTAATGTCGCGATTCTGTTTAACTTTTGCTTCAGATCAAGCATATAATAAAGTTTCTGAAGTTATTTGTGAGCAGGAATATTCTTCTTTTCTTGCAGTTGATGCTTTTGATAATACCTATAAAACGGAAATTGAAGAAAAATTACCAGAGTCATTAATCATCAGAGAATTACTTTATGAAATAGATGGAACGTATAAAGTATCAGATATTTCTTGTTTATTAGGACTTGTTTCTGGGGTTGTCATCCAAAAGCAAGAGATCTTAACTGCTTTGTTTTATGCAAGACAGTTAGGAGTATTTCAAAGTATTGTTATGGAATGTAGTCAAATAGAATCTGGAATTTATGATATTACATTTAAGCTCAAGCAAGCGACTTTAGTTGATTATGTGAAAGTACAAGGATTTTTAAGAAATAAACAAAAAATTAAAAATCTTTATATAGTTGACCAGGGTGAAATGTTTGATCAACAAAAGCATCAACATTCTCTTGAAAACATGAAGAATTATTTCAAAAATCAGGGATATCTGCAAGCAAAAATATATGATTCAGTTTTAGCAAAATCAGATTCAAAAAGGGTAGTCGTATCATGTGATTTTGCATTGGGTAATAGATTTACAATTAATAAAGTTTTAACTGAAGTTAATTATATTGGAAGCTTAGACTTTGTTGATCGAGAGCATCTTAAATTACAAATAGCAGATTTCTTGAAAAAGAGACTTGAATCGAGAAAATATTCAAGCAATCTTTTGGAATCTTCACAAAAAAAATTGAAATTTTTTCTAGAATCACAGGGGTTTGTTGATATTGCATTGAGTATTAAATATGAATTTTTAGATAATTGCTGTGCAGTCGACATGTATATTGATGTTACTTTAGAAAAAAAACGAGAATTTGTTTTTTGGGGTAATTCATTTTTCAAAAAAGATCAAATTTTAATGCATTTACTTTTATACGGTAAATCAGCTTGGTATTTTCCTTTACCTATTATTGTTGATGAAATTGAGTCATTGTATAAAGATAATGGATTTAGGGATGTTAAGGTAATTGTTAAAGAGGATAAGCAAAGAGTTTTTTGCTCCATCTTTGAGGGCGCTCGTAGCACAATTTCTTCAGTCTCTGTAGTTGGCGCACAGGTGAATAATTATGCTTTTGAATTGATGCATAAGTCATTTAAACTTTGTTTAAAGGCTTATTATTATGACAAAGAACTTTTAAATCGATGTTTAGATAATTTTATCAAAATGTACAAAGCATCTGGTTATTGGGATGTTAAAATTTTGCGGCAAGAGTTGGTTCCAACGAAAAAATTATCTAGTTATGAGTTTGTTATAACGATTGATGAAGGTTGCGTCCGAAAACTAGGTAACTATAAGTTTAAGAATCATGTAGAGCTGCAAGAAGAATTTATAAAGACTTGGAAGCATAAGCAAGGATCAGGCTTTGATCATACTATTTTATCAGAGCAAAAACTTTGGCTTTTAAAATATTGCAAAGCATTAGGGTTTCAAAGAGTTTCCATTTCTTATGAAATTATAGAAAATCCAGAAAAAAATAATTTTTGGGATATCGTTTTTACGATTGATGCAGCAAAAAAGAATTTAAAGTTTGGGCAACCTGTTATCATTGGTAATTTGACTGCGCCATACGATAAACTTTTGCTTGAGTGTGATTTTAAACAAGGACAAGCTTGGGATAAAAAAAAGTTAGATCAGACCCTTAAGAACTTTAAAGAGATTAAAGTTTTTGAAAATGTTCAAATTTATCCTGGATCTGATTTGGATCCTTTAGGGTATAAACCTATTTTTATTAAATTACAAAATGCAGAGCGTTATGAAGTTAAAGCATCGTTTGGGTTACAACAGATTGGAAGAAACTTGCAACCAAAGCGTGGTTTTACCTATAAAATTGGCGGCAAAGTAGGCGTTAATAGATTATTTTCATCAGTTGATCGCTTTTGTCTTTATGCAGACGTTACAAGATTTTATCAAAATATTGGATTGACGTATGACATTCCGTGGTTAAAAGATAAAAGAATAAGAACACAATTAAAAGCATTTGATGAATTGTATCAAAGGCCTGTCTATGTAGGGAGCCAATCATTTTTGTACAAAGCAACCAAACAAGGTTTTTTGGGCAATATGGTACGTAGTCTGGGAGATTTTTCTTTGAGTAGTTCTTTGGGCTTTGAAGTTATGGGATTATTTGAGCAGGATCAACCTGATTTAAATAAAATTATTCGTTACGACAGGCATCTTTTGGAGAAAAAAATAGGATATGTTTTTCTTGAACCAATTGCTATTTGGCGTGTTGTGGATAATGAACTAAATCCACAATCTGGTCATCAGTCCGTTGTAACGTGTAAAGCTATGTTTGATTGCGATAATAAAACAACATTTTATAAATTAACAGCAGAGCATACACAATATTTTTCGCTTGCAAGCTGGGCTGTATTAGCTTTACGTGGTCGGGCTGGGCATGTTTTTAATCGAAAATTTGATCAATTGCACCCCAATGAACGTTTTTATCTTGGAGGTAGTTCTTCTATTCGTGGTTATATGCCAGATTATTGTCCTCCTTTTGGAAAATTAACAAGGCCAATTCATGATGAGCATGCAGGGCTTCCACCTTGTTCGGATGATGTTTGGCGTTATGCGTCACAAGGAGGAAGAACTATGTTTAATATCAATGCAGAGATGCGACTGAATGTATATAAAGGATTGGGTTTAGTGCTGTTTTCTGATTGGGGAGCCTTGATTCAAGAAAGTATCTCAGAAAAAATTAAGGATGAAGGACGTAGAAACTTTGGTGGATCTGGATTTGGGTTTCGTTATGATACACCATTAGGACCATTTAGATTTGATGTTGGATTTAAGTGGCATATTGAAAAACCAGATTTTGAATCCCGTAATGTTCTTTATTTGAGCATTGGACAAGCATTTTAAGTAATAAATAAATATTTTATATATCTATGCGGTCATCTGTTTTGGAAGTTTGCTTGTGTCTATAATCAAAATGACTCTGAGCAGAAGTTTTTTTTTGAGAATCTTTTTGAAGAGATATTTTGTTTATTTCCGGTTTGAGTAATCCTAAAAGAATTATAATTACAGGTATCATTAAGTATTCCTTTTATAGAATGACTAGGCAATTGAAAAATATAATAAAAATCTTAAATAAAATCGTCAATGTTTTAGGTGTAGTTTCTGGCATCTTTTATTCTTAAAATATAATAAAAATTTTTCTAGAAAATATTTTTATAAAAAGTATAAAATTTTATAGCAAAAAGTTAGTTGGTTGTTATACTGTAAAAAACTATATGTTGATTCTAAAATTTTAGGGTAAATGGATGTCATTAGAAGTAAATACTAGTTGTTTGCAGGAACACAAAATTTCACAAAAATCTATTTGGCAAATTTTTGTGCATGAATTAGTGCATCATTTGCCATACGGAACGCTTTCTGTTTCTTTTGCGTTAATGCTATTAAGTCTTATTACAGTTTTGTTTGATTTATCGTCTTTTGTTGGTCATCATTGTCATGATCATGGAAGCGTTCATGATGCTTGTGGCATGAGCTCAGGATTAGACATTTTATTTCATAGTTTTCATTTTGCTCATATTTTGTTTGCAGCAAGTGGCACTATGGTTACTTTTTATCGTTATTCTAAGAATCTGATGGCAGGGATTATTGTAGGTATTGTATCGTCAGTAGTTTTTTGTACAGTTGCAGACATTCTTCTCCCTTATGCAGCAGGACGTATTTTGGGAGTACAAATGGATCTTCATATCTGTTTTAGCTCTGAGCTTGCAAATATTTTACCATTTTTAGCTATTGGCGTAATTAATGGAATTATTATTCCTCAGGGTAAAGAAGGGCATACTGAACATCATTCAAGTTCTCTTCATTTTATTCATACGTTTATTAGTGCTATGGCCTCAATTTTTTATGCTGTTGGTCATGGGCTTGCAAATTTTCATGATTATTTAGGATTGTTTTTTCTTTTGATGCTCATTACTGTTGTGATACCATGTACATTATCAGATGTTGTGGTTCCAGTATTTTGGGCACGAATGGTAAGTAAGAAATGAAGGGTATTGTTTTACAAGGAATTACCAAGTCTTATGACAATGACATAATTCTTGATAACCTTAATTTGAAAATTCCTGGGGGAAAGTTTTTTGCTCTTATTGGGCCAAGTGGTTGTGGAAAAACAACTATCTTGCGCATGATAGCGGGTCTTGAAATTCCTGATTCAGGATCAGTATATTTGGGGGAAGAGGATATTACTCATGTTCCCGTCAATAAACGAAGTGTTAATACAGTTTTTCAAAGCTATGCACTTTTCCCGCACTTAAATGTGTTTGATAATATAGCATACAGCTTGCGTGTTCGTGGTCTTAAGGCTGAAACTATTCAACAAAAAGTTGAAAAGGTGATTCGCATGTTTCATCTTGAACCGCATGTTTATAAAAGTATTAAGCAGCTTTCTGGAGGTCAACAACAACGTGTTGCTATTGCTCGAGCAGTAATTAATGAACCAGAAGTGCTCTTGTTTGATGAGCCACTTGCTGCTCTTGATTTGCGCCTTAGAGAAAAAGTCTTGCTTGAGCTTATTGAACTTCAAGATCATTTGGGAACAACTTTTGTATATATCACTCATGATCAAACTGAAGCATTAACAGTTGCAGATCAAATGGCTGTTATGAATCAAAATGGTCAAATTGATCAAGTTGGAACTCCAAAAGATATTTATGAAAATCCAAAATCGGTATTTGTCGCTAATTTTGTAGGAACAACCAATATTATTCAAGGCGTATTAAAAAGTCAGGATAATGAATGGTATTTGGATGTTGATAAAATGATCTGTATTTCAATTAAGGTTGCTGCGGATGCCGAAATTAAAGATGGCGATGATGCGTGTATAGGAATACGTCCAGAAAAGATTTTAATTAGCAAAACAATTCTTACTGGATTTTCTAATAATTTATCAGGAAAAGTACAATCTATCGTTTATCAAGGTAGGTTTACGCAATATAATGTGCGCCTTGAAAACGGGTATATTTTACAGGTCTTTGAGCAGAATGAAGAGCATTTTGCTAAAGAAGTTATAGATTATGATGATAGAGTTTATATTTATTGGCAAAAAGAAAATGTTGTTTTATTAAAAAAATAATTCATTAAAGTTATCTCGGACATAAGTTTGAGATCCCTATTTAAAAGAATAGATAGATAAAAGGGGGCTATCGTGCAATTTTTAAAAAATTTTTTTAAATCTGAAAAATCATTTTTTTTCATGATACCAGCGCTTGCGTGGCAAATTAGTTTTTGTATTTTGCCGTTGTTGTTTGTAGTACAACTAGGTTTTTTTACGCAATTATTTGAAGATTTTACTTTGAGCTATTTTGTTCAAATTTTTAAAATATCACATTTGTTAGTTATTTTTAGATCAATGTTTTTAGCAAGTATAACGGCAATTCTTTGTTTGTTTGTTGGATATCCTGTCGCATATTATGTAGCACTTTCTGCTCCAGAAAGAATACGTTCAGCTTTAATATTTTTTATTGTGCTTCCATTTTTGACTAACCTTTTGGTGCAAGTATATGCTTGGTTTTTTATTCTTGAAAAACAGGGTATTTTTAATAAGATACTCAGCTTTTTAGGATTTGATTTTGGAAATTTATTGAATAGCCAATTTGCAATGTATTTGGTTATGTTTCACGTTTATTTGCCTTTTATGATTATGTCTTTGTATCCAGCAGTAGAAAAAATAAATATTCGCTGGATTGAGGCTTCCTTAGATTTAGGGGCTTCTTACTTTCAAACATTTTGTCGTGTACTGTTACCGTTGACTATGCATGGAGTAAAGACAGGATTTTTCTTAGTATATGTAACTTCATTTGGAGAATATGCGATTCCATCCTTAATAGCAGGACAGAAGAATTTTTTCGTAGGAAACTTAATATCGGAATACTTTTTTATTGGAAAAGATTGGCATGTTGGAGCAGCTTTTACTTGTTTAAGTTCATGTATCTTTATAGTGTCAATTTATGGGTATCAAATTCTTTTGAATAAAGTTTTTGAACGATTACAAAAGGTATAAAACTTATGAATATATTATCAAAATCGATGCTTCCTCTTTTTGTTTCTTGTGTTTATTTATTTCTATATACCCCTATTGTTGTATTAGTTTTATATTCATTTAACCAAGGCGGATTTCCTGATGCATGGCAAGGTTTTTCATTGCACTGGTATTCTGATTTGTTTCATTCAGAAGAGATTTGGCGAGCATTTTACAATTCGGTAATTGTTGCGGGAACATCATCATTTTTAAGTGTAGCTATGTCACTGTTATTTATACATGGAATGCGTCATTATGATAAAAATTTAGTAGCGCTTTTTTATAGTAATGCATTAATACCTGATATTGTTTTGGCAGTTGGCATGATGTCTTTTTTTTCATACCTGATGGTTCCATTGGGACTTGGTACTTTAGTTGCGGGACATACACTTCTTGGATTAGGTTTTGCTATGCCCATTATTAAAGGTCGTTATGATGAGCTTGATAAAAGCTTGATTGAAGCTTCTTATGACCTTGGAGCATCTATGCGGTATACTTTTTTGCATGTAATTGTTCCTTTTTTATACCCATCTTTATTGGTAGCTTTTTTATTGTCAGTGATTATTTCATTTGATGATTTTTTAATATCATTTTTTTGCTCTGGATCAACGGTACAGACACTTTCTCTGTATATTTTCTCTATGATTAGATCAGGAATTTCTCCTGTAGTTAATGCTCTTTCAACAATTATGCTTGTTGGAAGTTGTGTTATTTTATTTGTTATGATGTTATTTCAAAAAAGTCTTTTTAAAGATTAAGGACTATCATGCAAAACTTTTTAAAATATATAATTCGAGCTTTTTTGATTTTAGCATGGATGGTACTAATCTATCTTTTTTTAATGCTACCTAAGTTTTTTGAAAAAAAAGAAGATAGTCAAAAGACACTTCGTGTTTTTACTTGGGCTAATAGAATTGATGAAAATATGGTTCGTCAGTTTGAGCAACAAACAGGAGTTAAGGTTTATTTAAATTATTATGAAAGTAGTGAAGAACTTTTAACTAAAATTGAAAAAACGTCAGCTCTTGATTGTGATATTATGATTCCATCGGGTTATTTAATTGAAAAGTTGATAGAAAAAGAACTGGTTAAAAAAATAGATAAAAATAAATGTCCTTTTATAAAAGATATTTTTCCTGAATTTTTACATAGTTATTTTGATCCTAACAATGACTATTCAATTCCAATATTTTGGGATGTTTTTGGTATTGGATATAATGCAAAAATTGTAGGAGATAAATCGGTAACAACTAAAATGTTATTTGATCCAGGAAGTATAATTGGAGATCAGGTTGGTATGACTGATGATTCACGAGAATCATTATTTTTAGGAGCGCAATATTTGGGTATTCCTCTTAAAGGATCATTTACACAGCAAGAGTTGGATCAAATTGATAAACTTCTTCAGTCGCAAAAGCAATATGTAGGAGCATATAGTGATACTCAGCAAGGATATTTTCTAGCATCTGATACATTTGCAGTTGTAGTTTCAGATCGAGAAATTATTGCGCGGCAAATGCTTCAACATGATCATATTAAATTTGCATTACTTCCTGAAGGTTCAATGCTCAGGCTTGATAATGTCGTAATTCATGCAGAAACTAAAAAAGATGAAATGGCATATAAATTTATAGAATTTTTATATAGTTACGATGTTATGATGCATCATGTAAAAAAATATTGTATTTTGCCAACAACTAAAAATGTTTTTGATAAACTAGATACAAAATATATTGGTGTGCCTGATTTATATCCAGGAAATTCTACATTTAAAAAATTAATTATGTTTAAGCTTGATATGACGCAAAAAGCTTTAAATAATTTTTGGATTAAATTTAAGGCTGCCTAAAAGATTAATTTTTAAGAGATACAGATATGAAAAAAAATAGTTTCTATGTAACAACTCCAATTTATTATGTTACAGCAGCACCGCATCTAGGTTCATTGTATTCAACTATTTTAGCAGATGTTGCAGCGCGTTATCATAAACTTTTAGGTAAAGATGTTTTCTTTTTAACTGGCACAGATGAACATGGTCAAAAGATAGCAGAAGCTGCAAAAAAAGCAGGAAAAGAGCCACAGGAATTTGTTGATAATTTTATTCCTGCCTATAAAGATATGTGGAAAATGTATGATATTGATTATTCTAAGTTTATTAGAACTACTGATCATTATCATGTACATGCAGTTCAAAAATGGATTTTACAACTTATCAAGCAGGGTGACATTTACAAAGGTGAATATATTGGTTGGTATTGCACTCCATGTGAAACCTATGTAACTGAAAAAGATATTGCAGAAGGTGTAACTGAAGTTACTTGTCCAACATGTCATAGGCCAACAAATAAACTTTCAGAAGAATGTTATTTCTTTAAGCTTTCAAAGTATCAAGATCGTTTACTTGAGCTTTATGAAAATCATCCTGATTTGATTGCACCAAAAGAGCGACTTGCTGAAGTGATATCTTTTGTCAAAGAAGGATTAAAAGATTTATCAATTTCTCGCACAACCATTTCATGGGGAATTCCTTTTCCGGGTGATGATAAACATGTAACCTATGTCTGGGCTGATGCATTAAATAATTATATTACTGCAATTGGATATGGTTCAGAAGGTCAAGAAAAAGAGTTGCATCATTGGTGGCCTGCTGATATGCAAATTTTAGGAAAAGATATTGTTCGCTTTCATGCGATATATTGGCCAGCATTTTTAATGGCAACGGGTCTTTCAATGCCAAAAACATTGTTAGTACATGGTTGGATTAAAGTTGGTGACCAGAAGATGTCAAAATCTTTGGGTAATGTAGTTGATCCAAAACATTTAGCTAGTGAGTATGGTGTTGATACGATTCGTTATTATTTGACCAGAAAGATGACCATTACCCATGATAGCCAGTTTAGTATATCTGATATTGAAAAATCGATTAATGATGAACTTGCAAACGATTTAGGTAATTTATTAAATCGTTGCTTGGTTCTTGCGCAAAAGTATGGCTATACAACTATTCAAGAGCCAAAAAATTGGTCAAAACCAGCAGATACATTACGTCGTGATTCAACAAAAATGATACAAGAAGTAGTAGTGCTTGTTGATCAAGGATTTATATGTCGTGCTGTAGTTCGTATTTGGGAGTTTATACATTCAGTCAATGCGTTTATGCAACAACAACAGCCATGGAAAACAGCGACAACAGATAAAGAAGCGTTTGAACAAGATATTGCGGCAGTTGTTTATAGTCTTCGGACCATTGGGATTATTTTGTGGCCAGTGATGCCAAAGACTATGGAAAAATTATTAACAGCTGTTGGCTATAGCTTAAATATTAAATTGCATCATAATGCATTGATTCATGATACTGCATGGTTGGGTGAATGTGTATTAAAACCTATAGAGCCATTATTTCAAAAATATGAACAGAAAGCAGAGGAAAAACCAGTGGAAGAAAAAAAAGTAACACCAACAGAAAATATTATTACAATCGATGATTTTGCAAAAGTTGATATGCGCGTTGGTTTGATTGAACATGCAGAGCCAGTTGAAAAATCTGATAAGCTTATGAAACTTCAAGTTGATTTTGGACCACTTGGTAAACGACAAATCTTAAGCGGTGTTCGTAAATACCTTTCGGTTGAAGATTTACAAGGCAAAAAAGGTATCTTTGTAACCAACTTTGCTCCTCGTATGATGATGGGCAATGAGTCTCAAGGTATGATGCTGACAGCTGAATCAGATGGTAAACTTTCGATTTTAAAACCAGGTGATGACATTGCTCCTGGAGCAAAAATTAAATAAAAAAATAAAGAGCGCTTGAATGCGCTCTTTATTTTTTTATTTAATTTCATGAGAATAAAAATATAAAAAAGAAAGAAGTATATGGTTTTAAGAATAATTTTAATAATGATATTTTTGAATATACAAATATATGCATCTAATCACAATCACAATGATAAGCATTCAAAACAATATATCAGAATAACCAATATTGGTAAAAAATTTGAACAAGAAGTAGAAAAAGCAAAAAAAGGGCAAATGTATCAATTTAAAGGTGTTTTTAATGCTATGAATTATGTAGCTAGTAAAATGGTATGTCTACAATGTCAAACAGTTTATTATTCTATTATAAAAAGCAATAAAACAATTGTTCAAGAAGTTGAAAAAAAGCTTTCAAGTGGTGAGTTACCTGTTATAGATAATGAACATGGTCATTATGCATAAATAAAAAAAGGAGAAAAAGTGTTTAATAAAAATTTAATATTTTTTTTGTTTGCTTTGATACAAGAAGATTTGAAATCTTCGTTTGTATGCGATGAAAAGTTTGATAAAAAAATCGAACAGATGATGAACTATTGGCAAATACCAGGTGTAGCAATTGGAATTATTCATAAAGATCAGATTATAAAAAAATGTTATGGTGTACGCAGCATAGATTTGCCAGATTTGATAGATAAGGATACTGTTTTTGGTATTGCATCTATTTCAAAAACTTTTTTAGCTACGTTAGTTGCACAATGTATTCAGCAAGGTCTTTTGGATTGGAATGATCCAATCAGTAAGCATTTGCCCGATTTCCAGGTTCAAGATCCTTATGCAACACGTTATTTAACGATTAAAGATATTTTGTCGCACAGAGCAGGTTTTGAGCGTGCAGATTTTGTATGGGTTTTAGGTGATTATAGTTCAGAAGAGTTAATGGATCAGCTTCGGGGCTTAAAAATTAAAAATAGTTTTCGTTCTTGTTCAGTTTATAACAATTTGTTGTGGCTTTTTCTGGTAAAAATTTTGCAAAAAGTAACAGGGTTTTCATGGTCAGAACTATTGCAAAAAGATATTTTAAATCCATTAAATATGCAGGCAACTTATGCAGATAATAAGGCTTTAGTTGGTATAGAAAATAAAGTATCTACTCATGCGATAATAAATGGTCTTGCAGCAGTTCATGAACGTTTAAATTGGGATCATATGCCTTGTGCAAGTATGAACAGTAATTTGGATGACATGCTTCAATGGTTAAAATTTAATATGTCATATAATCCTGATTCTATAGTTTTAAAACCAGAAATATTACAAGAGTTACATAGAGCACATGCATTGGATTGTGAAGATGCTTTTCCTAATAGTTCGTTTCCATCCTGGGGTCTTGGTTGGGTGACTTGTATCTATAAAGGTAAAAGAATAGTATACATGGAAGGTGCTGGTGGTGGCATAGCAAGTTCTATTGTTTTTATTCCTGAAGATCAGTTTGGATTTATATGGTTAACAAATGCTAATATGTCATCGTACGATGCGATGAATATGACCATATTAGATCACTATTTAGGTGGAAATACTGATTGGTATCAATATTGTGTAGACCAAGATACTCAGGAATCTCAGGATGATTTTAATGAACCAAAAATAAAAAATACTATTCCTACTTTACCATTAGATGAATATACAGGTATGTATAAAAATGATTTATACGGTACATTTGAAATCAAATTAGTTAATGGTGAGCTTATAGTTGAATCGCATACATTTAAGGGTGATTTAACACATTGGCAGAATGATACATTTTTAATGAGCATATCACCTTATTTTTATCAAAAAATATTTCTTATGTTTCAGATAAATCCCTTGGGTAAGATAGATTCTTTAATTATTGAGCCGCATGCTTATTGGAGTAAAGAACAAGAAAAAATTTTGTGTACAAAAATTAAGTAAAGAAATGTTATGAACACACAAACAAAGGTAATTATTAATGTTCCAGTTACTCATGCTCATTTAGTGCGTAAAGCTTTAGGTGATGCAGGAGTAGAATTTTTAATATATTATGTTTGGGTTTTAGACTTAATATAAAAATTTATTGTATTAAAAATTGATATAAAAAAAGGGACATTTTATATGTCCCTTTTAATGTTTTAAGCTTTTGGAATGGATGTAAAATCTTTAAATCTATTTGGATTTAAAATAATTTCGTTTCCTTTACGCAATGTATTATCGAATACATTGTATGATTTAGATTTTTCAAGAAAATTAATAAACAAAGACCTGATATTGTCATCAAGCATGTTAAGCATAGCAATAATTCCATCTTTATAAATTAGATTTGATTGGTGTCTAGTCATAGGGTGTTTGAACAGGGATTTAAATTGATAAATAACATCTTGTGGAACTTTATCATAACGATTAATAGAGACTTCGGATTTATTTTTTGGTTGAAGTATTTTTAATGGCTTTTTGAGGACTGAACTTTCATTTCCTTGCCATTTTATAAAGGTAAGTTTGTTATCAAGTGCTCCAAACATAAGGTTGGAATTATTAAGCGGTAAAATATTTTGTGCTTCTTTGTCTTTATTTTTAAAATTGATACCAAATGCAGCATCCTTAAACATTTTTTTATGTTTCCAGTGTCCGGTTAGTTGAGTGTGTGCATCTGATTGCCATAATGAATGAAAGCTCATTGCTGAGTAAAAGCGATAACGTGGTGAAATTAATTCTGCATATCCATCAAGAAAGTAAAATAGATATAAGTTTTGGTCAGGAATAGTAATCATAGCAGAAGTAAATATGTCGTTTTCAAGAATTGCTTGTGCAAATAAGAACCATTGAAGAGCTATAATTGCTTCTTGATACGCAGTTTCAATGGATTTAAGGGTTTCTTCTTTGGTGATCATACTTTTTAGGTATGTCATACGAAAGAACATAAAATATTCTGGCTGTTGGGTCATTTCACGGGTGAATTTTACATTAGCTTGTTCTATAGCTTGTTGTATTTTTTTATTATTATGAATATCAATCCAAAAGCGATCTACAGATTTTTCTAAACAATTTTTTACAATGTTAGTTACTTTTGCATCTTGGATATGTAAAGTCAATGCAGAATAAAATTTGTTTTTAGAAATATTATTCCAAACAGATTTTCCTTGTAGCATTAATGCCATAGCTTTTTTTACGTCAGCAGGACGATATTTTTCTGGTAAGCTTTCAATTTTGCTTATTATTGTTTGAAGATTAGGATTAATAGGATCATCTTTTTTACTCTGAAGAGTAAGCGTTGAGCACAGTAGAAGAATATGTAGGATTTTAGTCCTTATCTTTATACTTTGTATCATTACAGTTCCTTTTTTACTTGAACGTATCTTTTCTATTCAATAATTTTTTTCTCTTCTAAGAGCGTAGCGTTTTTATTTCCTACATAAATCGCTGCAGCTATCCAAATCCCAATAACTCCAAGGCTTATAAGTGTTCCATAACTAATAAGATTTTGGATTGAAAGAGTAGGATTTCCTTCAACATTAAACCATCCTCCAATTTGTGCACCAGACATTTTTGCAGATCGAGATCCAAACATATCGATAATACTTTTTGTTTTAAATCTTACGTCTTTGCTTGTTGGAATATACATCATTTCTTTGACTGGGCTATTGAGTGCATATGATACAGCTTTAATAATAAGCATGACGGTAAAAAGTGCCCATAGAAGATGCATAGGATTATGCTCTGTAAGATAATAAAATGAATATAGTCCTACCAGAAGTATTGAAAATAGTATTGGATAGATTAAAAGGCAAATTCGAGAACCAAGTTTTCTGATTGCATAGCTTGTTCCTAAAAGAGCAATTAAGAATGCAAGGGCATTAATTGATACTCCGTATAAACCTTTAAACCATTTAAAATGTACATGATCAAAAATAAAAGACGCTTGGGAGTTCATTTGATATTCAAGTATTGTTCCTGCGATTTCATAAAATGTTGAAACAATTAATACGCCAATAAGATATGGATTTGAGAATAGAAGAGTAAAACCACTCCAAGCATGGTGTGTTTTTTTATGCTCAGGAGCAGAGTCACTTTGAAGGTCTTCTGCAGGAACATTGTTTATTAAATAAGAAATAGTTGCAATAAAGCATCCAAGGCAAATAACAACAGTAGCATAAAAGGGCCAAATTACTGATGTTTTGATAAGCATTAATCCTGAGCCTCCAATTGCTCCAAATTGTCCAGCAGCAACAATAAAAGGAAAAGCGCGTTTAGCTTGGTCAGTTGTTGAAGAGCTTATCGTGAAAGACCAGAATAATGCAACCATTAGTGAACCAAAGCTTTCAGTAAATAAATAACCAAGTATTCCACTTGCAGCAAGTATCCATCTTCCAATAAATTCATCACCATAGTTATGCTTGAGAAATAAAATAATAGTCATGTATGAAAAAACCATCATGTAAAATGTTGCTATAACATACATGAGTTTATGTTTTTCAAATATATCAACAAGTCTTCCGTACAAAAGAACAAGTACTAAAACAAATAAAGGAGACAGAGTTTTAACAGTAGGAATCCATAATCTCCCAGTATCATCTGCCCAGCCAAGAGAAGAAGGAAATGCGAGTTTGTATAAAACAAGATCTTTTAAAAGTCGCATAAGCCAGTAAGTACCAATTGTGAAAAGAAATGCGAGCGCTAAAAGACTAAATTTTTTAATTTCTTCTTTTTTTATATCTGGATAAAAAAATTGAATTAAAGCTGAAATCATAAATTAAATTCCCCATAGTTCAAGTCCCGAAAAAAAAAGACTCCAACAAATAGTATGCCGGAGTCTTTCATATTCAACAAGATATTGGATATAAATTATGAAACTTATCCAATAATTTCACCATTTTTAACAAGTTTTTGGTTTTTATTGCCAACATATATAGCGGCCATAATCCAAATTCCAATAATTCCAAGGCTGATTAAAGAACCATAAAGCATCAAATTATGAATTGAAGCAGCAGCATCACCTTTTACGTTGAGCGCTCCGCCAATTTGTGCACCAGTTGCTTTTGCAGTTCTGCCACCAACCATATCAATGATACCTTTAGCTTTGAATTTAGCATCTTTGCTTGTTGGAATGTACATCATTTCTTTAACAGGGTTGTTAACAGCATATGAAGCACCTTTAACGATCATCATAACGATGAATGTTGCCCATACTAATGTCGCAGGAGTTGCTATACCAGATTGGTAGTATGCATAAAGACCAACAAGAGAAAGAGCAAAGCTTACTGGATAGATAAGCAAGCAAACGCGAACACCGTAGTTTTTAACAATTTTGCTTGTTCCAAGAAGAGCCATAACAAAAGCTAAACCGTTTGAAGCGATACCAAAGTTACCAAGGAAGTCTTGGAATTGTGCGCCGTCAAATAAGATAGAAGCTTGTGATTTCATTTGGTAATCAACGATTGTACCAGCGATTTCATAGAAAGTTGAAACAACTAAAACGCCAATTAAATAAGGTTCAGAGAAAAGAAGTTTGATACCACCAAGCATATCTGGCTTTGATTTTTTTTCTTCTTTATCAGATTTCATTTGATCTGCAGGAGTTGTTGCAACTAAGTAGTAAATAGCAGCCATTAATCCAAGTAAGAATGCTGAAGCAATGAAGAATAAAGGCCAAGTTGGAAGATTTTTAACTTTCATTAAAGATGAACCACCGATAGAACCGATTTGTCCAAGAGCAACGATGTAAGGGAAAGTTCTTTTTGCTTGATCTGATGTTGAAATAGAAACTGTAAATGACCAGAAAAGAGCAACAAGAACTGAACCAAGACTTTCTGTAAGAAGATAGTTAGTGATTCCAGTAATTTTTAACGCATTTGCACCAACAAATTCAGAACCGTGTGTTGCTTGAAGGAAAAGAACTGTTGCAATTGCTGTAAAACCAAGTGTGTAGAAAGTTGCAATGATATAGAAAAGTTTTTGTTTTTCTACCATATCAACAAGTTTAGTGTAAATAGTAACGACAGCAAGAACAACCCATGGAGAAACAGCTTTAGCAAATGGATACCATAAACGTCCAGCATCTGAGCTGTAACCAAGATCAATAGGGAATGCGAGTTTGAAAAGAACAACATCTTTTAAAAGACGAAGGAGCCAATAAGCACCAATAGTAAAAAAGAAAGCAATAGCAAGAAGCGTATATTTTTTTACTTCTTCCCGTTTAATATCAGGATAAAAGAATTGTACAATTGACGACATCATAATTAAATGACCTTTCAATATAAATATTGTTTTTATTTTCTAATTTTTTTAAATACGAAGTAGCATCTTAATCGTAATTTAAATATATTTTCTTTATTCAAATAGGAAGTTATCCAATAAAATATGATACCGCAAAAATAGTTAAAGTACAGTTTTTGCCCATATGTTAAAAAAAGAAGGACGATTTTTTGAAATTATCCTTCTTTTTTTAAATTAATAAATTACTAGTTTGTAACTTTTTTCATTTTCTTAGATGAAACATAATTTTATTACAAGACAATTATATGTTTGCATTCTGCTCTTGGACAAGTCAAAGTTACTTTTCCATCCTTGGATGTCTTTTTGAGCATGTATGGAGTTTGATTGCATTTTGGACAAGATGATTGTTCAATATCTGAGAAAATAGAAAAATTACACTTAGGATAGTTTTGGCAGCCCCAGAATTTTCCACCACGCCATGCACGTTGTACAATAGTACCTTTGCATGAAGGACATGGGAAATTTGCAGTTGTTGGTTTGATATATTTACACTCAGGATATCCTGAGCAGGCAATAAATTCTCCGTATCGACCTTGCATTTTTCGCATTGGTTTTTTACATTGCGCGCAAACTTCTTCCAAAAGTTCAGGTGCTTCTTCTGTTTTTTCAATCATTTGAATAGATCCATCTTCTTTACGTTCAAATTTAGAAGTGAATGTGCATTTTGGAAATCCAGAACATCCTAGGAAGCTTCCTGCCTTGCTCAGTCTGATGACAAGATTTTTTTCTTTGCATTGTGGACAGATAATATCAGTTACTTCAACAGTTTTTTTACTACCAGTTAATACACTACCTTTAAAATTTTCTAAATCTTTTGAAAATTCATTCCAAAATTCGATTAAAATTTTATCGCGTGCAACTTCATTTTGCGCAATTTTATCAAGATCAAGTTCCATATGAGCAGTAAATTTTGGATCCATGATTTTTGGAAAATGTTCATTAAGCATTTGTACAAGTTTCATACCAAGATCAGTTGGTACAAATCTTTTTTTATCAAGTGTGACATAGCTTCTGCTTTGAATAGTTTTAAGAATTGTTGCATAGGTACTTGGTCGACCAATTCCCTGTTTTTCAAGTTCTTTGACTAAGCTTGCTTCTGAATAGCGTGCTGGTGGCTGCGTAAAATGTTGCTTAGGAGTTGCTTTTTCAAGTTGAATAGCATCTTTCGCTTTGAGTCCAGCAGGTAGTTTTACTGTTTTTTCATTTTCTTCTTCATCTTCGAGTTGATATGCTTTTAAGAATCCATCAAATGTTAATGTAGATCCAGTAATCTTAAAAGTATATTTATCAGCTTTGATAATGACTTGGCGTTGAGCATAGATAGCAGGATTCATTTGAGAAGCAAGAGCACGTGACCAGATAAGACCATATAGTTTATAAATATCAGGAGTTACAAAAGATCTGATATCTTCTGGCTTAAGTCTCATATCAATTGGCCTAATTGCTTCGTGTGCATCTTGTGCACCTTCTTTTTTACCATAAAAATTTGGTTTAGAAGGTAAATAGTCTTTACCCCATTCTTGGGCAATGAATTCACGTGCACCATCAATTGCTGTTTGTGAAAGTCTTGTAGAGTCAGTTCTCATGTAGGTGATCAAAGCAACAGGAGTTTTAGCATCTTCAAGAGGTACACCCTCATACATGCTTTGCGCTACTTTCATAGTTTTATCAACTGAAAAACCAAGTTTATTTACAGCAGCTTGTTGTAAAGAGCTTGTGATAAATGGAGCAACTGGATTTTTGATACGTTCTTTATCAACAATGCTGTCGATGATATAGTTTTTACCTTTTAAATCATCTAAAACTTTTTGTGTTGTTTCTTCATTGGGTAATTCTACTGCTTTTGAGCCAATATGGGTAAGCATAGCAGTAAAGCTATTGTTACCGTGTTCAAAACTCCCTTCAATTGACCAATATTCTTCAACTTTAAAACCACGAATTTCAAGTTCGCGTACGCAAACTAATTTAAGAGCAACAGATTGTACTCGACCAGCTGAAAGTCCTTTTGCAAGTTTGCGCCATAAGATTGGAGAAACTTCGTATCCAACCCAACGATCAAGGACGCGACGTGCTTGTTGTGCTGCGACTTTTGGGATATCGATTTTTGCAGGATGAGCAATAGCATTTAATATTGCTGACTTGGTGATTTCGTTGAACGTTATACGATGTATTTTGTCATCAGGTACTATTTTATTGATTTCTTGTTCTGTATGCCATGCAATGATTTCTCCTTCTCGATCAGGATCTGGTGCAAGGAAAATTTCATCAGAGCCTTTAGCCGCTTTGACGATATCATTGATTACCTTATCTTTATCTTTTATGGTTACGTACTTCAGTTGAATTTTGTGATCTTTAATTTCTATTCCAAGATCATTAGTTGGTAAATCTTTAATGTGACCAACCGTAGACATAACTTTAAAGTCTGGTCCAATAAATTTTGAAATAGTTTTTATTTTTCCAGGAGATTCAACAATAAGTAGTTTTTTCATATCTTATAAAATTTTTAATGATTAAGGTTAAAAAGCAGAACAAGTTATGTGTATAGATAAAGCAAATGTTGTAATAAGTCAAATATTATATAGCTATTTAAATAACTAATTTTTTAAGTAAGTTATCATTTTTTAAAAATGAACCAAAGTAAATATAATATTTTTTATAATTATTTTTTTTCATAAAAATGAGAGCTGAATCACCTGATTTTATTTGGGTATGATTTATTCCAATACGTTTTTTAAAGGATATTTTTTGAACTGATCCTGTTGATAGAGCTGATTCAATAACATTACCATTTCCAATATATAACAATACATGATGAACTTTGGATAAAGAATTTTTAGAACTATATGGGTGATCGGAGAAAAAAATGAGGTCGCCGGGTTGTAAATCTTTTCCATGATCAAGAGGAGTGCTTTTCAAATATTGGCTTATTGAATTACGAGGGATTGCGAGTCCTTGTGATGCGTATAAAAGATTTATAAGTCCAGAACAGTCAACGCTTGATACTGGCCAGGCATTATTTTCAGGACTTCGGCCTCCCCATGAGTATGAAAATCCTAAGAATTTGGTAGCAAGAGCAACAATATCTTTTTGAATAGCGGAAATTTTTTTTGAATGTATATCAGATAAAGTTTGTAAGTCTTTTACTTTTATGAATCCATTTGAACCATTAGGCATTGTAATACAGTAATAATCAGAATTTATAAGATATCCTGTCAACTGTGTAGCTATACTAAGAGACATGATTTTATGATGGTTGTTATCATATACATTTGCTAACATACTGGAAATAATCAGATTATGTTTTGAGAAATTCTTGACAGGGTAAAGATCTTTAGCTTTGACCCATCCTTTGATGTATGAGGATTCTTGATGAGAATTTATATTATATTGTTGTAATGTTGTAACTAAATACCAGAGTTCGTTATCATGTTTGCATGAGCGATAAACAATAACTGGTTCATTAAATAGTAGTTGTGTAAGTTGTCCATAATTTGATTGAGAACTTGCTGGTAAGGCTATTGGAGCAATAATATTTTTTGGATATGCTCGGATGTCAGCGACAGGTGATTGTACAATCATTTTTTTTGGTAATGGACTTTGGTGTCCATATATTTGGCTTGCTAATAAGACTATAATGCTTGAAAATTTTTTCATATAATTCATTTGATTAGTAAATATCATTTAGTAATTAAATATAAAAACATTAGAACTTTCAAGTAAAGAGTTTATTATTAAATTCTAAAATAATAAATTTTATTGGTAGTATTTTTTGATACTTAAAATTTATCGAAATTATGTTACTATTTCATCAGAAAAAATAATTTAAAATATTTTTTAGGGTGTATGCATGGTGATTCCTTTCCATTTTGCCCAGTTATCATATTTATTTGTAGCAACAATTTTTTTGGTATTATTGATGTTCTATAGGTTGTTTTTTTATAAGCCTACCTTATATCAGTATTCACTGGTTAATTTTATTGCAGAAAAAAGATTATTTGCATCACAAGTTCCTGTTCGTTTTTTCTTTTTGATTCGGTTAATCATATTATCTTTAATGGTAATTTTAATTGGCAAGCCTCAGTTGGTAGATGTTAAATCAAAAATGACATTAAATGGAATAGATATTGTTTTAGCCTTAGATGTTTCAGGAAGTATGGCGTTATTTGACGATCTTAACGACAGAAGAACACGTCTTGAAGTAGCAAAGCAAGAAGCTTTAAATTTTATAGATAAACGAACGAATGACGCAATAGGTATTGTGATATTTGGACGTTATGCTCTTGCTCGTTGTCCGATTACTCTTGATAAGTCAATTTTAAAAACGGTTATTAGTGAGCTTCAAATTGGACAACCAAGCCAAGATATGCAAATGATGACGATGTTATCACAGGGACTTGTTACCGCAGCACGCAGACTTCAGGGATCAAAGGCAACAAGTAAAATTATTGTACTTTTAACTGATGGAGCTCCATCACCAGGCGATTTATCTTCTGATGATGCAATTAATATTGCCAAAGAAATAGGTGTTAAAATTTATACGATTGGTATAGGAGATGACTTAGGAGGATATGCAAATGATTCAGTGTTTGGAATTCAGCGTCATCAAACTCCTTTGAATAAAAAACTTCTCAAAAAAATAGCAGGTGATACGGGCGGACAGTTTTTTGAAGCAAAGAATCCCAAAGATTTGGCCTATATTTATGATAAAATTGATAAACTTGAAAAAAATGAGATTCAATCTGATATATATCATAATTATCAAGATTATTTCATGCCTATCTTGTGGGCAATTATTTTCATAGCTCTTTTTGAGCTTTTTGTTGCTACTTTTGTTTGGTTTATTCTTTAAGAATGGTGAATTTTATATGTTTGAAATTATAAAACAGATGGGTTCTTTGGCGAATCTGATTCATTTTGCTGCTTTGTATAATAGTTTAAAAATTATAATAATAGGATTTGTTGTAGTTTGGTGGCTATTGTTTCGGTATATTAAAACTCAAAGATTAATATCTTTTTTAAGTCAAGGTAAGCAGCGACTTCAAATTTTCAAAAAAAGCTCAAAACTTTTTTTTCTTATAAGATTGATACTTTTATTAGTAGGATTTATGTCATTGTTCATTGCGTTATTGCAACCACAGTGGGGTAAAAAGGATGAACAAGTATCTCAACAAGGGCGAGATATTTTAATAGCGGTAGATATTTCAAGAAGTATGTTATGTAGCGATGAAAAGCCAAATAGGCTTGAATTTGCAAAGCAAAAAGTTAAAAAAATCCTATATAATTTAAAATGTGATCGAGTAGGATTGATTGTTTTTGCAGGAGATGCTGTTGTACAATGTCCACTTACTGTTGATTATGCAGCGTTTTTTATGTTTTTAGATAGCTTAGATGTAAGTACTATCTCATCAGGAACAACAAGTCTTGATGGGGCGCTTCATACAGCGCTTGATGCTTTCAGGCAAATGCCGGAAAAGAAAACTAAAATTTTATGTTTATTCACTGATGGAGAAGATTTCTCAACGAATCTTGCAAAAATTAAAGAAGATGCAGCTCAAGAAGGTCTTTCTATATTTACTTTTGGAGTTGGTTCAACACGTGGAGCTCCTATTCCTGTTTTTGATCAAAAGGGAAAAAATATAGGTTTTGAAAAAGATAGTAAAGGTACGGTGATAATGTCTAAGTTTAATGAGGGGATTTTAAAGAATCTTTCTTTAAAAACTGGTGGACAATATATTAAAACAACTTCTGATGAGACTGATATAAAAAAATTCTTGAGTTCTGTAGAAAAATTTGAAAAAGATTCTTTGGGTAGTGCGAATTTTAATCGTTATCAAGAACAGTATAGTTATTTTATTATGATTAGTTTTATTTGTTTTGGGTTGGAATGGATATTATGAAAAAAATTGCAATATTAGTTATTTGCTTTAGCAGTAATTTGTATCCAAGTTTTATTAAAAAATGGTGGACAGAGTATCAAGCAAATAAATCTTATAATTTACATGATTTTTCTCAAGCAAATTCAGATTGGACAAAGCTTTTGCAGCAAAATCCATATGATCCTTCTGTTAATTATAATATGGGATTAGGGTTATATCAGCAAAAAAATTATGAAAATGCAGAGAATTATTTTAAAAGGGCTATAAAATATTCTGATCCAAAAAGTGAACTTCATGAGCAGTCTTGCTTTAATCTTGGAAATGCTTATGTTCATCAAAAAAAATTACAAGATGCTGTCGAAGTGTATGAAAACGTTCTTAAAATAAATCCAACAAATGAAAAAGCAAAATATAATTTAGATTATGTAAAAAAACTATTAGAAGAACAAAAAAAGCAGCAAGATCAACAGAATAAAGAGGATAAAAAAGATCAGGATAATCAACAAGATCAGCAACAAAAAAATGATCAAAGCGATAAAAATAAATCTTGTGATAATTGTAATAAATCATCTTCTGATCAAGATAATGAAAATGATTCTGATAAGAATGACGATCAGCAAAAAGATTCACGAAGTAAAAAAAATAAGAAAAATAATAAGAAAAATAATAAAAAAGATCAAAACAAAGATGATCAGGACCAAGATGAACAGCAAGATCAGCAAGAGCAAGATCAATCTGATCAGCAAAAAGAACAAGACCAAAAAGAACAACAAAGAAATAAGCAAAATGAAAAAAATGAAGAATCAAAAAAAGATAATCAACAGCAGTCAAAGCAGCATGACCAAGAAGATGCTGCACGTGATTTAAAAAAAGCTGATAAAAAAGGATCTAAGGATTATAAAAATCAAGAAGAAAAACAACAACCAAAAGAATCACAAGATCCAAAAAAAGCAAAAGAGGCGAATCAAAATGAACAGCTAGCAAAGTCACAAAAAGGCAAAGAAGATCCAAAACAGCAAAAACAACAAGAGCAGCAAGAAGCTCAGCTGGCTGATGCCTATGCAAAAGATGTTGATTCAAAAATTCAAGATGATAAACGTCTTGATACTCGAGCTTCTTATGTTCTTGCAAAAATGCAAGAGCAGGAAGAAAATATTCAAAAACAACTTTTAAAAATGAATGTTTCTAATAAGGGATTAAATCATGGACAAAAAAATTGGTAATGTTATAGCAGTACTATTGTTTTTCTGCTTTCAGTTTGCCTCAGCAGAAAATGAAAAAATAACTGTTAGTGTTACAAACAAATATCAAAATCCTATTAGTTCAGCTGAGATAGGAATACCTTTCTTAGTCATGGTAACCTGTGAAGGCTTTCGTCCTGATCAAGATATTAAAGGCTTCGAGCTTTTAAATGATTGCACTATTCAACTTTATAGCACTGGGCAATCATCTACATATGTTAATGGTAAAATGACAGAGAAATATATATTTACATATGTAGGCGTTGCCAATAAAAAAGGAAGACTTGAGCTTGGGCCTGTTTTTGCTCAAGATAGTACCGGAAAAACTATAGTATCTGAAAAAGTAATTATCCAAGTGACTGATATTCAAGAGTATGAGCATACAGGTAAAGAGCCTTATATTCTAGATGTTACTTTTGAGCAAAAAAAAATATACGTAGGACAAAAGTTAAATATAAATTTAAGATTTTGTTATCTTGCACGATTTGAAAATTTGGCCATTGAAAATATAGCAATTGAAGATGTTGATTTTGGTGCTCAGGATAAAGAATGGAAAAATAGCAAGGTTACATTTGCAGGAAAAGTTTATTCATGCAAAGAAATGACTTTTGAAGTATATCCTAAAAAGGTTGGAATATTGATTATTCCATCATGTAAGGCAAGTTTTATTCAAGAGCAGTCACAAGATATTGGATTATTTAGTTTATTTGGTTTTTCAAATTCTAAAGTAATTGAGTCATTTCCAAAGCAAATAGAAGTTTTGCCATTACCTGAATATAGTAACGGCAAAGTTGATGCTATTGGACAATTTGATTTGGTAGAGTTTCAGGTAGCAAATAAAAAAGCACAAGTTGGAGAGGGTATTGTTGCAAAAATGATTGTACACGGAGAAGGTAATTTTGCTGTTATGCATCATCCAGAATTTAATACACCTTCAGGTATTCATTTTTACGAAGGAAATAGCTCTATTGAATCAGATAAAAAAATATTTGAGTGGATTTTGCAATCAGATAACCCAGGTGTTTTTACTATTGAACCGCAAATATTTGTTTATTTTGATCCTATCGATGAAAAATATAAAAAAATATCAACAAAGCCTGTTCAGTTAACTATTAATGGTAAAGCTATAAAAGCAGATAAAGATGAAGATATCATAGTCGTTGATGTATCACCTGAAAAAGAAGAAATAAATTTTGAGGATAATGATCAACAGGAAGATCTTTCTCAAGTTGAAAAAAAGCAGGTATATTATTCTGCAGAAAAATTTTATAAACCTGAAAGTTCGCAATTATTACAGTATTGGATTAAGATGATTTTCATAGTTTTGTTGCTGCTTATCCTATTCTTTATAGTAAGGCCATATCTTATGAAAATATTTTTTATTGAGACATTGGGTTATCGGATATTATTTTGGAAATATTACTATGGCGGTGATGTTGTAGGCGTATATCAATTATTTGACCGATTAGCAAAATCTTATGGTTTTGGTTTGCAAAGTTTAGAGCTCCAGGACTGTTTTATCAAAATGAAGTTATCGGAGAATGCATTTGAAAATTGGAAGAATTTTATTACTATGCTTCTAGAGTTTAATTTTTCAGAAAAAAAGAGCATAGAGGACAAAAAGCTTGCTCTTGATTTGGCAAAACAGTGGTTTGGGATTATACTGAACTGTTGTAGGGATATTCAGAAAGAAAAATAAAATCATTAGTTTTTTAAAATTATTTATTAAATAAAAATTCTTGTTTTTATCGAGCTCTATTAGATAATCTATTCTACAAGTACATATGATTTATTTTGATTGAAAGATGGATCTTTAAATCAAGTTTGAGCAATAGAAGAATTTGAGTTGAGTAGGTATTGAAAATTTTATAATGCAATTGAGCATTGTTCAGTTAAATTAGAGATATTAGTAATAAATGGAATCGGATTTTTATGTTAAATCAATTACTTGCGGACCTTGAAATAGTTGATGAAATTTTTTGGTCATATATTGCAGCGCCAGGGCTTATAGCTTTAGGTTTATACTTCACTTGGAAATCTCGTTTTTTTCAAATTCGACAAATGCGTCATGTTATTAATATTTTTAAAAATTTTGCGCGTAAAAAATATAATGATCCACAAGCTCGGGGTGTAGCTCCGATACAAGCTTTTTTTGCATCAATTGGTGGAGCTATTGGTACAGGTAATTTAGTTGCAGTTGGAACAACACTTCAAATCGGTGGTCCTGGAGCTGTATTTTGGCTGTGGTTTGCAGGTCTTATGGGAATGCTGGTAAAATATGGAGAAATTTTTTTAGGCGTTAAATTTAGAATTCAAAATAATGAAAATAGTTACACTGGTGGACCAATTACCTATCTTCGTCATGTACCACATGGATTTTTTTGGTCAGGGTTTGTAGCTGTTTTAATGTGTTTGTATGGAACAGAGATTTATATTTTTAGGGTTGTTTCATCTACATTGTCAGATGGGTGGAATTTAAATCAATATTTTGTTATTTTTACCCTTTTATTTTTAGTTGTCGGAATTGGACAGGGTGGTGTACGTTTAGTTGGTAAAGTTTGTTCTAAGATTATTCCGTTGTTTTTAGTTGCATATATTGGAATGGGACTTTTTGTTCTTATTAAAAATTTTGCAGTAATTCCATCTGTGTTCGCTTTAATTTTTAAGCATGCATTTACACCTCATGCAGCAATTGGTGCATTTACAGGAACTACTTTAGCACTCACTATTTCACATGGAGTTAAAAGAGCATGTTATGTTGGTGACATTGGTGTTGGATACGCTTCAACGATGCATGCAGAAACACAAGAGCCTGTTCCTGCGCGTCAAGCAGCATTTGGAATTATAGATGTGTTTTTAGATGTTTTTGTTGTTTGCACGATGAGCATGATGATTATCTTAGTCAGTGGAGTATGGTATCAGGATATTAATCCTAACTATATGGTCAGAGCAGCTTTAAGTGAATATTTTTCGTTTGTACCATTGATTTGGCCATTATTCATATTTTTACTTGGATATACAACGCTTATTGCATTTTTTAGTTCTGGTAGAAGAGCAGCAACTACGATTTCATCAAAGTATGGTGCTCGTGTGTATGAATTAGTATCCATTTGTTCACTTTTAATTTTTTCATTTTTGGGAACTGATGCACAATGCCTATCAGCCATGTCGATTGTAGGTAGTTTGCTTTTAGCATGTAATTTATATGGATTATTTATGCTTAAAGATTATGTTTCCTTTGATCTTTCGTTAGAACAAGAAAATAAAAATTAATTCTTAGTAAGTTAGATAATTTTATAAAAAAATAAGAGTCTTTAAATTTTAAAGACTCTTATTTTTTATAAGAAGTTTTACTTAGTTTGAAGAGAAGCAAAACGCTGCTCTTTTTCCTGAATAGCTTTCTAATGATAGAGATTTTATCATTTACTTTTCTTTGGTGTAATTCTTTAAGGAGGTAATTTCTTTTTCAGTTAATGGTCGATATGCGCCCACAGCTATGCCTTTTTTGCTAAGATTAGCAATGTTTGAACGGTCTAGTTTTTTAACAAAGTATCGCAAGGCGCTAAAAAGACGTTTTATGATATGGTTTCTACCGCTATGAATAGTAACACTCACTGTTTTTTGGGTAGCCTTTGAAAGAACTTTAATTTCATCAACTTTCATAAAGCCGTCGTGGAGCATAATTCCTTTTAACAACTTGTCTATGTCTTCTTGTGTTATGGCACGATGAAGTGTTACCGTATATGTTTTTGGAATTTCATATTTTGGATGAGAAAGTTTTTGAGCAAGCTCTCCATCATTAGTCATTATGATAAGTCCTGTTGTATTTCTATCTAGTCTTCCAATAGGATACAAACGTTCTTTAATGTGCTTGAAAAAATGGGCAATTGTTTGTCTATCTTGAGGATCTGATAAAGTGGAAATAGTGTCTTCAGGTTTATTGAATAGAAGATATGTTTTTTCCTGACGCTTGATGAGCTTGTTGTTAACTTTTACAGAGTCTTTTTCTTGAACTTCATAAAAAGGTTGAGTTATAATGGTCCCATTAACTCTTACAGCACCAGATTTTATGAGTTCTGTGCTGCCTCTGCGTGATGCATAGCCAGATTCGGCAATAAATTTACTTAATTTTGTCATTGTTTTGAAAAATCGATTTTTTAGATATAGATTATTATGGATTTCGTCTCTGTTTAAATATTTTTATTTTATTTAAAGCTTGAAATCTATTTTTAGTATACGTTTAGTTGTTAAAATCGTCAAAGGAAGTTAAATGATTATATCAACATTACTACTTAGTGTTTTTAGGACTTTTTTATCCATAGTAAAGTTTTTAGTCTATAATCCTTGGTATCTTTTTAAGATCACGTTTATTTGGTTTTTTGTGATTCTTGCAGCATCATATACCTATTTTCTATGGACGCATCAGGGTTATTTAGAAAACATAAGAAAAGAGTTTGTCTTGTTATTGGTTAAAAGTCTTTCAATTGGGTTGATGGTAGGGCTTATTGTAATGAGTACCTATGAATTTATTCTTCAGATGCTTTGTTATTCTACTATGTTTATGTCAGCAAAAGATCAGATTTGTTCTATTAGTTTGATGGCGTCTGATATTCGAGTATTACAAACAGTAGCATTCTTACAGATTGTTTTAAGCTCTTTTTTTGCTACTTGGTATTTAGAACCTTTTTTAGAACAATGGTATGAAAAAAATATTGTCCATGGATTTCATTGGGTTATTATAGCTGCAACAGGAATAGCTTTAAGTTTTTTATTATTAGTTTTATTTTAAAATAGTAAAATTCTGTCAGGAATTTCAATTAAGATTGTTTTGGCAATAGTTATAAAATCTTGTTGATCTATTTCAAAAACAGGTTCATCTAAAATTGGTTTCCAGCATGCTTCGGGTGGTAAAAAATTTACTTTTCCAACGAATTTTTTTGCATATTCTGGAGCGCAGTTAAAAAATTCAACATTGCGGCGCCACCGATCAGGAAATTGTCCACCTTGAGGATATATTCGATTATCAGTGACGCATGAAATGCCGGTAAATTTTTCACAAGCAGGATCTTCTTGTTCGTAATAGATAGTAGGAGAATAATACAAAATCCAGTCACCAATGCTCATTTTTTCAAGGGGTGGACGAGGCCCCATATTTATTTGTGTATAATTTTTATTTTTAACAATTTCGACATGTTCTTGAGCTGCTTTACAAACCCAATACTTGCGCATCATTACTAATCTCCTTTTGAGAAAAGATATAAAATATTGTAGTGAGTTAGCAATAATTTGTATTATAATAATGAATAAATCTTTATAGAGTATAAAAAGTTCATTGTTTTACGACGATAAAGGATTTTTGAAATGAAGAAAAAACTATTGTTTTTTGTTTTTATAAGCGCTTTTTCAAGCGAAGATAAAGTTTTTTGTAATAAAGAAACATGTGCGAAGAGATTAGAATACTTGCAAAATCGTAAATTAAATCATAAAAAAGATGAGCAAGCAAGGAAAAATGATCGAGATTATAAAAATTTTGATCTAGGTGATCTTACAGCAAATCGTAAAATAGCAACAGCGTTGTTACTCAGATTAGAATAGTTTTCAGATATATATTTTAAAAAATATATGGTTTATTCTGAATTGGCCTTTAAAATTATGATTTGATAATGTTGTTTTGAAAAGTCAGATTTTTTAGGCAAGTAATAATTTTATTGAAAAATAGCGTTAATTAACAAAAGGGATCTTGGAAATTATCCAGATCCCTTTTGTTTTTATAAACAATCCATTCGTTTCATAAGCCGTTGTATGCCGATTAGTCCAAAAATTATTGCAAAAATAAGTAATGCACCAATACACGCCCAAAAATTTAAGATGCTTGCTGTTGGAATTAAGCTTGATCTGCTTGCTTCAAGAGCGTATGTAAGTGGATTGAATAAATCAAGGTAAGCGATCCATTTATTTATAGAAAATAAATCACTTAAAGAAAATTGAAAGCATCCCAGAAACCACATTGGGAATATGATTCTAATCCAAACATTATCAAGACCTTGAAGCATATCTTTTGCCATGCTAACAATAAAAATACTAAAGAAACCTCCAAAAATGGATGTAGCAGCAAGAATTATATAAAATTTTATAATTCCTAAGATATCAAAATTAATTTTCCCATAAAGCATGAGGTATGTTACAGGAAACAAAATGCTGGTTGCAAGAAACGTTTGAATGCTTATTTCAATGCCATATTTTACAAATGTAAGCCATTGAGGAAGTGGAAGTGTGAGTTCATATCGTAAATTACTTCCTTCTGTGGTCACATCGTATAAAAGTCCGTACATGCAGTTAATAGCACCAAAGAATGCAGCAGAAATTGGCATGCTGAGTGCAATTAAAATTCCATAATTTGCATCGATTCCGACACTTGGTGCATGGGGCATTATGTAACAAAAAACGATATTATTTAAAATAAGCCAAAAGAGATGATTAATAATTTTATCAGGTAAAGTTTGCTTCATGGTGATTATGCTTCGCGCAAGCATGTAATACATAGTTGTTAAAATTGAATAAGTTTGCATAAAAATCCTTATACGCAATCAAGTCGTTTTTTAAATTTTCGAATGCCTAGGTAGGCAAAAAGAGTTATGAAAAATATCATTGCAATAATACAAATATGAAATGGAATTGTTGGTAAATCTGTATTGGTAGATCCGCGCATTCCTTCAAGCACGTATACTACAGGATTAAGTAAATTGAGATATGCAATAGTTGGATTTGCTTGATACAACATATGCCAAGTGAATTGGTAGCAACCAAGAAACCAAATTGGAAATAAAATTCGTTGTCTGATGGTTGTAACATATTCAAATGACTTTGTTATACTGCTTACAAAAAGTCCAAAAAATCCAAAAAGAATATGTGATAAAACCCAACAAGCAATCATTTTTGGGTAATGAATTGAACTTAATGAAAAATGATCTTGAAGGATTAATTTAGATAAAAACAGTAGAGGTGTTGTTGCCATAAATGATTTGTATGCATCAGTTAAGGCAAGTCGCACAAAAATTAATGATGAAGGAATAGGTAGCGAGAGATAGTAACTCAGAGCATTATTTCCTTGCAAGTCACCTAAAAGAATTGACATGTTGGTTCCAACTTCAAAAATTGCCCATACTGCTAAGTTTCCAAGAACTAAAAATGATGCAAATTTTAAATCCATTCCAAAAAGAGGCAATAGATATTGCGAAACATATAACGATGCTCCACTCCATACACATGCATCAATCATGCGCGTAAGAATATGCTGCTGAAATGTGCGAGCATCTCTGATTAATAGTGTTATAAATGTTTGCATGACAGGATTATTCATTTTATATCCTTTTTGTTGTGCATGATATTTTTATTCATGCATATTAAAGTTCATTTGGATTCTTTAATCAAGAATCTATCTCATTTTCTTTTCCATCCTCATGCATAAGCTTGATGAATACATCTTCAAGGTTTGATTTGCTGAAATCTTTTTTCAAGTTTTCAGGAGAATCAATAAGCTTGATAACGCCTTTATCAAGAATACAAACGCGATCAGAAAGTATCTCTGCTTCTTCAAGGTAATGTGTTGTTAAAAGAACTGTTGTACCATTCTTTTTAAGATTTTTAATAATTTCCCATAAGTTTCTTCTGATATGGGGATCAAGAGCAACGGTTGGCTCATCTAAGATAATAAGCTTTGGATCATGCATGAGTGTACGAGCAAGCATGAAACGCTGTTTGTACCCACCTGATAAAATTGCACCTTGGGCATCGGCATATTTTGTAAGTTCAAAACGTTCAAGTAGTTCATCTATTTTTTGTGTTATTATATGATCAGGCATATTAAAATATCGCCCTGCAAATATCAGATTTTCTTTGATCGTGAGCATTCCGTCAATATTTGGTTTTTGAGGACAGAATCCAATTATGCGGCGATAATTAATAACGTCTCTATAGATTGATTTTTCTTCATATAATATATCACCTGAGCTTGCAGGATGTAGTGTGGCAATGATAGATGATAAAGTTGTTTTTCCTGCGCCATTAACTCCTAAAAGACTTAAAACTTCACCTTGCATGATATCAAGATTAACATCTTTAAGAGCTTCAATAAGAGGTACGCCAGGGTAGATTTTTGAAATATTTTTGATTGATAATAATATATTGTTACTCATAATTAAATTCTCCTTGTAATTTTGCATAAAATACAAACTTACAGTGTTATAAAGCAATGGATTTCTTCTGATCTTTAAGTAAAATCTTTTGTTAAGACTTTTCTATTAATAAAATTTTAATTTTATAAAAAATCTAATTGCTTTAGATATGTATTTTTTGTTTACAAAATTTTAAAAATAATTTTTTGAAATTTATTAAAATATGAAGTTTATACCTCAATTGGTGAATTTCATGTGATGAAACTCCAGCATGAGTTTTAAATAAATGCGATTTAAGTATTAATTTATAAAACAAGTTCAATCGGATATTTTAAGGATAAATAAATTTTTGTCAAAAAAACAGGTGGTTTTTAGGCCACCTATTTTTACATAAAGTTCAGATGTTTATAGAGTGAGCATCGTGACGACAATCACTGCGTATGTGACATAAATTACAGCATAAGTAATTGCTGTACACATAGATACAACATAGCGATCTTTTATTAACTGATATTTATTGGCTGTTTATTTTGATATTTCTACCACTTGGCTTATGTAGATATTGTTATAACGAGCCGAAATTTCGATTGTAAATTGCGAAACAGTAGGCGCTGTTGAATTTGGTATAGCTACATTTTTTGTAAGGCGATTATCGTAGGGATCAGTGATATAGAAGTATGTTGCTCCATTAGGAACAGTAATAATTTTATGTGTCAAAGGTGTGTTAAAAAAGCTTTCAATGTACATGAGTTCTTTCGATTCCGGTTTCCCAAATGCTACTTTACACCCGTGAAGAGGGTTGCCTGATTTATTAATAAATTTTATTTGTTTAGCTTGCATTACTCCAATTGTACAGATCATGAATGCTATGGCCATAAGTTTTATATGTTTCATGAAAACCTCCTGTTTTAAAAACATTTTTTATAAATATCTAATCTATATGCTTGAGTATGCAATAAATGAGTCTTTAAAAGCAATGGTTTTGGGTTTTTTTAAAGTAAAAACAGGTGGTTTTTTAGGCCACCTGTTTTTACTTTAAATTCAGATGTTTATCGAGTGAGCATCGTGACGACAATGACTGCGTATGTGACATGAATTACAGCATAAGTAAGGGCTGATGATAGTCCTTGGGCTGTACCCATAAATCCCACATAAGGAACCATTTTGTTGCGCGTACATGGGTTAATAGCATCTAAAATCAGCATTAAGGCACCTGACAAGAATGTGTGCGCAATTCCCATTGCAACAGCATACATGAGTGTACCAGGAATTTTGAAAGTATGGATGAGGTATAGGTATCCAACTCCAAAGGCTCCTGAAGCTATTATGTGAACTAATGATCCAACAATGAATGGAGGTAGTCCTTTATTTGTTCCAGTAAGCATGCAGCCTGTATATGTTGTTAAATCAAGAGGGCTTAGTTTAAGTAGCTTGATAATGATTGCTACTATGGCCATAGATATTCCAGCAATGATACCGACTTTGATTGAATACATGATATATTCCCAGACGATTTGTTGATAAATATCACGAGCGATATCGTTAACTATTTTATGGCCAAGTGTAAAAGGTAGGGTAATAATATCCATATAAATCCTTTTTTTGGGTAAAAATATATACGGCTACCGTAATATAATTTAAAAACAATGTAAAGATCGAACCATTTTGGCGTGAAAACCTAGGTGATTAAAGCTTTTTTAAATGATATACTTAATAAGATCTGTTTATGAGTAAATATAAGGAAATTATTATGGAACATGGCGCAATTAAGCTTGGAATGGTTATCTTTATGCAACCTGACTTAGTAAAAGCTGTTGAGTTTTATCAAAAATTAGGAATAAAATTGAACTTTCATTTGCCAAATCGTTGGGCAGAATTTGATTTAGGTTGTGTGAAATTAGGTTTGTGTCCAACAGAGCATGTTCAGGATAATATTCGTACTGGTGTGGTTTTTGAAGTCCTTGAAGATTTAAATGCTTTACATGCAAAGTTAAAAGAGCAAGGCGTGGTTTTTGTAAATGAACCGATTACCGCTCCACATGGTGTTATGGTAGGTGTTAAAGATCCAGGTGGAAATGTGTTTGATTTGTATCAGCCAACGCCTGAAAAAATGAAAGAATTTGTTGATACCAATAAAAGTCAATCATAAAATTTGAATTGTTTTGAATAAAAAGGGAGATGGCATGCACTATAAAATATTATTTTTTATTTGCGGTTGGGCTGGTTTCCTATTGTCTTCTGATAGTTCTGATCATACAAAATCTCAGCAAGGCAAAAACCGTTGCCTCTTGGTAGAAGTTTCTATGTTTGGAGAATTAGTATCAAGTGGTTCAACCAGCCCAGATCGTACACATTCTGACCTTGGTCGAGTAGAAAATTCTGCTGCTGCTGCAAGTTCACAAGTTGTTAGTGCTACTACAATGCCATGCAGGATTCCTGTGGTTGCTTCAATGAATAATGTAGCATTAGCAGCAAGTGCTTTAGGTGATGTTAACAAAGAAGAAATTATAAAGTTCCTTGAGGGCCAAAAAGAGCTTTATAAGGGAATTAAACTATCTTTGGATAACGTTCATGAAATGTTACTTGAAATTGTAAAGGAAGGCAGAAAAGCTCTTATAGAATCAGAAAAATAAATTGAAGTAGTAAAGTGTAAATGGAGCTTGATTTTGGATCGGGCATTGATTGAAAACAATCCTATTTTAGGTATACTTAAAAAGACTATTATAAGATTCTGGCAATAGTCTTTTTAAGTAAAAATAATAATACATTAAAGTTGGGGATTTTATATGTTTCAAAATTTTCGCCCACTCGGAAATAATCTCTGGGTAAAAAGAGTTGAAGAAGAGACAAAAACAGCAGGTGGTTTGTATATTCCAGATGCAGCAAAATCTGAAGCTCAAACAGGTATTGTTATGGCTGTAGGTGCTGGGATTAAGAATGATAAAGGTGAATTGATACCTCTTCAAGTTAAAGTTGGTGATAAAGTTTTCTTTGCTAAGTATTCTGGCACTAAAGCTGGCGATACATTTTTAGTTATCAAAGAAGATGATATTTTAGGTATTCTTGAAAATAAAAATTAGGAAATAATTACGTATGGCAAAAAGAATTTTATTTGGCCATCAGGCTCGAGCTAAGATCCTTGATGGTGTTAATACATTAGCAAATACTGTTAAAGTAACTCTTGGGCCTAAAGGTAGAAATGTTACCATTGAAAAATCATTTGGTGCTCCAACCATCACTAAAGACGGTGTAACCGTTGCCAAAGAAATTGAGCTTAAAGATAAGCTTGAAAATATGGGTGCTCAAATGGTTAAAGAAGTTGCAAGTAAAACAGCAGATGTTGCTGGTGATGGAACAACCACAGCAACCGTTCTTGCTCAAGCAATATTCCAGGAAGGTAACAAGTTTGTTACAGCTGGAGCAAATCCAATCGAATTGAAACGTGGAATAGATAAAGCAGTAGCTGAAGTTGTTAAGGCTCTTCAAGCTATGGCAAAACCTGTTACCAACAAAAAAGAGATTGAGCAAGTTGCAACAATTTCAGCAAATCATGATACAGAAATAGGTGCACGTATTGCAGATGCAATGGAAAAAGTTGGCCAAGACGGTGTTATCACTGTTGAGGAAGCTAAAGGTACCGAAAGTGAATTAGTTGTTGTTGAAGGTATGCAATTTGATCGTGGTTACTTGTCTCCATATTTTGTGACTGATTCAGAAAAAATGGAAGCAGTTATGAATGATCCGTTGATTTTGATTTATGACAAAAAAATTGCATCAATGAAATCATTAGTTCCAACGCTTGAAAATGTTGCAAAAACAGGACGTTCTCTTTTGATTATTGCAGAAGATATTGAAGGCGAAGCATTAGCAACATTAGTAGTTAACAAAATTAGAGGAACTCTTAAAGTTGCAGCTGTTAAAGCTCCTGGCTTTGGTGACCGAAGAAAAGAAATGCTTGAAGATATTGCAATTGTTACAGGTGGTGTTGTCGTATCAGAAGATAAAGGCATGAGTCTTGAAACTTTAATGGAAGTTGATTTAGGACGTGCTAAAAAAGTAGTGATCACTAAAGATGATGCAACAATTATCGATGGTATTGGTACTCCGGCATCAATCAAAGGCCGTATTGCTCAGATCAAAATGCAAATTGAAAATTCAACCTCAGAATACGATAAAGAAAAACTTCAAGAACGTTTGGCAAAACTCGCAGGCGGAATTGCAGTTATCAAAGTTGGTGCTGCAACAGAAGTTGAAATGAAAGAAATTAAAGATCGTATTGAAGATGCGCTGAGCGCAACTCGTGCAGCAGTTGAAGAAGGTATTGTAGTTGGTGGTGGTTGTGCGCTTCTTCGTGCGCAAGCAGCACTTGAAACATTTAAACTTTCTGGCGATGAGCAACTTGGAGTTCAGATTGTGCGCCGTGCAATTGAAGAACCGCTTCGTATTATTTCTGCTAATGCTGGTCATGAAGGTTCAGTTATTATTAATAAAGTACTTTCAGAAAATAATAAAGCAATTGGTTTTGATGCAAAATCAAGTGTCTATGTTGACATGATAGCAGCAGGAATTATTGATCCAGCGAAAGTAACACGTTGTGCGTTACAAAATGCTGCATCGATTGCAGGACTTCTCTTAACAACAGAAGCAATGATTGCAGATATTGAAGATGAGAAAAAAGATCAACCAATGCCTCCTATGGGCGGTATGGGTGGTATGCCTGGAATGATGTAAGTTAAAGTTAATTAAATAAAAAAAAGAGCAGAAGTTTAAAGCTTCTGCTCTTTTTTTTGCAAATGGAATAAAAAGATGTTTTTAGTGTTGTTTTTGTCTTTATTTTTTGGTGATTTACAGGGTAATTTTGATCATTTTTCACCGCGTAATGATATGCAATGGAATGATCAGTGTATTTGTATTGCGTATAAAGCAGAGGTAATTAGTGAAGTTGAATATCCTAAATCACGATTGTTTTTGCAAAATTTAATTCAGAAGTATCCAAAAGAATTTGAAAATGTGAGCTTTTACATGGTAAGAAATTTTTCACCTTTTGCAGGATGTGGAATTATTGGAATTCCATATGAATGGCTTATTAAGCTTGAGGCTCAAATTCCTATAGCAGAGCAATGGACAGAATGGGCTCTTTTGCATGAAGCAGGTCATATTCATCATCAGCATGTGAAAGTATATTATTATTTAAATATTGGTCAGCTAATTTTTTTACAAGTTATGGGTACTGCTTTTGGTATGATAATTGGACATAACTCTATGATTAAAAATCCCACAGAGCAACAATTTAAAGAAGATTTTTCAAAAAAACATCTACAATATATAGCAATAGCTGGCCTTGTTGGAGCGATTTCTTGTGTGATTACACAGATTGCATATTCTAAATATGTAGCAGAACCGCAAGCAGATGATTTTTCAGCTGAAAAATGTCAAAATAAAGAAGCTCTTGAGGCTGGAGCTTGTTGGCTTGATAAGGTTTCTTTAGATAATGCAATGTATCCATCAGTTGAGAGTCGTATTACAAAAATTAAGAAAGCGATAGAAAAAAAGTTTGGAAAAAATAGTTAAAAATAATTTAGATAATTAGTAATAAAAAAGAGCGCTCAATTTGAGCGCTCTTTTTTATAGAAATCTATTTTAAGAAATAAATTAATTTATTTTTAATTAGCTTTCCAAACGACACAAGGAGTAGGACGATGTTGACCAGATTTTTCCGGTGTATATGTTGGGCTGTTACCTATGCCACATCGTTTTGCTAAATCTTCTTGTTGCATTAACTGTTCAGCCATTTTTTGGCAATCTTCATCTAAATCAGGATTTCGCATATGATTGCTAACTTCATCATTATAAGCTAATTCATTACGTTGTTCTTCTTCCCATTGTGCAGCGATCTTTAAATTATTGCTAAATTTTGTTAAGCATGCGGCAGTAATTTCTGCGTGCATTTTTAAGAGTTCTTCATCAGCTGTATATACAGGTGTTGTTGGTCGTGCAGCGCATCCTTCATCATTAATATCTTCTGTAGAATTAGGTCTTATAGGTGATTGACTTTGTGCAGCAGCAGAAAGATAGACGGAACTATTTCTTGCAGAGTTACTAAATGATCCATTATGTAATGCAGGAGAGCATGAAGGAGAAGATTGAGCATTTGTTGCAGCATACGGAGACTCTAAGCGAGAAGAATCAGCTAAGGAGTCATCAAAGTGATCTTTCTGGTGAGTCATTCTTGCCATAGGAGGAGTTTGCATTTGGTTGCGTGATGATAAATGTTCATTGGATGAGCAATAGAAAATAGTAGTATAAGAAAGAAGGACCCCTAATAATAATCTTTTATACATAACTAAAAAAACCTTTCGTGAATTATTTCAATAAGAAATATTTTATAAATAGTAATCTGAAGTTATATGTTTTTACAATCAAAGTCAATTTGTCACATAAACTTTTTATTAAAAATACTTTTTAAATAGCGATTTAGAATGTAAATCCTCCCTTAAACCATCCTCCCCAGAAGTTCAGGGCAGCGTTATTTTGTGCAGCTTCAATAAATGCACCGAAATTAACAAAATAGTTTCTTTTATTGCCATCTTGGCCAAGTCCTACGCTAAAAAAACCACGATGCGTAATAGTACTTCTTGCACCAGGAGTATAAACGTTTAAGTCATTGAGGGTAATATATTGATTTTCTGGAATAAAGTTAGGTGTTGGACAACAGCCATAGACCCCATCAGGTGCAGCAACATAGTTGATGGTACTTTGGCTTGCTGTTTGTCCTTGCTGTGTATTGGTATCAATGGCTACAACAGCGCCAGTTGTAGGATCAATAGTTGCAAGATCTCCATTAACGTTAATAAATGCAATTCCATAACGGTAATTATCAAACCACCCAACATCATGACCAATTTTTGGTTCTGGTGTAACACGTTCAGTACCATGTGCCCATAATTCATATCCGATTTCTCCATAGCAGCTATGATGAGCAAATCTAAATCCAGTCATAAAGTTTGTAACGTTGTAAGGCTCAACGCGAGATCTGACTGTTAAGGCGTTCATAGCAGGAATTAATTCATTTTTAAAGCTATCATACAGTTTCATGTAACGTGAATATGGTCTATCCATAATGTCGTAGGTACGAAGTTGATGGTTTCTTGCTAAGAAAATATTATGCACATCTGCAAAAAATAGAATTCGTGATGGGTTATCTGGTGTATAAATCAGAGGAAATTGAAAGTGAACTTGTGCGTCAAATCCAAAGTGAGCATTAAAACCTTGTTTTGGTGCAAAAAGAAAACTATCACAACCTTGTTCAACAAGAGGAATAATAACACCTGAAGTAAAAAATACTTCGATATCATCTTGACTCATGTAACGAGTTCCTAGTGAAATAGTTGCTTGAGTTACTCTAAATGAGTCTACGTCTCCAGGGCTCATTCTGACATAGTTAAAAGCAGATTGATTAAATGCATCAACAGCTTTTTGATCACCACTAACTCCAAGGTTACTGCGAATCCAGGTGACAGGAATGCTAACATTGATAAACCAATTTTCAAATAGTTCAGATTTAAATATTCGATTAAGATCTTGGCTGAACTCCATGAGAATACAAGCTTGGGTTTGTTGTGGATTTAAATTAAGATATAAATCTTGGTCATTTGCATCAATAATTCCGACCCATTGACCGAGCACATCACGTGTTCCAGTTGGAACGTTCATTTGGCCAACCATAGGATTTGAAACGCTGTATACAGGTGTAGAAGAAGATGATGTAGCGTTTAAAGGAGTAAAGGTTGATGTTGTTCCTGCAGAAATAGTTAGTTGATTTTTAAAATTAAAGAAAAAGTATGCAGGGTTATATAAATTTGAAAAAGATTCTTCAAATATGGCACCAATTTGAGCAGCAAAGCCATTTTTTTGTTTGTGATATAGACAATGATGCCATGATGCTTGTTCAAAGCTCAGTGAGTCAAATATAGGCCTGACAAACATATAGGTGTGATTAGTGTAATAATTAAGTGTGTTGATTGCATATGTTTCATCATTAAGATAAGGATCATTTTGTGGCACTTGAGAATAATTAAGTTGTACCGTAAAACAAACCATAATAAGAAGCTTTGTATAAATTCTGAATTTCATTCCTTTTTCCTTCATAACTATTTTTGAGTGTCAAGCAATGATGGATGTAAATCTTCAGGTACCTTACCACATAACTTTAGGATTGATAATAGTAAAAATCAATATGAATATTTTATAATACGTTTGATATCGAATTTGATTCTTGATTATAAGAAATTGTTAGATTATTTGTAATAAGAATCTATTTGTTCAAAAAGCATTTTTATGATATTTTTTGTATAAGCAGAACTCTCTTTTTACGACCTATCAAATGAAAGTTATAGTATGACCAAAAATTTTAAAATAGTTCTTTTTGGTATTTTTATTGTTCTAAACTTAGATACAAATTTATTTGCAGAAAAAAATAATAGAAACAAAAATACTAATAAGAATCAGAAGATAGAAGGAAATTATAAAATTTGGCTTCCTGTATTTAGCTTAGATCGAGAATTTTTTGAAAATATGATTCATGATTATCCAGTTATTACTTCTATAATTTCAGGTTTAATCTTAGGTGGTATTTTATATCCAGAAGAATATAAAAATTTTATTAAAGATAATCGTAATCCAATATTTGGATTAGGTGCATTATCTATTATGTATACTGCTTGGAATCGTAAAAATTTAATTAATAAACCTAATGCGCAAGAATTTGAATTTGAAACTATGGATAAATATACTCGATTTTCTCAATCAGGTGTTCGTGTTTATTATCCAGGAGATATTACAACAAGATTTGAAGATGTAGCAGGACTTCAATCAGCAAAAGAAGATTTAGAAGATATTAAAAAATTTTTAGTAGACTCATATGAATTTGAAGAAATTGGAGCTAAGGTTCCTAAAGGAATACTTTTAAATGGTCAACCTGGAAATGGAAAAACATTGTTAGCTCGTGCACTTGCAGGAGAAGTTGATTGTCCATTTTTGTATATTGCTGCAACAGAGTTTATAGAAACTATTGTAGGAACAGGTGCTGCTCGTGTTCGTCATTTGTTTGAAACAGCAAAAGATTTGGCACCATGTATCATTTTTATAGATGAAATAGATGCAATTGGGGGTAAAAGATCAAAACTGAATATGGGTGGTGGCGATTCTGAATTAACACAAACATTAAATCAGATTTTGGCAGAAATGGATGGCTTTGAACAAAGTGAAACTCCGATTATTGTGATGGGAGCTACAAATAGGGCAGATATTTTAGATGAAGCATTATTGCGTCCAGGTAGATTTGATAGAAAAATAGAAATTAATGCACCTTATTTTAAAGATCGTTGTGAAATGCTAAAAATTTACTTAGATAAAGTTAAGGCTGATATATCGATTGATATTGCAAAAGTAGCACTCGCAACGCCAGGATTTTCTGGCGCAGATCTAGCACATCTTATTAATGAAGCTGCTATTTTGGCTGTTCGTAATGGAGATAATATGGTTACTATGTATCATATAGATCAAGCGCGTGATTACATTTTGATGGGCAGAGAAACAAAAGGCATGGATATTTCAAAAGAAGAGCTTTGGAATACAGCTGTTCATGAAGCCGGTCATGCTTTAATGTATGTATATCAAAAAGATGCGCTTGGATTATACAAAGTAACGGTTAAACCAATAGGAAATGCTCTTGGCGTAACTCATGGAATGAAGATGTCAGATAAGCATTCTCAGACAGAAGCTGAGATGAGAGCAGATATTAGTGTAACACTTGGCGGAAGTGTAGCAGAGGAGATGATTTTTGGTCATCGTGCGGCTGGTGCATCAAATGATCTTGAGAAGGCTCGTTATCTTGCAACACAGATGGTAATGGCCTTTGGTATGACCCAAGAATTTAAGGATGTAAGTTTTAAAGATTTTATTAATAATCAGGTTCATTTGCCAGATCAGATAGCAACCAAATTACATAAGGCTGTTTCGGACGTTATTTTTGAATGTCGTGCTGTTACTGAAAAAACATTACGTGAACATAAAGATACATTATTAGAAGTAGCAAATCGATTAATGGATAAAGGAACAGTATTAGGTAGTGAAGTATATGAAATATGTAAGGTTCAAGAACCAGGGTTAATTTATTCGTTAGCCTAAATCATGATAAGGAAGAGGGATGAAGATTAAAGTTTTAGTGATTATGATTCAGTTTTTTGGGGTGCTTGTTGGTGCAAATCATCAGGCACTTTTTATTTTTCAAGAGCATAAAACATCTTTTTCAAGTGATGCTGCAGGAATGAATCTTGCTCATCAATTATTTGCTTGCTTATATCAGAAAGCAGCACCAATATTGATATCAGGAAATATCTGGCAACATGTTTTATTGCGAAAAACTAGGTTTGATAAAGAATTGAAATCAAAATCCGCTTTGCAGTTAGATGTTTTAGAACTTGTTGATGAACTTAATAGTTCATTGAAATCAGGAAACTCTCTTGAATTTATTAATGGAACTATGAATCAGGCATGGTATACAAAAAAATATCCAAAATTAGCAGAACTTTCTGATGAAAAATATAAAGAATTAATGTTTGATTTTTTGTGTAGTCATGTTTTTGAGTTTACACAGGATTGGTTAGTATATTCTATTCATGATTATATTTTCTTTGTATTACCTGAGGATAAACAGGATTTTCATCTTAATAATTTAGCGCCAATATTAGATATTAAAAAATTTATATTTACGACAAAAAATAAATCATTTGATCTCTTGATAGTTTTATCACAACTATTAAAAAAAGAATCACTGTGGAGTTTTTATATATCTGGACATGGTGATCATGCTGATGAGCAGGATACAGCTGAGACAATAGCAGGAATGCTTATTGTTGAATTTAAAAAATTTATTTTGTTTTTAGAGAAGAATATTAAGACAAATATTCTAGTCTATAGCTCTTGCTATTCTTCAGGGGTTAATTTGATGGAACCATATCAAAATATGGATAGTTATAAAAACTTATCATATGCTATTATTACAACTTGTTTAACTGATGCTCCTGTATATATCTATGGAGCTGCGTCAGGTTTAGTACTTCCAGCTTATGATTCAAATTATTTTTTAAAGCCAAAAGATGTCAAAAACAACCGCCTTGCTTGGAATTTCATACAAGATTTTTCTCAATTTAAAAAATATGCATTACAAAAGAATAAATATCATGAATTAGCTCAGGCAATTATGCCCTATAAAGAATGTATAGGTTCTGTTTGTAATGTTTCACAGCTTGAAAATATTCCCTTAATTAAACGTCCAAAAGAGATATTTTTTGTTCCTCTTGATGCTTCATATATTGATTTTGTTGTTCATAATGCATCAGATGTTAAAAAAGTTGAAAATAAGGCAGGATTACTTTGGTATATTAAACAATATAATGGTATTGTTGAGATTAAAAAATCATTGCCGCAATTTATAAATATGATTCCTGGTGATGGAGTTATTTGGGCGCATCAACTTCAGATAGATAATTTTGATTTGCAAAAAATCATATCAAAGATGTTTTTTTCCATAGAAGATTTGTATGGAGTAAAGGTATTTATTTTTGATGTAATAAAATGTCTTGATAATAACTTAGAGCAAGTTGACTTAATGAATTGTATGGTGATTCCAAAAAGTTCATGGATTCCTAAAAAATTTTTATTACATAATCAAGTAGGTATTTGTTTTTATCAGCATAATAAAAGTTATTATTTTTTGAGTATATTAAAAGATAATGGAAAAATTATTCATGAAAAAGTATCTAGTAATCATAATATTACACTAAAAAGACTTTGGAAGCTTTTAAGAAAAGAATCACAATCATATGCTATGCTTGATGCATTGGATTTAGTTCTTTCTTATAAAAAACGACAAGAATCATATCAAGAGATTTTAGATTTGTGTCAGTCTGAAAAAATTTGTTCTTAAGCTTGTTCGTGAATAATCATAGCTTCTGCAAGTTCTTTAAACAGCGGAGCAGTTACCGATGAAGCATAACTGCGCTTTGTAGAATCTTTTAGATAACAAGCGATTACGCGTTTATAGCCATCTTTTTCTATAGCACCAACAAAAGAATATAAGTGGCGATTTTCATTGTATTGGCCATTTTCTAAAATATGTGCGGTTCCTGTTTTTCCATAGACAGTATAACCTTTTATATTAGCTTTTAGTGCACCATGCTTTTGAACAATTGCGGTAAGTAGTTCTTTTATATCAGCAAGAGTCTTTTGTGATAAAAATGGACCAGTGGATTGAACTAATTCATTTTTTAATAGTCTTGGTTGTACTAAGTAGCCGTCATTGACGATCATGCTAAATGCTCGTGCAAGTTGAAGTAAAGATGTTGTAATTTCGTAACCATAAGAAAGAGATTGGATAGAATAGGCAGACCATTTAGAAGGATGATTTACAAATCCTTTTTGTTCTCCTGGAAAATGAAGGCCTGTAGTTTCAGCAAATCCAAACATTTTGTAATAATCGTATAATGTGTTACCAAGGCGCTTCATAATTTTAACGATACCGATATTATTGGAATTTTGCATTACTTCAACAAAGTTGATTTTTCCGCATGGATATACTGTTCTTACGCGTAGTCCATCGATATAAGTTTCTTTAGTATTTCCACAATCTATTTCTTCATCAAGGGTTACAGCTCCTTCTTGTAAGGCAGTTAAAGAAGAAAATGTTTTAATAACTGAACCAAATTCAAAACAGTTTGTTATTGGTCGACATTTTGTATCTTCCATGCAAAGATTTTTTATGTTATTTGGATTAAATGTTGGAAATGAAACGGCAGCAAGAATTTCTCCTGTTATTGGATCTAAAGCAATTGCTCCTGCTTCTTGTGCACCATAATGTTCGACAGCTTCATTGAGTAATTTTTGAAATTTATGTTGTAGAGCTGCGTCTATAGTAATAGTTAAAGCTGTTCCTTCAATACCTTGCTCTTTCATTTCTTTTGAAAAATAAAAATGATGAGCTTTAGCATCTTTTTTTAGCTTAAAGGTAGTAGGTCTTCCTTGTAATTTTTGATTATATTGTAATTCAAGTCCAAATTGTCCATGGTTATCAATATCAGTGATACCAAGAATAGGTCCCATGGATTCATAAGGATAAAACCGGCTTGATTCTTTAAGTATGTTTATATCTGGATTATCTTCTTTTTTAATGAGTTCTAATTCTTCGGGTAAAAGATTTCTTTTAATAAACATAAAACTTTTATTCGTGTATTCATTGAAGCGATTATATGCTTGTGGAAAGTGTTTTTTTATAAAATTTAAAGTTTCTTTTTCTGTTGCAAGTGCTTTAGGAAGAATGAACGCTGAAAAACTATCTTTATTAATTGCTACAGGATTATTATTTCTATCATAAATGTATGCTCTTTGTGGAAAAATTTGCATAGTAATATTGTACTGTTTTTCACCTAGATTCTTAAAAAAGCTATTCTGCTGTATTTGTATCAGATATAAATTAAATCCAATAATTCCATAAAAAATGCAGCATAGTATTACAATGAGCATTGAACGTATAAAATTATTATTCAGGCTATCCATAATTATCCTTGAGAATTACTTTTAAGCTTTATTTTCTACTACCTCAGGAATTTTTTGAATATCATTCAATTTCATGGAGCGCATATGTAGATTTTTTGTAGCATGCTCTTCAATAGTAGACAACTGTTTGAGTTTCTGTAGTTCTAGCATAAGTTCTTTATATTGATCAAGAGCAATATTTTTTTGTTCTTGTAGTTGTTGTATATCGTATAACTCTTTAATAGTTTTATTTTGTTTATCAATAAGCATAAACATCATAATGATATTAATTATAGCAACCAAAAATAATAGTTGTTTATTGGTCATATAACCAAACCTTCTAGAATGAATAATCCGAGCTAAAGTGAAACTGTGTAAGATTTTTTCTAAACTTTTTGCTTGGATTAAGTTTAATACCAAAATCAATTTGAATTGGACTTGGAGATTTCATGCGCATTCCAATACCAATCGTATGACGATAGAAGAAATTATTGTTTGTAAAATCTCTTTCAAACTGTGTACGAGTTGCTCTGGAAGCTTGAATGAATTCACATAGATATGGAGTATCCCATCCAGCACCACCATCATAGAAGATAACAGCACGAGTACCAAGATCAGCAGTAACAGGAACAATAAATTCCACGTTGATAACAAGTGATTTGGTTGCACCAAGAGAGTCATCTTTCCACATTGGACCAACTTGTCCCCAAAGGTAACCACGAATTGTTTGAGGTCCACCCACGTGATATAAGTTTTTCCAAGGAACGTCTTTGCCTTTGAATGGATGTACGAAACCAAGGTTTCCATGGACACACAACACGAGGTCATTTTCTCCGATAAGTGGTGTATACCATGAAACATCTAATTCTGTTTTAATATAATTAAACTTTGGATTAGAGTTAGCAACGTTTTGAGGTTTGCAATCAGGCCCAAGTGTTAATTCTTTCTTCCATCCTGGCCAGTTCCATTGGAAGAACCAGTTCCATTGGTGACCATTTGTAGGAAAAGCCGTACCATTTCGTTTATCTTGGCTAATAGTACCAGTTAAAGATATTTGACTACCTTGTTGGAAATATTTATCCAAAAGAATTTGCGCCATATCTTTATCACGAGTATTGAATCGTTGTGCTGCTTTAATAGGATCAGTATAGGTAATACTTTCGACTTGAAGTCGTCCATCGATCATGACACTTCCTAGAAGCTTAGTGACATAACCAACACCTAGTACTCCACCAATAGCATTTTCAGAAGGAGGATTTTCGGCGATAGTTAATTGATCATCATATTCTGAAGATTTAATATAACCAGTTATAGAACCTCTAATTGGTTTATCAAACATCCATGGATTAGTTATAGAACCTTGGAAAGATTTAAAGCGTTGAGAAATATCGGTTGATGTTGCAAGTGCTATACCAGAACCAAGGAAGTTTTTATCACCAAAGCTTATGTTTCCGCTTAGTCCTGTTGCAGGAGTTGATACTCGACCTGGTGTACCACCAAAGCTTACGTTAGTAGTAAAGTGACCAGTTTTTACCTCTTTTACCATGAGATCTAAATCAGCATGGGTGTTGTCTATTCTTGTTGTTTTCCAGTTGACGCCACCTTTTGGATCAAAGTAGCCAAGTAATCCCACACATGCTTTTGAAACTTCCATTTTTTGATTAGTAATCATTTCACCTTCTTCTAGAAGAATTTGGCGACGAATTACTTTATCACGAGTTTTTTTATTTCCAATTACTGTAAGGCGATTAAGATATACTTGCTCTTTCATATCAAGGTTAAATTGAATTGAAATTGTTTTTTCTTTTTCATCAATAGAAACGTTTGGTTCAACGTCAGCAAATATATATCCAAATTCACCAAGAAGCATACGAATATTTTCCATAGAAGTACGTAAGTTTTCAGATGAATAAATTTGTCCCGGATACATAGGAATAATAGATTTTAGTCGCTCTGTTGGTACAATGTCATTGCCTTCAATATTGACATCTTTGAGACGATATCTATGACCTTCATTGATCGTAAATATGAGATGGTGATTACCTAGCTCATCTTTTTCAACATCAACGTTGGTAACTTTTGCATTTACAAATCCATGATTGCGATAGGTATCTTCAATCATATATTTATCACCTTCAAGCATTTCAGTGCTATACACACCTGCATGATTCATAAAGCTTAAAAGCCAATCTTCTTGAGAGAAAATAATACGCTTGAGTTTTTTGCCTGGGATATATTTATTACCTTTAAATGAGATTCTATTTAAATATGATTTTTTACCTTCTTTGACTTTAAATTCTAAAGAAACAGTATTATCATCGTTTGGTATAATTTCTGAGGTAACATCAATGCTATGGAAGCTTTTTTTGTGATAAGCTTTTTTAATCTTTAACATTAAAGGCTTTAGCTCTTGTTTTGTTACAGAAATTATGTTTTCTGCTTGAATAGCTTCTTTTAAATCTTTTTCAATAATATTTTTATTATCAATAAATGTTATTGATTTGAGTTTTGGTTTTTCTTCTACAACAACAAGAAGTTCTACTTTGTCATCATTAATAGGTTGTGCATATATTTTAATTTGGTGGAAATAACCCATTTTATATAAGTTTTTAATCATAGAAGCTGTATCGTTAACGCTGAATACATCACCAATTTTTACAGGTAGTTTATATAAAATAGCTTCTTTTGAGATAGCTTTGTTACCTTCTACATTAATATCAGTAACTGTTCGCTTTTCTTCATGAATAGCTAATCTTTTTTCAGGATTTATTTTATTAGGCAATTTATTTTTTGGTGCATTAATTTTTTTGGCGCTATTTTTTTCTTGCGCCTTTGCTTTTTCTTTGTTTGTTTTTTCCTCGGATGGATTCTTTAAAGAAGAATCTATTTGTGCAGTGTTTGCTTGCTGAGGATTATCTGCTGCTGTATCAGTTGTTGCAGATATTTTTTCAAAGGTGCAAAAAATAAGGGCAGCATATATAAAATTTACTACCAATGCTCTATTTTGAAGTGTCATTCAATGTTCTCCTGAATTTTTCTGTACTCTTTTTTTGTTGTCCATCACAGATGGCTTCTTGCTGTTAGATTGATTTATGATACTATTTTTTTTAGAAATTGGGTATTTTTTTTAAATGATTTTTACAAGATTGATTCTTTAAAGAAGAATCTATTTGGTCACGAAAGTTTTATATGATATTTTTTACAAACACCATGACTCAGAAAAAAGAACCATTTGTTTCACATGATAAACATATGGTTAAAATGTATGTTTGTGGAATTACGCCGTATGATTTTGCACATATTGGTCATGGTCGTTGTTATGTAACATTTGATTTAATATATCGCACGCTTGAGTTTGCAGGATACAAGGTAATTTATGCACGTAATTTTACAGATATAGATGATAAATTATTAAATCGTGCACAAAAAGAGTTGTCAGATGCAGGGCGTTTTTCTGAAATAGCACATCGCTATATTCAGTCATTTACAAGAGATATGCATAAATTAAATTGTAAAACACCACAACATGAACCACGCGTAACAGAAGTTATTCCTCAGATTATTGCTTTTGTCGAAAAACTTATTGATAAAGGTTTTGCATACGTACATGATGGTAGTGTTTATTTTCGCATAGCAAAATTTAAAAATTATGGTGCGTTATCAAAACAATCTATTAAGGATTTAGAATCAGGTGCACGTGTTGAAATTGATGAACAAAAAGAAAATCCATTAGATTTTGCGCTCTGGAAAAAGGATGATCTTGTTGGTTATCAAAGTCCGTGGGGACAAGGGCGTCCAGGTTGGCATATTGAATGTTCGGTAATGGCAGATGACATATTTAAAGGACCAATTGATATTCATGGTGGTGGAATGGACTTGATGTTTCCGCATCATGAAAATGAAATTGCACAAACTGAAAGTCTATATGGATGTCAATTTTCTAGATTTTGGATACACAATGCTTTTGTGCGTATCAATAAAGAGAAGATGTCAAAATCATTAGGTAATTTTTTGACGCTGCATGAAATTATTGAAAAATATGATCCAATGGTAGTTCGCTTTTATTATTTAAAACATCATTATCGTAATCCACTTGATTTTTCATACGAAGATTTGGATAGTGCAGCAGTTGCTTATAAAAAAATAGTACAGTTTTTTGCTGATGTATCTGAAAAGTCCGTACATGATATTGATTTAGTTAAAAATAACTTGGTTGTAGAGGCTATGAGTAAAGCATTATTTGATGATTTAAATACGTCCTCTGTTTTTGGAATTTTATTTGAAAAAATGGATGTTTTAAAAAATGATGCACATGCAAAAGCTTTAGTTCGTTATTTTATTGTTAATGTTCTTGGATTAACCCTTGAAGCATTGAAAGAAAAAGAGGTAGAGATAACTCCAGAAATTCAAGAGTTGCTGCAACAACGAGAGCAAGCGCGTATAGATAAAAATTGGGCACTATCGGATCAGTTACGTGATAAATTACGTGAACTGGGAATAGATATTCAAGATAAAAAAATTAAGTAAATATATTACTTAATCAAAAAAAGCGCTTATTGAAGCGCTTTTTTTGATATTTTTTTTGAGAAAAAGATACTTTTATAGTATCATATACTTTATAGTAAATGTTTGTAGGGCTTTTAGGGAATTTAATTTTATGAACAAATATTTATTGTTTAGTTTAATTTTTTTATCAACGTTTAAAATTCTTCCGTCAATTTCTTTAAGTGAATCATTGGAAAAAAGTAGGTTTACTGTTACTACGACAAGAAGTAATAGAGTGTTAGCGTTAGGTGATAAAGAATCTCAACCAAAAGAAGACTTAATATTTAGAACTGATAAATCGTTGAAGCATGAGTTGAATGATATATTTCGCTCGGAGCAGATAGCTTGTAAAGTTGAATGGGCATCATCAGAAGATAAAGTTGTGGTTGACCAAGATTTAGTGCTTGTCGGTGAATTTTTCAAAAAGGAATGGATTCAGGCGTTTTTGGAAGAATTTGAAAAAAAGGGCAAAGTTAGAAATATTTTTGTTTTGCTAAATGATGCAAGAGATCCACATAGTAATGAGTCAATTCAATCTTTATGTGAATTTTTTTCTGGGGTAGATCCAAACTCAGATTTGTTTATATCTATGTCAGATGGTTCGGGTAGAATTGGTTGTTTAACCGTTCAAGATTCGGAAAGAAAATAATACATTTTTATTTTTTAACAGGTTTTAAAAAGTTGTTTAATAAAAAACTAGTAGGATTAATTATTATGAATAGAGGGTTATTTTTTATTTTATTTTTTGCTGTAGCTTCAGGATTGATTTTTTCTTCCGAGCCAACGTTAATTTTTGATCCTAACAAGATTCTAGATAATACTAATGAAAAAAATTATTTGTCTTGTCCATCATTGTTAAAAAGAACGAATTTAGTATGGAATGAGGTTAATGTAACAATAGAATATTCTTCATTAGATAGCAGAGAGAATATCGAATCATTGGTAGAAGAAATGCTTAATTCAGAATCTAATGACTTCTTTGGTAGAGCATTAAATTCAGCAAAAAGTATATTGGTCAATGTTTGTCCATATAGAGAAGAAGTTGAAGTGAGCACTACAGCGCAAATTGAATTTGACGGTGAACTTATAGATGATTCAGATGGCGGAGTGTTCTTTTCAGCCAAGCTAAATAGTTAAAGTTATTTGCTTAAATATTGATTTAAATTTGATTTTTTCAGATTCAATTTAGAATTAAATTAGAAAAAATATATTGTTATGTATAAAAAATTACTTGTTTTTGTGTTTGTTTTTATATCTTTTTGTATAAAGGCTAGTAGTTCATTTACTTTTGCTAGTACTCAATCTAATGCTATGCACAAAGTATCTAGCAAAGAGAACCATGATTTAATAGAGACAAAGTGGAAAAAATCTTATTTGGTTATAAAATCTGAGCTAAGAGGCACTATTTCTCATAGTATGCAAATTGAGCGAGTTAAAGAAAAATTAAACAATAAGGTATTGGATTTAGATTTTTCTCAATCAGATGTAGAGAGATATGAAATTATTGAAGTTTGTATACAAAAAAATGGAAAAATTCGTTTCTCTTTTTTAGAAAAAAATTTTGAAAGAGATTTGTTTTTTGAAGAGACGTACGAAGTAGACTTTAATAATTAAGAAAAATGAATAAAATTAATTTTTTAAAAAATTAATAATGTATAAGAAGGGTGGATTTTAAAATCCACCCTTCTTATTTTTATACTGAAGCGATAAATTCTTCAATTCTACTTTTAAGTGCTTCTTTGCTCATGTATCCCGTATCTTTGGAATGCATTTCACCATTATAATAAAAGATGAATGTTGGAACAGAAGTTACACCAAACATAATAGAAAGATCGCGAACTTCATCGACATTGAGCATTGCAAATTTGCAACGGCCTTCAAGATCTTTTTCAAGGTCCATAAAAATAGGTTTCATTTGTTGGCATGGACCACACCAGGTTGCAAAGACATCAATAATGATTGGTTGATTACTTTGCTTAATCTCTTTATCAAAATTGTCTTTGGTTATTGTTATAGGCATGTGTACTCCTTGAAAAAATGTGTTTGAGTCTTAATTTTTAATCATATCAAGCAATTTTTGTAACTGGCCTCTAAGTGATCTTAAGAGTGAAACTAAGGAATCCTTAACTTTTTTGTAATTTGAAGGATCTTCCTTAGGTAAATTGTTTACTTTTTGTTCCATTTCGTCAAGGATTTTTTCTGTATCGCTTGAAATTTTTGTTTTATCAGACTCTGCTGCATCGCGCGAACTTGATTTAATTTTATCTGGATTAGATTTGTAACCAGAAATAATTAATTTTCGAACATGTATCATGTTAAGCTTACGTTCTTCAAATACTGGTTTTTGATCTTCTTGAGGACCTTTGTCAATTTTTTTGCAGGTAACTTCTCGGTTGCTTTCAATCATGTAATCATTTTTGGTGCCTGTAATATTTCCAACAATGATTTCTATATATTTTTTATTATTGATATTGATTTCATGCTCTACAGGACGATCAGGATATTTAAGTTCGATAGATGATACTTCTTGAAGATCTATAAGTACTTTATTTTGACGAGGATCAAGATTTTTTATAACTTCTTTAGATTTAGTATCAAGGTCGGCTTGTGTATTTTTGGTAACTAAATCTTTGGTTTTATCATCAAGTAATTGATAAACTGGTATTTGTTCATATTTGCCGCCAATTAAAATATCTTCAATTTTTGTTTCTTTTAAAGTGTGATCTTCAAGGTGTCCATAAAAATTCATATCAGGTCGTTTATCTTTGGTATTGGTTTCAACCATAGATCCATTCCAGGAGGTTATTATAGTTATAGCAGCAAGGCATGTTATCTTTTGATTAAAAAACATTTTGTACTTCATACTCTATCCTTTTAACACATAGATTTTTTTAAATTCTATAGATTCTTTATATTTACGAATCTAAAACTTAGATTGTTACTGAGTATCTTCTACTACAACATCAACTAAGAGTCTATAGACATCTTTTGTAATTTTTGAATATACGCTATACTCTTTATAAGAAAAGTAACTTTTTTATGAAAGGAATACTATGTTTAATAATCAAAGATACTCAAGTTCTATTTCATCAGGATTCATGCAAAAAGTGTATGGATGGATGTGCGTAGGCCTTGCTGTTACTGCTGCTATCTCATACTATTTATCACCAGAAGTTAATCCAGTTCTTTTTAAAGCATTACATGCAAATATGTTTATGATATTTGGATTATTTATTGCGCAGTTTGGAATTCTTATGTACATGACTTGGAACTTTGCTCGTTTAAGTTATGCGACGATGGGGACATTATTTTTAGCTTTTTGTGCACTTCAAGGAATTTCGCTTGCTCCAATTTTATATGTGTATACAGGAGCTTCAGTTTTTTATGTGTTTATGATAGCATGCTTGATGTTTGCAATTATGGCATTATATGGCTCTTTTACTAACTCTGATCTTTCATCAATGAGCAATATATTGTTGATGGGTATGATAGGTCTTATAGTAGCTGGTGTGATTAATATGTTTGTTCAAAGCGCTATGTTTAATATGGCAATTTCTGCGGTTGGTGTTGGAATATTTTCAATGCTTATTGCATATGACATACAAAATTTAAAAAAATATAGTCAGTATGGTATTACATCTCCAGATGATATGGGTAAATTTGCATTACTTGGTGCAGTGAGTCTATATTTAAATTTGATTAATATTTTCATGTATTTATTGCAACTATTTGGACAAAAACGTCGCGATTAATTGATATGAAATAGTATCTTATATTTGATATGAAATTTGATTGTTTCAAATAAAAAAAGCCGGATATAAATGTCCGGCTTTTTTTATTTGAAATAGCTTTTTTAATTATGCAAAATGTGCAAGCGCTGCAGCCATAGCAAGAATGTGAACTAAAGAGAAAATAGCTTTTAATGCGCCTTTTTTCCAGTTCATTGATTCATCCCAAGCAATATGACAAATAATATGAGGAACCATGAATCCAAGCCATAAAAAGCCAGCAATTTTTAATGAAGACATCATGTCAGCTGCTATATCATGGAAGAACCATGAGTAAATATGTGTAAACATGCTATCTGAAACTACTTCTGCTTTTTTGAAAGTTAAAATTGCAATATATAAAGCAGCTGCAGACATAATAGAGCTTACTGCTTCAAGCGCAAAACGTAGAGGCATATCTTTAAGACCAGCTACTTTTTTGCCAGATATTTTTGACCATAATGGTCCAAATGTATATTTTGAATAGATTGCAACGCCAACAAGAATATTTACACCTGCTGCTGCAAGAATAGGATTAATTGGTAACATTAAAAACTCCTTTTAAAAAACGTTAGAAAACTACTGCTTGGATTCTATAAAAGTAATAAGATGTTTGTCAACTTTCTTGCAATTGTTTTTACTATGTTGCAATTTTTTCTAAAATATTAAACGTTTTATAATCGAGTTTTCCATCGATCTTGTTTGGTCTAAAATGTATTCGAAAAGAAATTATATTTTTTATAGTTTAATGATTCTTTATCAAATATTAATATCTATTGATTTTTTCTCATTGGATTTTAGGTATTTGTAGTATGGTCGTAGCGATTTTGATGAATAAATTCTGGAATTAAAAATTTTATTTCATGCAGAGTCTTACTTGTTGTTTTTTTAAACATTAAAGCATTTATAGATCCAGTGTTAGCTAAAAATTTAATAAAGTCTTCTTCCTGTTGTGTTGCTTGAGCTATTTTTTTTACTAAAAAATTAAAAAAAGCTTCTATGAAATCAGATCTGTGTAATAAATCATAGAAATAATTTTCATGTACAGCAATATTTGCTTTTCTGGCTTCTTCTAGAAATAATTCTGTTAATTCAGGAGAAATGTGTCTGATTGTAGCAATTTTTTCTGAAATTCTTTGTTCTAGTTGAGGTATTAATTCTCTTTGGTAGGCAGTGCCAGCAATTACTCTTTGGTGTATTAGTAATAAATCTTTTTCAGGAAGTATTGAATATCGATTTTTTTTAGAATAAAAAAAAGGGTATTGATCTTGATTTTGCATAAATGAACGGAGGGCTATTTGTTCATCTTCTGTTTTATTATTGTTTTCAATATTATGTGTATGAGGTAGGAAAGGTTTTGCAAGTGGATTTTTTCCAGGTTCTATAGGTTGTAGGTCCTTTGGTACTATTGTTGTTACCGTGAAGGAGGTTTTTGATAATGGAGTATTATTATCAGATGTTTTTAATATAGGCTGATAGCAGTGTATTATAACAGCGATATAGAGTAGATATTTCATAATGTTTTTATCGATTCTTTTAATTATTAAATTTTTTATAATATATAATAAAATATGATAATAATAAATTTAATATTGATAATTAGGTGGGTGTTGCCTTTATGAAAAATATTATTAAAGGTTATAAAAAATTTTATGAGCAATATTTTTTAGATAAATCAATCTATAAGCAACTTTTTGAAAAACAAAAACCTACCACTATGTTTATTGCTTGTTGTGATTCTCGGGTTGATCCAGCACTTCTTGTTTCTGCGCAGCCAGGTGATATATTTGTTGAACGTAATGTTGCAAATGTTGTTCCTCACAATCAAGATGGGCCTAATTCTATGTTAATAGCTTTAGATGTTGCTTTAATTTCTTTTGGTATTAAAGACGTTATTGTTATGGGCCACGAGGGTTGTGCTGGGGTTGAAATGCTCGCTCAGGGTCAACTTGAACAGTTTGGCCATATGCCTTTAGAGTACTTATATCGGCAAAAAGAGCTGCAATCTATATTAAAAGTTTCTTATAATGAAAATACATCGATGTATTTTGAAAAACTTAATGTAGTGTTATCTTGTCAAAATTTGATGTCCCATGAAATAGTATCAAAACGTGTTGTATCAGGTGATGTCGCCATTCATGGGTGGTATTTTAGTTTAAAGACAGGAAAGTTTGAAGCTTTATGTTTAAAGTGTAAAAACTTTACAGATCTTTTGATTAATTGTTGTGGACAAGAAGTTCTTTAGTGTATCATTAAAGATGACTTATATAAAAGATTTGGTTGGGGGGAAGTATGAAGTTTTTTAGCAGTATTATAGTTTTATTTTTTATTAATTTTAATCTTTATCCAAGTTCAGCTCAAAATCATCAACCAGAGCTAAGACGTAAAAATTCTTATGAACTTGCTTTAGCACAAATAAATTTTCAAGTAGAAAGCAGAGATGGTTTGGTGAACCAATCATCATCATCTTCAATGTTAGTTAATCAAGATGATAGAAAAAAAAGTTCAAATATTTCTATGGATGATGTATTGTCCAGAATTGAGGTTTTGGAAATAGATTTGGGTGATACCAGAGATGAATTGATTAGAATTTGTACTTTAATATCACGCGTAAGAAGAGATATTGCAACATTAAGAAAAGAACAATCTGGATTTTTAACACAAGCTCATTTGCAAGCGTTTTCAGATAAACATGAAAAAGTTATGCAGGCTTTTTATGAACTACAAAACAAAGTGGGTATTGTAGAAGAAAAAGAGGAAGAAGCAGATGAGTTAAGCAGTTTATCGAGAGTAAGATCTAATATGTTTCCAGGAACTGCAAGGCCAGCAGAGTCAGAAGCAGTAAATTTAGCAAGGATAAGATCTAATATGTCTTCAGGTATAGCATCCTTGGCAGGAACAGCAGAGCAAAGTTTATCAAGGAAAAATTCAGGTTTTTATACGCTTCCAAAGGAATTTTTGGGAACAACAAGGCGATCAACAAAAGGCCATCAATAATAAGATAGTAATTTAAGTGAAATGAATTTTATGATTTTTATAAAATTATAAAAATTAATTTTTAAGTTATACTAAAAAAGATATTTTTTTTAAAACAAATATAAATAACATAATTATTATGAATAACCTTCTTATTTGGCCATTATCTGATACAGCTAAAATTGTTTTTTCCTCAGCTGATGCAACGTTGGCAAATATTACTTGTTGTGACAAAATTGATTTTTCTTTTAAGGTAGATCAACTTGAATATCCATTGGTATTAGGATTAACAGGTTGCCAGCTTAGCTCTTTTAGGAAAGAATTGTTATCAATCTTTAATCAATCAAAAAAAGAATCATCTTTATCTGAAGCAATTTTTATTTCTCTTTCAAAATTAGGTCATATTCTTGTTGAAGTGTATCACCAAAAAGAAGCTTTAGGTTATTTTTTGGTAACATTAGAGACGATTCAAGCATGGATAACCCAGCTAGAGCTTCTTGAAGTAGTTATGCAAGAAAATGAGAATGAAAAAAAGAGTCGTGGTACAGGTTGTTGCTAATGGCTTAAATTATTTTTAGTTTTAAATATATCAGGGTTTTGGTCATATAGTTTATCAAGAATGCTTGAGTCAGAGCTTATTTGAATGATTTTAAATATGCTTGAGCATTGGGTCATTAATGTATTAAATATCAAAAACATAAAAAATAAACTTATTTTTTCACTAAAACCCCCATTTTTTATGGTCATATTAATAAGATGTTAACAACTATAGACAGATTAATGCAATAATTGATAAATTGACTATTTGAAAGTGATGACTTGAAGCGGGATTTGCAAATTATTAATAAGACCTGTAAACTATATAATATATAGCGGATATTCCCTTATCTAGTAGACAAATAAAGTCTATTCCTAACCATACCCCAAGTAGTAAAATAAAAAAGGTGGCAAATTGTTAGGTTTTTAAAGCCTGATGCTTCATTTGAGAAGCAATTGCTTCAAAAAAGTTGTCAAGATTAGAGCTGATTCTTGATTGTAAGTGGGATATAGCTGATAAGTATAATGTTTATCCTTCTTTACAATAGGAAATTTTTCTTATGAAATTTTCAGACTTTTCGGGTATTTCAACCCATGTTCTTGCTTCTTTAGAGGCTATGAAATTTGAAACCCCAACGCCTATTCAAACACAAGCAATACCTTTAGCCCTTGAAGGTAAAGATATTTTGGGATCAGCGCAAACAGGTACTGGTAAAACAGGTGCTTTTGCGATTCCAATGGTATCTAAATTATTGAATAATGAAATTCAAGGTGCCCTTGTTTTAACACCTACTCGTGAGCTTGCTGCTCAGGTTTTGGTTTCAGTTAATCAAATTTTGGGTAAAAATAGCGGTATTAATGTAGCTCTTTTAATTGGTGGTGAAGATATTCGTCGTCAATTGCAGCAGTTACGAAGAAATCCTCGTATCATTGTAGGTACTCCTGGTCGTATTAATGATCATATTGAACGTGGTACTATTCAGCTTTCAAAAGTAAACTATGTAGTTCTTGATGAAACTGATCGTATGCTTGATATGGGATTTGGTCAGCAGATTGATTCTATTATTTCAGAAGTAGCACAAACACGTCAAACTTTGATGTTTTCTGCAACTATGCCAAATAATATTATGCAAATGGCATCAAAATATCTTAAAAATCCAGAACGTATAGCTATTGGATCATGCTTACAGCCGGTTGCAGCAATTGATCAGCAAACGATTAAACTTGTTGAAGATCAAAAATATGATCATTTAGTTAAAGAGCTTACAGCGCGTGAAGGTTCTGTGGTTATTTTTGTTAAGACTAAATTCGGTGCAAAAAAAATCGCTGATAAATTATATAGAGATCATTTTAAAGCTGAAGCTATTCATGGTAACTTGCGTCAAAATAAACGTGACTATGTTATTCAAGGATTTAAAGCTAAGAAATTTAGAATTTTAGTTGCAACTGACGTTGCTGCTCGTGGTCTTGATGTGCCTCACGTAGCGCATGTTATTAACCATGACCTTCCTCAGTGTCCAGAAGATTATATCCATCGTATTGGTCGTACAGCACGTGCGGGAGCAACGGGTTCTGCAGTTAACTTTATTACACCACAAGACAACAGACTCTGGAGAGCTATTGAGCGCTTTATGAATACTGGTGAATCTAATGATACACAGAATGGTAGATCAGAGCGTAGCGGTGGTAACCGTAGATTTGGTGGTGGTAGACCAGGTGGACGTCGTTTTGGTGGCGGTAGCCGTGGCGGTAAACGCTTTGGCGGTGGTCGTGATTTTAATCCTCGCAGACGTGATCGTTCAGAAGGCAACTCTTTTGAAGGCGGTTCAGATTTCTCTGAACGTCCATCTCGTAGCCGTGATAATGATGGCGGTCGTGATTTCAAACCTCGCAGACGCGATCGTTCAGAAGGTAATTCTTTTGAAGGCGGATCAGATTTTTCTGAACGTCCATCTCGTAGCCGCGATAATGATGGCGGTCGTGATTTCAAACCTCGTAGACGTGATCGTTCAGAAGGTAACTCTTTTGAAGGCGGTAATCGCGAAGGCCGTAGCCGTGATAATGCCGGTCGTGATAACGATAGAGGTTCTTCAAGAGGACGTTCAAACAGTCGCTTTGGAAGAAGCAAATTTAAATCTCACTCGCGTTCAAATAGCGGTGTAGATGTTTTTGTAAATTAAAAAGTATATAAAACAAAAAAGAGATGATCTTAGGGTCATCTCTTTTTTTTACGTATATTTTATTGAAGTTACTAAGAAAACCTTGGCTTTTTAAAGTTCAGAGATGAATCGGTTGAATTGTTGGATAAAGTTATGCCTTTTAAGCTTTGATCACTACTAATTCATATATTGGAATTTATATGGGTTAATGTTAAAATTTTGCGTGAATGCAGGATTTTTTAAAAAGAGAGAAGCTTATGAAAGTGAATGTTGTTTATATTATATTTTTTATGTTTTTATCATATTCTATACCTTTTTTTGGTTTAGCAGAATTTTATTTTGTTCGCCATGGACAGACTGATTTCAATTCAGGAAAACAAAAAAAATATAAAGATATGTTTATGAATGAACAGGGAAAAAAAGAGATTGAATACTTAAAAGGTTTTGTACAGAATTTGTCTATAGAAGTGATTTACTTTAGTCCTTTAAAGCGTACTATCCAAACTAAAGATATTTTAAATGAGGTGTTACAAGCTCCTGAAATTCGCCTTTCTGAAATTAAAGAAATTAGAACAAAGTTTTTATTTTCAAAAAATAAGTTAGATAAAATATCTAAAGGCGTTGAAAAAGTTTTATTAGATCCTCGATTAGCATTAGTTGTTGGACATGGAAATATTTACAAAGCAATTTGTAGTATATTAGGTGTTCACACTGATATCAAAAAGATAGAAGTAGGTTCTTTAGTCCATTTTTATCAAGTGTCTGATGATGATTGGACAGTCGATTTGGTTGCAAATCTACCCAAAATTTAGTCTTGATATGCTTTTATCTAAAAGCAGCTAGAAGGCTTAGCCGTAGGCTCTTTTTTTGGTGTTAGAATAACAGGTCGAGGCATTGGTGCATATTGTAATTCTCTTTGAATATCAGATAAAGCTCGTGGATCTAAATTAGGATATTTTCTTGGTAAAAAAGCATTATTTTCTCTTGCTTGTAAGGCTATTTTTTTGATTTGGTCTTGAGGTACAAACTGCAATCTTTCTGCTTTAGTGCAATATAAAATATTGGAAAGACTGTCGCTTAATTCTGGAGTAAGAAGATGATAATGCGTGAGCAATAGCTGAGAAATATGTGCTGTAGTAAAAGCAGTTATTTCAGCATTCGAATGAGGTGCTTTGCTTGCAAGATCGAATAAGGGAGTTGTGTAAAAAGATGGGTCATCATCAGAAGTTTTAATGCAATAGCTTGCAAGAGATATTGTTTGGTTTTCTACATTTTCTAGTTGTATGCGTAATTGCCTGACACGATGGCTTATATCACTACGTATTGTGATTTCAGTTGTGTTAGTTCTTTTTAGTATTGCTGTAAGAATTTTTTCTAGAGTGATACCTTGGCAAGAAGTTAACAATTGATTAGTTCTGTTATCTCTTGTTGTAAATGATGATTCAAATGAGAGTTGAGACAGTAAAGGTTGTGAAGCTTGAGCGCTTATTAGATTAATTGATGTATTTAAAAGAAATAATATTAAAAAATATCTATAATTTTTCATTTTTTACCTCATGTCCTTTTAATTTTAGTCTTATGAAAAAGAGATTAAAAAGTTTTAGAGATAAAAAAAAGATTTTTATAGATATTTTTTAATATAAGCTGATGTTTGACTTGTTTTTGTTTTATATAGTTACCACATTCCTACTCTAGGAGCACGCGATTGTATTATTGCTCTACCTGTTGTTTTTAATCTAACTACTTGTAGTAGTTTATTTAATTCAGGATTTTGATGGCTATCTGGTAAAATTCTGGATAAAGTTTTTAATTCTTCATTTTCTGTATGATATTGTAATTTGTAAAGTGTTCCACTAGCGTATCCTGTTGATATAATAAGTTTTCTGCCATCAGCATCTTGTATGCATGAAAATGTAAACTCTCTTTCATTTTTTTCATTAAGTGAACTATATACTATAGTTGCTAAATTTTGCATGTCAGATGGTAATGAAATATTGTTGTATGCTGATGGATGCATATTGTAAAAACTAGTGATTAAAAATAATATGAAAAATTTTTTCATAAATTGCCCCTAAATGCTTTTAAAAAAATATAACTTCAATAGTATTTTTTAAAAAAAACAATTTGTCAAAGTGAGGCGAGAAAAAAATATGAGTCAAGAAAAAACTGTTGTTTGGTTTAAAAAAGATCTTAGGATAACTGATAATCCTGCATTGAATGAGGCAATCAAGAAAGGAAAAATTATTCCGATCTATATTTTTGATGAAAGTGGTGCAGATGATTTTAAAATGGGTAAAAGCTCGATTTGGTGGCTTCATCAAAGTTTAAAATCTTTATCAAAAAGTTTAGATGGACATTTGCAAATATTTAAAGGAAATTCACAAAAAATTCTTCAAGAAGTTATAAAAAAAACAGATGCGACTGCCGTATATTGGAATATTTGTTATGAACCTTGGCTACTTGAGCGTGATAAAAAAATAGAAAAAAGTCTAAAAGAGCAAAATGTTGAAGTTCAAGTATTTAATGCAAGACTTTTGTGGCATCCGCAAGAAATTGTAAAAAAAGATGGTACACCATATAAAGTTTTTACACCTTTTTTTAAAAATGGATGCTTGAAAGCTGATGCACCGCGTGAAATTATTTCAAAGCCAAAAAACATGAATTTATTCAATAAAAAAATTGGAAATAAGCTAGATGATTTAGATCTTTTTGATAAAAAAATAGATGAAAAATTATCTAAATATTGGCAGCCAGGTGAAGAATACGCTATGAAACGATTGAAATATTTTATTGGACATGGACTTCAAGATTATAAACGGGGGCGTGATTTTCCTGCGCTTGAGGTAACCTCAAAATTATCACCTTATTTACAGTTTGGAGAAATTTCTCCAAATCAGATCTGGTATTTAGTTCAGGATTTAGGCCATGAATTTGCAAGTCGTGATAATGTTCAAACCTTTTTAAAAGAGATTTGTTGGCGTGAATTTGCTCATAATGTTTTATATTTTAAGCCTGATATGCCGCGTGAAAATCTTGATAAAAAATTTAATAAAGTGCCTTGGGGCTATAATAAAAAAGATCTACAAGCTTGGACAGAAGGTCAAACTGGATATCCGATAATTGATGCTGCAATGCGTGAATTATCTGAAACTGGTTTTATGCATAATAGAATGCGTATGGTGGTTGCATCATTTCTGGTTAAAAATTTAATGATTCATTGGCATAAGGGTGAAGATTGGTTTTGGGATTTATTAGTCGATGCTGATTTGGCAAGTAATAGTTTTAATTGGCAATGGGTAGCTGGATGTGGATATGATGCAGCACCGTATTTTAGAATATTTAATCCAGTTTTACAGGCTAAAAAATTCGATAGTAAAGCAGAATATATAAAAAAATGGGTACCTGAACTTTCTAAGTTGCCCTTAAAATACATATTCGAACCTTATAAAGCGCCAGATTCAATCCTTGAAGATGCAGGAGTTTTATTGGGTAAAAATTATCCTAAGCCAATAGTTGACATAAAAAAAACATCGAAAATGGCTCTTGAGACTTTTAAAAAAAGTTTTAAGGGTTAAGAATAAATATTTGCAGATTTAATATATATGCAAGTGTAGTCCATAAAAAATATGGGAATAATAGTAAAAATATTACTTTATGGCGATATGTTTTGATAAGTAGTGCAATGATCATTGCCCATAAAATCATGAGGTCATATAAAGCTAGATCTATTTTATGTAGTCCGAAAAAAAGATATGACCAAATGATGTTACAAAAAAAGTTGATACCAAATAGTATTTTAAGGTCTGTATCATCTTTTATTTTAATAATTTTGCCAAGCGCAATTCCTATTAAAATATATAAAATTGTCCAAACGGGTCCGAATATCCAAGCTGGTGGGGTTATAGTTGGTTTTATTAAACCTTGGTACCATGATGTATCACCAGCATGGGCTATATACCCTGAAAGCATGCCAAGACCAAGGCAAAAAAATGCACCAAATATTTCCGGAGTATAGTTTTTAATAATTGTTTTCATATTTATCTCCTAACTTATATGTTCATAGTATTTAACTAAATGATACTAATTTATAGTTATTTTTTTCAAGAGGATTGATTAAAATTTTATAAAATGATTATAGAAAAGTTATATAAGAAGTTTTAAATAATCATTTTATTTTGAATATTGTTTTTGCAATATATATTGAGTTATTTTATTTATATTCGTTTATATAAAAATTAAGGAGTAACTTGTGAAAATTAAATTAACCTTCCTTTTGTTGGGCTATAGCGTCGCATGTTATACACTTTCATCAACAGAAATTGAGAAATTAGCATTAGAAGCTGAATCTAAAATAACGATACATGAGCGTGGAATGCCAACAGGTGAAATGAAAATTAGATCTTTTTTAAAAGAAAAAGGTCTAACAAGTAAAAGTGATATTAATGAAATTATGCAGTTAGCTTTTGAAATTAAAGGTAATCCTCGTTTAAAAGCAAAATTTGATAAAGATATTTCAGAAATAGGCAGTGTAAATCAAGATACTGTAGGGGTAAATCTTACAGATAAAGAGATTGTATCTTTAGCAAGAGAAGCTGACGTAATTTGGCAAAAAAATGGCAACATGGGAGAATTTGCAGCAAGAAAATATTTAAAAACAGAAAAAAATATTACTAATAAAGAAGACTTAAAAGTTATTGTAGATAAAATTCTTGAATTAAGAACAGCAAAAAATGTTGATAATAAGCCAAAGAAATCTGATAAGTCAGACAGTATAAATAAAGGTCCAAAGCAAGTTGCAGAAGTTCCTGCAGAAGTTCAAATGTGGGCACAAGAACTAAGGGGTTTAGATCCAGAAACTCAAACATTTAAAATTATAAAAGCACTTAATGAAGAAAAAGTTGATAAAGGCTTACAGGGACAAATTCTTATAAGAATTCGACAATTAAGATCTGAATCTCCTGCTCAATTAGTATCAGATAATAAAACTATTGATATTCAGGTAACAAAAGAAGAGCAATCATTTTATGAGATAGAAAGAAGATCAGATATACAAAAAATAGCTTCGATATTTACAGATAATGAAAGAGCGAGAACTCCATTTATTCAAATTGTAAGATTTAAAATAAGTAATAATTTAGATGTTTTATGGCAAGACCTTGTTGTTTATTTTTATTTTACCACAATAGAACGTCCATCTGAATATGGCAAAGAACAAATGGCATATGATTGGATATTAAAACATCGCATGGATGATGTTTATAAAGCAAGTTAGATAATCCTTTTTTTATATAAGAAAATAAAGACTCTGTAATAAGAGTCTTTATTTTGTATAAGATAAAAATAAGTTTGTTTTTTTGAATCATTTTTTTAAGATCTTGATTAGAAGTAAATATAAAAAAGGAGATATTTGTTATGAAAAAAGTTTGGATTATTCATTTTTTATTGTTAGTAAATCAAGTTAGTTTTTTAATAGGTAGTAACTATGGTTTTGTAAATTCTATTCAAAATAATACTCAAGATGAATTACATATAAATACAATTAATTTATCTAATAAAACAACGACTCCAAATTATATGGTGTACGATACCAAGACTTACAAGAATTTAAATATTCTTCAACCAGGATATTATTTTTTAAATCTGCCAATGTTTAGAGGTGCAATACTTCCCTTAGTCTTATTCATTACAGCAGATTCATCAGGTTTAGTAGCAAAAAATATACTTGAAATTGTAGATAAGGATGCAGAATCAACATTACAGAAGAATTCAAATTCTAGTACTCCTAATGTAGCGACGTATATTCAATTTTTGGATGGAGCGCAGTTAACTGCTTTGTGTTCAGCTCTTAGCGCTGTGCAGTCAGGATATTCATATAATCAAAATTCTTCTATTCCGACAAAATTTGATGATCAATATATAATTATTACCAATTTTAATCCAATGTTAGATCAATCATCAGGTTCTTTATCCAACTTAGGATATTATGATCAAAATATAATTGATTGTTATCGTATGCAAATTATTAATGTAAGTCATTTTGGAAATTTACCATATTATAATTTAGCTATTCAAATAAACAAAGAAAATTTAGGTTACGGATTATTGACACCTGATAATACTCAAGGACAAGTAAGTGCTTCTATCATAAATACAGGTAAATCATCTATGCAATTTTTATATCCATCGTTTATTTCATGCGGTTTAAGTTCTAATGAAACATTTAGTAAAAATTTCTCTCGTTTTATTATTGATTTGCAAGGGTATTTAGCATCTGGTCAAGTTTTATCATTAAATAATGGTATTTCGATTATGGGTTGTAATACGATCGATGTTGGTGGTGGATTTAATCAAGATATTCCTATGTTAAATTTAATGAGTAACAGTAGAGATAATAATGATCAACCTATTATTTTACCAAATATAAATGGGTCACCATTTATTAATTTAAGTGTAGTTTTTGGAGATTTACAAGCCACTTCTAATAATCTTATGTTGTTTTCTCTACCTACTCAAGCGCTTACTGATGGTGTAAACATTGAAATGACGCAGCCAATAGCGGGAAATTATCAATTAGTTTTTACATCAACTAAAGATTTTACAGATTCTGATGGTAATTCAATTCCAAAAGGTAGTGTATTTGCAGCTCAAAAAGTTTTTATTGATCCAGCTTTATTGAAAAAATCAAATATTACCGTTAATTTTTTAGGTCTTCCAAATGATTCAAATTGGAATAGCTCAAGGATAATGCAATCGGGAAATGTTGGGCAAACATTAAACTTTAATTTGCAATATTCTGTATCACAAAATCAAAATATTTTAACAATTATGCCTCTTTCTAAAGAATTATTTACAACAAAAAATTCGGTGATATTACAACAAAATGATTTTTTAACAGAACTTAGATATCTTGTTTTTTTTGATAAAAGTTATGATAACAGTAAAAGGGCAGAAGTATTATTAGACGATTCTTTTGTAGATGCCATCAATAGTCAATTATATAAAGGAAAATCAGTAGTGCTAGGTTCTGAAATTACAAAATTAGCTGATATATTTACTGCTACCTTTATAGCATATGACCCAGATTCAAAGATATCTTTTGCAACTAACACAAAATCTATAACAAAAGAAAAGTCATCATCTATAACAGATAAGTCATCAGTTTTTTCAATAGGGATGATTTATAATTCAGTAGCCTTAGGTAGACTTGAAATACCGTTATGGTATTCGGATGATCAAAATCATAACGCTCCTTTATTGTTTTCTTTGAATCAAAAAGAACAAGCGAATTTTAAAAACATATTGAATTTGGATGCCTGTGATTATTTAACTTTGTTTTCATATTCTCTTATTTTAAATCAATCAGCAGGCAATGATTCTCTTTCTGTTCAGTTAGATCCTTCTTTTATAGATACAATAAATATGCATGTATATGACGGAAAATCAGTCATATTAAATATGAAATCACAAAAAAAGGACAAGGCGTTTGATTTTAATTTCACTGCCTATGATTCTAATACTCATGAGCTTCTTGCGAAAGGTAGTAAATCTATACAAAATTCAAATACATCAGTTACAGCAATCGATATGATTTATGCTTCTAATAAGATTAGTGAGCAAGTTCTAGGATTAAATATTTTTAAGACTACACAGTTTGCTTTGCCATTGAACACTTCAGACGAAGCACAAGTGAGTTTGTTGATTAATGCAAAGGCTACTGGAAAAAAATCAACCTGTAAGAAGCCTAAAAAGTTAGATAATCAAGTTGGAAGCAAAGCAAAAAAAGAAACAAAATCACCAAAGAAAACTAAAGAAAAAAGCATAAAAAATAAAGATAAAAAAGCGTTAATAACTTCTTCAAAAACTGATAAAAAAGATCAAAGCATGATTGATCAATTGGAGAAGCAAAATAAGCAATTACAACAAGAAGTTCAGGAGCTTTTAGCGCAGAAAAAAAGTAAATAAGCAACAGTTTTTATAGATTTTTTTAAGGGCAAGATGATGATTATATTAATTCAAAATCGTTTTTTTGCCCTTTTGAAAAGGGTTTGTATATTACAAAAAATTATAAGAAAATATTTTTGATTATATGAATTAAAAATGGAGGAGAGAGTGGGATTCGAACCCACGATCCCGGTTTAACAGGATAACGGTTTTCAAGACCGCCGCTTTCGACCGCTCAGCCATCTCTCCAAAATAAAGATCAAAGAATAATAGATAAGTTAATTGTACGCATTTTTTGAATCAAAATCAAGATGAATTATTGTTTTTTAAAAATGTTTTTTGAAAAGCAGGCAAAATATTTTATAATGTGAATAAAAAAGCGTAAATAGGGGTGAATTATGCTTTGTATATATTTTTAATAAGACTTTTATTTGAATTGTTATTATTTAAATTTTTTAAAAATAATTCATTATGGTTTTGCAATTGATCCAGAATCCATAGATAAAAATAGATATTTTAATAAGGTTATTTGAATTTTTGATTGTAGGACGGGGTTACAAAGTCGAGCCCTCAAAAGATTATTTGATTTAAGTTTCAAGAAAATTTTATTACTTACTTTGAATTTATATTTTTATTTGAACAAAAAAAGCTCGGTGGAAAATCGAGCTTTTTTTGTTCAAGGTGTTATCGTCTTAAAAATCTAGGAAGACAGAATTTGAGTAATTTTTCTGCAACTTCTTTACTGTATGGTTTTTTTATAAATTCAACTAAAATATAATGTTCAGTTCTGTATGGAGCAGCTGATACTGTAGTTTGATAATTTTTAAAACCATTCGGTTTATAAAATTTATCAGCAACTGTTTCTCCCGTTGTCATAACAAATATTGCACGAAGATCAGGATCTTTTTTCATATCTTCACGGGCAGCTTCAAGTAATTTTTTACCATAATTCTTTCCACGATATGATTTTAAGATACCCATTTGAGCTATCGATCCTGATGAGCCGTAACCAGGAAGTAAACTTAATTTAGTTCTATAGCCAATATATCCAATAGTTTTTCCATTTTCTTTATATACCAAACAGTTTTTTTCATGTAATGTTTCAGCTAACCATTTTCCATATTCAGCTCTATGTTTTTTATTATTATCGATAGGTGAAGCGGAAACAATATCAGTATAGTTATCAACTATAATTTGCGTGATAGTTTCTTTGTCTGTAGTTGGATTATAAGGAAAAATACCAGAGGAAGTATTTTTTGGATCATTGCTGTTGATTGTGGAAGCAAAAAGACTTAATAAAATTAAATATGAATAAGTATTCATAAAATTCCTAATTTTAAATAAACATTAATAATGAGATTGTTTTTGAGTTTTATAACTCAGTGTAACAAATGAAAAATAAAAATAAGTTTTAAAATAAATAGTTATTGTGCTTGTTGGCCAAGCACAATAATCATGAAAATAACAGAATTATGAACTAAAAATGAAAAATATGAGAAAATATACTGACTGATTGATTCAATCAATAATGAAAGTATATTTAGATATTCGATTTTCATCAGTGTTTTTAGTGTTTGAAAACTTAAATTATTACTTTATAAAAGTAAAATATTTAACTTTGTTTGTCAATTTTAATAGGCCCAACTAGATAAATAAATTTTTCTTATCTAGGGCAGCTCATAATTTTAAGAAATATGTTATAAAAAAATCCACCCATTTTTTTTCGGGTGGATTTTTTATTGCGATATAAATTAGTTTCTTATTAAATTCGGTTCAATACACAATGCTGCAGCACCATACAACTGAACTTTTGGATTAGTTACTAGATAAAAAGGAAGTTCTGCTAAATATCCTTCTAGATATTTTCTTGAACCCTCGTCTAATACTTTTTCATTTAAATTTACAATTTTATTTATAAATGAATCATGACTAAAAAGTTCTGGGAATTCTTGAACAACAGTATTGGTTATGTACACTCCGCCGTATGCAGCTTGTGCATATGCAGCATTGCGAATAATTCTTGCGTATTGATCAATAAAAAAATTTACTGACTCTTGGCATCGAGATGATCTGTTTCTATTTTTAAAAATATCTAAATAATGTGGGTAATCAATAAACTTTTCCATTTTGTATTTTCTGCGTTCAAACTCTTTATTTTTATCATAGTCATCGAAGAATCGATAAATAAGTTTAATACCACCAGCACCTGCTCCAAGTACTTTACCCCATGCAATATTACCTGTTTTATCTTTCATGAAATTAAAAAATGCTAACTCTAAATCCGACTGTGCACCAAACTCAGTAAAGCTATAATTTAATTGTGATGGTACATAACGATTGAGTTGAGTATCCCATAAAAGCAAACTTGCTCCAAGGCCATTTCCAGCACCTATGACTAATTTTGGTTTTCTCGCCTGTTCATTTCCTTCTTGCAATGTTGTTAAAGTTGCTGGATCAACTAATTGTGTTCCAAGTGCTACAGCCTGGAAATCATTAATAAAATATACATTTCTTAGGCCACTCATTCGTATAAATTTTTGTTTGCTAAGTCCATTTAATGATTTATTTAATTGTTGCTGCTCATCATCACTCGTACTCCATGGCAAATGAGGGTGTAAAAATAAATCACCTTTTGCAATTCCAGGAACAGCAAAACATGCGTCAGATGGAGAAATTTTATGATGTTGCTCTAAGTCATGCAAGATATCTTTAACGTGCTGATACACATCAGCAATATCTGTATTTTTGCAATGGTATTCTATCAAAAAAGTTGCTTTATTATGTTTAACTTTAAAGATGCCAATACAAGTATCAGTATTGGTGATTTCACCACCGATAATGTATGAAATTTCTGGTTCTCTTGAAGCATCACTGTGAATAATTTTTCGGGTTGCTGTTGTTAGTATTGGCAGCAATGCAAAAGATTGTAATAACAAAAATGTTGTTATTAAAGATTTTTTCATAACTTTTACCTTAAGCTATAAATTTTTAAAAATGATTCTATTTTTTAACTTTATCCTAAAAAAATAACTTTTGCCAAACAGATTCTTTCTTTAAAGAATCCAATAGATTCTGTTAAGAACCTAATCCTTTTAAAAATCGAATAAAGCTCTATGCATAAAAGAACCAAAAGAAACGATTAAATCTTTTTTTGAAAAATTCATATTTATGATTATAAAAACTATTTTATGTTTGTTTGATGGTATGCACATTTCTTACCGCTTAATGATGCAGCAAGTTTTTGCAAATCAGTTGACCATAAATAGCCGCCATCTTTCAAAGCATTATTTTCTACTTCAAATAATTGCTTACGTTTTTGTGCATGTAAAATTATTTTTTAATAATCACCATCAATAATGCTTTTAAACATTTGTTCCAAAACGTTTCGTTAAAGCACGTTGACATGCCTTAATGCGACTTAAATATGAAGGATGCTCTAAATCTCCAATATATTGACCTACGCTATAGGGAATATAATAAGATCGATCATTTTGATTCCATTGTCGCTGCGCAAACTCATTAAGTTTTGAAAACACATCAATCTGAGCTTGTATTGCTTGCTTATCTGCACATTTATTCGCCCAAGCATCAGCCCGACGTTCTTCTAGATTTTGAATACCGCGCACAATACCATTAAAGAAACAACAGGTTAGTAAATATTTTGACGCTAATTTTGTAACCATAGATTTTACAGGTAGTTTAACACAATAAGCAGCGCCACATGCTGTTAATGCTGAACCAAATATTTTATAATTCCAAAACTTTGGATATTGAGAATGTCCAGATTCATGCAATAAGGTCCATTGAATGCTATTAGAATTACAAGCAAGTGGTGTTTGCGGATTAACCAAAATTTTATGATTAGAATAATTATATGCAGCAAGAGTATCTATCAGATCAGAGCCACCGTGGCTTTGAGTAATTAGAATTTCAGGCATATTAGGATCTAATTGCCTAACGGTTTGTTCAACTTGATCAAAAGAAACTCCATCTTTACATACAATGGTTCCTTTATCTTTGCAGTCCACTGATAGTATCTCAGAAAAAGGCAATAGTAGCGACAAGACTATTTTTTTATATTTATAAAACATATAACCCCCTAAAACATTTATTATTTTCTAAGTTCATTAAGAAGATTTACAAAATTATTTTTCGACATAAAAGCTGGACCTTTATCTACAATCTTTCCTTGTCTGCTGACAAGAAGCATGGGAACACCTTGAATTTCTTGTTCTTGTACAAACTCAGGAAAGCTATCATAATCTATCTTTACAAATGTAAATACATCCTTAAAATCAGCTGCTACCTTATCATAAATCCATCTAAAAATTTGGCATGGTGGACACCAGCTAGCGCTTACTAAAATGATCACTGGTTTTTGAGATTGATTCACTTCTTGTTCGTAATTTTCTTGATTTACCATAGATACCACTGATATTTCTGGTGCATTTTCTTTACACTCTTTTGCTTGAGCAATTATTTGATTGATTTGCTCTTGTTCTTCTGGGGTTAAATCAGGCAACATACTGCTGAAAATTAAATTAATAGCGAATAAATAGACATACAGTTTTTTCATATAATTCCCGTCTAAAACACCTATGTTTTCAAAAAAATAGGTAGAAGCATTACATTTCTACCTAAAAATAGTATACAAAATCATTACCGTTTTCGCAATTTTTGGCCTAAATGTGAGGTCTTAAGCCATTTTAATGGTAAATATTTTAATCTCCTGAGGGTTAATTCCTCCCAAGTTTGCTTTCTAGTCCGATTAGAGAATCCGTGCTGATGAAATCTATATGTTCTTTTGTTGAGATAAGTGCATAAAGTAGATAGTTTTTATATATTTTTATAGTTATTTCTTGTTTTACCCCCCCCCCCCCTATGTTATTTTCAAAACATGTTTTTTAAAACGTTTTTTCACAAGGAGTGCGAATGAAAAAGGGTATGTTCCAGGTATCATTTTTTTTAATTTGTTTAGTAAATAATAGATATTTAAAAACAATGTCAGTAGATGATGTATCTGAAAGCGCTGTTCAACAAAAAATACAAGAGATCAAAAATAAAGAGAAATCTTCTAAGATCGAACAAGAAGCATTAAAACGCTTAGATCAAGAGCGCGCAAAAGGTAAATCTGGAAAATCTGATAATCAATTAAGTCCTGAAGATATAAAAGTTAGTTTTGATCTAGTTCAGAAAAATATTTTAAGTGATGATCAGCAGGTACAGCGTGCAGCTTTAGATTTATTTTTTAGATTAAAAGGTAACTTAAGCCAACAGCAAATACAATCAGTTACATCTCAATTGTTTGATAAAAGAATTTTGCAAGATCTTATTAGTGATGATAGTCGCAAGAGCAATGAGGCTAGAAATTTATTTGATCGAATTCCTTTAGATTTAAATGAAACGCAAAAGAAACAAATGATTAGTAATTTATTAGAAGAATTAGCTCATCAAAGGGATATAGAAAAAACTAATTATGATAAAGTTGGAAATCTTTTTACGTTTTTATTTAGTTTAATTAACCAAGATATTTTAAAATCTAGTTTTGATTTAAAAACTTTATTTAGTGAATTTAAGAAATTGTTATTTCGCGAAATTCAAGAAAAAAGAAGCAATGAGCAGTTGATGAATATTCAAGCAAAAACTAATTTGCAGTCAACTGGACAATATCCACATAGAAAAAATTTACAATTGTTAAGTGTTTTGGATAGTCTTTTAATGACAAGGCAACCAGGAATGTGGTCAATTGGTCTTAACTTAGAAAATAAACAGATATTTCAATTATTGTTTGATATTGTTCAGGCTGTAGCTCAAGAATCTGACCCTGAAATTAAAGTACGCGGTCTTTGGATGTTGGGTAAAATGATAAAAAATTAATGTTAAAATTAATTTACCAAAATCGTTTTTGTGCAAATGCTCTACCAGCTCCAGATTTTAGATATTTTTCAAAGGAAGCTGTTTTTAGTTTGTCATCAAAACCAATTAAAAATTCTATTTTTTAAGGTGCATGAGGTTTAGTATGAGGTGAACTTTCAGCATTATGAGTTTTTAATCTTGCAGCAAAATTATCAGTAAAACCTATATACTTTTTATCTGGAAAATTAATAGATCGGAGAAGGTAAACGTAGTACATGATATTTATGAATTTTTATTTTTAATGGCCCAGCCGTCTTATTTTGCTTTCTCCTTAGCTTAAAAGCTTCGGCGGACGAGATAGCTCATTTACTATGGCGGGCAGCTTTCGCTTGAATTTAAAAATTATTTTTTTGATTAATGTTTTGGGCATTTTGTAGTGGCCGTGCCAACTGAAGCCTTGGCGAAAGCTGGTGCGCCTGAGAGGGGTCGAACCTCTGACCTTCAGATTCGTAGTCTGACGCTCTATCCAACTGAGCTACAGGCGCAAATTATTCATATGCTTTTGCATGATGAATTATAATTTTTATTTCAAGAATTATTTTAGTAAAAGTATTGCATGTAAATATTTTCTTAGAAGAAAATATTTAAACGAAAACCTTTAAAAGGAATGGGTTGCCAGTCATTTGCTGTGTAATTGACTGGTGGAGAGGAAGGGATTCGAACCCTCGTGCCCTGTTTCCAGAGCTCTCGCTTAGCAGGCGAGCACTTTCAACCGCTCAGTCACCTCTCCGTTGCAAATGCTGTAAAATAAAAGAGCACATACAAGTAAGAATACTATTTTCTTGTTCTTTTACAAGTAAAATATATGATGATATATGCTTTTTTTATTAATTGTATGAAAAATATTACAATCAATTCAGGTTTATTCACTTAAGGTTTTTATATGGCTCTTATTATTGAGATTAAGGTTTTTCCGCTATCGGGTCGGCAAAAAATTGTACTTGATTCATCGGGAATTTTAAAATGCTTTATTCTTTCCGCGCCAGAGGATGGTAAAGCAAATAGGGAAATTATAGAGTTTTTTGCAGATATCTTGGGTATAAAAAAACAAAACATTGAAATTTTAAGTGGACTGATAAGTCGTAAAAAAAAGATAGCAATTCATATAGATATGACTTATGAGCAATTTTTGCACAAATTAGGTTTTGATAGCCAAGCAGGTATTTTTAAAAATAAATAGATAGCAAAAGGAGAGGTATGTCTTTTTCTGTTTTAAGCTGGAATATTTTAGGACCAGCAACCCGTGATGTTGCCGATTATGGATTTATACCAGGTGATTATGGAAGGTTAGGTAAACATTTAGAGATTATTAGTAAATTAGAAGCCGACATTTTATGTTTTCAAGAGATAGATTTAACAGCGCTTCATTTTTTTAATAATTTTTTATTGGCTGAGTATATGCAAGTTGCTTATCATGAAAAAGGTGTACATGGTGGAATTGTTGTTTATGCCAAAAAAATGAAATTTGAATTAGTTGATTCGTTGGGAACTCTTTTGAAAAGCAGCCAGAAAGGCTCACCAGGAGCTTTTTGTGGCGGTATTATTAAAGATATTAAAACAGGAGAGCAATTGTTTGTAGCTTCTGTTCATTTAAGCAAATCTTCACATCCGCAAGCAATTGATGAAGCTGTGTACCAGGTTTCAGATTTGTGTAGCAGTATAAAAGAAAATTTACCATCTAAAATTATATTGGCAGGTGATTTTAATACTATGTATGAAGATATGCATAAAATCGTGATTCAATCAATATCTGATATACTTAATAAAAAATTTTTAATGTTTGAACATGAATCTTGTACGTCTTATTCTCCATCAGAAGAACCGTTTTCAATTGATCACATTCTGTATTCGGGATTTGAAATTGATTTACAAAAATCTTGTATTGTAACATCAAAACATCATCATATTCGTTCAGATAAATTGAAAAAAATATATGAGCATGGATTTGAACATGTGGTGCAACCTAAAATTCCTTCGGATCATTCTCCGGTATTAGTAGTTTTTAAATAGTTTTTAATTGACCTTTTGCTTATTTTAGCTACACTTTTATATATCTTTGATATTCGTATCTATTAAGATTGCCAAGGTGGCGGAACTGGTAGACGCACGGGACTCAAAATCCCGCGACACTGACGTGTTGTGTCGGTTCGATTCCGACCCTTGGTACCAAAATAACTCTTTCTTTTCAATTAATTTTTTAAAAGGTGTGTAGATGCAAGAATGTATTTTTTGTAAAATTATTGAAAATCTTATTCCTGCTCAAAAAATACATGAAACAGAAAATATAATTGTTATTGCAGATATATCTCCTAAAGCTCCTATTCATTATCTTATTATCCCTAAAAAGCATGTTGCTGACATTAAGTCTTGCGATCAGTCTGATAGCGCAATGCTTGGTGATATTTTGCTTGTAGCGCAATATTTATCAACTTGCTTGGTAGGCAATCGTGAATTTAAGTTAGTTTCAAATAATGGAAAATCGGTTGGGCAATCAGTCTTTCATTTGCATTTTCATTTTTTAGCTGGTGGCGGCAATTATTTACAAAATTCAGCTGTTTAGTATATAGAGTTTAAAAAATCTAATAGTTTATCTTGGTAGTGTTGATAATTGTGCATGTGATAATTTGCATGGCTATTATGAGGAATCCACCAAAAGTATTTACAATTGCATTTTTGGGTGTAATCTTGAACGGGTTTTATAGGAACATACGGATCATTTGTACAGTGTACAAAAAATATAGGGCATTTGATTTTTTGTATTGATTCATGAATTCCTTCTTGTGCGCTATGTTCTTTTGAAAAAAGTAAATTATAAATTTGGTATAGCATGTATGATAAAAATGTTGTTGCCCAAGAAAAATAACTGTTTTTTAAGTGTTTTGAAACGTCAGAATAAATAGAGCTTTTGACAATATCTGATAAATGAAACCAACCACTATCAAAAATAATTCCTTTGATGTTATCTGCCTGCGCAGAATTATTTTCAATTAAGTAATTTAGTGCTTTAATGCTATGAAATGCTCCTGAGCAAATTCCATGAATAATTATATTTTGGGTAATATTATTTTCTTGATTGTAGTTATAAATATATTGCAAGGCAGCAACTATATCTAAGTATTCTTTTTGACCATATTTTTTGATTCCTTCATAACTTAAAAAAGAACCGTCGCTTTCATTGTGTCCACGAGCATCAAATATTAAAATATTATATGGTTGATTAATAAGTAAGCTGTAAAAAGAACACATTCCTTCTTTGAGTCCGGGATAAAATCCAGCGCAGTAAAGAATGGTCCCTTTAATTTTTTCTTTTTTTGATTTATCTAAGAACAGACCACATAGTTTAATATTGTCTTGTGTCGTAAAAAAAATTTTTTTAAATCCAAGCTTAAAAAGTTCTTCTTGTGTTTGTTGTATATTATAAAGTTTTTTTGCGTCTAAAAAATATTGTGCTTCTTGGGGTATAGAAATTATTTTTTGAGTAAAAAATAATAATAAAAATAAAATATTCATTAATGTATTACCTTCTTTATTTTTTTTATCTATTGGAATAAGTTTTATTTTAGATATTAAAGTAATCTTACAAAATGTAAAAAAGGAAGAAGTTTATGTTAATGATATTTTTGGCTATGTTTTTTTCTGTTTTTTCGACAGGAATGATGGGTTATTTAGCAATGAGTACTCAGCTTGGACCTTGGGTAGCGCCAATTTTTAGCGTGGTTTTAATGACTTTAATTATTCCATTTTTTAATGCGCAATGGATTAAAAAGCATGCAATTATAATTATAAGTTCGGGGTCTGTTGGCGGAATGATAGGAATTTGTCTTGGATTCTCATTGCCTTCGTTTTATTTTATGCATAGAAGTTTATTTGAATACTGGGTTGCGCATACAAGTCATTTTTTTATGATTGTAGCAGCATTTGTTTTAGTATCAGCTTCTTATGCTTTTTTGATTACTTATATTTTAAAGGATTATTTTTTAGTACAAACGCATCCTGATTTTCCTATGAGCAAATTGATTTATGATGTTATTTATATTGATAAAAATAAAAATGCACGATTAATGATGTTTGTTGGATTGCTTTTGTCAGGTCTTTGGAATTCTTTGACTTTTGTTTCTGCGTTTTCTTTGTCTTCTTATAGTTCTTTTATTCATATGATACCTTTATTGTCATCTGTAGGTTTTATAACAGGTTTGCATTCAGCTGTGCCGATTTTAATAGGATTGATAATTCGAGTTATTATTCTTCGTGCTGTACATATATATATACCGAGTAATTTAACTGATCATGCATTTTTAATTACATTTTGTTCCGGAATGCTTTTTTCATGGTTTTTAGCTTATTTTTATGAATTTTTGAATAAAAAGCCCTTGAATACTCATAGATCTTTTTTGCTTAAAATGAGTTCTCAAAAGTGGTTTGTTTTATGGTGTTTGGTAACAGTAGCAATTGTATTAGCATTTTTTGCTTATTGGGATATGAATGTTTTGATGATGTTTTTAATGTTTGCTCTGCTGATATTGCTTGCGCGATATATGATAGATATTATTTCAGTATTTGGAATTATAGAAATAGATACTTATGTTTGGTTTCTTTTATTAATGGCGATTTACTTTATTTCTGCAACATCACTTAGTATTGTAGCTCTTTCTCTTTTTTCAATGATAAGTTTGGGTTTGGTTGTTAATTTTATGTTTTCTTATAAGCTAGCTGATTTATCAGGTATTGATTATAAGGTTATTGTTAAGTATCAATTAATAGCAGTTATTAGTTCGGCTTGTGTAGCGGGTTTTTGGTTTTGGTATCTTAATAATATTTTTGGCTTTGGTTCTTTTGATTTAATAGCTAATAAGGCTCATGAGCTTGATGCTATTGTCAGATATGGAAAGTATAATTATAAAATATTTTTAGCCGGTTTTGGGCTTACGGTTTTTTTACGTCGTTTTACAGAAAATGTTTTGACGATTACTGGGGGAGTTTTAATGACACCTTTTGTTTCTGCAACGTTAATTGCTTCTGGGGCTGTTGCTCATTTAATTAAAGATAGACAAAGATTATATCCAGTTTGTTTTGGAGTCTATGCAGGTCATATGTTGTGGATGGTTTTGTCTGTATTCAAGTAGATATAAAAATATTAGATATGTAGAAATCATAGGCGGTTATATTAATGAATAATAAAAATAATATCTTTTAAAATAAAATCAAGGTAATTTTATAAAAAATTTATAAATTGAAGTAAAAAAACAGATCGGATTTAAAGTATTCCGATCTGTTTTAATTTATTTGTTTTTTTGGGTGCCTTCTTGTACTAAGTATTCCTCTATGAATTTCATAAGATCGCCATCAAGGACGAGTTCTGGTTGAAAGTGTTCAATGTTGGTTCTATGGTCTTTAACCATTTTGTAAGGATGTAAGATATAGGATCTAATCTGGGAGCCCCATTCTGCTTTCTTTTTTTCAACAGTAGTTTTAGATTTATCTTCTTCGATTTGTTTTTGTTTCAGTTTTGCCATGAGCATTTTCATTGCTGTTTCACGATTTTGAATTTGTGAGCGTTCACTTTGGCATTGGACGACAATGTTTGTAGGTATATGGGTTATTCGTACAGCTGACTCTGTTTTATTGACATGCTGTCCTCCAGCTCCTCCTGCTCTATAGGTATCTATCCGAAGATCTTTTGGATCAATCTCTATTTTTTCAGAAGCAGGTAATTCAGGAATAATTGTTATTGCAGCAAATGAAGTATGACGACGTTTATTGGCATCAAAGGGTGATATTCTAACAAGCCTGTGTACTCCATGTTCTGATCGTAAGAGTCCGTATGCATTTTCGCCTTGTATATATAAGGTTGCGGATTTGATTCCGGCTTCTTCTCCGCCCTGATATTCAACAATCGATACAGAAAGATTGTTTTGTTCGCAAAATCTAACATACATGCGAAGAAGCATGTCAGCCCAATCTTGTGATTCTGTTCCGCCGGCACCAGAGTTGATAGATAGAAAGCAAGGTCGATCATCATATTCTTCTTGAAGAAGCAACTGTATTTTAAAGGCTAAGGTTTGTTTATTGAGTTTATTGAGTTCTATTTCTAGCTTAGCAAGCTCATGTTGGTCGTTTTCAAAAATATTGATGAGTTCTGGCAACTCTGTATAGCTTTTAATGATGTTTTGATATTCAAGGATTATTTTTTTGAGTCTTTGAATTTCTTTAAGTATTTTTCCATTCGATGGATTTTGCCAAAAATTAATATCTTCGCTTTCAAGGATGAGTTCTTTAAGGGTTTCTTCATATATTGAAGAGCCCCAATAGCTTTGTATCACTTTTATATGCGGCTCTAAGTGTTTTAGTTTTTCTAGTAATTGTTCAATTAGTATCATGAGCACTCTTTATATATAAGGGGTTCAATTTTATAAAATATGTATCAGGGGATATATTTTTTATAAGGTATCTATTTTATGTTAGTAAGTATAAATCTATTTATACATATTTCTTACTAAATATTTATAAAATTTTATAAGTTTTTTCTCTTTTTTTAATAAAATATTCATAAAAAAGGAGAAAAAATAGATTTTTTTTATAATTTTTTTAAAAAAGATTATCGTTCGATTCAATCAATGATTTAATGCCATTTTTTCCTTTATTAAAAGGCTTTTTTAGGGTTTTGAACAACAAGCAAGAAGGGATGATTTTAACTTAAAAAAGAAAAATATTAATTATTTTTAATTTTTTTTATAAAATTTGTTGACTTTGTAAGGGGTTCATATACAATAGTTCTTGTAATCAATTGAAATCAACAACATCAAGGAAGCATCAACCGATCGGTTGAGCAACCAAAAATCGATGTTCAAATTTAAATCAATTACTAAAGCTAACTGCCTCAGTTGAGGCAATGAAGTTTTAAATCTTTGAAATCATAAGAAATAGAATTTCAACGAGTTCTTGTATAAAGAATTCGTTGCTTAAAAATTCTAAGGTAAAACCTCTGTTAATTAATAATTTTTGTGATGAAGAGCTTGATCCTGGCTCAGAATGAACGTTGGCGGCGTGCCTAACACATGCAAGTCGAGCGTGAAAGTCCTTCGGGATGAGTAAAGCGGCAGACGGGTGAGTAACGCGTGAGAATTTTCCTTTCAGTGAAGAATACCTTTGGGAAACTAAAGTTAATACTGCATACGTCTCGAAAGAGAGAAAGATGGCCTCTTTGCTGTCGCTGAAAGATAAGCTTGCGTTCTATTAGCTAGTTGGTGAGGTAATGGCTCACCAAGGCAATGATGGATAGCCGGCCTGAGAGGGCGAACGGCCACATTGGAACTTAGACACGGTCCAAACTCCTACGGGAGGCAGCAGTGAGGAATATTGCACAATGGGCGAAAGCCTGATGCAGCGACGCCGCGTGGAGGATGAAGGTTTTCGGATTGTAAACTCCTGTTAAGTGTGAAAAAAGACTTGCTTTTAATAGAAGCGAGGGATGATTGTAACACTAGAGAAAGCACCGGCTAACTTCGTGCCAGCAGCCGCGGTAATACGAGGGGTGCAAACGTTATTCGGAATCACTGGGCGTAAAGGGTGCGTAGACGGCGATACAAGTCAATTATTAAATCTCCCAGCTTAACTGGGAGCATGTGATTGAAACTGTGTTGCTTGAGGATGGAAGAGAGAAGTGGAATTCTCGGAGTAGCGGTAAAATGCGTAGATCTCGAGAGGAACACCGATGGCGAAGGCAGCTTCTTGGTCCATTTCTGACGTTGAGGCACGAAAGCGTGGGGAGCAAACAGGATTAGATACCCTGGTAGTCCACGCTGTAAACG